>CAVYVQ010000019.1:0-14175 GCA_963771895.1 uncultured Acidobacteriaceae bacterium | reverse complement strand
TGATGGGGCCGCCGAGGCTTCCCTCGTACTGGATGGTGTAATAATTTGGCTCGGCGCCCGCGAACGGATCGGTCGAATTGAATGCCGAATCGTTTCCGCCGATCTGAAGCTGGCCATGATATTTGTCGGTGCCCGGCTTGGTGAAAATTTCGATGCGGCCATAGCCCAGCTTGTCGTACTCCGCCGAGAACGGATTCTGATTGATGCGAATCTCGCGAATCGACGATTTGGGAGGAAGCTGACCGCCGGTAAAGCCGTCAATGTAAAGCTGCCCGCCATTGGGTCCGACAGACGGCCCGGCCAGCGCCTGCAAGTCGGCGGCAATTCATCGGGATCGTCCGGGAGGGCGTCGAGTTCCCTCCCTGAAATGATGATGGCTCCGGCGTTGTTCGCGGGATTCACATCGACCGTCGGCGCCGTGTCGGATACCTGAATCTTTTGCTCCTCCACCTGGATGTTCATCGCGACATTCAGACGCAGGGGCTGGCCGACGGTGACGACCACGTTGTCGTTTTCGTAGAGAGCGAATCCCTCGGCAACCACGGTCAATGAGTACTGGCCGGGCGCGAACTCTTTGAATTCATACCCGCCCTGCCCGTCGCTTTGCGTCTTGATGGGAGTCGAGGAGGTGGCCGCGGGTGTCATGATGACGCTGGCGCTGGCGATAGCAGCGCCGGATGGGTCGGTCACTTGCCCTCGTAAGCTGCCGGAAGCAGCCGCGGTTGGGGCTGTCTGCGACATTGCAAGCACGGCGCACCATTGCAACGACAAAACGATCAGTGCAAAACAGAGCACAAAATAAAGATTGCGAAACTTCATTCCATCATTCCGTTCCAGAACATGAGACTCGGTATAAATCCTTCGACGCAGCTTTGGGTTTGTGCCAGGAGCAAAGTTATGGGCCCCCGGCGTCGCCCAGGGGCCACCAAGGTTCCAGGGCGCAAGCATCATCGCTTGGCCGGCGTTCGGCGCAGCTTGCAGAATGGGCTCGACACCGCTGAGCAGTTGGATCGCGGTACCCACGCCCGCAGCGCCCTCCGTCGAGACCAGGATCACGGCGTCACCTTTATGCAAGTCAGCCAACGACGACGCGGGCAGGTGGGTGAGCATCTGCTGGAAATCGGGAGTGCCCCCGGGACGTCCGCCCGTGCCGCTTCCTGGCGCACCCATTCCACCTTCCGACGTTGCCCCGGGAGAGCCTGCACTCGCAGTCTGACCGGACGCCGCCGTCTGGCCGGAAGCCGGGTTCGAAGCGGCCCCAGAAGCGGCGCGTCCTCCAGCGCCTCCCTTTATACGCGCGGCAAAGCGCTGAGCCACCTCGGGAGGCAGGTGACGAAGTTGCGAATCCGCTGTCACTTTGACGAGCACTGTTTTTTTCGACAACAAATCCTGAACGCTGAACGTCGACGAACTTGCATCGACTGAGTTGACGATGCCGGCAACATTGCGGAACGATCCGGAAACAATCTCTTCGCCAGTCAGCTCGCTGCCGTCGGCGCTGCGTTCGCCACGTGCGCGAACCTGATCGCCAGGATGAATTTCCTGCAGACTGCTGGGCTTGGCGTCGTCAAATTTCACGGAATCGGAAGCGTAGCGGCGAATCAGCGTGGCGCTAGAGCTATGAATGACAATGTTCTTCTTCCCCGTGAAGCTGGTAACAGCGATGGTCACGTTCCCGCCGCAGGATCGACGGTGCCGACCAGGCCGCCCACGCCACGCTTCTGCCAGTCCTGCAAGTCCTGCTGATGCCGCGCTTCGAGATCGGAGCGCTTCATCACGACAATCTTCAAAACGGGAAGGGGCAGGTTATCGTCGGCGGCCCAGCCTGTGGCCCGAATGTGGTCCCCAACTTGCAAATCCTGCAACTGGACGGGCGTGGCATTATTCACGTTCGTCTCGCCTGGAGCAAAACGGACGATTTGCGTTGCGGCTTGAACAGTAATTTTTACGTCCGGACCGGATTCCGGGGTCAGCGTGATCTCGTTTCCGTTGATGGATTTGATAACGCCGATTCGTTTGGCAACCGCCCGGCTGGCGACTCCCTGGGTCTGCTGACTGGGCGGCATGGCATAACCATAAGGCGCATGGATACTGGCTGCGCTTGCGGCACACAGTGCGATCACCAAGAGGCGGCTAGTGGTTGCGTTCATCATCTCTTATTAATTTACATGTTAATTTGCGCGTTGCATTCACAAACCGCACGATTTACAAAGTTTTACTTGAGCTTCACAGAATGTGGGAATTCTCACGTGAGCGTAAAGCGCACCGGTTGCACCTCTGCAATGGATGGCGAGCGTGCAGGTCGATTTGCTCGCTGGACAACCGACGCGGCTGTCTTCACGTGGGCCGGCAAGAAATCTTCGGGCTGCCAGACGCGACTATTCCGCTATCAGCAGGTTCTCCGCGAAGGGCCACTGCTCATCGATCCATTGCGCCTCGCAGCGGAAACCCGCGGTGTGAGCCATCGAAAACACTTCTTGCGGCGAGTACTTGTGACTGCTTTCGGTCCAGATGGTTTCGCCCTCGAGTAACTCGACGAGCACCTCGGCGGCGGGAATTTGCACCGTCTGGCGGCACCGGGACCGCAGATGCATCTCCACGCTGCGAGCTTCGTGATTGATTCTGGCCACGTGTTCAAACTGCGAGAGATCGAAATCCGCATCCAGTTCGCGATTGATGCGAGCCAGCAGATTCAGGTTGAAGGCTGCAGTTACTCCCAGTTCGTCGTCGTAGGCCGGCAGCAATTGAACGCTGGATTTCTCGAGGTCTGTTCCAAGAAGAAGCGAGTCTCCAGGTTGAAGAATGCGGCGCACTTCGGCGAGAAACTGAACGCCGGCGGGGCGATCGAAATTTCCGATCGTACTGCCGAGGAACAACACGAGAAGATGCTGGCCCGCCGAGCGGTGCGCGGCCACTTCCAGCAGTCCGTCAAGATACTCGCGCTCGAAACCCAGGATGCTGATGGACTCAATGTCGCTGAGTTCGCGTTCGCACATGGCGAGCGCGGACGGGGAAATCTCGATGGGATAGTAGGCGGTGCGCTGGCGGCGGCAAAGCGCTTCGAGGATGTGGCGGGTTTTTCTGCCGCTGCCGCTGCCCAGTTCAGCCACGGAGACAGGCGTCGCCAGCCGCTCGACGATGTCACGACCGTGCCGCCGCAGCAGGCGCTCGTCGGCGCGCGTGAGCCCGTACTCCGGCAGATGGCTGATCACTTCGAACAACGCGGAGCCGACTTCGTCATACAGATACTTCGACAGCAATTCCTTCTGTCCCGGCTTGGTTAGCCCGGCGCAGACATCCGCTGCGAATTCATAGGTGGTGTTCGGAGTGATGGTTTGAACCAGCATATTGGCAACTCCCTCGCGATTTTGTATTCAGTGGCTTACGCAGCGAAATCCGGTGTAGGCAAATTGGTAGTGCGCCTGGAACCAGTTGCGGAACGTGCGCCGCAACATGCACGCCGCAGTGCGCGATGATCCGCCTTTCAGGACGAAGTGTTTGCCGTCGAAAAAATCGGCAGAGTAACCGCGATAGAATGGAAACGGCCTGAAGCCGGGAAATGGAGCGAACTGGGTGGAAGTCCACTCCCAGCCATTGCCGAGCATCCCGTGAGCACCGAAGGCGCTGTGGCCTTGGGGAAACGCGTTCACCGGCGCAGGACTCCAGCGGGCAAAATCAAAATTGCCGGATGCGGCGTCCCGAGCTTGTTCTCCCCACGGATGCGCTCGCTCGCCGCCGTGCGGAATGCCGTATGCCGCGCGCTGCCACTCGGCTTCGGTAGGCAATGACTTCCCTGCCCACCGCGCATACGCTTTCGCTTCCGCCTGACTCACGTAGACTGGCCAATCGAGCGGCAGCGGGATCTCCTCGAACATCGTGCGATACAGCCACTGATTGTCGTTGTCTTCGTGTTTGCGCTTCCAGAAAGCCGGATGCGAAATTCCCTGCGCGGATTTCCAGTTCCAGTCGTCATTGTTCTTTCCGTCGCCCCAGAACGCGCGGGTTTCGTAACCGCCGGCATTGATGAACTCAAGGTACTGCTGGTTCGTCACTTTGTAGCCGTCGACGGCGAACGCGGGAACGTCGACGGTGTGAGCTTCGTATTCGTTATCCCAGCCAAACAAATCACTGTCGCGCGCGAGGCCGAGCGCAACCGCTCCCGCAGGAATCTCGATGCTGCCGTGATCTGCGGGCGGAGTTGCGCTTATTAAGAATTCCGATTGCCTGACTTTGCCATCGAGCGGCAACTGGTGCAGCATGTAAGCCAGCGTTTCAGCGTGCATGAGCCGGTGCTCGATGGCCACCTTGAGCAAGGTGCTCAGCGGAAAACCGTCGCCGGTTAGAAGGTGAGAGCGGTTCAGCGCGTCTCCGAGTTTGTCGTCAAGAACTGAGCGGACTTTTCTGACGTAGTCCCGCACGGCGGCGATCGAAGGCCAGTCCGAAGGCTGATCGGTAGGCAATCCGCCGCCAACCGGATCGATACCAAAGGCAAACAGCCGGTCATACTCCGCGTGAAAGCTTTGCAGGCCAAGGACTCGTTCGCGGAACAGATTCCAATCGAAGGCTTCGAGATGTCCGACATAGAAGATGATGCGGTGCCGCTCGGCGATGGGGCGTTCATAGAGAACATCGGGCTTGACCACAGCGAACAGATCGTCGGTGCGCTGACGCGCGTCCGCGAGTTGCTCGATCAAATCGTGGCGGATGGCGGAATCGGTCTGCGTGGCTGACATTCAGATCTCCCAATCTCGTGCTTGGCGGACAAACAATCGCGGACTAAATCGCGGCAACCGGATCGTTCTAGTGGTGGCTTGCGCAAGTGCGTGGGATTTTATCGCCACGAACGCCCGAGTACCATAGGGTAATGTCCCTATTGGTATTTCACGTAGACGCTTTCGCCAGCAAGCCTTTTGCGGGCAACCCGGCCGCGGTTTGTCCTCTTGCAGGGTGGTTAGATGACGGCTTGCTGCAGGCGGTCGCAGCCGAAAACAATCTTTCCGAGACGGCTTTTTTCGTGCCTGCGGGCGATCACTATGAATTACGCTGGTTCACGCCGCGTTGCGAGGTGAAGCTGTGCGGACACGCGACGCTGGCCGCCGCATTCGTTGTGTTGGAAATTCTCAAAACCGGGTGCGACTCGGTGCGCTTCGAAACGCGTTTCAGTGGCGCGCTCACGGTCTCCCGAGACGGAGACTTGCTGGCCATGGATTTTCCCGCGCTTCCGCCGTGGATTTCCGCGGCCTCGCCGGCGGGGTTGATCGAAGGTCTGGGGAGGGTTCCCGCCGCTGTGGTGCAGATCGAAGACAATTATTTTGCAATCTATGAGGCTGAGGAGCACGTCAGACTGGTTCGGCCTGATTTTCGGTTGCTTGAAAAACTTCACCCCGCGGGAGTCGCGATCACGGCTCCGGGTGATGATGCCGATTTTGTGTCACGTTATTTTGCACCCAGTTATGGCATCCCGGAGGATCCCGTGACCGGTTCGACTCACTGCTCACTCGCACCTTATTGGGCGCAGAGACTTGGCAAGACGAGTTTGCACGCGCGCCAGGTTTCGGAGCGCGGCGGGCAGATGTGGTGCGAAGTCAGGAGCGGACGGGTGATTATCAAGCGGAATGCTGTGCCTACTTTGCGTGGTGAGTTCATGATCTGATCTAAGAGCCGCAAGACTCCGCAGGGTACCTCAGGGCTTAAGCACGATCCAGTATTCTTGCCTTTGACGCAGGCCTGAAGGCTTGCTCCACCGGCTGTCCCTTCGCAGAACGCCTCGCTGCGCTCGACTGGAAAGCCGAGGCGGCTGTCTCTACGCAAGCTTTAGTGAACTAATCCCTTGCTTCGCAGAAATTCGTGCGCTACATCCTTCACGTCGCGGTGCTGGCCGTCGAGAGCGTAATTCAGTTGCTGCATCTCCTGATCAGAAATCTTCCCGCCTAACCTCTCGACCGCCTGGGCAGCTTCGGGATGCTGCTGCTCGGTCTGCTGGCGGACCACGGCGACCGCTTCGTAGGGAGGAAAGTAGTGACGGTCATCTTCAAGAACGACAAAATCCAGCGCTGGAATCAGCCCGTCGGTGGCATTGCCCGCAGCTATATCAATCTGATGATCTTTCAATGCCGGGGCGAGCAAACCCAGATCCATGATTCGAGGCGGCGCGGCGAAGCGCAGACCATAAGCGGCGGCCAGCCCGGCGTAGCCGTCGGGACGCTCCATGAATTCGTAGCCGAATCCGGCTCGCCATTGCGGAGCGAATGCGGCCGCCTGCGACAAGGTTTTAACGCCCAGGCGGCGCGCGTCGTCTCCGCGAATTTCCATGGCAAAAGTGTCGTTGAAACCGAACGGGGGCCCGACCGACAGACCGAATCGTGCTTCGTATTCCCTCTTGACCCGCTGATAGACTTCCGCCTGATCCCCTCCGACTTTCTGCTTGAGGATCGCGGTCAGCGCCGTCCCGGTGTATTCGGGATAGAGGTCGATGCGCCCGGCCAGCAGCGCCTGCTGGCAAATGTAAGTCCCCGCAAGATAGAAGCGGCGCTCCACCTTCAAATGCGTGTTCGCTTCAATCTGCTGGGCCAGGAGTTCCCCGAGGATCAGCGACTCGGTAAAGTTCTTGGAGCCGACCACGATACGATCAGTGTGCGAAGACGCACACGAAGACAACACCAAAGCGGCGAGAACCAGGCAAACGAGGCGGCAGCGCGCCGCTTCGAAAAGTTTGCAATGCCCTCTATGCCGATCCCGTTTCATCGTGGCCGCAACCGTTTTTCCAACCATCCCAAGCCGAAATCCGCTGACAACGCCATCACCGCCGCGGGAATCGCTCCCGCCAGAATGAGTTGATTGTTTACCATGGCGAGGCCGCGAAAAATGAACTCGCCCAAGCCTCCGGCACCGATCGCGGCGGCGATGGTGGCAAGTCCCACCGAGACGACCACCGCGACGCGCACTCCGGAAAGAATCACGCTCAGCGCCAGCGGCAACTCAACTTGAAACAGGAGCTGGCGGCCGGTGAGTCCCATGCCGCGTCCGGCTTCGACCACGGCAGGATCGACGCCGCGGATTCCCGTGTAGGTGTTGCGAATTACGGGCAACAAAGCGTAGAGAGTCAACGCCAGAATCGCGAGGCGATCGGCGCGATCGCCGAGCCACGGCACAGGCAGCAGAAATCCAAAGAGCGCGAGACTCGGAATCGTCTGAATGATGTTCGCGGTTCCCAACACTGGCTTGTTCCATACTGGCCAGTGCGCGCTCACGATACCTAAAGGTATACCTACCAGCACCGCGAGCACCGTCGAGACTCCCACCAACCAGAAATGCTCCAGGGTGAGTTCCAGAACCTGTTCGTGGTTCTGCAATAGGAAGTGAAAGAGGTTCATGACGCGCCTCGATTTGCTACGGAGTCCAGTCGGTCGCCGAAAGCCTTTACATAAGCAGCAGCCAAAGGATCGCTTGATCGCAAGAAATCCTGCGGCGGAAGAACCGTGACCAGGCGTCCGGCTTCCATGAGAGCGATGCGCGACGCGAGCCGCACAGCTTCGCGCAAGTCGTGCGTGACGAAAACCACGGTCTTGCCCAGCCGCTGCTGAAGCGAAAGAAACTCGCGCTGCAGTTGATCGCGAGTCAGCGCATCGAGCGCACCGAAGGGTTCATCCATTAAGAGAACTGCCGGATCGGCGGCCAATGCCCGGGCCACTCCCACGCGCTGCCGCTGCCCGCCTGAAAGCTGGTGCGGATAACGCGAGGCTATCTGGCCCTCAAGCCCGACCATCTGCAACAATTCCTCGACCCGTCGATGTATCCGCTCGGCGGGCCAGCCCTCAATTCGTGGGACGAGGCCGATGTTCCGTTCCACGTTGAAATGGGGGAACAATCCAACGTCCTGGATGACGTAGCCGATGCTTCGGCGCAACCGAATGACGTCGCTCTCCGCAATGGGAGCGCCATTCACTCGCACTTCCCCGCCGGTGGGAGTCAACAGCCGGTTGACCAGTTTCAGTGTGGTGGTTTTTCCCGAGCCACTGCGTCCCAGTAAGACCAGCGTCTCACCGCGTTGCACTTGCAGGTTCAACTGCGAGAGCAACTGCCGGCCTTTGGGCAGCGCGTAGGCCACGTCGCGGAATTCAATCGCTGGACTACCGTCAGGATTTGATTGCATGTTCTGTCAGACCGTCTTAAGTCAGACCATCTTCGATCAAACCATCTTCTGTCGAAACAGGTGAAGAGAAGTCATCAAAGCATGTCCGCCCAGCATACCGGAGTTCGCAAGCCGGGCGCAGCCGAGACGGCAAGTGCACAAGTATTCTTGCGCGACCGGCATCCAGAGAGCTAATAGACGACCCGACCCCCTCCCGCTACGATCCTCCTAGATACGTTGTGGAAATTTCGTTTAGCTATGAATGTGTCTGCTTTACGCAATTCTGTTGGCTGGATGATGGTTGTCCTGTGTCCGCTGTCGCTGCTGGCGGGAGACACGGGCGCAGCCATCGTGCACAGCAAAGGCGGAGTATGGGTGAACGGCGCTGAGGCGGCGGACTCGACGGCTGTCTTCTCTGGCGACTTGCTGGAAACCAAACCCGGCTCCGTTGCCAATCTCGACGCCGAAGGATCGTCTGTTCTGATTCAGCCGCAATCGGTGGTGAAATTCCAAGGCAACTACCTGACCCTGGAACATGGAAGCGTATCGGTGGGAACCTCGACGTCGATGAGCGTGCACGTGAACTGCATCAAGGTCGAGCCCGTCTCGAAGGATCGAACGCAGTACGACGTGGCCGACTTCAGCGGCGCGGTACAGGTTGCGGCCCACAAATACGATGTGAATATCACGCAAAGCGGCGTGCTGGGTAAAACGCCGGAAAACAGCTCCTCGCAGTCCACCGTCGTGCATGAGGGACAGCAGGCGACCCGCGACGAGGCGGCAGCTTGCGGAGAAGCCCCGCGGCCCAAACCAGCCGGGAATCCCCTGAATCCAAAATGGATCGAGATTAGCGGAGGTGTAGGTGGAGGAATAATCGTGCTCTGCCTGCTTCTCTGCAAAAATTCGAACCCCATCAGCCCTTGGCAGCCCTAAATCATCAGCGTCAAGGTGGCGAGTTTTCCAACCTGCGGTGCCTTACGTGCGCGCAATACCTCAGCAATATCTGCGAATGCAGCGTATAATGAAGGTCTTGACCTCGAAGACACCCTGAACAGCACGTTGCGCCTTCGCGATTGAGAAATTCCCTGAAAGGCGAGTGACGTGTCAGACCTGAGAACCTCTGGAAGTGAGTTCGTTGAATCCCAAAACATCGACTTATAAGGAATAGCGCGGGGCTGCGGGTTTACCTAACCAGCCCTGAGGTAGGAGAGAAATATGTCCGGAATCAACGGCGACAAAGCCAGATTTAACCGGCGGCGCCGGCAGAAGATCAGCCGCCGCCAGAGTAACGAAAAGATGTTGAAGGCCTTGGCGGAGAGACACTTTGTAGCCCCGCCGAAGCCCGCCAACCTCAAAGAGAAGGTAGTGTGACCACGTCTGTGATGGCATTGCCGCAGCCGAATCCCGATGGCGTTCCAGCCAAGAAGAAGCGTGTGCTTCTGCTGGACAGCTCGCGGACGAAACGGGATCTGCGCGCCGATGTGATGCGGAAACTCGGCATCGATGTGGATTGTGCGGCGGATGTGCTTGAGGCGCGCTGCTGGTGGCGAGCGGACTTGTACAATCTTGTGCTCATCAACGCGGCCGGGGAAATCGACAGCCGGGAAAAGTTCTGCGCCGACCTTCGCAGCGCAGTTCCTCCGCAGAGAATTGCTTTTTTTGTAGGCGGCCCCGAGTATCTGGCGGCTGCGCCCCATTCCGACGAAGCGCCCGCGGAGCCGGATGCGGACGCCCTGCACAAGGAGCTGGTCGCGGCACTGCTCGCGCAGGCTTCACCAGGCGCATCGCAGCGCTGGGGAATCCTGGAAGCCTGCCGGAAAATTTCCAGCGTCCGCGCCATTAGCGAGGCGCGAACCCGTGCCATACGCGAAACCCCAAGACCCTCGCGGTGGGCGGAAGCGATCGAACAGTATTCCGCACCCGAACCAACCTCTCGTCAACCCTTGCTTGCAACGCAAACCGCTACGGAAGAAACGGCTGCGCAAGAAACATTCTCAACAGAAACGGCAACAGAAGCAACGGAAAGAGAAGAACTCCTATGAAGAATCTCTATGTTGGCAATTTACCTCACAGCACCACCGAACCGGAGCTGCGCGGCTTGTTTGAAGCGCATGGCGCGGTCGAGCGCGTCAGCATCGTCACCGACCGCGAAACCGGTCGCGCCCGCGGCTTCGGCTTTGTCGAAATGACGGATGCAGCGGAAGCGGACAAGGCGGTCGCAGCCTTGAACGGAACAGAGCTTGGCGGACGCGCCCTGAAGATCAACGAGGCAAAACCAAAGACCGACGCTCCGCGCGGCGGCGGAGGCGGCGGAAAGCGCTTTGGCGGTGGAGGGGGCGGCAGCCGCGACGATTATCAGGGACACGCGCGTCAGCCCCGGGAACCCCGCTGGTAGCGGAACTCCATCCGCGCGGATGAGCTATTGATGAGACGAACAGCAAGACCGGTAGTTCGCGGTGGAAGTCTGGTGCAGTCCGCCGCCGCTTGATTCGCGAGCTTGACCGAAGCGCAAACCACCAGCCGAGTTGTCACAATTTATGATTGGAGATGGGATATGCCAGGACGAGGACGATCGAGTTTTACCAAACGTCAGAAAGAACACACGCGCCAGCAAAAACAGCGCGACAAGGCCGAACGCCGCATTCAGCGCAAAGACGAACCGTTGGGGACGCCGGGCGATTCGAACGAACTGGACTTGGATGAATTGCAAAGGCATGCTGCCGAGCAAGCGGCGCTGTTTCAACTAGGAGACGATGCCGATATTTCCAGCATTCCCCGTGAACGCGAACCGGAAAAGACCGAGCCGTAGAACGCTCGGTCCAAACTAACAAGCACAAATAAATCGATCCAAAAATCTGGGGGCGCGTCCTTAGGACGCGCCCCTTCGACTTGCTCACCAATCGCGTTCACTCGTTATGCGAATACCTCGCCGGGCAACTTCGTCAGCGTTCGGCTGGCGAGTGTGTTTTGAACGACATGCTCGGACCGTCCTGCATTCGCCCAATCCACCTGCTTGCGGTCGATTTTCAGTTTCAACGTGCGCTCGATATGGCGCAATTCGATGACCTCGCCTCCCGCCACTAAGCTGGTAGCCAGCCCTTCCGATCCGGCACGCCCAGTCCGTCCTACGCGGTGGATGAAATCCTCCGCCATCTTGGGCAGGTCGTAGTTGATCACATGCGCCACGTCATCGATGTGCAAGCCGCGAGCGGCTACGTCGGTGGCGACCAGGACTTGAAAGCGGCCCTGCTGAAATCCACTAAGCGCTCCATTGCGTTGCGATTGTGAGCGGTCGCCGTGAATCATTGCCGCGGAAAAGCCTTCGCGAACCAGTTCCTTGGCCAGCCGTTCCGTGCCGCGCTTGGTGCGGGCAAAAATTAGCGTCTGTCCCTTCTCCGCGTAAAGCAACTGCCGCAGCACGTCGGGTTTCTCGGCCGGACGCACTTCGTAAGCCTGCAGCCGGACGCTTTCCACCGGCTTCAGCACCGAACCAACCGCCACGCGCACGGGATCGCGCATGGAATCGTTCACCAGTCCAGCGACGGATTGCTCCATCGTGGCCGAGAAGCACAAAGTCTGCCGGCGTTGCGGCAGGATCGCCAGGATGCGCTGGATCGCGGGCAGAAAGCCCATATCCAGCATGCGGTCGGCTTCGTCAAGCACAAGGATCTTGACTTCACGCAGGTCAATCAGCCTGCGGCTGATGAAATCCTGCAAACGCCCGGGGGTTGCGATCACCAGGCTCGACCCAGCGCGCACCGCCTGAATCTGCCCCTTCTCGGAGACGCCGCCGATTACCAACGCCGCCTTCGATAGTCCCTTGCCACGTAGTTTTCCGTATTCTTCGTTGACCTGAATCGCCAGCTCGCGCGTTGGCAGCAAAAGCAGCACTCGTACTTTTTGCGAAGGTTCGCGCTGCAGCATTTCGATGATCGGAATCAGAAATGCGAGCGTCTTGCCGGTTCCGGTCTGCGCCGTAGCCAGCACGTCTTTGCCCTCAAGGGCATAAGGAATAGCCTGCGCCTGAATCGGCGTAGGGATAATGAATTGAGCCGTCGCAAGCCTCTGCTGCAAAGCAGAAGATAGCGGTATTTCCGTAAAACTTGTCATTCGTAATTGTTCTTTCTGGAGGGGCCTGATTTATACACGTGTGGTGAGTTCCCATGCCGCTCTTCTTATTTTGATTTGACGCTGAATAAACGGCGGGCAGGAAAAGCGGAGATGAATCTTGATCCAACAGGATCACCGCGTCACGAGCAAACCGTGGCAGTAGCGTTGAAAGCCATTATAGCACAACATTTAGTGCAGCAACCCGAAAACCGGAACCGGCCAATCGATAGTAACCACGCGAGCGGCCGAAATCATGGAGGCCCCGGGCGGAGTCGAACCGCCGACCAACGGTTTAGGAAACCGCTGCTCTATCCAACTGAGCTACGGGGCCGCGCAGTGGCCCCATTATCTCACGCTGGTTTACGGGGCTGGCATTGCGCGAGAGTTCCAAATCTAATGTCCCGCCTCAAGCGGTCGCGGTTACTTTGTTGCGAAAGCGTCCATGAGAGACGTTAGCGTTAGCGCAGCTTTCAGCTGGTCCAGGCTTGCGGAAGACTTAAGACGAATTGTTACAGGCTCTGCTGGAAGCAGGTCGAAATAGTTTTCCGACACTTGAACATTCAGGTCTCCGAAAAACAGGTAAACGCTTCGGGCGAGTTGCGATGTCTGCAACGTGACGGTGTAATCTTCGCCGGTCTTGCTTAGAGTCGTTTCAATTCTGAGCTTGGTCGGCAATTCCAGGTTGTGGGTCACATCGAAGAAGACTTGGTTTCTGGACACTCTCTTCCCGGCCACTTCCAGATCAAACACCAGGAAGCTCTTGCGCAAGTCAGCCTTTGCCGCGAGGGCCGCTTTATCGACAGTGAAGTAAATCGCGTTCGATTGCGCGGGGATCTGAATGTCTTTCTTGTGATCGAGCCAAACGGTTCCGGAGAAATCGAGCAGCCGCGTGTGGATCATCGCGGAAAGTGGCTGGAGTTTGTCTGATACAACGTATACGTCCACTTTGTCGTCGTGCAAAAAGGGCGAGATCAGCACGTCGTCGTAGAAGCGGCGGGCATAATAATGCAGGGCTTTCCAACGGCCGTAGTAATCGATGCTGGCCCAGGAAGCCACCGGCCAGCAGTCATTCAACTGCCAGTAGAGCGAACCCATGGTGCGCGGCCGCTGCCGGCGCAAGTGCTCGGCGCCAATTTTGATGATCTCCGCCTGCTGCACCTGGCTGAGATAAACGAATGAAGCGAAATCCTTCGGCTGCCAGTATTCGCGCAGCATATAAGTCAAGATGCGCTCATTTCCTCCCTTGTTCTTCTGATGCGCCTGCATGACGGTGGAACGAATGTCGAAGTCCTCGGGCTGTTGGCAAACGTCTGCGGATGGTGCGCATCTCGGGAAAAGACTGAAATCCGTACTCCGTCATGAAGCGCGGAAATTGCAGGGTATAGTCCGAGGCCGGCGCTTGCGCGTGCCAGACCTGCCAGTAGTGCATGTCGCCGTTGTGCTGATTGTCGGGAACTTCCTCAAAGTTGGCGCTGGGAGAGCTGGGCGTGTAGGGCGTGGGATCGGCATATTGCGTGACCGCGCTCTTAAGGATGTCGGCGAACAGAATCACGTAATCCTGCCAAACGCGGTCGCGGGTTTCCGGCAGAGATCGACTCTTTGAATTCCTGGCGATCGCCCCAGTGATACCATCCAGTTTCGACCTCATTGTTTCCGCACCAGATCACGATGCTGGGATGATCGCGCAGACGCTTGATCTGGTCGATGGCCTCTTGCCGGACATTTTCCTGAAAGGGCACGTCGCCGGGAACCATGTCGCCGCCGAACATGAATTCCTGCCACACCATAATGCCGAGTTCATCGCAGATATCGTAGAAATCGTCGGACTCGTAGTAACCGCCGCCCCATTCACGAACCATATTCATGTGCGCGTCGCGAGCCGCCTGAAGAATGTTGCGATGAATCTCCGGAGTCACGCGGTTGGGAAAGCTGTC
>CAVYVQ010000018.1:0-58911 GCA_963771895.1 uncultured Acidobacteriaceae bacterium | reverse complement strand
AAACCTAGCGTCCACAGACCGCGCGGGACTGGTGGAGGCGATGGATGAGGTAAAGCGGGCGCTGGAGATCGCAGAGCAGATTCCGTTCCGCTTTCTGGTGCAGCATCTTGGTCTGCCCAATGAGAGTTTCAGCGAGAAGAAGTTCGAATCGGCGATGACCTCGATCGAGCACCTGCGCGCGTTCGCCAAGCCGCTGGGCGTGCGCATTCTGCTGGAAAATATTCCCAACGATCTTTCCACGCCGGACAAGCTCATGGAGATGATCCATAGCGCGCACTTCGAAGATGTCGGAATATGCTTCGATTTCGGACACGCTCACATGATGAGTTCGGTGCGCGAGGCCTTCGAGATTGTGCGGAAGCAGGTCTGGTCGACGCATGTTCACGACAACGCCAAAGTTCAAGATTCGCACCTCTGGCCGGGGCAGGGAACCATCGACTGGAAAGAAGCGATGGAGTTGCTGCGCTCCGCTCCGCAGATCCGCCCTTGCTGCTGGAGCTGGAGGGAGACGAGAAGGTGAATCCGCTGGAGAAGCTGGGGGAGACGTTTGAGAAGCTGGAAAGCGTAGACATTTGGTAATTGGGTAATTTTGCAATTGGGAAATTTAAAACCTTGCGAACTTGAGATTTGAAATTACCCGATTACTAACCACAAATTCATATGTCACCTGTCACTACTATTGCGGAGATCGGGAAGCATGAAGGGCAGTCGGTCACCATGCGCGGCTGGCTCTATAACCTGCGCGAGAGTGGGAAGCTGTTGTTCCCGCAGTTTCGCGACGGCTCGGGCGTGATCCAGGGCGTGGTGCCGAAGAACGGCGTTACGCCGGAAGTGTTTGAGGCGATCAAGACGCTGACGCAGGAGTCGAGCGTGATCGTCGAGGGCAAGGTTCGCGCCGATAAGCGCGCACCCGGCGGCTACGAGCTCGATGTGACGAACGTGCAGGTAGTGCAGCGTGTGCCGGAGTCCGACCCTTACCCCATCACGCCGAAGGAGCACGGCACCGAATTTCTTGATGGAGCACCGGCATCTCTGGGTGCGATCGCAGCGGCAGGCTTCGATTCTGCGGGTGCGGGCGGAGATTGTTAAAGCGGTGCGGGATTTTTTTGACGAGCGCGGATTCACGCTGACCGATCCGCCGATTCTTACTCCGGCGGCTTGCGAAGGCACGAGCACACTTTTTCCTGTGGATTATTTCGATGAGCAGGCTTACCTGACGCAGTCGGGCCAGCTTTATATCGAAGCAACCGCGATGGCGCTGGGCAAGGTGTATTCGTTTGGCCCAACGTTCCGCGCGGAGAAATCGAAGACGCGCCGTCACCTTACCGAGTTCTGGATGGTCGAACCGGAAGTTGCGTATGCGGAACTCGATGACCTGATGGATCTGGCCGAAGGGCTGATCAGTTTCGTGGTGAAGCGCTGCCTGGAGCGGCGGCGCGTAGACCTGCAGGCAATTGGCCGCGACATTTCGAAGCTTGAAAAAATCGTGCCGCCCTTTCCCGCGAATCAGTTACGACGAAGCGGTGAAGAATCTGCAGGAAGGCCACGCCAATGGCGCGCTGGAAACAAAATTCGAATGGGGCGGCGACTTGGGCTCGCCCGATGAAACTTATCTTTCGGCACAATTCGACAAGCCGGTGATGGTGCATCGTTACCCGGCAAAGGTGAAGGCGTTCTATATGGAGTCTGATCCGCAGCGGCCGGAGTTGGCTCTGTGCGTCGACGTGCTGGCGCCGGAAGGCCATGGCGAAATTATTGGCGGCTCGCAGCGCACGGCTTCCTACGAATTGCTGGTGCAACGCATTCGCGAACACGGATTGCCGGAAGAAGCGTTCAAATGGTATCTGGATTTGCGCAAGTATGGCAGCGTGCCGCACGGCGGCTTTGGTATGGGGATTGAGCGCGCGGTGGCATGGATCTGCGGGCTTGAGCATGTGCGCGAGACGATTCCGTTTCCGCGGATGCTGCACCGGCTGTACCCCTAAGGCATTTACCGCCGAGTTCGCGGAGAGCGCCGAGAATGGAAGAGAAAGACAGACTTGATTCGATTACGCGGCGGATCATCGGGGCGGCAATCGAGGTACATAGACGGTTAGGGCCAGGACTCCTAGAGTCTGCTTACGAGACCTGTTTGGCGTTCGAACTTCGAGAAATGGGTCTCAAAATCGAAGCGCAAAAGCCCTTGCCGGTGGTGTATCGGGACGTGAGGCTCGACTGCGGATATCGTCTGGACCTTGTAGTTGAAGATTCGGTCGTGGTTGAGATCAAGGCTGTCGACCAGCTAGCTCCAATTCATGACGCGCAGCTTCTTTCTTATCTTCGCCTTTCTGGTAAGCGAGTTGGCTTGCTTATCAACTTTCACGTCCGGGTTCTCAAGAACGGCTTGAAAAGAATTGTGAATGACTTTCCTGACTCCGCGCGCTCGGCGACCTCGGCGGTGAATAAGGAATTCAAGGACTGAACCGAGCATATCCGGACTATATGACGACTTCCATAAGCACCACCAATATTGTTCCCCGGAAGATTCGGGTGATTGGCGTGCCGCTTGATTTGGGTCAGTCCCGGCGCGGCGTTGATATGGGGCCCTCGGCCGTCCGAGTGGCGGGGCTTGAGGCGCGTCTGGAGGCGCTGGGGCATGAAGTTGAAGACGGGGGCAACGTTGCCGTGGCCATCCCTGAGCAGAAAAAAGAAGGCGACACCCACGCCAAGTATTTGAAGGAAATCACGGCAACCTGCACCAAGCATGCGGAACTGGTGATCAAGACGCTCGAAGCGGGAAAGATTCCGCTGGCGCTGGGCGGCGATCATTCGATGGCGGCGGGCACGGTGTCGGGCGTCGCGGAGTTTTATCGCCGGCAGAACCAGCGGATCGGGCTGATCTGGATCGACGCGCACACCGACATCAATACGCCTGAGAGTTCGCCGAGCGGCAATGTGCACGGGATGCCCCTGGCGGCGCTGATGGGGCTGGGTCCGGCGGAACTCGCGAACATCTTCGATTTTTCTCCCAAGGTGAAGCCGGAGAACTGCGTGCTGGTGGGGGTGCGTGACATTGATGCGATTGAAAAAGAAAATGTGCGCCGCGCCGGCATTGGCGTTTTCACCATGCGCGACATCGACGAGCGCGGCATGCGAACGGTGATGGAAGAAGCCTTGCGCATGGCTGGACGCGGGACCGCCGGCTACCATATTTCGCTCGACATGGACTGGATCGATCCCGAAGACGCGCCCGGGGTGGGCACTCCGGTGCGCGGCGGCGCGACTTATCGCGAAGCGCACCTGGCCATGGAAATCATTGCCGATCACGGGCGCATGCTGAGTTTCGAGATCGTCGAAGTGAATCCTGTGATTGATGAGCACAACCGGACCGCGGACTTGGCGGTCGAGTTGGCACTGTCGGCGTTTGGGAAGAAGATTCTGTGAAAGGCTTATGAAAAAGCTTCGAGTGGGAATTCTCTTTGGCGGGCGCAGCGGGGAGCATGAGGTTTCGCTGCTCTCGGCTGCGTCGGTTCTACAGGCCATCGACAAGGATAAATACGAGGTCGTGCCTATCGGCATCACCAAGGACGGCCGCTGGCTGACTGCGGGGGACGCTGAGAATCTGCTGCAGGGCAAACTGGTGCTCGAGCCGCGCCAGTTGCGGGCCGGCGATCCTGAAACTACTCAGGCCGCAGCGGTGCTGGCTCAAGGCGAGTCGGTGGTGGTGCCGCCGGAGCCGGTGCACCGGCAGAGCGGACTCGTGCCGTTTCAGACCGACGCCGCGCTCACGCGTCGTGCCAGCGATCGCGCCATCAACGTCGATGTAATCTTTCCCGTGCTGCATGGCACCTTCGGCGAAGACGGAACCATTCAGGGTCTGCTCGAACTGGCCGACATTGCTTATGTGGGGGCGGGCGTGCTGGGTTCGGCTGCGGGCATGGACAAAGACATTATGAAATCTTTGTTCATCGCCGCGGGCCTGCCCATCGTGAAGCACATCACGATTCTGCGCAGTGCGTGGGAACACGAGCCGAAGAAAGTTCAGAAGCTCGTGGAGAGCAAGCTGAAGTATCCCGTGTTTGTGAAGCCGGCGAACCTGGGATCGTCGGTCGGGATCAGCAAGGCGCACAACCGCAAGGAACTCGGCCCCGCGATTGAGGAAGCGGCGAAGTTCGACCGCAAGATTGTCATCGAGCAGAGCGTGGGCGGAGAGAAGAATAAAGCGCGTGAGATCGAGTGCTCGGTACTGGGCAACGACGAGCCGGTCGCATCGATCCCCGGTGAGATTGTTCCGGTCAAGGAGTTCTACGACTACAACGCGAAGTATCTCGACGAAGGTTCCGAGCTGATCATTCCGGCGAAGCTCACCAAGGCGGAGACGAAGAAAGTTCAGGAACTGGCTGTGCGATCTTTCAAAGCGGTGGACTGCTCCGGACTGGCGCGCGTGGATTTTCTGATGGAGCCTGGGTCGTCTAAGGAGAGCGGGGGGAAGGCGCGGAAGATTTATTTGAACGAGATCAACACCATGCCGGGATTCACCGCGATCAGCATGTATCCCAGGCTGTGGGCGGCTTCGGGGCTGAAGTATTCGAAGTTGATCGACAGTCTGATTCAGTTTGGGCTGGAGCGGCATGCGGATAAGAAGAGGAATCAGTACAGCCGGTGAGGGCAATGCCGATTGTTGATGGCGAATTGTTGATTGCGGATTGAAGAGCGTCCGGGGCAGAGTCATCGACCCCGCCTTGACACTGCTTTCTATCAGCCTTTATGCTTAATTCTTGCTCCTTGCGGTACTTGCGCCGTCTTGGCGCGCTTCCGCGAGCCTGGGGCGGCAACTGGACGGGGCGCGGAGGTTTCCGATGTTCTTCGAAATCAAAGATTTAGAGCTTCATCCCGTAGAATTTGCGGAGAAGTTCGCGCCGGGCGTGCTCGACCTGGGAACTGATTACCGCCAGGTGACGCCGATCGAAAGCAGCGGGCGGGCGGACCTGGTCGAGGAGCATCACGGCAAGCACAAGATAATCCAAGACATACGCATCGGGGGCAGGTTGGCGACCAGCCTGGAGACGAACTGCGCGCGCTGTCTGGAACCTATTACTCAGGATGTGAAACGGGAGTTCGACCTGTTATATCGTCCGCAGGGCGCCGATGCTGGGCGGGACGAAATATCGGTGACCGACGCGGAAGCCGAGATCAGCTATTATGAAGGCGAGGGAATTCTGCTCGATGATGTGGTGCGCGAGCAGGTGCTGTTGGCAGTCCCGTTGAAAGTCACGTGCCGCGAAGATTGCAAGGGATTGTGCCCGCACTGCGGCCAGAATCTGAACGAGGGGCAGTGCTCGTGCGCCGTGACGGTGGAGGAACCGCGGTGGGCGGCGTTGAAGGAAATCCGCGGCAAGCTGGCGCATTAGGATAAGGAAGCGAGCCGAACGCGCTATTATTGTGTCGCAAAGAACGCGACCCCATCGGCGCGCTGCGCTTGCTCATGGCAGGCAACACCCCGCGGCTCGCCCAGATCTTTACATTGCGCAAAGAACGCTTGTTCAGGATGACAATCAAACTGAATTTGATTCATGCGGGGCTGAAGAGCCTTAGCGAGAGGAATTCATAGACCATGCCGAATCCGAAACGAAGACATTCTCAGAAGCGCACCTCGACCCGGCGGGCGCACGATGCGCTGAAGAGCCATTCTCTCTCCGAGTGTCCGAACTGCCACGAAAAGAAGATGCCGCATCGCGCTTGCGTCAAGTGCGGCTACTACAAAGGCCGCGAAGTAGTGGAAGTGAAGGAAGCCAGCTAATTTCCTGCCACCATGCCTAGCGTGATTGCGCTGGATGCGATGGGTTCGGACCGGGCTCCCAAGCCTGAGATCGAAGGCGCGATTCATGCCGCGCGGAATTACGGCGTGCGCGTGCTGCTGGTCGGTCCGGAAGCCACGATCAAAGCGGAGTTGGAACGTCACCCGTCGGCGGCGCGACTGCCGCTCGAAATCGTCCACGCCAGCGAAGTCATTTCCATGCAAGACAAGGCGGTGCAGGCGGTGCGCGCCAAGCGCGACTCGTCGATGCGCGTGGGGTTGCGGCTGGTCCGCGAAGGACGCGCGGCCGGCTTCGTCACTGCAGGCAACACCGGCGCCGCGATGGCCACGGCCAAGATGGTGCTGGGAGCGTTGCACGGCTTGGACCGTCCGGCGCTGGCGGCGGTTTTTCCCACGGCTCCGGGAACGGCTGCGATTCTGCTCGATGTCGGAGCAAATGTAGATTGCAAGCCGCATAATCTGGAACAGTTCGCGGTGATGGGCGAGATTTACTTCCGCAGCATGTTCGGGCGCTCCATGTTTGGCGCGGGGAGACGGCCGCGTGTAGGGTTGCTCTCGATCGGCGAAGAAGATACCAAGGGCAACCTGCTGACCCGCGAATCGTTCCAGCTATTGAAGCGGCTGCCCTTGAACTTTGTGGGCAACGTTGAGGGCCGCGACCTGTTCAATGGCCGCGTCGATGTGATTGTCGCCGACGGGTTCGTGGGCAACGTGGCGCTCAAGATTTCCGAGGGCGTGGCGAACCTTGTGCGCACCGTTCTAAAAGAATCGCTGAAAGCCACCATCACGGCGCAGGTGGGCTACATGCTTTCGCGCAGCGCATTTTCGGATTTCAAAAAGCGCATCGACCACACCGAATACGGCGGCGCGCCGCTTCTGGGCGTAAAGGGCGTGTGCATTATCACGCACGGTTCGTCGAACGCGAACGCCATCAAGAATGCGGTGCGGGTGGCCGCGGAGTCCTCCGAACGGAACATTAATAAGTCGATCGAGCAGGGACTGGCCAGGCTTCGCCCCGCGCCGGCAGAAGTGGAAGCCTCGCCGGTTCACTGAATTCTCGCGCAAACAAGATGACGACAGAATCAAGCAACGGGCACGGCGTCGATACATCAAAGATTGCATCAAAGATCGCATTCATTTTTCCTGGCCAGGGATCGCAGGCCGTGGGCATGGGCAAGGATCTTGCCGAGAAGTATCCCATCGCGCGGCAGACGTTTGAAGCAGCCGACGAAGCGCTCGGCTACAAATTGTCGCAAGTATGCTTTGAGGGACCGGAAGAGCAATTGCGGCTCACAGAGATCACCCAGCCGGCAATTCTCACCATGTCAATCGCGGCCTTGAGAGTTCTTGAGTGCCGCATCCCCAGGCCGAGCTTTGTGGCGGGCCACAGCCTGGGTGAATACTCGGCGCACGTGGCTTCTGGGACGATGAGCTTTGCCGATGCCGTGCGGACGGTGCGCGATCGAGGAAAATATATGCAGGAGGCGGTCCCGGTCGGAGTGGGCGCCATGGCGGCGATCCTCGGCATGGAACTCGAGAAGGTGGCCGCGGTTTGCCAGGACTCGGCGCAAGGAGAAGTCTGCTCTCCCGCGAATATTAATTCTCCCGAGCAGATCGTGATCTCCGGCAACACAGCGGCGGTGGAGCGCGGGGTGAAGTTGGCCGATGGGCGTGGAGCGAAACGCGCCAAATTGCTGCCCGTGAGCGCGCCGTTCCATTGTTCGCTGATGAAACCTGCGCAAGACCGATTGGAAGCGGACTTGAACGCGTTGAAGACTCAGCAGCCGGTGTACCCCGTCGCTTGCAATGTGGAAGCGTCTTTGGTCACCGACGAACTGCGGGCGCGCTCGACGCTCGTGGCTCAAGTCACGGGCTCGGTGAAGTGGTTGCAGTGCATGCGCCTGTTGATTGCGGAGGGCGTCGAGACGTTCGTCGAAATCGGTCCGGGAAAAGTTCTGTGCGGCCTGATGCGGCAGATTGACCGGACGAAGACTTGTTTGAATGTTGGCGACGAGGCGTCTCTGGCCAAGACGTTGCAGCAGTTCGAAATCAGGGCCGCAGCCGGCAGTTAGCGAAATCAGTTCAGCGAAATTCCAGATCGCGGTTTTCAACTGGCCGGATTACCCGAAAATCATTCTGTTTTCGGGGGGGAATCGTTGCTAACCGGCGGTAAGTTTTGGACAAAGCCGACGGAGATCTTCCGTCTTCCCTTTGGGTCGTCGCGGCAATTCTGATAGAACCAAAACCCAGGAAAGGTTTGCAGCACAGAATCCAGCGCCTGCTCCACAGTCACGTCGTTCAACTCGGGCACGCTCGGCCCGTCGAGGACGATCTGGCCGGGCATACCCCAGCCCTCCCAGGCTACGTTTCGTCCGATGTTCTGCTCCATGAAGGCTATTACCTCCGGCGCGTTCAGGAGAACGTACACAGCCATTGCTCCGCTGTGAGCGGTTGCCCCGCTCGCATAGGGCACAGAGAATGATAGATGGTGGATTTTGACATCAAGGAAATCGTGCGGAACATCAGTCTCCGCCATGCGAATCTTTCCGTCACGCTCTTGGATAACCCGCATCTTCGGATCGTCGGCGAACATCTCCTGAAGAACGTCAAGAGCAGAGCCCTTGCGGCCTGAAACGGGTCGAGGCTCTGGGAAATCGGGCCATCCTTTATCGGGGTTGCAGAAGCCCCAATACTCAAGCGATCCCGAACGTCGCTCCCCGCTAAGGATCTTCTGCGCCTCTGGCAGCGCTACCCTCTGATCGACTCCTCCTTTATCCTGACTAAGGCAAGAGCCAACCAGGAGCAGAAGGGATGCCGTTGTCAGCGTGCAAGACGACTTAAACATTTAGACCTCCGAATTCCCGCCCGACCCCGAAAATCCCACCTTCGTGCGACACAGGCTTTGGGTGAAGCGTACATCAAAACGAAACAATCTGCACAGCATCGAGAACTGCGGAGCTATCCACACTTCAGCGAAATTCCAGATCGCAGGGCGGCGTGCTGATCGTCTTGTCCGATTTGTCCACGTACAACTGGGCGTGTTGCGCGCGATCGTTCACGATCAGATCGACGACCACGCCGCTTCCGCCGCCGGGGCAGTTGCTCGAGCCGTAAATCTTGAAGCGCTTGACGACGCCCCATTGGCCGCCTGGACCCCAATCCCGCCAGAATTCGCTGAACGGATATTGCGCGTGATTCTGCGGATGCTGCTTCCATTCCGGATCGTGATAGTAGATGCCGTAGGCGGTTTCGAAGTCCTGTTTCTGCAGGGCCGAAAAGAATTTTTCCGCGACGTGCGTTTCCGGCCAGAAGCGGTTCCACCAGATGCCGAAAACTAGAAGCAGCACAAGAACGATTGCGGAAATGATCCGGGCTCTTCGCTTCCGCTCTTTTTCGGGATGGTACTCCTTCGCGTCCAGTAGCGTCATACCTGTCTAGAATACCGGACGCTTTCCACATGTCAAAAGTTCCAGAGAGAATTGAGTGATTTGGCGATTGAGAGATTGGGCATTGAACGTCGAGCGCTCGGTGCAAAGGCGCTTGCGACAGCGCACCGCAAACAATTACTCAATCGCCAAATTTCCCAATTACTCAATCTTTATTTACAGCGTGCGCTTGAACAGCGGAATGGCAACTCCCAGCGTAACCGCCGCAAAGACCGTCAGGAACAGCATGTCGCCCGACACCGCCGATAGTGTCGTCTCTTTCAACAGCAGGCACTTGAAGCCATCCACGGCGAAAGTAAAAGGGTCAACCCTTGCAATCGCCCGCAGCCAGGGCGGGAATGCCTGAATGGGATAAATTGCGCCACTGGGAAAGAACAGCAGCGTATTCAGAATGCCGAACATGGCTCGCGGCACCAGCGGGTCTTCGATGCGCACCATCAGCAGAAACATCATGGTGTTGAACGCAAGCGACGTCAGCACGATCATGACCAGCAGCCCGAACATCGTGACCGGATTGAAAATTGTGCTCACCCCGGAGATCAGCGCCCCGACCACGCAAATGATCACGCCCGTCATAACCGCCTTGATCGCGCCCGCCAGGTTGAGTCCCAGCACCAGTTCAAGTTTGGTGATGGGGGTGACCAGATAGCCTTCGTGCACGCCGCGCGCTTTATCGTCGATATACAGCATGCCGCCGCCAATCATCACCGAGACAAACATTGCCAGAGTCAGCGAGCCGGGCAGCAGATATTTCATGTATTCGATATACGGATAAAGTTCGACTACCTCAAGCGCGGTCTGCTGCAGGATGCGCGGCTCGACCGTGGGCTGGTTCAGCGCGGCGGTCAGGTCGGTGAGTTCCGACTCCAGCGCGGAACTCATGAAGTTGTCGCTGTTATCGACCACCAGCGCGATCTGTGGATGGTTGTCTTCATAAACGCGCCGCGAAAATTGTGGCGGGATGATCACCGCGCCGTCAAGTTTGCCGTTGCGCACATCTTCCGTCGCTTGTTTTTCATTGTCGTAATAAACCGGCACGAAAGTGCGGATGTTGGCGCGAACCGAGTCGAACGCCTCGCGAATCTTCAGCGCCTGCGTGCCTCCGTCCTGGTCGACAATCGCAACTTTGGCGTCGCGAATCTTGCCGCCAAATGCGTTGCCCAGAATTATCAGCTGCACCAGGGGCATGATCATCGACGCCATCATGAGCGTCGGAGAACGAAAGAACTTGCGCATTTCGCGCTCGACGATTGCCATCATTCGATTCATGACTTCAACCGCGCGCGCTTCATGGCCGCAACCCCGGGCTCTGCGGCATGGTGAAGGCATATGCTTTCTGCAGTTCGTCGCGCAGCTGGCGGCCTGTGTAATGCACGAACACATCGTCCAGCGTGGTGTTCTGCACCGAGAGCGACTTCACCGCGACCCCAGCCTGGACGGCCATTTCCACCAGTTCCGTGGTTGTTCGTGAGCCGTTGCCGGTCAGAATTCGATACATATCCGCTCCCTCGTGCTGCACAGAGGTGACGTTGTCGAGCGTGTGCAGGCGCTGCTCCCAATCGGCGGAGGATTCTCGAACTGTACTTCAATCACGTTTGACCCCGGCACGCTTGCCTTCAACGCCATCGGAGCGTCGAGCGCGACCAGCTTGCCGTGATCCACGATCGCGATGCGGTCACAGAGCCGGTCGGCTTCATCCATGTAATGCGTGGTAATCAGGATCGTGAGTTGCCGCTGGCTTTTGATATTGCCCAGCATCTCCCACACGGCGACGCGCGATACCGGATCCAATCCGGTCGTGGGCTCGTCGAGGAAAAATATTTTCGGATGATGCACCAGCCCGCGCGCAATCTCCAATCGCCGCCGCATGCCACCCGAGAGAGTCTTGGTCTGCGCATCGCGCCACTTGGTTAAATCCACCAACCCCAACAATTCATCGATCGAGCGTTCTCTCTCTTTTGCCGGCACGTCGTAGAGCTTGGCGTAGATGCTCAGATTCTCTTCCACCGTAAGGTCGAGATCGCTGGTCAGCGCCTGCGGAATCACGCCGATTGTTCGCCGCACGGCATTCGGATCTTTGGCAACGTCGTGGCCGGAAATGCGCGCCGTCCCCGCGGTGATTGGAATCAGCGTGGTCATCATGCGGATCAGCGTCGACTTCCCCGCTCCATTCGGTCCGAGCAGGCCAAAGATCTCGCCCTCTTTCACGTTGAATGAAACATCGTCGACGGCAGTGAAGTCGCCGTACTTCTTAATGATGTGCTGAACCTCAATGGCGTAGGGCGTTTCGGCGCCGGCGGCAGGAGAACCGCCGCCATTCGCTCTAGTATTTACGTCTGCCGTCATTGCTGCCCCGCTGCCGCCGCGCTCTGCGGAGTGTTGCCTTTCATCTGCTCCGGGGAAACCAGCACCTCGGCCGTCATCCCCGGCACGAACGCGCCTTTGGGATTGTCCAGCCTCACCTTCAGCACGATGGTCCTGATATCCCGTTTCATCCGGCTCACATCGCGCTGCGTGGCAAAATCGCCTTCCACACCTTTGAAAAACACTTTGCCGCTGGTGATCGTTCCGCCCGGCAGCCGGACGCGCAGCACGTCACCGTAGCCGATGTGATCGGCGTAAGTTTCCGGAATCGCCGCGCGCACCCAGGTGTCAGTCAGATCGACGATGGTCACAATCGGCGCGCCAATGTTGACCACTTCTCCCTGCCGAGCAGCGCGCACAGAAACTGTGCCGGTCACAGGCGCATAAACATTGGTGTAGCCCAGCCGCACCGCGGCCTGATTCTTTTGCGCGATGGCATTCTTGAGATCCGCTTCAGTCGATTGCACCGTGCTCTTCGCCGCGTTGGCCTGCTGGGTGCGCGCGATGGCGGCGTTCAAGTTCGCCTCCGCCGCCTTCACCAGATCCTGCTGCGCCTGCACGGTCGCCTGCGCTGCCTGCAGGTTGGTTTCGGCTTGGACGCGCTCTTGCTCGGACTGCACGCCGGCCTTGGCCAACTCGATCATGCGCCGGCTGTCGCTCTCGGTGCGATCGAGCGCAGCCTTCGCCTGCAGAAGCTGCGCCTTGGCCGATGAGAGCATGGCTCGCGCGTTGGCCACGTCGCTTGAAGTGGAACCTGACGTGGAGTTCTCGGTGTGCTGCATCTGGGAAACCTTGTGCTGCACGCTGGCGATGTTCGCCGCTGCCGCGGCTTCCTGCGTCTGCAACTCCGAAGGATCGAGCACGGCAATCAGATCTCCGGCCTTGACCGGCGTGCCTTCATCCACCAGCAGCTTCTGAATGCGGCCTTCCACCTGAGCGCTGACGATCACCTGATTCGAGTCGACCGTGCCAATCAGAACCAGATCCTTGGAATGATTGGTCGAGAAAAAATAGTAAATCGCGGCCATCACGAAGATGATGCCGAGAAGAGTGAAGAAACGGTTGCGAGCACTCATTTGCGTACTCCTGAGTTTCGTAACGGCGGCGGCGCGTTGACTCGGGGCTGAAACAGCGCTGCGGAAATAAAATCGAGAACTGCGGCCCGCCGCTCGGCGATGCGCTGCGGTGTCAGCGGATCGAAATGCACGATCCGCTGCATGACCGGAGCGCTGCTGAAATAGAAAACAATCATCGCCACCATAGAAGGAATGAAGTGCGCCGGGTCAACTTGCCTGAATTCGCCTTCCGCAATTCCCTTGTGCAACAGCTCGCCTACCCGCTTGTAGATCGGTTGAAAGTAGGTCTTGACCAGTCTGTCGATGTGCTCGGAATGACCTTCGCGCGCCCGCATCATCTCGCGCTGCATCAGCTTGGGATAAATCTGGTTCGAGGCAATGAAATCGAAATACGCGCCCACGTACGCCATGATTTTCTCGCGCGGCGGCAGGTCGCTGTCGAGCACTTCGAAAACTCTGGACTTCATCCCGGAGAACGCGTCGTCGAGCACCGCGCCGTAAAGCGTTTCCTTGTCAGTGAAGTAGTAATAGAGCAGCGCCTTGTTGACGCGCGCCTCGCGTGCGATGGCGTCGGTGCGGGCTCCGGCAATGCCGAGTTCGGCAAACTCCTTCGCCGCCGCCTGCAGAATGGCGGCACGGCTCTCCTCCGGCTGCCCGCGGGAACCCATGCGGGGAGTGTGATGGCGATGACGGAAGAGTTGAGCCATGCTTAATTAACCAGTTAGTTAGATAGATTATTGCAGAACCTGGCAGGAAGTGCACCCGACTGGATCCGAAAGGACAAGCGCCGAGGACTAACTCGCTCCGCCAGCAATCGACGGCACCAGTAATACTTCATCGCCGTCCTG
Organism: uncultured Acidobacteriaceae bacterium; assembly: GCA_963771895.1. Lineage (GTDB taxonomy): Bacteria > Acidobacteriota > Terriglobia > Terriglobales > Acidobacteriaceae > Sulfotelmatobacter. Next base: position 45,380 of record CAVYVQ010000018.1, on the reverse strand, counting down.
GAAGGCGTAACCCGGTCCGCCCAGGAACCGGATGTCTTCTTCATTCACATAAATATTCATGAAGCGGCGCACCTGCCCGGCCTCGTCGCGCAGGTGGGGTTTCAGTTCAGGAAACTTCTCGTCGAGGACCGAAAACAGTTCGCCCAGATTCGTGGCCGCGCACGCGATCGAGCCTACGCCCGCCGTGTGCCGCCGCAACGCAGTTGGAATTTGCACGGTGATCGCCATCTGATGCCTCTCTTCACGCGCCCACAGTAGCCGCCGCTTCTTTAGCGGCCTCGACCGTATCCAGCGTTTGGTGCAGATACTTCTCGAACTCCGCCAGCTTGGGCGCGATCGGCCGCTCCATCTCATACACACCAGCGAGCACATCGGTCGTCTTCAATCCATTTCCCGTGACGCACAACACGGTCGTTTCCTCGGGCAAAATGCGATCCTGGCGATAGAGCTTGCCCGCCGTGCCTACGGTCACGCCGCCGGCAGTTTCGGTGAAGATGCCTTCGGTTTCCGCCAGCAGACGGATCGAATCGATCACCTCGGGATCGCTCACGTCCTCGCTCCATCCGCCGCTCTGCTTGATGGTCTTGATGGCATAGTGCCCGTCAGCGGGATTGCCAATGGCAAGCGAACGCGCAATGGTCGCAGGTTTCTGCGGATCGATCTCCGCGCTGCCGGTCTTTACCGCCGTCGAAATCGGAGAACATCCCGTGGCCTGCGCGCCGAAGAACTTCACCGGCTTCTCCTCGACCAACCCAAGCTTGATCAGTTCATCGAACGCCTTCTTGATCTTGACAATCAACGACCCGCCCGCCATGGGGACGACCACGTTGTCCGGCAGACGCCAGCCCAGTTGCTCGGCGATTTCGAAGCCGACGGTCTTCGATCCCTCGGCGTAGTAAGGCCGCAGGTTCACGTTGACGAAGCCCCAACTGCGCTCTTCGGCAATCTGCGAGCACAGGCGGTTCACTTGATCGTAGTTGCCCGCGATGCGCACCACGTTCGCGCCGAAAACTTGCGTGCCCAGAATCTTTGCGGGCTCGAGATCGGATGGAATAAAGATCCAGGCTTTCAGACCCAGCCGCGCCGCATGCGCCGCCACGGCATTGGCCAGGTTTCCGGTGGAAGAACAAGCGACCGTATCGAAGCCGAAAGCCTGCGCCTGCGCCAATGCCACTGCGACCACGCGATCCTTAAAGCTCAGCGTGGGTAAACAGACGGCGTCGTTCTTGATATAGAGATTCTGCGCGGCGATGTTCGCGTCGTTCTTGTTGCTTGCCAGTCGCGCCGCCAGACGCGGCGCCTGAAAAAGAGGCGTGAACCCGACCGGCAGGCGCGGCTCGAAACCCGCAGGCAGCGGCAACAATTCAGCGTAGCGCCACATGTTTGGCGGACGCTGGGAAATCCGTTCCCGGCTAAATGTTCCCAGGGTAATCGAGGCCCGGATCGCGTCGTAATCGTAGTTGACTTCCAGAGGGGAGAAACACTCGTCGCAGATCGAGCGGGGCTGGTTTCCCCAGCTTCGACCGCATTCCCGGCAGCGCAGTTCGTAGTGAGCTTGGGCGTCGTGTTGATGACCGTCGTATTTCGGCATAGGGCTACTCGCTTTCTGTGGAGTAACCCACCCTTCGAAAACCTCGAAAGGTGGGGGCACCCGCGAATAGCTGAGGACGAGCCGGGGAAAAAGCGCCCTAAAATACGAAGGCCTCTTTCCCAAAGGAAATAGGAAAAGAGGTTATCGGAATGCAAATAAAATAAGCTATGCATCCGAATCTCATGTTCCCCGTTTCCGGGCGGGAGTTGGCACCTGGCGGTCGGGATATATGATCCCGATCCGGTTGCCGTGGCATCACAGGGCTCGTCCCTCAGCCACTCTGCATGAAATTCAGCTTGCCCCGAAAGGCAAACTTGTCCTTATGATGCTACACGGCCAGTCGGGACTGGTCAACCGAAATTCGAGACCCGGTCTTGTATTGAGAGAATGCGTCTTAAAACACTGCGCGAGCCCATTCGCTGAACCGCCAAATATACACACCATCATCAAACCGCCATCATCAAAGGACCGGCTTTCGTAGGAGTAGACAGGCCGATTTCGAACAACGTCATATTTCGGACCACTAGAGTCTAAAGGCTCTTGCTGCGCTAGAACATCGGGACTACCCTCTTCGCAATCTGTAAACACTATAGACGAACTGCGCGCCACGCGCCCTGGCTCAGAACTGCTAGAAAGAGTCAGGTTTTTGTCGCTTTTAAGCCCTGACTTCACGACCTTAAGGAAGCGCCACGAGTCAGGGCATTTTTCGTAAAGGGGGCTATTTTTATTTTGAAACCGCTGGCAAATTTGGTAAGCGGCGTAACCAAGCCGACTTTCCCCCGCCCCGACCGTCGTTACAGCTTTGCTGGCGCGTTGGTCATGCTTGCGGTGGCGATCGGCACAGTCTTGGTGCTGCTGGTGGACTGGCTCTACACTGCATTGCCCAATCGCTAAGACGCCTCGATAGTGTCCTAAAGAAGAAGTGTCTGAAAACTACCCAAGGCTGGGTGGCGGGCTCGTTTTGTGCTTGCTCGTCTCGTTTTCGGCGTTACGCGCCTTCTTGCAGAGAATTCCGGCGGAGACCGCGGTGATGACGAGGCCGATCAGAAAAACCTCCATGAACGGCATGGCAACATTGACCGCTGGATTGTCGTATATCTCTTGAACTGCTGAGCCCTGCCGCACCACGGTGAAGACCCATCCCACCCGGCCGTTCGACAAGCTCAGCGCAAAGCGGTGCTCTAGTCTATGTACATGCTATAATCTTCATAGGTATTCCCTATGCCAACTCTCTACGTCGAAAATATCCCCAACGACCTCTATCAGGCTCTCCGCAAACGGGCCCGCGAGAATCGCAAATCGATTGCAGCGGAAATCATTTCGCTCCTGGAGCGCAACGTGCCCACGGCGAAGGAGTTGCAAGGGCGCCGGGAATTCTACAAACGGATGGCGGAACTCCGTGCTCTTCAGCCCGAGAGCCCCGGTCCCTTCCCAACTGCGGAGGAAATGATCCGCGAGGACCGGGATCGTTGACGGCCCTTGTCCTCGACGCAAGCGTTGCCGTGAAGTGGGCCATCCCGTCGGCGCAAGAAACGCTCACTACAGAATCCGTACAGCTATTGAAACGTTATCAGAACGGGGAAATCAACTTCATCGTGCCGGATGTCTTCTGGGCGGAAGTGGGGAACGTTTTGTGGAAGGGCGCCAGTCGGCGAAGGTGGCCGCGGGCTGTCGCCGAACGCGTTGTTTCGGAAATGAGGGGCCGAAACTTTTTCACCGTCTCGTCCTTGGAGTTGTTGCCCGAAGCCATCAAGATCGCTTTTGCCCACGACCGCCCCGTTTATGACTGCCTCTATGTTGCCCTCGCCATTCAGTTCAAGATTGAGATGATTACGGCCGATGAGCGGCTGGCCAACGCCCTGGCTGCGCGTCTTCCCGTAAAATGGCTGGGCGCGTTCGCGACCCGGCACGAATAATAATGATGACGCGTTCGACGGAAAACAAGAATCAATGGTTCGAAAACCACGCCAGTCGCGCGGCAGTCTTCGTCACGCTCTTCGGCTTCCTGGCGCGTCTTTGGGCTGCCTCTGGAATATTCCTCAACCCCGATGAGGCGCTGCATTTTCGTCTGGCCAACCAACTCTCGCTCGCTCTTGCCTACAAAGAAAGTCTGACCGCAGCGCATCCTCCGCTGTTCATCCTCTTGCTGTATTTCTGGCGCGCGCTGGACACTTCAGAACTCTGGCTGCGCCTGCCCTCGGTGCTTGCAGGCGCGGTTTTTTGCTGGATGTTTTACAAATGGCTGAGCAAAGCCGCAGGCACGCTGACTGGTTTTATCGGCCTTCTCTTTGTTACCCTGCTTCCGCCGATCGTCCTCATCGCGGCGGAAGTTCGGCAGTACGCTTTGCTGCTGGCATTCCTGATCAGCGCCCTGTACTTCCTCGACGAAGCTTTCGCGGAAGACTCTCCCAGCCGGATGGCGGCGTTCTCTCTGTGCCTGTACGTCGCCATGCTGTTTCACTACTCGGCGTTCTTGTTCGCCGCCGCACTCGGCATCTACGCTTTATTCGGAATCTTCACGGAACGCCCGCCCAGCAGGCTGGTCGCGACCTGGGCGGTCGGCCAACTCGGCGGACTCGCTATCGCGGAGCTTTTATATAAGACCCATCTCTCGAAGCTGGGCGTAGGCGACTCAAGAACAGCGCTGCAAGGCTGGATGAGCGAGTATTATCTGCAGCGGTCTTATTTCGATCCCGCACGCGACAATCCCGTGATGTTCTTAGTGGGCCACAGCTTTGGAGTCTTTCAATATTTCTTTGGACAGCTTGCCGTGGGTATCGCAGTCGGCCTCGTGTTCGTGGTGGGCGTCACGCTGCTTCTGCGCGAGAAAGCTGCGGGCGACCGAACATCCTCACGCCGGCTGGGATTACTCCTCCTCCTCCCCTTTGCCATTGCCGGCGGCGCCAGCCTGGCTCACCTCTATCCCTACGGCGGCACACGCCACGTAGCGTTCCTGATCATCCCCGCCGTGACGGGCGTCAGCGTGGCCATAGTCCGTCTGGCGGCCCACAGATGGGATCGCGGACTCATAATCTCAGCCCTCATCATCGTCACCTGCATCGTCTTCGGCAAACCGCGCCAGCCCCGCATGGAGCGTGCCGATCAAAGCCGGAAACACATGGCCGATGCCCTCGATTTTATTCGCACGAACATGAAGCTCTCCGATCTCATCTTCACCGACTACCAGGGCGATCTCACGCTGGGCCACTATCTATGCCAGCAGCGTCCCATTTCCCTGGAAGTTACTCCCGCCGACTTCGAACAATTTTCCTGCGCCGGCCACCAAGTCGTTGCCAGCGACTTCCGAGCCGCATGGATGTTTTGGGCGGGCAATTTCCCCAAGGAGTGGCAGCGCTTCGTGCAATCCTACAATCTCAAACCGGGAGACACCGTCTGGATTCTTCAGGCAGGATGGGGAGTAGATCTTCCTGCCGACTTGCAAAAGCACTTCCCGGAGTTCCGCGCCCTGCGCTTCGAGTCCTTCGGAAAGAACATCAAAATATTCAAGCTGACCGTAGGCCAGCCCATGCCGGCTCCGTAATGGTGAGGGTGGAACAGGCCTTCAGGCTGCGTTGACGGCATCGATCTAGACGGGCCTTAGCCTCTGAGGTCCGCTCTCCAGCAAACTTTCACGGGCTACGAATTATTTCCCAGGCGCCACCAGTCCCAATGCCCGCAGCGTGCTCTCATCCCGCACGCTCCGCCCATCTTTCATCGTCACCACTCCGAAGTTGCCCGAATAATCCCACATCGTCCAGCCCATGCCATGCCGTTCCAGAGCGGCGCGCACATCGTGAATCCACGCCTCACGGTCCCGAGAGTCCGCATAGTCGCGGAAGGCGCCGAACTCGTTGCAGACCACCGGAACTCCGCGCTGCCGCGCCCATTCCCCGACCTGCGAAATCTCGGCGTCAACCCGCGCCGCATCCCACCGATCCTGTCCATAGCGGATCACCGCCAGACGGTCCACCGCATCCGGCACGCCTGCCGCTATTTTCGCCGCCGATTCCGGCGACGACGGATAATGCAGCCCCTTCACCCAGTGCCACGAATACAAGCCCCACGTCGCTCCCTGGTGCGTAAAGATGTGCGGCTCGTAGAAATGAAAGTTGTAAATCACGTTAGGATCGCGCAAGGGCTCGAGAAAAACCAGCTCATCGTCGTTCGATGAGTGCGCTCCCGCCGCGATCATCGTGTGCTTCGGAGCGCCTTCGCGAATCGCCGCCGCCGCCTTCGCCTGCACTCCGTACCAGCGGTAGCGATCGGAAAACTCCGGCTCGTTCAGAATTTCGAGAAACACGCGCTCCGCATCCCAGGTCGAATAATGCCGCGCCAGCGCCCGCCAGAAGTCGGCAAACTCCTGCACAAAGCTGTCGTCTTTCGCCAGCCGCGCTTTGAAGTCGCTCTCCGGATGCACATCGACCACCACCGCCAGCCCCTGATCCAGAATCATCTTCACCGCGGCGTCAAGATATCCCAGATACTCCGCCGGAATCTCATCCGGACGGTGGCTCGCCATCATCGGTTGCGGATCGACGCTCAACCGCACGTGATCGAAGCCCATCGACTTGATCAGCGCGATGTCTTGCGCCGTAGTCCAGCTCTGGAAATGTTCCTTCGTGTAGCCACGCTGGTCGTAAACCTGCGCGAACCATCCGCTGGCGTTGACGCCATGCCGCAGCCGGGCCAGCCTCGATGCCGGAACGGAAGAAATCGTCTGCGCGGAAGATCCGGCCGTGGAAGATCCGGACGCACCGCTCTAGGCCGGCAGAAAGCTCGCGCCACCCATGGCAAGCACCAGCGCGGCATAGATGATCCGCAGACATTTCATGCTGAACGATCTAGACGAACCAGATCCCCAGGCTCTTCTCCGCGACCTTCGCGAACCCTTAGCGCCCTTTGCGGTTAAAACAGGAAGTCATTCGCGCACCTGCCGCCAGCTCTCCGTGGAGCGAACCCTTGCAGCCGGGCTCTGAACGGGCGCTGTTCCGCCCGCTTACTTCAGCTCCGCCAATTTCTGGGTAGCGATCTGCACCGCGTCCGCGCCGGGATTGTCTTTCTTGATCTGCTCGTAGAGACGCTTGGCGTCGAGCGGCTGGTTGGTGGATTGGTAAAGCTCCGCCAGTTGCAACTGCGCCGTAACTTTGCTCACCGAAACCGTGGGCTGGTTGATCAGCTCCTGGTAGAGGACGATGGCGTCCTTGGCGCGGTTCGTGTTGGCATAAAGAGCGGCCAACGCCAGCTTTGCCACGGAAGCCAGCTCTTTGTTGCCCGCCGCGGCCACGGCCTTGAAGTTGCTTTCAGCGGCGGCATGGTCGCCCGCATTTTCTGAAGTCACTCCTAAAAAGTAGTGCGCCATATCCGCGGTGCGGGTGTGCGGATACTTGTCCAGAATTGCCTGAAATTGTTTCTTGCCGGCGTCGGCCCGCTCCTTCGCCGAGGCAAAGCTCGGAGAGTCCGGCTGCGCGGGCGTTCCAGCGGGGCGAAGCGGCGTGTCCAGAGTCCTGATTGCTTGCGATAAATCGAAGCCCGCCTTTTCATCCTGCGCGCTCAGGTAATACCATCCGCCCAGCACCGCCGCGGCTGCCACCACTACGGCGACGCCGGCGATCGCGAGCGTGTTCCTGTGTTCCACGCTCCAGTGCGCGGTCTTCTCCGCGGCTCCGATGGTGACTCGGCTGAATGCGTCCTGCTTAAGTTGATGGCGGGTTTCTGCGCGCACGACTACCTCTCAGTTTCGTGAGTCCATGTCATGACTCTCTGTAGATGATTCTCTCGGTGGGGCAAACTACTAGTTTATCAGCCGGAAAACGGCACCGTCAAAGCCACGTTTTGTCGTCCTGAACAAGCGTTCTTTGCGCGGTGAAGAGCCTGTCCCGAGTTTGCCGAGGGAATCTGGGCGAGCCGCGCGAAGTGTCGCAGCCTGCCCTGAGCGAAGCCGAAGGGTTCTTTGCGACACAACAATCGCGCGTTTGGCTCGCTTCCCTATTTTTAGACTGCGCCTCCACCAACCTAGCGCGGAGCTTCCTCCAGCAATCCCTGCTCCAGCTTCTCCTGGCACTCGATGCAGTGCCGCGTCCAGGGCACAGCCTCCAGACGCTTGGCGTTGATTTCCTTGCCGCAATGGATGCACTCGCCGAAGCTGCCTTCGCGGATGCGCGCCAGCGCCCGCTCCACCATCTGCAGCAGCGCCCGCTCGTTGTTGCTCTGGCTGAAGAGAAACTCTTTGGTGTAGGAACTGGCGGCGCGGTCGGCGATGTCCTGCGCCGTGTCCTCATCGGCGGAGCGCCCGTCTGCTTGTGTGCGCGAGACCGTGCGCCGCAGATCCTGCTGCCGCGTCTCCAGCCTCTTCTTGAAACTTTCTAACTTCTTCTTATCCATAAGTTCACACTTCTAAAATCCTGCGGCGGCTCCCGAGAGCCGCCTGTGGTGTAAGGGCCAAACGGAAATGATAAGCGCCCCAATTGAGATGCGTCAACCACAGGTTGCGTTGGTAGTGTTCCTAACAGTGCGTTGCTGGGTTAATCTTTGGCAATCAATCGGCAGTCGCGGTGCGCGGGGAGCTGACGGGACATTCTTGTGCGGGCTCCGAGATGGGATGTGGCTCTCTACATCAGCTTCATCGGCGAGGCGTGGGAACACTTGAGGGATCAGCCCTAGGTGCCGGGTGGCGGGGGTCACCGGTGGCTGTGTCTGGGAGGGCAGCGGTGAGAGTGCCTTAAGAGTGCCTTAATGTTCCGGTTGGAACATTGTGCGTTAATGTTCCGACTGGAACATATGTACGATATGTTCCAACTGGAACATTTTGTGCATCCAATAAGATATGTATTGTATAGTATGTACAATTCTTCTTAGGTGATAGGAGCCACGGGGGTTAGGAGCGGCGGAAATGGCTGCGGGTGAATCTGAGTGGGGAGGACTCCTGTTTTCTGCGCCGGGAACGCTAAGATGTGTTGATCGGCCCCGGAGCCATCTGGCAGAGATTCCCGCCCGTCGAAGATCGCGACGGGCGGGGCAGCGTCGCCCATTCTTTGATGTAAGATGTTCTTCTTCTCTCTTTCTCTCAGGCATGGCTGAACTTATTTGGGATGGCAAGCACGACGAGCACGGGAACAAACGTGCGCCCGTTCGTATTGAGCTGCCCTTTCAAACTGTCGAGACCGTTAATGAGAGTGTGCAGGAACGCCAGCGCACGCTGGAACTTTCGTCTTCCGGCCACGACCCGGAGTGGCGCAATCGCCTCATCTGGGGCGACAAGAAGTATGTGCTGCCCTCGCTCCTGCCCGAGTTCGCCGGCAGGGTGGATTTGATCTACATTGATCCGCCGTTCGATACGGGCGCGGATTTCTCCTACAACGCGTCACTCGCCGATTGTGACGGCGAGGGCGATGAAGAAGACGAGGTCACGTTTCTCAAGCAGCCGTCGGTCCTGGAACAGAAGGCTTATCGGGACACCTGGGGCCGCGGCTATGACTCCTACTTTCAGTGGTTGTATGAGGCCACTGTTCTTCTGCGCGATCTCTTGTCCGAGACCGGCTGTGCGTACTTTCATTTCGATTGGCGCGCCGCTCATTACGCGAAGGTGATATTGGATGAGGTCTTTGGACGGGACAACTTTTTGAACAATGTCGTGTGGTCCTACCAAACGCGGCACTCTTCCGACCGCTTCTGGAACAGAAAGCACGACGACATTCTTCTGTACAGGAAGTCGGATCGCTGGACCTTCAACTGGACAGATGAAGAGGTAATGCAGAAGCTCTCCCCAAACACGATAAGCAAGTATCGCCACCACGATGAGAAAGGGGCCTACCGCCTCAGTGGCAGGTTCCTGAAAGGAAGCCCAATCAAGGGGGCAAAGGATGTCGATCAAAAGTGGGAGATCGAGCATCCTGAGCTCGTGGTTCGCGATTACCTCCGACCGGGAATGCCGCCGAACGACTCTTTTTTCATTCCGATTGAAAACCAGTCTTCCACTGACCGCACTGGCTATCCTACCCAAAAGCCTACAGCGCTGCTAAGGAAGCTAATTAAGGCGTCTTCGAACGAAGGCGACCTCGTTCTTGATTGTTTTGTTGGCTCCGGTACGACGGCAGCTGTGGCCGAAGGGCTCAATCGCCGCTGGATCGCTTGCGATCTCGGCCGTTTTGCCATTCACACCACGCGCAAACGCCTGCTTGGTTTTTCGGACGTGAAGCCCTTCATCCTCCAGAATCTCGGCAAGTATGAGCGCCAACAATGGCAAGTTGCCGAGTTTCCCTCGAATGGCAAGGATCGGCTCGAGGAACAGAAAAACGCGAGGCGGCGTACCGCAGGTTCATCCTTGAGCTTTATCACGCCACTCCGGTCAGCGGCCACGCCTGGCTGCATGGCGTCAAGGCTGGGCGCATGGTGCACGTGGCTGCGGTGGACGCGCCGGTGACACGCGCGGACGTGAACGCCATCGCCGCAGAAGTGTGGAAGGCGGCCGGCAAGGGCGCCAACTCTCCGCAAAGGCCCGCCGTGGACATACTCGGTTGGGAATTCGCTCTCGAATTGAACGAAACCGCCAAAGAAGTTGCAGCCCAGGCTCGCGTGGATGCGGCCTTCAAGAAGATTCCTCGCGAAGTTTTGGAAAAGAAGGCTGTTGAACAAGGCGACGTTCATTTCTTCGAGCTGGGAGCGCTTTCGGTTGAGACGAAGGTCAAGAAGCGGGAACTGACTTTGACGCTGGCCGATTTCGTCATTCCTCTGGATGACGTTCCCGCAGAAGTGCGCAGTGCGATCAAGCACTGGAGCCAGATGGTGGATTACTGGGCTGTGGATTGGGATTTCAAGGACGATACTTTTCACAATCAGTGGCAGTCTTATCGGACGCGCAAGAATCCTAAGCTGGAGCTTTCGGTTAAGCGGGAGTATTTGGAACCGGGGCACTACACTGTCGTGGTGAAAGTGATTGATATTTTGGGAAACGACACAACCAAGACTTTGAGTGTGGAAGTTAAGTGAGGTTAAGACCGCTGCCGCATTTTGCGAATGCCTTTGCGAGCCGGTAGCAGCGCAGTAAAACTAGGGATCCTTCGACTGCGAAGATCATTCGCAAAGCGAATGATCTTCTCCGCTCAGGATGACAGAGTCTTGGGTCTGCTCGGGTGACAGAGTTTTGAGGTTGCATGCCGCGCCGTAAGAGGGTCGGTGACGAGACGCCTAGTCTTTACGACATTACGGCCAAGCTACGCTCGGGGGCTTGCGTTCCTGCGCTGCGGGAAGCGGTGAAGTCATGGAAGGCTGGTGGTTGCCAGGGCATTACTGACACCACCCGTACTTTGCTGAGCTATTGGTTCGTCGCCGACCATAAGACTCGGACTGGGCGAGCGTTCAAGTATTACGACTTTCAACAGGAAGCGATCGAGACTCTTATTTACGTCTGGGAAGTGGAAAAAGTCAGGACGCGGAAAGATTTGCTTGAACGCTACGCGCAGAACATTCACGACCTTCACCTGCCTCCCGACGACGGCTTCGCCCGCTATTGCACGAAGATGGCCACGGGTAGCGGCAAGACGAAAGTTATGGCGCTGGCGGTTGCATGGCAATACTTCAATGCTGTGCGGGAGCAGGACGAAATTGCCAAGGAGTACGCCAAGACTTTTTTGCTGATTGCGCCGAATGTGATTGTGCTGGAACGGTTGAAAGCCGATTTCGACGCCGGGAAAGTTTTTCGCGAAGACCCGATTCGACCGAAAGAATTCGACATCTTCTGGGACTTCGACTGCGTTATGCGGGGCGAGGGTGAGCGTGCGCACTCGGAAGGCGTGCTCTTTCTGACCAATATCCAGCAGTTTTACGAACGGCCTGACCGAACGAAGGATGATGAGCCGGATGCGATGACCGCTGTGCTTGGCCCGAAGCCTCCGGCACAGAAGCAGGAGCAGACGGATTTCGCGGAGCGGATCGCCAAGCGTGCCGGGCTGCTGCTGGTGATCAACGATGAAGCCCACCACACGCACGACGAGGGCAGTGAGTGGAATGCGGTCATCGGAAGGTTACATGAGAAGACGCCGCTGGTGGCGCAGCTTGATTTCTCCGCAACCCCTCGCTTTAGCAAGAGCGGCACGATCTTCCCATGGACCGTCTCCGACTATCCGTTGAAACAGGCTATTGTGGAGAACGTGGTCAAGCGCCCCGTGAAAGGCGTAGCCAGGATTCCTGAACCACGATCAGACTTCGCCAGCGTGCGCTATCGCGGTTATCTCACTGCGGCGGTCGAACGATGGAAAGAATATCGCGACCAGCTCAAACCGCTGCGCCGCAAACCTGTACTGTTTGTGATGATGAACGGCACCGATGAAGCCGATGATGTGGCTGAATGGTTGGCGAAAGCGTATCCCGCAGAGTTTGGGGACGGAAAGATGCAGACCATACATACCAAGAAGTCTGGAGACATCAGCGAGAAGGACCTGGAAAAGGCGCGGGAGACGGTTAAGAACGTAGATCGTGCCGAGAGCCCCATCAACGCGATTGTCAGTGTGCTGATGCTGCGCGAAGGCTGGGACGTGCAGAACGTGACCGTCGTCGTTGGATTGAGGCCATACACCGCGAAGGCTAACATCCTTCCTGAGCAGGCTATCGGGCGCGGGCTGCGCCTGATGTTCCGCGATCTTACCGCCGACTACACAGAGCGCGTGGACATCATCGGAAACCAGAAGTTCCTTGAGTTTGTCGATGACCTGGAAAAACTGGAAGAGATGCAGCTGGAGACTTTCGAGATCGGCAAGGACAAGCTGCGGATTTTAACGATTATGCCGCTTGAAGAGCGCAAGGAGTTCGATATTGGCCTGCCCGTGCTCACGCCAACGCTGGTGCGGAAGAAGAGTTTGGCGGAGGAGATCGCGACTCTCGATGTGATGTCGTTCCAAAGTATGCTCCTGCCGCTTACTCCTGATGACCCTAATAACAAGACATTCCGCTATGAAGGCCATGACATCATTACGTTGCAGAAGATCGTTGAGCGCGACTATAGAGTACCGGAACCGCAGACGGCACAGGAACTCATCGGCTATTACGCGCGACGCATCGCCGAGCAGGTTAAATTGCCTTCGCAGTTCTCGGCGCTTGCGCCGAAGGTCCGGGACTTCTTCGAGAATAAGGCCTTTGGCCGCTGGGTGGATCTGAACGACATGATCACGGTTCGGGCCATGAGCACGCAGGTGGCATCGTATGTCTGCATTCAGGAATTCAGCAGGGTGTTGAAGCAGTTGAGCATCGCCGATCAAGTGCCGCAGCTTTTGGCGCCAGACCGTCTGCTCTCGACTTGCCAACCGTTTCCCTGGTCGCGCAAGGTTTACGAGGCGAACCATTGCGTCTTCAATATGGTGCCGTGCGATAACGACTTCGAGCGAGCCTATGTTCGTTTCCTCGACAATGCTGATGACGTTAGAGCTTTCGCAAAGCTTCCGCAGTCTTTTGGCTTCTCTATCGATTACGTCGACGCTGGGATGAACTTGCGATCCTACTATCCGGACTTCGTGGCGCTGGATTCGGTGGGGCAGCACTGGCTGATTGAGACCAAGGGGATGGAGTCTGCAGAGGTCTGTCAGAAAGATGCGGCTGCTGCTAATTGGTGCGAGAACGCTTCCGGTCTTACGGGCGTTGCCTGGCGATACGTAAAGGTTCCGCAGAAAGGTTTTGAGGTCCTGCAGCCTCGGCATTTTGCGGACTTGGCCGCGTTACTTCCTGCTTCGAAGCTCATATAGATCCCATGCGGAGCTTCGCTCCTGGACGGGCGAGTCGCCCGTCCCCACACGAGTTGTGACTCCCCACACGAGTTGTTGCTCGCGCTGGACTTAGAACTCGTACCTTAGGGCGAACTGCATTACTCGGGGCTGGGTTAGGAGGCTGGTGTAGGCTCCGAAATTGTTGGGTGACTGGGTTAGGGAAGTTAGCAGGGACGATCCTACACCTTGGGCGTTGAAGCGGGTTAGGTTCGGGACGTTAAAAACTTCCCAGCGAAATTGCAGGATGTGAGTCTCGGCGTAAGGCATCTTCCAGTTCTTGACCAGGCTCATGTCTAAACCCGCGAAGCCGTCGCCACGCAGGATGTTGCGCGATCCGACCCCGCCCGGAAGAGGCAAAGTGAAATCAGTCTGTGCGGCGGCGGGATCTGCGAAAACGTTGACAGTGCCGTTGCCTTTGAACGTGCCGGTTCTCGGCTTGGAAGTCATCTGAGTGATGGCGGTGAGGAACCAGTCTGTAGGCCAGCGCTGGCCACCATCGACGCTGAAGGGGAAGCCGCTGGTCCAGCGGGCTATGCCGGAAAGCTGCCAGCCGCCGATAAAAGCGTTCCACGACGCCGCTGGCATTGCCGGCATAGGCGCGACCTTTGCCGAAGGGCAGTTCGGCGATCCAGTTGAGGTTGAATTGGTGGGTAAGATCAAAATCGGATGGGGCGCGAGCCAATCTCGGGGAAAAGGCATTTGCGAGGCGGGTTCCGACCAGGCCGATGTTGGTATAGCCATAGACGGAAAATCCGACGCGGGACGCCGCGGAAGTGATATCGAGGGACTTTGAGTAGGTATAGTTCAGATCAAACTGAACTCCGTGGCTGAACTGCTTCTTCAGGTTCGCCTGGAGCGCATGGTAGCTTGAGCTGCCGATGGAACTCCATCCATAGGTTGAAATGGCCTGGTTGTTCAAGTACTGGCCGGAGTTATTGCCCAACAAGCCGGGCGGACCGTTGAAGTAATAGGATCCTGAGCCGATGTTATCTCCCAGCCCGCCGTAGAGATCAATATCCGCGAGGCCAACGATTTCGTCGCCGATGACGGAAAGGCCCGGGTTGTAGTAGAGGTTAAAAACTTCCTGAATCAGACCATCCCTGGGATTCGTTGCCGTGGGAACGAATCCAGTTCCAAAAGTGTCCGAATATTGAGTGGCGCCGGGCCGCAGCGGTGGCAACATGTCCACCCAGTATTGCGCCGTTGGTCCCAGCATCGCGGCGGTAATGCTGCCAATCTGGGCGGTCGTCGGAAAGCCCTGGTAATAGTTGGTAGGCGCACCACCGTTGTTGGCCAGTGCGAAGGACCTTGCCAGATTCGACAAGGCAGATGCAGCTTTGTAGTAGTCGATTCCAGTCTTCGGATCGACGATGTCCAATGGCTGATTCAAGTCGCGCTGGGTGAGCAGATCGCTGCCGAACCGGCCGACGTAGGAGAGCTGCAGCGAGAATCGCCTGGGCAGCTCACGTCCGATGGAAAAATCGGCGGTATAGGCATGAGGGGTCTTCAGCGTGTTGTCGGTTCCCCACAAATTGGCCTCAGCGCTTTTGTTTGGCGTCTGTGGCCAGCTCGGCGGGGGCGGGGGCAGCAGGAATTGAACGCCGTTCAGGTTGGTTTGCGGGATATTGTGAATGCCCGTAATCCGAGGCAAGTCCTCGGCGCTGGTGACACCAAACGTGCAGCAGGTATTCTGAATCGTAGTGGTCAAGCCCGCGGCGCCGATCTGGTCGAAGCTGTTCAGGAGCGCGAAGCCCGCCCGGTCGTAAACTCGGCTGAAGCCAGCGCGGATGACGGTCTTGTCGTTATCGCCGAGGAGCCTCTTGAGCGTGCCGCCGCTGGGCCGTGGCGAGTAGGCGATCGAGATCCGGGGCGACCAATCCGTTTTTTCGAAGGGATAGAAACCCGGGCCGTTGTTCGCCGGGCCACCCAGATTGAACATAATCGCAGGCTCCGCGCCATACCCGATGCCTTGGTTCATGTTCTTCACATCCTGGTTGAACTGAGTGCCGAGGCCGAAGGTTGGAGCCGTCTGCAAACCATTGGTCTCCCATGGCGGAGGAAAGAACGACCAACGCAGACCGTAGGTCAGCGTGATGTTTGGTTTCATGCGCCAGGTATCCTGGGCGTAAAACTCGTACCAGTCGAGGCCATAGTTTCGGTTGACCGGCGCACCCTGCGGAAGAGGATTGCCGCTCTTGTCCAGGTTGTAGTTGGCGACGACGTCCGAGATCATGCCGTACAAGGCCAGCAGAGGGCGGTCGTACTGGGTTGCGGTTAAAGGCTCCGGCGCATTGATGAGTGGGTGGGCGGTGACGTTGGTGGGATCCAATGTGCTGGTTGTGCCGGCGAAGCCGATGGGAGAAGTCCAGTTGGTCGTGCCCAGTCCAAGCGTGTTGGAGTGCAGATAAGTTGTGCGGGGATCTCGGGCGATTCCAATGGCGGCCCCGAACTGGAAGGTGTGAGTTTTCCTGGTCCATGAAAGGTCATCGACAAAGTTGTGTAGCGGCACCTGGAAGCTGTGGCTGAAGGTGATGCCCTGATCCAGGCCTAGAAACGTGTTCCATTGGGCGTCCGTATTACCCACGATTCCGAAGCTCTGGCGGGTAAATCCCCAATGGAAAGAGTTGGTGAGAGTGGGAGTGAGGACCGCGAGGTAGCCGAAGACAAAACCTTTGCTGTGATCAAGGGTGGTTTGTTCCGGCGCATCGCCGGGCAAGAAAGGCGCGCCGGGGTTGCGCAGGTCGTTTAGTGCGCCGCGCCAGAACAGGCTATGCCGGCCGTCGGCGGTGAGACGGTAATCGAGTTTCGCGATGAAGACATCGTCGTCAAGCTTGGTGGGCGCACGGAAAACAAAACCGGCATAATTCAAGCCATCTCCTGCGGAAGGATCGTTGGTCACCGTCTGACCTGAGCAAAATGTTTGATCGAGATAGCCGGTGTGGTTGGTCAGATCGAGCATGGCAGGATCAATCCCGAAATGGCGAGGATCGAGATTTGTCAGATCCGTAGGAGTAAACGTTGTAGTTCCACCGTTCACATTTACATACCGAAAGATGCCCTGGCAGAGGGACGGCGTAGGAATTACGCGCTCGGCTCGCTGCTGCTCACGCTCGCGGGTCCCTTCGTAGTTGGTGAAGAAAAACATCCGGTTCTTCTTGAATCGGCCCACCGACCGACACGCCGAAAATATTGCGGTTTAACTGCAGAGGCTTGTTCGGGAGGCCTATATTCAGCTCCGATTGCTTTACCAGGTAGTCATTCGCACTGGTGATCGTATTGCGCAGGTATTCGTAGAGCGATCCGTGAAAGGCATTGGTGCCGCTTTTTGTTACCAGCGCCACTTGTGCGCCCGAGCCCTGTCCCTGGTCTGCCCCATAGTTTGTGGTCGTCACCCGGAACTCCTGAACGGAGTCCTGCGTCACGGGCAATACGGAGGTAAATGCATAGCCATTCGACTGATCGTTTACGTCGACTCCGTCAAGCGTGACATTGCTCTGGTCGCTTCGCGCTCCATTGACAGCACCATTCCGCGTGTCTTGATCCTGGTCGGCGATGCGATTGCCGGTGTAGGCGACTCCGGCCTGCAGACTCAGCAAATCGGGGACGTTTCGGCCTTCCAGCGGAATCTGGCGCACTTGCCTTTCGTCAAAGGAATTGCCGACAGAAGCGTCGACCAGATTCAAGGCAGGAGCTTCCGCTGTGACCGTCACGACTTCGGCGGCTGCGCCAACCTTTAATTGAACATTGGCCGTGGCGGGTGTGTTGACGAGCAGCTCGATACCTTTCTGCTCATAGCCGCGAAATCCGGCCGCCGTTACGTGCAGGGTGTAGGTTCCGGGCGGGATGAGAAGGAACTGGTATTCTCCCTGTCCCCCGGTTGTCGCAGTTCGCTCCGTCTTGGATTCGGTATTCGAGAGCACAATCTTGGCCCCAACTATGGCGTTGCCGTCGGGATCGGTGACGGTGCCGCGGACCGATGTGGCGGCCTGCCCCGCGGCCAGAACACTCATGCACAAGGTGAAACACATCACCATGGACGCGACAACGAACTGTTGGACAACGGGCTTCTCGGTGGAAACACCACTGGCCGTGGACGACATTCCGTGTCTTCCAGACATAAGCATCCCCTTTTCGTACGGAGTAGGAAGCCCGAACAACATTACTAGAATTCGGGAAGGTTAATCAGGTGGATGGGCAGTGTCAAGAGGGAAATTTGCATGCGGTGTCCGCATGAGCCAGGACTTTATAGCGGCGGCGTTTCACGGAGTTCGGAGGGGACTGCTTCGAGAGTGTGCTTCTTGAGGCTTCACGATTTTGCGCTTGGACTTTGAACCGGTGTAGATAAATTTTAGCTCCATTCAGAGAAACAGTAAAAATCTGAAGTTCAGCGCCTTATACCCTCCGCCGATTCTCTGACACTGTTCGTCTTCGATTGTCCAAGCTTCCGAGTATGCTTCTGGTCCATAGTACAGCGGTTGGATGCTGTTTGTTGCGAGAGGAGCTTGTCGGGAATTGGTTGGTTCGTTCCGCGTCGTTCCCCGGACACTTTGCGGAGCTTCGCTCCTGGACCGTCGAGGCTGTCCCCACATAGGCGAATCGACATCTCTTATCGCGGTAGCGGGTCTTTCATGTTGGTTAGGGCGTAGGCTAGGACGGCCATAGCGGCGGCGTTTTCTCGGAGTTCGGTGGGGACTACTTTGTCCAGGGTGTCGGCGGCGGAGTGGTGGTAGTCGAAATATTTGCGGCCGTCTTGCAATAGGCCGAAGGCTGGGACTCCCGCGTCGGACATGGGGGTGATGTCGGCGCCGGGAGAATACGTGGTGGGCTGGAAGACTGTGGCGCCGATGCTTAATAAGACGGATTGAATGGGGCGGAGGGCGTCGATTGCGGCGGGGGCGGCTTTTATGTCGAAGCCTAAGGGATGGGCAGCGCCGGCGTCGCTTTCGATGGCGGCAATGTGGCTGGGGAAGTCGTTGGTGTGTCCGGTGGCGTAGGTTCGGCCGCCGGCGCCTCCGGTTTCTTCGTCCATCCAGGCGATGACGCGGAGGGTGCGGGCGGGGCGCAGATGCAGGCGTTGGAGGACTTCGGCGGTCTGCATGGCCATGACTACTCCGGCGCCGTCATCGATGGCTCCAGTGCCTAGATCCCAGGAGTCCAGATGGCCGGAGACTACTACTACTTGCTCGGGGTGGTCGGAACCTTTCAGGTCGGCGATGACGTTGTAGCCGGTTTCGTCGGGGAGCTTTTGCGGAGTCAGGGTTAGATGCATGCGGACTTTGCCTTGCGCGGCTAAGTGGACTATCAGGTCGGCGTCTTCGGCGGTTACGGCTGCGGCGGGGATTGCGGCGGGGAAGCTGAATCCGGTGTGGGGGAGGCGGTAATCGGCGCTGGCTACGGAGCGGATGAGAGCGGCTACTGCGCCCAGATCGGCGGCGGCTTTGGGTCCGGCGGCGCGGTAGCGGACTGACTCGCTGTAGGCGGCGAAGGCTAGTCCGGCGGCGGCTTTTTGCTTGTCGAAATGCTCGTTAAAGAGGACGATTTTGCCGGCGACTTTGTCGCGGCCGAGGGCTTGGAGTTCGTCGAAGGTGTCGACGGTGACTACTTCGGCGGTTAGGCCGTCTGCGGGTGTCGAGGAGCTTCCGCCTAGCGCGGTTAGAACGATTTTTTGCGTCGTGTTGGGAACCATTCCGGGATACTCGACTACGGCGGCGGTTTCGACACCTCGCACCCAGTGCGGCACGGTGACCTCCTCGAGGCGGACTTCGAGTCCTAGTTTGCGAAGTTCGGCGGCTACGTACTCGGAGGCGGCGCGTGCTTGGGGCGAGCCGCTGGGGCGCGGTCCGATGTTTTCGGTGAGGTGAGCAAGTTGGCGGTAGGCGTAGTCGTCATTGAGCGCTGCGGATTTGATGGCGGAAAGCTGCTGCATGAGAAGTGGAGGGAAGTTCGGGCTGGAGGTTTGGGGCGCGGACATCCATACAGGGATGGGTGGCGTCTGGGATTGGTTTTGCGCGGAGAGTGCTGGAGTTAGGAGCAGAAGCGCGAGTGAGATTTGGATAGGCAAGGATGCAAAGGGCTTGGTCATAGGTGCAGGCAAGTGTATCCGAGTGAGCAGTCTGCGGGAAAGCGACAGTGCTAGCGTGAGGCATGGATAAGAAGGAGATCAACTCGACGAAGCTGACGGTGAACTTCCTGGTTTGGATTGGCGGGGTGTTTATGGTGCTGCTGTTCGCAGTTCTGGCGCACTTTGTTTGGCGGATCTTCTAGCGGATTCGACCGGGGACAGCTGAGCCAAACAACCGGGCTGCGCCCGGTGGACAGCCGGGGGGGCGGCTGTCCCCACGTTAAAAGACATCCAGATCGAAGCTCCTTGGCTGGACAAAAAAGCGGCCCCATTGCTGGGGCCACGTTTCAAGAGGTCAGGTTTGGAAGGTTGTCAGGAAAGGCAAAGGAAGTAGCCGTTTCGCAAGGCGAAACAGCACTTCGGGAATTGGTGACTGGAAACGAAATTGAAGGTCATTTCTTTGGGTTTGCGGCCTCTTAGTACATTTGGAAGAAGCACTTGCCGAGCCAAAGACTGAACGTCCGAGGCGGGATCCCCCGCAAATCCATAAGTGATTGATGAAGCGAGGCTTAGGGCCATGCGGGTGCGGAGCGTCGGCCCGAGCACGGAGCAGGTAGCGGCGGCGGAGTGCAGAAGGCTGCATATTGATTGCAGGGCGGTGCTCTGAAAGAGGCGTGGCGCTTACCCCACCCTTCCGCAACAAAAAGCGCGGAAGGACGGGGCAACGCCCGAAGTTCGGCTAGCTGTTTCCGGCCACGGTACGCAGCTTCCCGGGCAGGAAGTGGTAAGGAGGCCAAGGCCCGCTGATGGCGACCTCGCAGTTCTTCAACTGCTTGGCGGCGGTGTTGTAGCGGTTCTGGTATTTCTCGACCGATTTGGAATCGATGAGATGGGCGATGTCGATGAGCATGCCTTGCGGAGCGACCTTCTTGCAGCTCACTTCTTCTTCGAGCGGGTTAAACAGCTTGTGGACCTGCACCGAGAGGGCGCGAGCCTTGGTTTGGCGCTCGCGTTCCCGAGAAGCCTTGACGCGCAGCTTGGAAAGATAGTCGCCGCCGACGGTGTCGGGCAGGATGACATCGATCATGGCCTCGCGCAGTGAGCCGTCGGTGACGGTGAGCTTGATGTGCATTTCGGACTTGCCGCGGAGGCGGGCAACACTCAGACCGAAGGCGCGCCGGTTGACCCGGACAGCCTGGCGGAGAGCGTCGTCGCTTTCGAAGATGGTTCCGAAACGGAACGGTAGTACCGTGGAATTACGGAAGCAGCCGCTCACCACGCGGGCGTGATCGATGGCGGCTTTTTGATCAAGTTGTCCGGCATTCTGATCGTATTCGCTCACAATCACAGCAAACTCGCCGCTGGGATAGCTGAGCACAGGGGCTCCGTTTACGCCTTGAACATTCTCGATGACGAAAGGGCGACGGGAACGGGTGCCGTTGGGAAGGGTCTGGTGCTCGGTAAGGCAGTATGCGTACCACGCCATATTGAACTCTCCGAACCGGGACGGAGGCGGACCAACCACCTCTATGTTTTTTGCACAGCCGAATTGCAAGTTTGGAAGTTAGTTATTAGCGGTACAGAGTCTGGAACACTGGGAAACTGATTGTCAAACTCCGTAAAGCATATTACTTCGGAGTGCATGGGAAATGCAACTTTTTCGTTGCAGGAGGCATCCTGAGGTTTTTTGGGTCGAGTGGCGGAAGGGCGCTGGGGGGCGCGCCTCCACATTTCGATGAAGTCCGAGGATCCACCCCCGAAAGGTCCGCGTTTGTCGCTCAGCAGCTCTGGCGGGACTTGTTTCCTTCCAGTTCTGCTTCGCAGTACCTAGGTGCTGGGCTAATGAATTCCGTCGCTAGGCGAATGAGGGCGGCCCAGCTTCCATGACTCCTTTATTTTCAGTATCTTAGATTGCGTCCATCTACTCGTAGCGGAGGCTCTCGACGGGGTCGAGATGGGCGGCGCGGGCGGCTGGGACGGTGCCAAAAATCACCCCGACCAACGAAGATACGATGATGGCGATCACGGCGGACCAGCCGTTGATTGGGACACGGTACTCAGTGAGGAAGCGCACTGAGTAAGGGATCGCCAGGCCGATGACGATGCCGGCGAAGCCTCCGATCAACGAGATCAGAATGGCCTCGGCTAGAAACTGAAAACGAATTTCGCGATTGGTGGCGCCAACCGCCTTGCGGATGCCAATTTCGCGGATGCGCGAGGTCACCGTGGCCAGCATGATGTTCATAATGCCGATGCCGCTGACCACGAGAGTGACCATGGAAACCAGCAGCAGCACCCAGGTCAAGCCGGTAGCGATGCGGTCGGCCATGGAGAGCAGTGCGGTGAGATTGGAGACGCCATAAACCGATTCGGAGCGGTGCCGCGACTGCAGGACCCGTTTAATCTGCGCGGTTGCCGGAATCACCATCGAGGGATCTTCCATGGAGAAGTACAAGAGCTTGACGTTGGGGACCTCCATGAAATAGCGGCTCACGGAGTAAGGAATAAGCATGGTGTTGTCGACGATCTCGGACTGGCCGAAAGTTTCCACGCGCTCCTTGAAAGTTCCGATGATGGTGAAGGGCAATCCGGTAAGCTTGATGACTTTGCCAACGGCGGCTTGCGGCGAGCCGTAGGCTTCCACCGCCATTTTCTCGGTGATCACGCCGACCTTGTTGTGGGCCTGGGAATCCTCCTGATCGAAGAATCTGCCTGAGGGGATCACCAGGTTGCGAACGAGCACGTACTCGGGATTGACGCCGAGAATGGTGACGTCTTTCTCTCTGCCGTTGCCTACGGGAACGCGATCAGAAAGTTGAGCCACGGGAGAAGACGCGACAATACCGGGAACTACTTCCCGCACGGCTTGAAGATCGTCGATGTTGAGGGGGTCCGGGTTGGAGTCGCTGATGTGCGGGGCACCGCCGAGATATTCCGCCCAGATTTCGTTGGTGCCGATGGCTTGGATCTGGTTAAGCACGTATTGGCGGCCAGTCATGCCGATGGTGACGACCAGTATGAGAGACGCGGTGCCGATCACCATGCCCAACGCGGTCAAGATGAAGCGCACCTTGTTGCTGCAGAAAGTGTCGTAGGCGAAGCTCACAATTTCACCCAAGGCCATGTTGCGCCGAGGGCGATCGGGGATGAGGGCAGCAGCCATGTAAGTTAGATGCTACGTAGGACCTGCGAAGCGCGCAAGGTGTCGTCGCGTAAGACCGCGCATTTTCCGCTTCAATTTCTTCCGGCATTCTATCCCGCCGGCGTTCTAGCGGTTGAGATTCCCCTCCACGGTGCGCTTCCTGTCAACTTCCCATTTCGGAATGGATAGTATAGGGTAATGGGAATCAGAGAGACGCCGGGCCTCTGGGTCATTTTGTGCCTTTTTTGGGAAGGGAATGCACCAAGTCCTAGAGGAATCCTACGTTTCGGTTGTGCGCCAACCTCTGCGTTCCACCCGAGGGAGCCGGTTCACTCAATCATCCCTGATTTGGATGGTTCTCACGGCTCTTGCCATCCGCCTGGTGGTGATGGTCTTCCTGTTGCCCGAGCAACTTGACCCATCGCGCGACCACTGGCATTTCGGTTACGAAACGGGACGAATCGCCCGCTCGATTGTTCAAGGCCGGGGATTCAGCAGTCCGCTTTTCGCTGAGACCGGGCCGACTGCCTGGATGAGCCCCGTTTATCCTTATATCGTTGCCGGCGTTTTCAAAGTGTTTGGCATTTACACCACCGCCTCGGCGGTGGTGCTGCTTTCGCTGAATGCTTTGACCTCCGCGCTTACTTGTATTCCTATCTCCTTCATCGCTCGCAGGACTTTTGGCGAGCGCGCTGCGAAGTGGGCGGGATGGGGCTGGGTCTTTTTCCCTTACGCGGTCTATTTTCCGGTCGAAAGGATTTGGGAAACCTGGCTGTCGACGTTGTTGCTCAGTCTGCTCTTTCTCTTTGCTTTGCACCTTGAGGATCGATCTGGGCAGACGTGGGGAAATTGGATCGGCTTTGGCATGCTTTCGGGTCTGGCGGCGCTCACCAGCCCGGCGATTGTTTCCGTGATGCCTTTTCTGGGAGGATGGGTTTGCTATCGCCTTCACCGACGGAGGCAGGCGTGGTTCCGTCCCGCGGTAGTTTCGGCGCTGGCCTTCATCCTCTTTGTGTCGCCCTGGTTTATCCGCAACTACGAAACTTTCCATCGCTTCATTCCGTTCAGGGACAACATGGGCATAGTCTTGCGACTGGGCACCAAGGGCGCAACCAATCATTGGGCTCCCTATGACCTCGGACCCTGGCACAGCTATGCCGAATGGGACCAGTTCCAGCGGTTGGGCGAATTGGGTTATATGGAGAAGGAGCGGAGACAGGCCGTCGAATTCATCGGAGCGCACCCTGGCTGGTATGCGTGGACCACGCTGCGCCGCGCGATTTATATGTGGACGGGTTACTGGAGCTTCGATCGAGCCTACCTGGCGCAAGAGCCGCTGGATCCACCCAACATTTTCCTGTGTACGATTCTTACCGCGCTCGCGCTCGTCGGGCTATGGCGGGCATTTCGATTGGAACCGGCGATCGCCTTGCTCTTCGCTCTGATGTTAGTCAGCTTCCCGGCGATCTACTACATCACCAGTCCAGAGGTTTACTACAGGCGACCCATCGACCCGCTGATTGTTATTCTCGCCGCCTCTCTCGTGCGCGCGCGGAATGTGAGGAAACAGGCGAGAGAAGAACTTGATCTGCGGGAAATCGACCGTGAGTTGGTCGAAGCCTGATTCGCGCGTTCGTCCGCGCGAAACTTCGATCGCGTCGATTTGACAGACGCATCCAGCGTCATTAGGGTAAAGACGGCGCGAACGCCGTCAACTCCTTGAGTAATTCCGCGCGATCAACTCTACCGGAAATGGAAGTCCGCCCTGGGACTCTTGTTGCTGACTTTCGCAGCTGTGCTGGTGCATGGCTACCATCCGTACGCCGAAGATGCGGAGATTTATTTGCCGGGCGTGGAGAGGATTCTGCATCCGGAGCTGTTCCCCACGGGGCGAGAGTTCTTCCTGTCGCACGCCAGCCTGACGTTGTTTCCCAATCTGATTGCGTTCTCTCTGCGTGTGACTGACTTGCCCATGGAAGCCGGGCTGTTCTTATGGCACGTGGCGTCTATTTTTCTGCTGCTGCTCGCCTGTTGGGAGTTGAGCGGGCTCCTGTTTTCGAATGCGAGTGCGAAAGCGCGGTGGGGCGGAGTCTGTCTGGTAGCGGCGCTGTTGACGATTCCGGTGGCGGGCACCGCGCTCTACATCATGGACCAGTACTTGAACCCGCGAAATCTGGCGGCGTTCGCGGGAATTTTCGCTGTCGCCCGGACGCTGGAAAAGAAGTTTGTGCGGGGCGCGCTGTGGTTGGCCTTTGCGGGGAGCGTTCATCCGCTGATGGCTGCGTTTGCGTTTTCTTTCTGCGTGCTTCTGGTGGCGGTGGAGAAATTTGAGAGCAGGGCCGCCGCGTCTCCGGCGCTGGGCATGGCGACCGGTTTGTCCTGCCTGCTGCCGTTTGGGATTTCGCTCGACCCTCCGACTTCGGCTGCCTATCACGCGGCTGCGATGCGGCATGAGTTTCACTACATCCAGCTCTGGCAGTGGTATGAGTGGCTGGGGATTCTTGCCCCGGTGGCGTTGTTCTGGTGGTTTGGCTGCATCGCGCAGGCCCGGCAATGGCGCGGCCTGGAGCTGATGTGCCGCGCCCTCATCCTCTACGACCTCATTTATTTCTTGGCCGCGCTCGTGGTTGATCTGCCCGCGCGCTTTGAGAGCCTGGCTCGCCTGCAGCCGCTGCGCAGCCTGCACTTGCTGTACATACTGATGTTCCTGATCATGGGCGGATTCCTGGGTGAGTTCGTTCTGAAGAATCGGGTCTGGCGTTGGCTGGCGCTTTTTGTGCCGCTGAGCGTCGGTATGTTTATGGCACAAAGCGTCGCTCTTTCCCGCCAGCGCCCACATCGAATTCCCGGGCGCTGCTCCGAAGAATGAGTGGGCGCAGGCGTTTGTTTGGGTTCGCGACCACACGCCCGCAGATGCAGTGTTTGCGCTCGATCCGGAGTTCATGCAGATTGCGGGCGAAGATACAACGGGTTTTCGTTGCCTGGCCCGAAGGAGCAGGCTGGCGGACTCCTCCAAGGACAGCGGGGCGGTGAGTATGTTTCCGCCGCTCGCCGAGGAGTGGTGGACGCAGGTGCAGGCGCAGACTCCGTGGAAGAGCTTCCGCGCAGAAGATTTCTTGCGGTTGAAAAACAAATATGGCGTGAGCTGGGTGGTGGTGCAACAGCCTGGAGTTGCCGGGCTCGACTGCGCTTACCAGAACCTCGCGGTACGCGTCTGCCGGATTCCTTGATAGTGGCGATAGTGGCGAGGAAAATTCTCGCGGCGAAAACCCACTTTCCCCTGACCGGCGATCAGTTACAATTCAGAGTAATGTCTACTGCATCGGCCGTTCAAGCTCCCATCCGGCTGTTTCCTTACGAAAAGTGGGGATCTCCGTTGCCCGCGCTGACCCGGCAATACCGGGAGAACCATCCCTGCCCACATATTTTGTTGAAGGATTTTCTTGATCCGGAGATTGCGCTGGAGATGGCGACGCAGTTCCCGCAGGCTTCGACGGAGGAATGGACCCAGTACAAGCATGCGAATGAAAACAAGCTGGGCATGGCGAAGCGCCAGCTTTTTCCTCCCGCGCTGGGAGCAGTGGCGGATGAACTGAACTCGCCGGAGTTTGTGGCATGGGTTTCGGAATTGACCGGGATTCCCAACCTGATGGCCGACCTGATGCTCGAAGGCGGTGGACTGCATCAGTCCGGGCCCGGCGGTTATCTGAACGTGCACACTGATTTCTCCATGCATCACTTCCACACGCACTGGCACCGGCGCGTGAATCTGATTCTTTATCTGAATCCGGGATGGCAGGAGCAGTGGGGCGGGGCGATCGAATTGTGGGAGCGGCAGGATGGGAAAATGTCGCGTTGCGCGGCCAAGTATCCGCCGCTGCTGAACCATGCCCTTATTTTCACGACCGATGAGAGGTCGCTGCACGGGTTTCCTGATCCTCTGACCTGCCCTGAGGGACAATCGCGCAAGAGCCTGGCGCTGTACTACTACACGATTGAGCAGGACAAGAAATTCAGTGGGCATTCCACCGATTATTTTGCGCGGCCGCAGGATGGATGGTGGAAGTCGGCAATGATCTGGCTGGATAAGCAGGCCGTCGATCTTTACTCGCGGGCCAAGGCGCGGTTCGGATTTTCGGATGAGTTCGCGAGCAAAATATTGGGATTCATATCCCGAAAGAAGTAGCTGCCGGAGTCCACTTCATCCCTTGCCGCACGCCTCTGGCACGATCGGTGGTTCCACCTGGGCCGAGGACGGCTTGCTCACGTCGGTCCGCTGTGAAAAACTAGAGGCTCACGATTGGACCTACGCCGGGCGCTGTTCTGTTGCGCTGCATCTATGGGAATGTCGGCAAATAAAACTCTCTTCGAGAAGATCTGGGATGCGCATCTGGTGGCGCAACCGGGCGGCCGGTCTCCGATCATCTACATCGACTTGCATCTGGTGCATGAGGTGACTTCGCCGCAGGCCTTTGACGGCCTGCGGGTTGCGGGAAGAAAAGTGCGGCAGCCCTCGCGCACCGTGGCCACCGTCGACCACAACATTCCTACTGAGCCGCGCGGAACTCCGATCACCGATCTTGTTGCTGCCAAGCAGATTTCGGCGCTGCAGGCTAACTGCAAAGAATTCGGGGTACGGCTGTTTGACATGGATTCTCCGGAGCAGGGGATCGTGCACGTGATTGGGCCGGAGTTGGGGCTGACGCGGCCGGGGATGACGATTGTGTGCGGCGACAGCCACACCAGCACGCATGGAGCGTTCGGTGCATTGGCTTTCGGCATTGGGACTTCGGAAGTGGAGCACGTTCTGGCAACGCAGTGTCTGGCCCAGCAGAAGCCGAAGAACGATGAAGATCGAAGTGCGCGGGCGGCTGGCGGAGGGCGTAACCGCCAAAGATTTGGCGCTGGGGATCATCGGACAGATCGGCACCGACGGCGCTACCGGGCATGTGATCGAATATGCCGGCGAAGCGGTGCGCGCGCTCTCGATGGAAGGGCGCATGACTTTGTGCAACATGAGCATCGAGGCTGGGGCGCGGGCGGGAATGGTTGCGCCGGATGAAGCTACGTTCGCTTATGTGAAGGGAAAGCGTTTTGCTCCGCGGGATGGCGATTGGGAGAAGGCGGTCGAATACTGGCGCAGCTTGCCTACGGATGAAGGCGCGGCGTTCGACAAAGTGGTGGAGATGGACGCGGCGCAGCTTTGTCCGTTTGTGACTTGGGGTACGAATCCGGGGATGGTGGCGCCGGTGACGGGGCGCGTGCCTGAGGTCGGCAGCCTGAAAGAATCTGACCGGCGCTCGACTGAGCTGGCTTTGCAGTACATGGGGCTGGAGCCGGGGAAGCGTATCGAAGATATCGGGATCGATCGCGTGTTTATCGGATCGTGCACGAATTCGCGGCTTGAAGATCTGCGGGCGGCGGCGCGGGTTGCCAAGGGACATCACGTGAGTGCGAAAGTGCGCGCGATGGTGGTGCCGGGATCGCAGACGGTGAAGCGGGCGGCGGAACAGGAAGGCTTGCACCGGATTTTTCTGGATGCGGGATTCGAGTGGCGCGAGTCGGGATGCTCGATGTGTCTGGGAATGAATCCCGACATTTTGCAGCCGGGCGAGCGCTGCGCTTCGACCAGCAACCGGAATTTTGAAGGGCGGCAGGGACGCGGTGGGCGGACGCATCTGGTGAGTCCGATGATGGCGGCGGCGGCGGCGATTGCTGGGCATTTTACGGATATTCGGGATTGGAAATTTCGGTGACATCGCTAATTTCTGCGGGGCGGTGGCATTGAGATCCCTTCGCCCTTCGGCTCAGGGCAGGCTCTTCGCTACGCATGAAGAACGGCTCCGCTCAGGATGACGAGCCTAAAGGAATAGGGATATGAATCCGTTTCGTACACATCGCGGGCGCGTGGCTCCGCTGGACCGGATCAATGTTGACACCGACCAGATCATCCCCAAGCAGTTTCTGAAGCGGATTGAGCGCACTGGCTTTGGCCAGTTCTTGTTTTACGACTGGCGGTTCTCGGCGGACGGGAAGAAGAAGCTCGGATTTTGTTCTGGACGAACCGCGTTATGCGGGCGCGAGCGTTCTGGTTGCAGGGAAGAATTTTGGCTGCGGCTCGTCGCGGGAACACGCGGTGTGGGCGCTGGCGGATTTCGGATTCCGCGCCGTCATTTCGTCTTCGTTCGCGGACATCTTTGCCAATAACGGCACGAAGAACGGTTTTCTCGCGGTGCGCCTTAGCGAGGATGAGGCCGCAGAGCTAATGCGGCGTGCCCGCGAGATCAACGATTATCAACTCACGGTTGACCTGGAGCAATGCGAGGTGCGGGACGATCAGGGCTTTCGCGCTAAATTCCCGATCGATGAATTCGTGCGCCACTGTCTGCTCAATGGGCTGGACGATATCGGACTTACGCTGCAGCACGAAGCGGAGATCGCATCGTATGAGGCGCGGCATCCGGCACCGTCTGCGTTGCAAACGCGTCAACAGTAAAGGGAAGGTCAAAGGGCGTAAAGATTTGTAAAACCTTCGCCCTGGCCTTGACCCGCCTTGCCGCCACAGTTGATGCTGGTTTCATGCGGTTTTACGATACTATTTGCGTCCCAGTTCCTCTACTGACTTTCTCCAGCGGGAGGACCTTTAGTAAGTCAATCTATTGATTTTCCCGGGCAGGCCCGCCGCAACCGAATCTAGAATGAATACGTCTAATAACTCGCGCGTTCTACGCCGACCTGGTGGAAAGGTGCAACCTATCCAAACCGTGAAAATGATCGATTCGAGTTCTCTTCAGGAAGGACCGCATAAGGAACCGCAGTTTGCCAAACGTCTCCCGGCTTGGGCTGGTTCTGGCCGTCGCGCTGACCGTGATCTGCGCATCCCTTTCCGGTTGCACCAGCGCCGACTCCAAACAACAGAAAGCGCAAGCCGCGGGTCCGCGGACGGTTTCGGTGGCAGTGGCCAAGGTGCAGCAGCAGGACATGCCGGTCTACCTGGTCGGGCTGGGATCGGTAACCGCGTTCTACACGGCGAACATTAAGAGCCGCGTCGACGGGCAGATCATGCGCGTCAACTTCCAGGAAGGGCAGATCGTGAAAGCAAGGCGATTTGCTGATCGTAATTGATCCGCGACCCTTACCAGGTGCAACTGGAACAGATGCAGGCGCAGATATTCAAGGACCAGGCCACGTTGCGCGATGCGAGATTGAATTTGGAGCGCTATACCACGCTGATTCCCTCCGGAAGCATTGCGCAGCAGCAGGTGGATACGCAGAAGTCATTGGTGGACCAGCTTGACGGCCAGGTGCGCACCGATCAGGCGCAGATCGACAACGCCAAGCTGCAGCTTGTCTACTGCAACATCACGGCGCCGTTCACGGGCCGCGTGGGATTGCGGCAGGTGGATCCGGGAAATATTGTGCACGCGGCCGATACCAATCCGATGCTGATCCTCACGCAACTGCAGCCGATTGCGGTGATTTTCACTCTGCCCGAGGATCAATTGCCGACGGTATCGCAACATATGAAGAACTCGACGCTGCTGGTGGAGGCTTACAGCCGGGACAATCAGACCAAGCTGGCGACCGGCAAACTGCAGACGATTGACAACCAGATCGATCAGACCACGGGAACCGCCAAGCTGAAAGCCGTTTTCGATAACAATGACAATCAGCTTTGGCCCAACCAGTTCGTGAACGCGAACCTGCTTCTCGAGACGAGAAAGAACAGCACGGTTCTGCCCACGGCCGCGATATTGCGCGGGCCGCAAGGAACGTTCGTCTATCTGGTGAAGTCCGACAAGACGGTTGAAGCGCGCGCGGTGACCGTATCGATCAGCCAGGGCAACAACACTGCCGTTGCCAGCGGCCTTAATCCCGGGGACACGGTGGTGACCGACGGCCAGGACAAACTGCAAACCGGCAGCAAGATCGAGTTCCGCAACAGCGGCCCGGGCAACAGCGCGGGCGGAGCGAACGGCAGCACTAAATCAGGAACCCCGGCTTCATGAGTCCTTCACGATTATTCATTCTCCGGCCAGTGGCCACCACGCTGTTGATGGTGGGCGTGCTGCTGGTGGGATGGGTTGCGTTCCTGCAACTGCCCGTTTCCGCGCTGCCGGAAGTCGATTACCCGACGATCCAGGTGGTAACGTTTTATCCGGGAGCCGATCCCGAAGTCATGGCGTCGTCGGTGACTTCGCCGCTGGAGCGGCAGTTCGGACAAGTTCCGGGATTGAGCCAGATGACCTCGACGAGTTCATTTGGCAGCTCGGTCATCACGCTGCAGTTTGCCCTCGACCAGAATATTGACGTCGAAGAGCAGCAGGTGCAGGCCGCGATCAACTCCGGGTCCACCTACTTGCCCACGGATCTGCCGAATCCTCCCATTTACAACAAAGTAAATCCGGCTGATTCCCCGATTCTCACGCTGGCGATGACTTCGGATTCGCTGGCCTTATCCAAAGTCGAGGATCTCGCCGACACAGCTCTGGCGCAGAAGATTTCGCAGTTACCAGGCGTGGGGCTGGTTTCCATCAGCGGCGGACAGAAGCCGGCCGTGCGCGTTCAGGTGAATCCAACTGCTCTCGCTTCCTACGGATTGAGCCTTGAGGATATTCGCACAGCGCTAGCCCAGGCCAATGTGGATCAAGCGAAAGGCGTTATCGACGGCGTGCGCCAGTCCTACACCATCGGGGCCAACGACCAGCTTTTCTCAAGCGATCAATACAAGCCGATCGTGATCGCCTATCGCAACGGAGCGCCGGTGCGGCTGAGCGATGTGGCCAACGTGATCGACGGCACGGAAAATACGCGGCTCGCGGCGTGGATGAATCAGACTCCGGCGGTCATCGTCAACATTCAGCGGCAGCCTGGGGCGAACATCATTAGCGTCGTCGACCGCATCAAGAAGTTGCTGCCGCAATTACAGGCGTCGCTGCCCTCAGCGGTGAAGGTGCAGATTCTCACGGACCGGACTACGACCATCCGCGCGTCCGTGAAAGATGTCGAATTCGAATTGGCGTTGACCATCGTGCTGGTGGTCATCGTTATTTTCTTCTTCCTGCGGAACTTGCGGGCCACGTTCATTCCCAGCGTCGCGGTTCCGCTATCGATCGTGGGAACGTTTGGCGTGATGTATTTGCTGGGATACAGCCTCAACAATCTGACGCTCATGGCGCTGACCATTTCTACCGGGTTTGTGGTGGATGACGCCATCGTCATGATCGAGAACATCGATCGCTATCTTGAAGCTGGAGATTCGCCGCTGGACGCGGCGCTCAAAGGATCGGGGCAGATCGGGTTCACCATCGTCTCGCTCACCGTTTCCCTCATTGCCGTGCTGATTCCACTGTTGTTCATGGGAGACATTGTCGGCCGGCTCTTCCGCGAATTCGCGGTTACCCTGGCAGTTACCATTCTGGTGTCGGCGGGGGTTTCGCTGAGCCTGACTCCGATGATGTGCGCCAAGCTGCTCAAGCATCGCAAGGAGGGCGAGAAGGGACGTTTTTACGAAGTCACGGAAGACTATTACAACCGGGTCATTGCGTTTTACGGACGCACGGTGAAGTGGGTGTTGAAGCACCAGACAGCGACTCTGTTTGTAACTTTCGGAACGCTGGTTCTTACGCTGGTTCTCTACGTGGTCGTGCCCAAGGGATTCTTTCCCGTGCAGGACACGGGCGTGATTCTGGGAATTTCGGAGGCTCCGGACAACATTTCGTTTGAGGCGATGTCTCTTCGCCAGCAGGAACTGGCGAAGGTGATCCTCAAAGATAAAGATGTGGAGAGCTTGTCATCTTTTATCGGCGTGGACGGCACGAATACGACCCCGAACAGCGGCCGCATTCAGATCAACCTGAAGCCGCGCGATGAGCGCAACGACGATGCGTCCGCGATTATCCGGAGGCTGCAGCCCGATGTGGCCAATGTAAACGGAATCACTCTCTACATGCAGCCCGTGCAGGACCTGACGGTGGAGGATCGGGTAAGCCGCACGCAGTTTCAATACTCGATTGAAGATGCGGACGCGCAGGAACTGGCGCAGTGGACACCGAAGCTGGTGGAGAAACTGCGCGCGGCGCCGGCGTTGCGCGATGTGGCCACCGACCAGCTCAACGGCGGGCTCAGGACCAACCTCACCATCGACCGCGATACGGCGTCGAGGCTGGGAATCCTTCCGCAGGCCATCGACAATACGCTCTACGACGCCTTCGGGCAGCGGCAGGTTTCCATCATCTTTACTCAGTTGAACCAATATCACGTCGTGCTGGAAGTCATGCCGAACTTCGCCAAGACTCCCGAAGCGATGAATGACGTATACGTTCGCCCCAGCAGCACGATACCGAATTCCGGCGCGCCCACCGCCAACGCTGCCACGGCGAGCACCAGCGGAGCGCCGGTTCCGCTTTCCACTTTCGTGCGGATGCAGTCGGGCAACGCACCGCTCGCCGTCAACCACCAGGGACAGTTCCCGGTCGTAACGCTTTCGTTCAACCTCGCTCCAGGAGCGTCTCTGGGCGACGCCACGCGTGCCATCCAGGATGTGGAAAAGGAAATTCAGATGCCGCCTAGTATTCACGCCTCCTTTCAAGGAACGGCTGCCGCATTCCAGAATTCGCTTTCGAGTGAGCCGTTCCTGATTCTCGCCGCCATCATCACGGTGTACATCGTGCTGGGCGTTTTATATGAGAGCTACATTCACCCCATCACGATTCTGTCCACGCTGCCCTCGGCTGGCGTGGGCGCGATTCTGGCCTTGCAGATTACGCACAACGATCTGACCGTGGTGGCGCTGATCGGCATCATCCTGCTGATCGGCATCGTGAAGAAGAACGCCATTATGATGATCGACTTCGCGCTCGAAGCGGAGCGCGAGGAACATAAACCACCGGAAGAAGCGATCTTTCAAGCATGTTTGCTGCGCTTCCGTCCCATCATGATGACGACGATGGCGGCATTGCTGGGCGGTTTGCCTCTGGCGCTCGGATCGGGAACGGGCGCGGAGTTGCGGCGTCCCCTGGGCATCACCATCGTCGGCGGGTTGTTGCTGAGCCAGTTGCTCACGCTTTACACCACGCCGGTGGTTTATTTGTGGTTTGACCGGTTGGCACAGAGGTTTGAGAAGTACAAGATCGGCAATCCGATTCCACATGAATTCCCGGCGGATTAGGCTTTGCGAATTAAAGCATGAGTATCTCGGCTCCATTTATCCGGCGTCCGATCGGCACGTCGCTGCTGGCGGCGGCGCTGCTGCTCTCCGGCATTCTTGCCTTCAACTACTTGCCGGTGGCCTCGCTGCCCAGAGTGGACTTCCCGGTGATCGGCGTCGGGGCGAGCCTGCCGGGCGCAGATCCGCAGACCATGGCCTCCGCCGTGGCCACGCCGCTGGAGCGGCAGTTTGGACGCATTGCGGCCGTTAACCAGATGACCTCGACGAGCCAATTGGGCTCGACCAGCGTCATCCTGCAATTCGATTTGAACCGGAACATTGATGCCGCGGGCCGCGATGTGCAGGCGGCGATCAACGCCGCGCGCAGCCAACTCCCCGCCAACCTTCCGAGCAACCCAACCTACCGCAAGGCCAACCCGGCGGACTCACCGATTCTGATCTTAGCGCTGACTTCGGATACGGAAACGGTGCCGCAGATGTACGACGCAGCCGACTCGATTCTGGCGCAGAAACTCTCCCAAGTAACTGGAGTGGGGCAGGTCTTTGTGGGCGGCGCGGCGCAACCTGCTGTGCGTGCTGAAGTAAACCCGATGTTGCTCAACAAACTTGGGGTTGGGCTGGACACGGTTCGCAATGCGCTCAATCTGGCCAATGCGAATCGGGCCAAGGGACAAGTGTCGGACGAGAAGACGTCCTGGACTTTCAGCGACAACGATCAACTGTTCACGGCGGATCAGTACCGTCCGCTGATCGTCGCCTACCACAACGGCGCGCCGGTGCGGCTGGGAGACGTGGCCGATGTCCAGGATTCGGTTTCCGACATTCGCAATATCGGCATAGCCAACGGCAAGCCCAGCGTCCTGATCATTATTTTCCGGCAGCCCGGCGCCAACGTTATCGAAACGGTGGACCGGGTGACCGCCCTGATGCCTTATTTGCAGTCCTCGATTTCGCCGGCGATTTCCCTGACCGTTGCCATGGATCGCACGATCACGGTCCGCGCCTCGGTAAAGGACATTGAGTCCACGCTGATTCTGTCGATCGTTCTTGTAATCCTGGTGGTGTTCGCCTTTTTGCGAACCGTGCGGGCCACGATCATTCCCAGCATCGCTGTTCCGCTCTCGCTGGTGGGCACGTTCTCGGGCATGTACCTGCTGGGCTACAGCCTGGACAATCTGTCGCTCATGGCGCTGGCGATTTCCACTGGATTCGTGGTGGATGACGCCATCGTGGTGCTGGAAAACATCACGCGTTACGTGGAGCGCGGCATGGACGCGGTATCGGCAGCGTTCAAGGGAGCGGCGGAAATCGGCTTTACCGTGCTTTCGATGAGCCTGTCGCTGGTCGCGGTGTTTATTCCGTTGCTGATGATGGGCGGAATTGTGGGGCGGCTATTCCGCGAGTTCGCGGTCACGCTGAGCATTGCGATCGGAGTCTCGCTGCTGGTCTCGCTGACCACCACGCCGACGATGTGCGCCAAGTTCCTGCGCCCGCCAGCACACGATGACCGCCACAATCGCTTCTACCGCGCCAGCGAATGGGTCTTTGACAAGACGCTGGCGACCTACCGCCACGGGCTGAAGTGGGTTCTCAAATATCAGACTGGTCACACTGGTCGTGACCATTCTGGTGGCGTGCCTTAGCGTGTACCTCTACATCATCGTTCCCAAGGGCTTCTTTCCTCAACAAGATACGGGGCGCATCGGCGGATCGGTGCAAGCGGCTCAGGATATTTCATTTCAGGCGATGCGCAACAAAATGGATCGCTACGTCAAGATTGTGATGACCGATCCGGCGGTGAGCACGGTCGTAGGATTCGCAGGGGGAAATACCATTTCGAATCAGGGCCGATTCTTCATCATGTTGAAGCCGTTGGCAGATCGCGCCCAGTGTTCGAAGCAGCATTTCTGGCAATCTTGCCACAACGTTAGCGCGGATGATGTGATCAACCGTCTTCGCGGCAAGCTGGCGGTGGTGCCGGGCGCCACGCTGTTTCTGCAATCCTATCAAGACCTCACCATCGGCGGACGCCAGAGCAATGCGCAGTATCAGTACACCCTGCAGGGCGAGGACTTGAACGAGCTCAACAACTGGGCGCCGCGGCTGTTGGCGAAAATGCGCGACTTGAAAGAGCTGCGTGACCAGAATACCGACCAGCAGGATAAAGGATTACAAGCTCAACTGGTGATTGACCGCGACACTGCCAGCCGTCTGGGCGTAGCCGCGCAGGACATTGACAATGCGCTCTATGATGCCTTCGGACAACGGCAGGTTTCCACCATGTACCGTCCGCTTAACCAATACCACGTGGTCATGGAAGTAGCGCCGGAGTTTCAACAAACGACGGAGGCTCTGCAGAATATCTACCTGCGCTCCACCAGCGGCACGCAATCCCACTGGCGGCGTTCACTCACTTCACGCCCTCGAACATACCTTTGGCGGTGAATCACCAGAGCCAATTTCCGTCGGTCACAATTTCGTTCAACCTGGCGCCCGGAGTCTCTCTGGGACAGGCGACGCTTGCCATCGAAAACGCCCAGCGTTCCATCGGCTTCCCCGCAACGATTCAGGCAAGCTTCCAGGGCACGGCGGCCGCGTTCCAGGATTCGCTCTCCAGCGAACCGGTCTTGATTCTTACCGCACTGATTACCGTATATATCGTGCTGGGTATGTTGTATGAGAGCTACATTCATCCCATCACGATTCTTTCGACGCTGCCTTCGGCGGGCGTGGGCGCCCTGCTGGCGTTGCTGCTGACGCACAACGAACTTAACGTGATTGGGACGATCGGCATCATCCTGCTGATCGGCCTGGTAAAGAAGAACGCCATTATGATGATCGACGTCGCGCTCGAGGTGGAGCGCACGCAAGGAAAGAAGCCTGCCGAGGCCATCTACGACGCCTGCCTCTTGCGCTTCCGCCCCATCATGATGACGACCATGGCTGCGCTGCTGGGAGGTCTGCCGCTGGCACTCGGCACGGGTACTGGTTCCGAACTGCATCGCCCTCTCGGCATCACGATTGTTGGCGGACTGATCGTCAGCCAGGCGCTTACGTTATTCACTACGCCCGTGGTATACGTATATCTTGACCGCTTGCGGATGGCGTTGCGCGGCGGTGAAGACACCTCCCTTGCCGAAGGTTCTCCTGGCGCTCCCAGCCCGAGCCCGGCGCACTAAGCGCAGGGATGGTCGGGCCGGAAAGGTTGAAATATCCATAGGAAGGTTGATTTGGCCGCCGCTCGGTGACGCCCGGTGCAACCTGGTTTCAGGAGTGCGGCATCGCAGCAGATGAGCGCAGGGTACGGGAAGCGCAGGCAGCCGTCAACGGGTCTCGGAAGTCTCCGGCCGCGTGGGCGTCAGACCAGGCCCGACGTGTGCGGCCCCTTTTTCTTAGCGGTCACCGTATGATAGAAGATGCTTTCCATGCCGGAGTTTCCCGGCAGCCAGTATTATTGTGTTTCGCTTTCAAATTCTCTCAGGAGTCACGGATGCTTCAGAAGGCATTGGTCCTGGTATTTGTTGTCGCAAGCATTGCCAGTTGCGTAAGCTGCGCTAAGACTGAGAGCCACTATGTCTACGCGACTCTCCCGGCCGCCAATCAGGTTCTAGCTTACCGGGAAGACCCCAACTCGGGTGTGCTCGTGGAAATCCAGGGAAGCCCGTACCCGGTGGGGGACGGGGCTCATTCCGTGGTCCTCCATCCTTCCGGAAAAT
This sequence comes from uncultured Acidobacteriaceae bacterium, assembly GCA_963771895.1. Lineage (GTDB taxonomy): Bacteria > Acidobacteriota > Terriglobia > Terriglobales > Acidobacteriaceae > Sulfotelmatobacter. The sequence continues at coordinate 7,950 of CAVYVQ010000018.1, read as the reverse complement.
TCTTGTACGTGGCGAATCCTGGTCAGCTCGAAAACGATATTTCCCTGTTCACCATCGCCAGCAATGGCGCATTGACCGAAGTGACTCCACGGACAACCATTGGACCGAACGCCTCGCAGCCTGAATTCCTGGCCATGGACCCTGCCGGCGGCTATCTGTACGTGGCGAATACCTTGTCTTTCAATATTTCGGTCTTCTCGATCGATAGCAGCACTGGCGCGCTCACACAGCTTGCCAATTCTCCAACCTCGGTTGGGTTGCCACCGCTGAATATGCAGCTGACGCCATCGGGCAACTATCTTTACGTCACCGCCTCAGGCGGACAAGCCGGAAGTCCTAATGGGTCCATCGTAGGCTTCAGCGTGAATGCAGGAGTACTCACGTCGATTGGCCCCCCGCGTAGCAGCGATGGTATTAATCCGAACGGGCTCGCCATTGACCCGAAGCGGCAGTTATCTGTACGCCGCGAACACCTCGTCGGGTTCCATCTCTATTTTCACCATCGGTGCGCCTAACACGCCGCCTGGAAGTTTGTCAGAGGTACCAGGCTCTCCGCTGGCGGGCACCTATACGGCTCCGGTTGCGCTGATTTTGGATCCCAAAGGAGCGTTTCTCTACGTGGCGAATCAGGGCTCCAGCAACGTTGCGGTATATTCGATTAGTTCCAGCACGGGACTTCCTACGGTGCTTACCACTTCCACGACTACGGGGGCCTTCTTCACTGAGGGCAGTCCTAGTTTCCTCGTTGCGGACCCGAGCGGAGAATATCTGTTTGTGGGGAACCAGGGCTCCTCGGCGGGGATTCAGGCATTTAGCGTCAACAGTGGCAATTTGACCGATATCTTTACCTATCGTGTCGGGAATACGCCCAGTTCGATCGCGATATTGAAGTAAAACGGAACCTTTCTTTACAACGGCAAGGTCTTTTACAGGCCGATGACAGAATTTTTTTCTCCAACTCTGCGACAATAGCTAGACCGGCACGAGCCCCCCCTGTTTGCCGTCGCGGGGAGCCCAACATCGAATTGGGAGAAGCTCTTCCCTCATTCGATCCGCTGTGGGGTTGATTCCGTGCCGAGACTGTCTCCAGGAGCCAGAATTCATGAGGATCGCAAGCGCCGCGAGCGCCTTCCCCCAGCATTACTACACCCAAAAAGTTCTTCTCGAGCGCCTCCAGGACTATTGGGGAGACCAACTGAAGAATCCCTTGCTGCTGGCACGCCTGCATCGTAACGTAACCGTGGACGGTCGCTACCTCGCGATCCCCGCGGAGCAGTACGTGGATATTAAGACCTGGGGCCAGGCCAACGACATCTGGATCAGGGTCGCGCAGGAATTGGGAGAGCGGGCCCTGTGCATCGCACTGCAGAACGCGGGATTGCAGCCAAGCGATCTAGGGGCCTTGCTGTTTACCACCGTCACTGGAGTCGCAAGCCCGTCCATCGACGCTCTCCTGATCAACCGCATGGGGCTGCCGGCCAACATTCGCCGCACCCCGATTTTTGGCTTGGGATGTGTGGCCGGCGCCGCCGGAATCGCACGCGCCTCCGATTACGTTCGCGCTTATCCGAAGCAGGCCGCGGCCCTGGTGTCGGTGGAACTCTGTTCGCTCACCTTGCAGCGGGAAGATCTGTCGGTCGCCAATCTGATCTCGTCGGGTCTTTTCGCCGATGGCGCCGCGGCGGTGATCGTGACCGGTCCGGAGTTTGAATCGTCTGGGCCTGAGATTTCCGGGCCTAAGATTCTCGCCACTCGTTCTGTTTTTTATCCCAGCACAGAAGAAATGATGGGCTGGAACATATCCGAGAAGGGTTTCCGCATCATACTGTCTACCGAGGTTCCTACTTTGATTCGAGAAAACCTGGGGCGGGATGTGGACGCATTTCTGGCGGATAACGGGCACCAGCGAAGCGACCTGAAGAGCTTCGTGCTCCACACTGGAGGACCGAAAGTGCTCGACGCTTCGGCGGACGCATTGGGCTTGCACAATGGACAGCTCGATGCTTCCTGGGATTGCCTGCGCAAGGTAGGAAATCTTTCTTCCGCTTCCGTGCTGTGTGTGCTCGAGGACGTGATGAAGAACCGGCGTCCTGAGCCGGGCACGCTGGGTCTGCTTGCCGCTATGGGCCCGGGGTTCTGTTCAGAACTCCTGCTTTTGCAATGGTGAGGGAAGGTCAGTTTGCTGAAGTCGACAGATGTGTTCGTGATTGGTGGGGGCCCAGCCGGGCTGGCGGCGGCGATTGCCGCCCGGCAGCGGGGGTTCCGCGTAGTGGTTGCCGACGGAGCCAAGCCGCCAATTGATAAGGCCTGCGGCGAAGCGCTGATGCCGGATGCGATTAGCAGCGCTGGAGCGGCTTGGAGTTGCAGTGCCTGCGGCGGAGGCGTGTCCGGTTCGCGGCGTGCGCTTCTCCGCCTTTCTCAGCTCCGCATTGTCAGCGCAAGCTGACTTCCCATACGGCTACGTCGGTCTCTCGATCCGGCGAACCACATTGCATCGCATCATGACCGAACGCGCCGCGGGGCTTGGAGTCGATCTGCTGTGGCAAAGCGTGGTCACAGGGATCTCCAGCGAGGAAGTCCAACTCGGGGATCGCACGATTCGCACCCGGTGGATCGTCGGAGCCGATAGCGCCAACTCACGCGTGCGCCGTTGGGCGAATCTCGACGCCCAGTCGCGAACGGACCTCCGGTATGCGTTTCGGCAGCATTATCGCGTCGCGCCCTGGACCGACCACATGGAAATATATTGGGGGAAGGACACTCAGGGTTACGCCACACCCGTGAGCAACGAGGAAGTCTGTGTGGCTGTTGCCTCGCGGAAACCCGGGCTTCGCCTGGAAGAATCGTTGCCGGCATTTCCTGAACTCAACTCCCGGCTTCACGGCGCTGAGACGGCCTCCACCGAAAGGGGATCGATCTCTGCCAACCGTAAACTGAAGCGCGTCTGCCGGGGAAATGTTGCTCTGATCGGCGACGCTTCCGGCACTGTCGACGCCATTACAGGCGAAGGTCTGGGCCTGGCCTTCAGCCAGGCTGTGGCGCTGGCCGATTGTTTTGCCTCTGGCAATCTTGCTGGTTACCAGGCCGCGCATCGCCGCCTCGCGCTTCGTCCTTTGCTGATGGCGCGATTGATGCTCACCCTCGACGGCCGTCCCGGATTTCAGCAACGCACCCTCCAGGTTTTTCGCAAACGTCCAGAGGTTTTTCGGAGATTGCTGGCCCTGCATGTGGGATCTCTTTCGCCTTTTCACCTCGCTCTCGACGGCCTCACCATGGGTTGGGGGCTGCTGACCGCATAACCCCATGAAAGAATCCGGCTTCACATCTCACAAGCGCCGATTGTGGCCGGCAATTTCTGGCGGTGACTGCGCTTCTCATGGTGTCCAGCATTGCGGCTGCGGCGCAGAGTCTGGCATTTCAACTCGACCCTCAGCACACCGCGGTCAATTTCACGCTGGGCGATGCGCTCCACACAGTTCGTGGTACGTTTCGCCTGAAACAAGGTTCTCTGCGCCTTGATCCCGTGTCGGGGAAGCTTGCGGGCGAAATCGTGGTGGATGCCAAGAGCGGCGAAAGCGGCAGCGGAATGCGGGACCGGAAAATGCACCGGGAAGTGTTGGAGAGTCAACGCTATCCGGAAATCGTCTTCCGTCCCGATCGCGTCGAGGGAACGGTATTGCCGCAAGGGAAGTCCTCAGTGCGGGTTCACGGAATCTTCAGCATCCACGGAGCGGACCATGAACTTAGTGTCCCTGCTGAAGTTGATATGTCCTCCGATCACTGGACCGCGACACTTCACTTTGCTGTGCCCTATGCGAATTGGGGCATGAAGAATCCGAGCAATTTGTTTCTGAAAGTCAACGAATCGGTTGACATTGATCTCACGACAGCTGGAACGGTAACGCGGCCTTGAAAAGATTTCGGCGCGCCGCGAGTATCAATATCCATCCTGCGGCGTGATTCCCTTACCTTCCGTACATTCGTAACATCGTCCCGCAGCCAGGTTCGTGAACTCCTCGGTTCTACCGCTTGGCCATACGATGACAACGCGCTCGACGCGATCGCGTTTCTCCAGACCAAACGTAACGGGAAGTTCCGATTGCGACAGATAACTGGACCCGCTCTTCACCAAGCGTGACTGGCTCAACCCGCCCGATACGATGTGGATGATTGAGCCGATTCCGTCGCGATTTGATTTGGTGCCGACCAGCCGGAAACGAATGCTGTGATTTCCGGCAAGCTGGTCATTGCGGTAGAGGTAGGCAGAACCGCTGTTGGTGGTCAGCAGCAGATCGAGATCGCCATCGCGATCGAAGTCGGCATACGCCAGTCCGCGCCCGACCTTGGGTTGATCGAATCCGCCGCCGACTTCCGTTGCAATGTCACGAAAATTTCCCTTGCCATTGTTGAGAAACAGCAGCGGCGGCTGGGCGTATCCGATGTTGCCGCGAATGTTGCGAACCGTCTCGTCGATGTGGCCGTTGGCGACGGCAAGATCGAGCCAGCCGTCGAGATTAGCATCGAGAAAAACACATCCAAAACCCAGGCTGCTCTTCGAGGCTAGGCCCACGCCTGCCTGTGCTGCAACGTCTTCGTAGGCTTTCCCGCTGAACTCGTACAGGCCTGTCATTTCGTTATCGAAGTTGGTAATGGCCACTCCGGAATGGCCGGAGTTGGTAAAGTCAGCGACGTCCACGCCCATACCGGCGCGCGCTTTCCCCTCGCTGCTGAAAGCCAGTCCAACCTCGACTGCGGCATCCTTGAAAGTGCCGTTGCGCTGGTTACGATACAACTTGTTGGGTTGAGTGTCGTTCGCCACCAGCAGATCGGCCCAGCCGCTCTGGTCTTGATCGAGCATGGCGACGCCAAGAGATTTTGAACTGCTGTCGAAAATACCGGCGGAGGCGGTGACGTCCTCGAAGGTGCCGTTGCCGCGATTGTGAAATAACCAGCAAGTCTCGCCGCGATAGGCCTCGGGCGTGCAATAAGACTTGTGCTTACCATCGAGGCTGCAGAACACGTCGTGCTCTGGCGACCACTTGACGTAGTTGCAGACAAAAAGATCGAGCAGGCCATCGCGATCATAGTCGAACCAGAGAGCAGACGTGCTAAATGCCAGACGTTTTCCCAAGCCGCTGGCGTTGGTTACGTCGATAAAACTTCCCTTGCCGGTATTGTGGAATAACCGGTTCTGCCCTACGCAGGTCACCAGAATGTCGGGAAATCCATCGTTGTCGTAGTCGCCGACGGCAACGCCCATGCCGTACATTTCAACATCAAGTCCAGCGTGGATAGTCACGTCGGTGAAAGTGCCATTTCCGTTGTTGTGGTAAAGCCGCAGCGTGGAGTGCCGTTGCTTGTGGCCGGGCCAATCCATCCCGTTAATCAGAAGAATGTCTTGCCAGCCGTCGCGGTCGTAGTCGAGAAAGGCGCAGCCGGAGCCCAGCGTTTCGGGAAGGAATTTTCCTCCGAAAGCGCCGCTGTTGTGCTGAAAGTGAATACCGGCACTGGAAGTCACATCCACCAGCCGAAAGCCGGGTGAAGCTGTTATCCCGGCTGCCGCGCCCAAAGCCCTGAGCAGCGGCAACTGTGACGCCGACGCCAGACCTGCCATACCCCGCAGAAAAGATCGGCGATTCACGGAACGCTTACCAATCCTGCGCGAATGGCGTAAACCACAAGCTCGGCAGTCTTGTGAATGCCGAGAGCGTTCATGATGTTAGCGCGATGGACCGCAATCGTGTTGGCGCTGAGGTCGAGCACCGTGGCGATTTCCTTGTTTGACTTGCCATCGACGATCATTTGCAGGACCTCAAGCTCGCGCGGAGTCAGGCCGCTACTGCGCTCGCCTTTAAGCGCCGAGTGCTGCTCCACCTGTGGATCGAAAATTATCTCTCCGCCGGCCACGCGCCTGATGGCCGGACCCAGTTCCAGGTTCATCGCATTCTTCAGGATGTATCCCTTTGCGCCCGCCTCGATCGCCTGCCGCACCCAGGTATTTTCCGAATGCATGCTGAGCATAAGCACCGCGGTCTCGGGCAAATCTTCAAGAATTTGCCGGGTTGCGTCCAGGCCGTTCATCTTGGGCAAAGCGCAGTCCATGACCACGACTCTCGGCTTCAACTCCCGCGCCAGCTTGATGGCTTCTTCGCCGTCTCCTGCTTCGCCCACAACGGCTATATCCGGTTCATCTTCCAACATGCGCCGGAAACCCCGACGGACCAAGCTATGGTCATCGACCAGCAACACCGTGATCTTCTTTGTCATATCTATCTTTGGCTTTTATCTATTTCTAACTTTGATCTTTGTCCCGGGACTCAACCTTCTCGCGGGGGACGGTCAAGTGCAATAATGTGCCGCCCGCTGTGGGAGTCGAAAATACGATCCGTCCTCCCATTAATTCCGAGCGCTCGCGCATGGCGACCAGTCCGATGCCTTGCTTTGCCTGCCGTCCGCTGAACCCTGCGCCGTGATCTTCCACTTCCAACTCCAGTGTCGCCGGCAGAAAACGCAATCGCACCCACGCCTGTTTGGCGCCGGAGTGCCGCGCCGCGTTGTTCAACGCTTCCTGCAGTATGCGATAAATCTGCACTGCCGCGCTGCCATCCACTGCAAACGGCACGCCTTGCTTCTCATAGGATATGGTAATTCCGGTCTGTCTTTCTACGGTCGGAATGTACCAGTCGAGCGTGGCCTCCAGCCCAACCTCGTCCAACATCACGGGATGCAGCGCCTGCGACAGGCTGCGGACCCGGTCCAGCGTTTCCTGCGCGATCTGCCGGACTTCCTGCAAATCGTTGCGTAAAGCCGAACCTTCGGGAGCGTGAGTTCCGGCGCGGCCGAGCATCGATCCCATCGCCGTAAGAATCTGCCCAAATTCGTCGTGCAATTCGCGCGAGATGTAACGCAGCGTCGATTCCTGCGTTGCAATCAGTTTCTGCGCCAGTTCGCTGCGCCGCTCCGAGAGTTCGGCCATGCGCGCAAACAGCCGCCGGTTCCATCGGATCATGGAAAATCCCGTCAGCAGGATCGCGGCTAGCGTCGCAGCCAGGAACACGTATACTTCCCGCTGCACCCGGTCATAGATTTCGACAATGCGTTGCGCAGCCTGTTCTTCGTTCTCGCTGTTCTGCACCAACAGGCGGGCTACCGTCGTGCTCAGGGCTTCCTGCCGCGCCTGCAGCGAAAGCCGAATCTGCGCCCTCGCATCCTTTTCTTTGCCGTCGCCAGCCAGCGCAAACACACGGTCGACTGCGTCCCAGAACTGCGCGAGCGAACTGCTTAGCGAAGCGCTCTGCTCGAGGCTCCGGCCCGCCGGCGCCAATGCGGCTTCCAGGCGCATGGCATCGTCAAGATCCGTGCGAATGCGCTGGAACTGCGCCGACCAGGCGGTGAGCGGATACGGTTCGTCGTTGTCGATCATGTCGCGCATGGCGACGGCGAGTAGGTTCAGGTCGTTCTGTATGCGCAGCAATTGAAGGGAATCCTTGCGATTGCGGTCGATCAGTTCAGCCTGAAGCTTGCGCATGCCGGCAACTTGCCAGGTGATGTAAGCGGAATAGGCGACGACCGCTGCGAGCGTGATGAACAGGCCGAGCAACAGGCCCAGAGTTGGAGAGCGCTCCGGCGAAGGCGGACGTGGCACGCCCCGAGGATACAACGTCGGCCAGACGTGTCACAATGCAGTAATAATGAAGCGAAGCGTGGTTCAGCGGAGTCCAATTAAAGATTGAGTACCGATCCCAAACCAGCCCAGAAGCCCCCGAAAGTCGAGAGACTCCGCGCTGTTCTGCCGGAAGTCTGGAAGCTGATGCGTCCCCGGCGCTGGCTGCTCGCGCTCGGTTTTGTGTTGATGGTGATTAATCGGCTTGCAGCGCTGGTGCTGCCGTACTCCACCAAGTTCTTGATCGATACCGTCATCAACAGGCACCGCATGGATCAACTGCGGTG
>CAVYVQ010000017.1:0-166412 GCA_963771895.1 uncultured Acidobacteriaceae bacterium | reverse complement strand
GCGGTTTCCGGCGATCCCTGACTGTGGATACTGTCACGGGTCCGCATGTAGGCAGTGATGCTTCGATCCGCTAACCATTGCAGGAACTCCCCATTGCCGTACGTGGTGTCGGGCTACCGATTCTGGCTCTCGTCTTTGCCATTGCGTGAAGCGAGCCAGCATGTCTTGTGCGGCCACCGTCTCCTGACTCATCTGGGCTGCCGTCGCTTGCACTCCCACGATCACGCAACTGTGGTTGCTCCACCAGGTAGTTGTCGTAATACCCCAGCCGGGCCGGCGTGCCGCCCTTGGTCGCATAGGTGGAATCTGGATCCGTGGTCGATACTTGGTCTTGCTGATGCACCAGCTCTTCGGTTGGGTTCTGCTGCTCCAGTTCGACCAAGTACTGGCGCACGGTTTGGTTCACCTGCACCGCTTCCGCTAACTGCTCGCACGGGATGCGGCTTTCCTTGGCTGGCATTCGCCTCCACCAAACTGCCATCGACCGACAGGTGCTTGCCCTGCACCAATCCCACTTCCACACACTGCCGCACGATCTGCACAAACAGCTCCTCGAACAGCTTCGATTCCTGAAACCGTCTGTGCCGGTTTTTCGAGAACGTGGAGCGGTGCGGGATCTCCTGATCGAAGCCCAGTCCCGTGAACCAGCGCCACGCCAGATGCATGCGCAGTTCCTCCACCAGCTTCCGTTCGCTGGTGATGCCGTAGAGATAGCCGATCAGCAGAATGCGCAACAGCAGCTCGGGATCAATGGAAGGCCGGCCGCTCTCGCTGTAGCTGTCCTTCAGCTTTTCGCGCACGAAGGCAAAGCTGATGTGTTTTTCGATGAGCCGCAGCAGGTGGGTCTCTGGAACTTGATCTTCCAGGCGGAAGTAATAGAACAGCGCTTCGGAGCGGTCGTGTTGCCCCATCATGATCAGCAGGCCTCCGAGGATGAGAATTAAACAGAGCATGGGCGAATGCTTTCTTCTAACATGCTTCTGCTGAATCTCATCCCGCTAATCGACGTGACTTTTTCAACACCCACGCCTGGTTACGTAAACCATCGGAAAACAGCAAGGGACAAGGCAGGACTCTTGTCCAGCTATTGCAGCTTCGCGTACTCCGCTTTGGCTTCCTTCAGGATGGGGATGTCAGGGTCGGCGTCTTTCCAGAGGGTCAGGAAATCATTGTAGGAGGCTTTCGCTCTGGTTTTGTCCCCCGACAGCGCAAGTGCCCTGCCCAATTGCAAGTGCGCCAGCGCACCGACCGGATCGCTAAAGACGATCCCGCGGTGATTGAGAATTTTCTGGAATTCGGCGACGGCTTCGGCGCCGCGGTGTGCGGCCAGACAGGCCTCACCGCGAGTGTATACCGGATAGAGATTCCCGAAGAAGCCAGACCAACTGCCGGGTATGGCGAGATCATAAGGACCCGCGATTTGTAGGACTTCGATAGCACTAGAAGGCTCGCCGTTGTGAAGAGCAAAAAGTGCACGAAGCACTGGGAGGTAGGTGAATCGGACTAACGTATCCTCGGGGAAGCGCTTTTCGAGATCATTCGATAGTGTTTGGGAACGGGAAGAGTCCCCCGCGAGGATGAGTGCGACAGCCGCGCCATACTGCACATCCCGGCCCTTGGAAAGCTCCATGGCTGCCATCGCGCTTCGCCTGGCATCGGGCACATTACCGAAAAACGCTTCCCGTACTGCTTCTCCAGCTTCGTATATGGCGGCCCGTTCTCGCTGATCCACCTGCCGGGCCAAGTCCACGGCACGACGTGACATCCTTCTTGCGTTTCGTAAGTGGCCAGAATAGGCTTGGACAGAAGCCTCCTCGTCGGAGACCCAGTCTTCCGCTCCGGCTTTCTCCTGACTCAGCGCCACCGCCCGTTTCATTCCCGGCTGGTCACCTTGTAAGAAGGAGATGTAGTATCGCAGGACCAAAAGTCGGGGATTTCCAGTTTGCGTTCGGAAGCTCGCTGAAGCGTGTTCTCGGCTTCCTCCGGGTGGTCAAGGAAAAGATAGGCCCACGCTAGATTGACATAACCAGGGGTGAAGTCCGGATCGAGCCCGATGGCTTTTTGGCTTTCTTCGATCGACTTTTCATACTTACCTTCTTCTTGGGAAATCCACGACAAGAATCCGTGGGGCACTCGGTCACGAGGATAAGTTTGGTCCCACAACTCAGCAGTCTCCTGAGCCTTTTCCAGGTTTCCCCTCACCTGGAGATCGTAAGAAAGCACTATAAAAAACCGCTCCCGATCACTGGCGCGATTCCGCAACTCGTAAGCTTTGCTGGTGCTCTCTGCCGAGAGGACAGGCTCCCAAATATCGCCGTACACGCGCCCTAGGAACGCATGTGCCATCGCGAAATTCGGGTCAATGCGGATAGCGCCTTGGAGAAGGGGCACAGCGGCAGCAGGGCCTGTTGAGAAAGCGACCTTCCAGGCTTCGCTGTAGGCTTTCAAGGCCTCAAGCGAGGGCGTAGTGGCTTCCTGGAGTGGTGTGTCGTGCTTTTCGACCGTGGCGAGCGATTCGCCGACGCGAGCCCTGAACGTACTGACAATTTGACTTAGGGCATTCAATACGTCTTCTTTTCGTGTTGCTTGCACCTGCTCTTCATCGAGGACCGCTCCGGTGCGGCAATTCTTTGCCCGTAGTCCTAGTACATACTGGCTCCCGAGACTTGCAATCGAACCTTCCAGGACGGCGGCGCTCCCAGTTCTTTCGCAGACTTCCCGAGCCGTGTCGGGCGTAAGTGGCGCATCCACCGGTCGGCCCATCAACTTTAGCGTCTGATGGATGCGATCGTCGGAGACGAGGCTCAGGAAGGGCGACTGCTCAAGTTGCACAGCCAGACCCTGCCGGAGTGTCCCCTCAAAGACAGGGTTGCCCGTGGAATTGGCAAAATCGGCAAGCACAACCGTGTCTTTTTCACCGAGAACTGTCGTGCGATGCCAGAGAAACCGGAATGTGCCCGCGGCGACGGCAAGCAGGAGGATCACAGCGACCGAAATCCATCCCCAAGGTTTCGTTTGCTCGACTTGTACCTGCACCTTGGAATGGCTCGCGGCAACAATACTCAGTTCCTGCTCCGGTAGCAAGCGCACACTCTCGGCGAGACGATAGCCTCGTCCTGGCACAGTAAGGATGTACTGGTGGTCCTGGGGGCTCTCGCCCAACGCCTTTCGCAGCATGAAGATGTTGCGGCTAAGGTTGGCTTCTTCCACAAAAGTGTCCGGCCAAACCGCTTTCATTAAGTCGTCTTTGGTGACAACTTCTTTGTTGTGGCGGACCAGAACCAGCAGGATCTGAAACGTCTTCGGTGTCAACTGGACAGGTTCGCCGGCACGCAGCAGGATTTCCTTTTCAGGATCAACACGAAAAGGGCCGAATTCGTAGATTTCTTTCAGTCTCTGGCTATCGCTCGCAGGCATAGGGAGCGCCCAAGAAGCTTGCGGAGCGGATTTTAGCACGATCCAGAGGTTCAAGGGACACAGTCGCCGATCAGCCAGATCTTTGAAGCTCCCTGTTTTCTTGTTCTTACCGCCCTGCGAGAAATTATCAGAAATTTTCAGGCGCTTTGTAAGGACTTCTCAAACGCCTTTCGGGCAAACTGCGTTGGTTTCAGCACGCGGGCCCCTTAAGAAAGCAGGCGCTATGGCGAAGCAGATGAAGATCACGATCGAAACCGATTCCTTGCTTATCGTGCGGGGCCAAAATTCGAAACGCGCGTGGTGTCCGCTGTGCGCGGCCGACGCGGAGATGATCGCTCTGGAGAACGCCGGGGTGGTCTCGAACCTGGACCGGCCCGCATTAGGGGAATGGCTCAATTCAGGGGAGCTGCACCGGTCCCAGGCAGCCGATGGCACGGCCCTGATTTGCCTGAATTCGCTGGTGGCCCGCATGCAGAACACGAAAAACCGCTGACTGCGGAATCCCGCGGTTGCGAAAAAAAAGAATGAGGAGACGATATGAAATCCAGATTGCTTTTAGCTACTTCATGGCTGGGGTTGTTAACCGTTGTCGCGATATGGTTGGCGTTGCCCGCTCGTGCACAAGTCCCCAACCCTCCCCACTACACCATTACCGATCTCGGCACCTTGGGCGGAACATATAGCTATGCCTATGGCATCAACGATGCGGGCGTTGTATCCGGAGGTGCGGCGACCGCGACCCAGACCGGCGGCGTGTACCAAACCGCTTTCCTTTGGGACAAAAATCTCCACATGGTCGACTTGGGGACGCTGGGCGGAGCAGACTGCCCCGACTGCAACAGCGAGGCCGGAGGCCCCAACGACAATGGCGAGGCGCCAATCCTCTCCGAGACGGCTGAATCTGATCCGAACGGTGAAGACTTCTGCGCATTCGGCACGCACCGGCAGTGCCTTGCAGCCATTTGGAAGAATGGCGCAATGACAGGGCTTCCCGGCCTCAAAGGCGGCAACAATGGCCAAGCCTACTGGACCAATAATCAAGGCCAAACGGTCGGGGTAGCAGAGAACGGCATTGAGGATTCTACCTGCTCAACCGCAACACCTTTTCAAGTTCTGCGCTTCGAATCCGTGCTATGGCAAGCGAACGGCGAAATTCGGAGGCTGCGTCCGCTCAAGGGAGATACAGTTGCATTTGCCTTCGGAATTAATGATCGAGGCCAGACGATCGGCTCCTCGGGGCTTTGCTCGAACACCGCCCTGCCTCCGTTCGTGAATGGGCCGCAGGGTGCGCATGCAGTGCTGTGGGAGAAGGACGGATCGCCTCGCGACCTCGGCAGTTTGGTGAGCGGCGGAGCGATCAACATTGCCGCGAGCATTAACGACCGGGGCGTGGTGGTGGGCGGATCCCAATCGTCCGACGGCGCACCTCACGCCTTTTTGTGGACCAAGGATAAAGGTATGCAAGACCTCGGCACTCTGGAAGGGGACTTTCTCAGTGTAGCTCCATGCTGTCACACGATCAACAACCGCGGCCAGATCGTGGGGCTTTCAATTCCTGGCCCCTTGGGATCCGGGCGCGCCTTCTTGTGGCAGAACGGTGTAATGACCGACCTCAACACGCTCATCCCGAAGGGTTCACCGTGGTATCTGCTGCAAGCTCTGTCCATCAATGATGCGGGACAGATCGTGGGCTATGGCACGATCAACGGTGACGTCCACGCGTTCATCGCTACCCGATGTGATCGGGATCACCAAGACAGAGAATGCGGGGAGAATGTAGAGGGGGATTCTATGGAGATGCATAAAATCAACGAAGGAGCGAGCGTACTGCCGCCGGCGAATGCAGGCGGCCTTCTTCAACATCCCTTGCGCTTCGGCTCTCAGGCAGTGCGCCCGCAATAGCTCTCTGGAGAGCAAGCGACGCACGTCGTTAAAACACTTCAATTGAGGGAGCAGGAGAGATCTCCTGCTCTATCTTTACTTGTCCCTGGGAGCGAAACAGAATCGACTTTGGAGCGAAGATCAGTCTCTGAGCAGTTTGTCGGCAAACCTTACCTTACTGGGTTAGGTAAGAGTAGCCCGTTAACCGCCCAGGGTCGACGACTCTACGCTGTAAGCTGTCCGAATTCTTTGACTTGCCTTCTGGCCGAACCTAAGATGGTCAGCAAATGGCGGACTCATCATTACTAATCGGCCGCCTCATCTCGCACTATCGGATCGTGGAAAAGCTCGGAGCTGGCGGTATGGGCGAAGTCTATCGGGCTCACGATGAACAGGTGAACCGCGATGTTGCGTTCAAAATCCTCCCGCCCCACCCTGAAGGTGGCGCCGAAGCAGCCAAGAAATTACTCCGCGAAGCGCGGTCCGCCTCCGCTTTAAACGATCCGCACATCTGCGTCGTCCATGAAGTGGGCGAAGCTGAAGGCCAGCCCTTCATCGTGATGGAACTCGTAGACGGTAGACCACTCAGTTCGCTTATCCCGGCGAAGGGGCTACGGCCAGAGCTGGTAGTGCGGTATGGAATGCAAATCACTGGCGCGCTGATACGGAACGAAAGCCTGGACATCGACCACCGACTTGATTTCTCCACCTGCACGACTCAGCGCAGACCCCAACAGCACTTATTGGAACCGCGTCGAGTTGTACAAGGAGGTGTGGAATCAACCGCTGGTCAAACTGTCACGAAAGTATGGAATCTCAGATGTCAGGCTCGGGAAAGTGTGCCGGCGACTCAAAATACCCCACCCGGGACGAGGCTATTGGGCGAAGAGGGCGGTTGGTCAATATGTTTCACAAACTCCACTTTCGGAGTTCCCTGATGCCCCTCAGGTGAGGAGGTTCATAAAAGCGAAACGACGCTCGGTACAACTCGGTACAATTGAGGCGAGAAAAAGAGTGGCTTTCTGGCTCCTAAGCGACGCCAGATGAAGCACTTAGATTTTGTCCTGCTCTTGGTTCGGGACCAGGGGGTCGGAGGTTCAAATCCTCTCTCCCCGACCAATCTTTCTCTCGCTCTTTCAGTTGTTTAAGCAGCTACTGCTACTTCAGCGTTTTCGCTCGGTACAACTGAGTGCAACTCGAAGCCGAAACCGCACTGTTCTGCCCACATTTTGCGGAACTGAATATCCTCTTTAATCTTGTCGTAGAGGTCATCCATGGAATTCCCTTTGTGCCCCATCCAGTAATTCCGAAGCCCTTCTGGGCACAGGGTCTTGTTCCGCAGGTATGTGTTCCTGAAGCGACGGAACGCATGGTTTCCGGCTTTGTGCGTTCCGGTGTGCGGGTTGACGTATTCCAGCTTTTTCAGTGCTGGATGCAGATGGCGACGGATGATGTTCGTCGGTGACAGAGGCTTTCCTTTCCGTGTGCAGAATAAAAAGCCCGACTTTCGGTCGCCGACAAACTCTTTCAGAAGGGCAGCAATCGCTGGTTGTAGATCGACCTAACGCCCACCGTTCGCTGTTTTGAGCCGTTGTTCGACCTTGCCGTGATGAACTTTCTGCTTGATGGAGATGGTCAAAAAGTCTGGAGAGACGTGCTTCCTTCTTGGCGAATTGGTTTTCGAGAAGTTTGATTCGTTCGCTCAAATCGGCGGCTCACCAAGTCAGCAACTCACTATTAGGACACTACCTTCGGTCGGTAAATGGCACCTTAGAGCCAGAGGACAGCACCTCCAAGCCATTCCACAACATGCAGAGGAGCAGTAGTGTGCGGAGGCTGGCGGCTAGGCACTAAAGGGGCGGCGACGAAGCGTAAAGTTCACCTCTCAACGCCTTCGCCGCCAGTCCAAATCCACAAACCTTACCTGTCCAAAGACTACACCTCCGACCGGTATTTACCGCGAATGGTTCGGAAGAGCCGGACTGGCGTCGGCGGTGCTGTCCCCTCGCGGCATCATCGAGACCACGATGTACTCGCGCTCTTTGCTGTCCACACCTTCCACTCGCAACAACAGTTTATTTTCTTCGAGGCGGAATTGAGCTTGTTCGCCCACTGGCAGAAGCATGGGATGCTTCGTGTCCTTAGGACGAATTCGAAATACTAACTTGTCGGACTGAAGCACATATTCCTGGCAGAGCAGTTCCTGCGTCTTCTTATGACCTGAGTCGGTTCCAATCATCTCTCCGGTGAAACTTTTCGCGTCCTTCTCGTCCACCCCGCACTTCACGGAATCCATCTGCAACACCTTGCCGCTCTGATATGCCTTCGGCTCCTTTGCGTAGGCTGTTGCAGCCAACAGAATTGATGCCAGTACCAGTGATTTGTAACGCATGGAATCCCCCGTTTTATGGAATTAACTCGCCCGTCCCTCTAGCTAGGCGATTAGATCGAATCGGCAAGACACATCTCTTGCCACAAATTATTTCCATTTTGGCGGGGGTGGGTCAGATTACCTCGGGTCATCGAACTGAAGTAACCTACGAGGCTCTCCGTTGCGATTCGCTCGATAGTAACGAGTGCCTGTGACCCTCAGCGCCGGGCTATCATCTCCTGCTCAAGCAGTTGAGCCTTGGGTCGCTAGTGATTTTTTCTGCGGAGACTTGCGTGGCCAGAAATCACCTCGACTTATTACCAGCGTAATCTTCTGGCGATCATTACATTCCTCTTATCCTGAATAAAGACGACTGCCCATGCAGAACCGAATTGCGGTTGCTTTATTTGTTCTCGTGCCGATACTGATGTTGGCTCCCAGCCACACTCCTGCCCAGGAAACGTCTGCAGGCAGCCGCAAAGTTGTGACCAAAGTGGTTCCGCAATATCCCAGCCTCGCCCGCTCCATGAGACTCCAAGGAGTCGTACGGGCAGACATATTAGTTGCTGCTAACGGGACCGTAAAACTCATCGAAGTGAAGGGCGGCCATCTCGTCCTTGTCGATGCCGCCGAGCACGCGCTGCGCGACTGGAAGTGGGAGCCCGGCCCTCGCGAAACCCACGAGAGTGTTGAACTGAGATTCAATCCTTAACTCGGCCATCGTTAACCCGGTCCGCAATCCGTCTTGAAGCTTCGTCCGTTGTGGTCGCCGCCGCACATTTGTGAAGCGAATCGCCTGTCCTTGGAGGCGCTATTGCGGCCGCCTCGGCCCCACCTTACGTCGCTTTCGCTTTCCAGCCAACCCCCATCTGATTGAGCAGCATCGAAGTTCCGCTCGGGTTTCAAATCCTGGTCAACTGGAGACTGATATGAACATGAATCGTCTTCTCGCAGCCGTCATTGTTATGTGTGGTCTGTTAGCGATTGGCAACGTTGCCTTTGCAGTAGCGGCAAAAAAGCAAAACCATCACGACGCCCATCGGCTGGTCGCTGCAAAGCTCAAAACTGACGGGCACCATGACATCGAAAAGAGAGGACATTACGCTGCATCAGTCGAGAGCAAAGGCGGAAAGATTGCCGCCTTCCACGTCGTGCATGACACCAAGGGAGAGATTCCCGTCAAGAAATATAAGACCAACAAGAAGATGGTGCAGGCGACAGGCTCGCACCTCACCTACGCCTCGTTCGTTTTACCTCAAGACACGGACTTGGGCACGGTGTACATCGGTTATTCCTATGTCGACGATGACGGGAACGAACAGATTTACTGGTTCCCGGAAGAAGAGATTCTGGACGGCGACACCGGGGCAGTCGAGTACGTTCCCGTGAGCAGTTAAAGCAGGAGTATTGGCTGGCAAGATTCAGGAACGGTACGGCATCGCTAAAGACGAAGCGAAGAAACAAGTGGATGAATGGCAGCGGACTCGTCAATCCGAAGCAACTGTCAGCGAACGTGATCCGAACCGTAAAGCAAGCTAGACTGTAGGCAAAAGATTGAGGGGCTAGCCGCTGTCGCCGTCGGATGGCTCTGCTGCACAGCGGCTTTCATTTATGCAGCCTTCGTGTCTCGCGTCTTTGGATATGGTCGCATCCTTGCAAACGTAAAAGTAACTTCAACCCAAACTCTGAACGCTTGCAGATGGAGGAAACATTTGTCGGATTCCTGGTTCTCCGTTCTCCGTTGGAACGACGTTCTGACTAGGCACCCTTGACTCTGAATTTTTCCACAGGTAGCAATCGCCCGTCCTGTGGGAGACTAGTCTTCCTGACCTGGTTCGGCGGTCCCCCTGTGGAGTAAAATTTATTCTCAAGCCCCGGAAGACTTCCTCCGGGCCGTAGTGTCCTAACAGTGCGTTGAAAAAATAAAAGGCCCGAATGCTCTCCAGGTTCGGAGAAATATCGGGACCTGATTCCTGACTTTGGGGTGAGAGCATAGCGCTGCACTGAAATATGGGCAAGAAGCCTTTGGACCAGTGGTCCGAAGGGTACCTTGCAAGTACTTTGAATCAATCGCCTAGTAACCCTATTTCGCGGCCGAAACCAATTCAGCCAGCAAGGCCGGCGTCTTTCCAGGCCAGGACATCAGTCTTTGACCCCTCGCCTTCTGCTTGGCTACCAAGCGCTTTCTTTGCAGAGAGCTCGAGTTTTATCCTGATCGCAGTCTCTTGGGGTGAGACTAATGCCCTTCTCCCCGCAAAATCCAATCCACGCTCTTGTGAAATCGCTCGGACCGCAGAATCAACATCTCTAGACTGGGAGCAGTTTCCCTCGCTCAATGTTTGAGAGTGCCTCTAGCTAAACGTGGCGTTTAAGCACACATCCCCTCCTGCAAATCCTTCCGCATCGCTGCCATTGAAAACAAAGTACTTCTTGGCTTTGTTTGGCAAAAACCTATCTCCCGCTTCCCAAATTGATGTTGAGAGGAGGCGGCACTGCTTCGCCCCTGCGCTGTCGCTGCAGGCGCTCCCACTGATTCCATCGCGCGATAGAGTTGCCCTGTCCGGGTCAACAGCTGTCTCAGCCATGAATGCCGCATCGTTCGCAATATAAATGGCTAAGCACAAGCTGTTGGTCTCCTAGTTTGGTTTGCGGAGTTCTCTGTCATCCTCTCCGCTAGCCTCCCGAAGATTGACAGCTTCTTTCGGCGAACCACTCTTCGGATTTCCAACTTGTCCTCTTTTGGGCCCGTATAGGCCACCTCCCTTAGATCCCATACTCTCATGACGTTCTCGCTGTCGTCCTTCGTACTTCCGCTTCAGGCTCCTGTCTAACCGGACTCCGAACTCGAAACAGAATTCGTTGCGCCGCTCGTCTCTGAGTAACAATTCCATCCTTACAAGCGACTCGTCGTGGCATTGGGGGGGAACAGAGGTCCACCCCTCCGCGACGATCACCCCCTGCAGTTGGCAAGGACGTAGAGAGATCTCGAATGTCAGGTAATTATTGAGAAGTTTGGTTGGAGTGTTGTAAGGCAATCTATCAATCAGCTCCGGATAATATCGGTTTTCCGCGGGATCACTCAACTCGAGTGGACAATCAAATCGCGGTATAAAGACAGCGACATCTGTGATCAAAGGGCCAGAAACTAGAACCCGTATTGTGGCAGGCACGACAACTGCAACCATACCTGAAAGCAGCTCGTAAATTCTGGCAGAGTCCTGATCAATCTGCTCCAAAGCCAGCCTGGCTGGCTCGGGCGACGGGCGGGGGCCAGATCCGGTCGGAATGCCCATCTCCTTTAGTCGCAACACACGCGCACAGGATTCCTGATACTCAGCTTTGGTAATTTTCAATTGTTGTTTTGGCATTTTCTCCCTCCAGTTTTTGATGTAACAAACAAATCGAAAAAACTCTCCATAACCTCCACTACCTCCACAAGTCAATTAGGAAGAGTGACTTGCGGCCGAGCGAAGTCGGGACAATCTCCCTCCACGCATTGTGGGCATGGCAAATCGTAAGCTCGAGCCAATCGGTGCACGATTTGGCTGGTGCCTCGATCCAGCAAGACTTGCCGCCCAGATCGATCACTGTGCTTTTGAATGTTCAGACCTTTCAGTTTCCAGCCGATCTCTTCAGCGCTGTATTCGATGAGCTCTCCTCGGGACTGCAGGAGTGCATTCAGGTCCTTCGCGAGTTCATCGACCTTTGCCGCGCGCTGCTTCCGATCGACCTTTTCCGCCGGCTGCTTCCGTTGGTGAATCATCCCCAACAGTATTTCGACAATTGCACAATTAACGTCACGCGAGCGCTGTCCGCGGATTTCCTCATCTTGCGGTCGCAGCAGCTGAACTGCATCGCGCGCCAGTTCCGCGTCTTCTGGGAAGCACATCGCTACACTGCGCGCGAGCTGGCGCATGGCAAAGATAAATTCCGAGACCTCAACGCGAGACTCACACACCTTTCCATAGTTCTTCAGCCGGTACATCAAAAGGCGTGGCTGAAAATGGTTTGCAATTTCGTTTTGAACCTGCTCATCGAATGCGGATGATTGCAACTGCGATGGCGTCACCGAGATGTGGATCACTCCACCGCCAAGAGTATCGACCGCCGCATCTGTCCCGCAGAAGATCGCTTTCGGACCATAGAGATCGACGACGCTTCCTCTGGTTCCAGGCAAGTACAGACCACGATAATTCGATGCGCGGAGAAGTCGCTGCATCTTGGGTTTCAATTCTTGCTGATCGAGAAGCAACGTAAGACCCAATGGCATAGGCAACGACCGGAAGCCACTCGGAGTGACTTCAGCCAACATCAGGGGATGGCGACAGACGCAGCTAAGCAAGCGCAACACATCAATTCCCAACTCCTGATCAGGCCCCGAAATTGCCAGACTTGGCGCGGATGGCAAGCGATCAGCCAACCAGGTGCTGATGGAAAAGCAGGTGAGCAGACTGGACTCGCGTGCCGGCAGATCTAAATGATGCTTAAACAAATTGACGATTGCGGCAAACAAGCTGCGGGCTGAACCGTAGTCGGTAGACTTCGAAGGCAAGCGCATGGCCCGGTAGAGACCCAGAACCAGTTCAGGTACCTCGTAAGTCCGTCCGCCGTGTTCGATGTGCGCTCCGACAGTCGCCTTTTTCCCGTTCCACAGCAAGAAATCAGGTTTATCAAGCCGAGAAGAACCGGAGATCAATTCGATTATCGTACCGTCGGCGAAGATTTCACCAGTGCTGATTATGCTCTTTGTTGCAGTCGACCCGCCCTTCACTTTGGGGTTCGCTTTAGTGCTCAAAGCAACCTCCTCATTGGCGCGGCGGCTGTACACAAAAACTCACGCCGGTCTGGCCACCGCTAAAATGCGCGTCTCGCAGAATCGGGAATGTAAGATCTGCATTCCATAGGCAGTCCTGCTTTCACGCGTACTCGCTCCACAGATTTGCGTGTAAATGGCAAAGGGTCCGACCATTTCGTCGGACCCTAGACATGCAAATACCCATTCATCTTGCATCAAGAAAGTTCAAATATGAATTCCTTGCGATGTCATCTATTTGTCTGTCCTCTAGCAGCCAATCCACTGACTTGTCGGGCGCGGATTTCCTGCACAAAACATCTATAAAGAGAAAATGCTCGACCCCTTGGGTCGAGCACACACCTTCTCCTACGCCCCTATTCTAACTCTACTGACATCGGAAAGCAAGAATATTGCTCGAAAACGAGCAAGAAAACACTATTCCGTGATATTGCGTCCGCTTTATTCCAAATGATTTGTACTGAGCCGACCGAACATGAAAATTCTCTACTCTATCTGAACCGTCAATTTCTTACCAGAACTGAGTTCTGATCCATCTCGATCGGCCATGACCCGTTCTGAACATGGAACTATCACGTTTTTATCACAGCAGTTTCCAATCCTTCCGCGAGCCCGCAGGACGATTTGCGCATGGACGAGAACAGCGAGCAGGTCAAAATCAGTAGTAAAGGCTTGGAAATCCGGGTGTAAAATCGCCACGTTGGTTCCCACAAGAAGGTCTGAATCATGCACCGAGCCTATGAGCGGTGTCCAAGCGAGAAACTTTCGCATGAGGAAGTTGGAGTGTTATGAATGTTTGGGAAGCCATCGTTGAAAGCGTTCAGCAGGATGAAGCGCGGGCAGCCCGACCCCTCATCAAGAGTAAGCTGCTCGGGCATGAGATAACAGTCCGCTGTCCTGCAAAGTCCACCGAAGTGCGGCTCAAGTTTGATCCAGAGAAGCAAGTTCTGCACTTGGAGCAATGCCTCGGAAAAACAGAGTCACAAAAGGATTCCTTCAAGATCGTTGCTGGACGGATCGGGGGTATTGGACCCGGAAGAGTTTTGCCGGAGACAGATTCTTGATACTTTGCGGTTCTAGCCTCAAAACGAATTTGATGCACAACCTCCGAATCGGCTGCCGCATCCGGGAACTTTTTCCCAGTTTCGAGCCGGGGAAACCCCGCAACGCTATTCGCCTCTTTCCCGCAAAGCAAGCTCTATCAGCAGTTTAAGTGCCGCTGACCCTGCCCCTAGAAAAACTCAACCAGCTAGAATTGGGGACCTCACGTCACGGCGGTAGCGACGAAGGAAGGAGGACATGGAGATGAAGCGCGGGCGATTCAGCGAGGAGCTCATCGTGGGGATTCTGAAGGAGCACGAGGCGGGGCGGAAGATCGCGGAGCTGTCTCGAGAGCACGGCGTCAGCGAGGCGACGCTGTGCGGCTGGAAGAGCAAGTACGGCGGGATGGAGGTCGGAGAAGCGCAACGGCTGAGAAGTCTGGAAGACGAGAACCGTCGGCTGAAGCAGTTGGTAGCCGATCTCAGTCTGGACAAAGAGGCACTGAAGGCGATCGTAAGAAAAAACGGCTGGAGCTTGCCTGGCATCAGCTCCGCACCTTGCGGATAAGTGAGGAGTCTTCCAGGGCGAGGTCAATCCTCGAGCGCGGCGCCGCCGAAGAGCGGGCGGCCGCCGAGGGAGGTGTAGAAGCCGTAGAAGGCCATTGCGGCCATCAGCAAAATTCCGGTCAGGCTGATGCCCGCATACCAAGCAGAGCCTTGGGTCGTCAGGGGCAAGCTGAGGAAACAGAATTGGAAAACGGCAGAAACCACCAGTGCCAACATGCCGAGGCGGATCAGCAGAAACACGCTCAGACTATTCAGGATTAGCCCGATCACCAGAGCACTGGCGGCGGACCGGCCCCCCGTGAACAACTGCGGTGCGTTAAGAAAGACCGTGAAGAAAAGAACGAATGCGACCGCAGCGGCCCACTCTTTACGCAGCAAGACCCGGAAAAGAAACAAGACAAACAAAAAGGAAAAGGAGAAAACAAGCGAAATGTTCAAGCCGTTCGAAATACTGGCAATTATTGAACGCGCGCCCAAAAGCTGCCACAGCGGGCCCGTGGTCATTGGCCGCGACGGAAGATCTCCGAGCCAGGAAGGAGCAAACCAGCCCAGTTGCAGAAGAGCGTACACTAACGTCCCCCAGAGGCAGCCCCCCAGCACATCGCGTCCCACTAGCGGGTCTCTAAAGCCGCCAGCCAGCAAGCGGCTCCAGGAGACCAGCGTGGCGGGCCAGCGGCGGCGCACATACGGCTCCAGGGCAATATAGAGAACCCAGACGAAACCGGACAAAAAAACACACCAGACCAAACCCTCGAAGAAGAGTTCAAGTTCATTGAAGTTCAGCACGTGATGCGCGCCAAAAATCGCCGCCACCGCCCAAGCCACGAAAACAAAGGTTGCAAGACGAGAAGCTCCACGGCGATCACCCCGGCCCAGGCGCAAGTTCCGTAGGGCGAGTACTGCGCCGATCACCAGCATCGAAAGCAACAAAATAGTGAGAAGCACCAACGTCACGCGTTCGCCGGCGGTCGGCTGATAAGGCTGCATGCGTCCGGGACGGGTCCAGGGGCCAATCAACCCGAAATAGACGGGCTTGCCCCGGTATGCCGCAGCCTCGATCCTCATGGGGATATCGGGGCGCTCAGCGAGCGATCCGGTCCAGGCAGCGCGCGCGTCACTATAAACCGGAGGGGTCCACATGGGCTGCGTGGGTGGCCACTTGGACATATCGAGCCCCGCGGCTAAGAACAGCGCTGCCCAGTCAGGCGCTGGCGCCGCGGCGCCGGTTGACTTCTCAACCTGGGGAGGAATTGCAACGAAGTGAGTAAGACGACCCAGCGGATTGAGCTCGACCAGCGTCATTCCGGATATATCCAGCGGGGGGTCGTCGGTCCATAGGGCTCCCAATCCGGGCGCATCCGAGAACATGTTTGAAGACGCGAGCGGCCGCGGGCTGCCGCGGTACCAAAAAATGATGGCCCCGGTGTCGATATGGTCCCAGCGCATTCTCGACTTGTCGTGTTCCTTGATATAGCGGAGAAAGCCGGTGCCCTCTTCGAACCCCATCGCCGTATCCACCGGCGGCTCGGAATAGCCGATGCTCTGCAGAATGTCCCGCGCGCGCTCGGCAAGCGCTTCCGGAGGCTTTTCGAGCGGAACGCGGCGGTAAAGCATACTTTGCGCGCTCATTAGAATCACCGCGGTGACGAGCACAATCACGCCTGCCAGCAAAGCCCAAGCCACGACCGGACGCAGGCCTTCGGTTTCCCCGGACGCGGCAACCATCTCCGGCGACGGTGTTTCTCCTGCGGCAAGCGCCGCAGCGAGCGGATCGCCTCCCGGAAATGCGGCCGCTACCTGGCGTACTGAAGACGGACGCTGCGCGGGATCTTTTTGGAGACAGCGTAGGATCGCTTTCTCTACGACCGGATCAATGTCTTTGACTACTGACGAGGGCGTCCTCGGTGAGGATTCTAGATGCGCGCGCCGCCACTCGATGGGAGTGGTTGCCTGATAAGGCAGGCGTCCGGTGAACAGTTCATACAGGACGAGCCCCAGCGAGTAAATATCACTGCGCACGCTGGCTTCACCCTTGGCAATCTGCTCTGGAGCCATGTAGGCCGGCGTGCCCGCAGTCTCGCTCCGGCCGAGGGCATCGTCGCTGCTCAGGGCGAGCCCGAAATCGGTGATGCGCACCCGGCCGCGTCCATCGAGCATGATGTTGGCAGGCTTCAGATCGCGATGGAGCAAGCCGCAGTCGTGGGCGGCGGCGAGGCCGGCGCAGATTTGGTGCGCGGTTTCGAGAGCCTTGTCGCCGGGAAGGCGGCCGATGCGGCGCAACAAGGACGCAAGATCCTCACCATCGATGTACTCCATGGTGAGGAAGTGCTTGCCATCGACCTCGCCGATGTCGTAGACGCGGCAGACATTGGGGTGCGAAACCTGGCGGGCGTTGCGCACTTCAGCATGAAATCCAGCGAGAGCGGCGGCATCGTTCTGGAGTGCAGCGGGAAGAAACTTGAGGGCTACGACATGGCCGAGCTTCAGGTCCTCTGCGCGGTAGACTTCACCCATGCCTCCGCGCCCCAGCAATGCCACGATCCGGTAGCGTTCAGCGAGAACGGTGCCCGGCGAGAATCCGCCTCCTCGTAAAGGGTGCGAACTCGGGGGAGGTGGTGCCGGAGTGGCGGCAATTCTATCCGGCTCTAAGGTCGGCGTATCGAGAACGGCAATGGCACGCCCGCAGGAAGAACAGAAGCGGACGTTCTCGACAGTTACGGCACCGCAGCCGGAGCAGGTGACCATGTGGACGGAATTGTAGCGCACCCCGAGACGAGGAAGCGAAGCCTCAATGTGTGGGCAATACGCCACACTCTTGCAAATGGATCCCGAATAGCGGCCCACTGTTCACCAATCCGTCCAGTCACTTAGCGAGTGGTCGGCCATCCGGAAGTTATCCAAAACGGGCTTCTGGGAATTGTCGCTGGAGTGGCCGCTGCCCGGCGGATTTTTGAGTTCCACAGTAGGTTCTGAACCGTTATGAAAGTTCTCTACTCTACTTGATTCTTCAACCCCTTACAAGAACTCCGATTCCTACGGTTATGATCCGTTCTGCCGCATTTTGAACATGGAACTACTACAGTTTTACTACAGCCGAATGGTCGCCCTTGTTGACGGCTGGATAGCGGCAACTTGTCGAAAAGCACAAACGTTGCACCATGGGGATGGGAGACTGTAGTTCTTGACGATTATTTTGCCACTTGCTGTCTGTTCTTGGTTACGGTTCGCGTGCCGCGTAAACAATCTTAATATCTGCCGCCATATACGGCAGCTGTCGCCGGAATTCCTCGACAGCGGGTCTAGGGTCATTTTTCTTCTTTATTACTTCGAGGCAATCAATCATAATGCAATGTGAGGCTCGTTGCCGCCCAGTTTGGTCACCGGATACATTAACTTGCAAGCAGACTTGCTGTCCAGATCGGGCATCGAAATTTCAACTTCCTGGAGAGGGATGATTCCAATCTGATCGGGCTTCACATCCACGCCCGTGGCTGCTTTCACTGCGTTCGCAGCCTCAAGACTTTCGCCATCCGTTCTCGCCAAGAGCGGTATGACGAGCCGAGTGGTCGTCTGATAGCCAACCCCTCCGAGCTTGTCGTGCATTACTGTACTTTTCAACACAGCTTCGTCAATGCGAACGACAGAGTGGTCCGGGTCCTGTAGTTCAGGAAGAAACATCGGTTCGAGATAAAAACGCAACAAAGTAGGTGTACTCTGCCTGCTCGCATTGCGCGTGTCTTCGAAAATCTTGTAAGTGTGTTCGCCAGCGCCCGTGGGCCGAACCTGCGCAATGAACGTGCTGCTGATGATTACATTTGATCCAGCTCCTGTTTGCGCCGGAGCGGTCGAACCCTGCTTCCCACATACATCTGGGCCCTCGCGAATGTTCGAAATCATTTTCCAGTCTGGAGCACCGACATTGAGCGATTAGATGCACACACCGCACTGTTCCGCAGTATGAGTCTTGTACTTGTTTTCACAGCGTTCCTTGAGTTTTGTCGTAGCGACTGGAAATGGGGATTCGCTTCTACAAGTGGAGCGGCAATTTCTTTTCTCGTCTTCAAACATCTGCGCTGGCAGCGCATTGAAACTGTCTACGAATACTACGTCGCACTGCATGCGATATCTGAAGGTGACCAAGTTGATCCTCATGGACTCCGTGCGCTGGGCCGCGCCGAATGAAGGCTGTCGCGTTAGGCATACCACAAACTGTGATTAGAAAACTACCCATTCCTAACGTTGTGTGTGGAAATCAAAAAGGCCAATCTTTACTGGTTTTCTACGGAAGCAATTCTGGGCAGGTTTTCTAACGCCGCTGCCTTAGACCTGTCGTGGAACGCCTCTTTTGAGTGGTTCGCCAAACCGGAAACGAACGTGACGCGGTCCATTAAACGGGTATCGAGGAGGTTGGCCCGGATTTGCACCGACAAATCAGCTTGCCGGATGATTTGCTAGCGATTGCGTGCTAGACGCCATCGAGAATTACTGCTACTGTTCCGTTTCAGATTTCTCTTTTGAAAGGAAACGCTGAAGGTACTTGGAGCCCTCCTTCTGATACGCCGCGACACCTCCTCGCAGTAGAACCTCGCAGACCTGAGATATGCTGCGTTCCTCTCTCTGCGCAATTCTCTCCAGTTGGGTCCTTAGTTCTGGATTCATACGTATCCCGAGAAATGCACTCTTCGCCACTGCGCAAATATACTCCAAACATGGTTTCTGATTGTTAAACAACCGTTGACAAGTTAGATTCGTTATGTTAACGTTTGTTAAACATTTTTGGCGAGGAGGTTGGTAATGGAGAAGCGAGCCGGATCAGCTGAATTACACGGACCCAGGCGCCACAAGGAACTAGTCGGGAGGAATCTGAGGTTGGCAAGACAGATGTGGGGAGATCTTAAGCCTTGGTTTCTTCAAAACCTCGAGGCGTACTCCTCGGAATTCGGCTTCTCAATCGTTGCCGGTGATCTTCTCTACTTGGATAAAGGGTGGTATGTAACCCACACTGGCTTGATTCGTCTGGCCCGCAGAAAACGCTGCGTTGGCATTGATGTAAAACCTGTGGCTGAGTTCTCTGATCAGGCAGCATCTCGTTGGGCATTTCAGGCTACCGTTTTCAGATCCATGAAGTGCAAAGGCTTCGTCGGATACGGCGATGCCGACCCATCCAATGTCTCGTTCCTCGTCCAAGGCGCCGAGATGCGCGTGGCGGAAACCAGAGCCGTCAACCGCGCCCTCCGCAAGGCCTACGGAATTGGCATCTGCTCAGTTGAGGAGATCGGTTCGTTCGCTGAACCACCGCACTCCTCCCGAGAGTCGAAGAAGCTCCCGCCGCAACCATCTAATGGCAACGGCAACAACGGGGGCCCAAAGGTTCGCGACCGGCTTTGCCAACTTATCCGTCAGCACCAGCTCGATCCCAATCTCGTCAAGGCCTACGCCACCGACTTCTGCGGCGTTAAGGCGCTTCGCGACGCTACCCGCGACCAGGTAGAGACCTTTGTCACGCAACTGGCCGACTGGGCTGAGAAGGACCGCTCGGCCCTGCTCTGCCAGCTCAACTCTTACCTCGGACAAAAAGAAGGTGCCGCGTGAAACGCCAAATCACAGGCCTGCACGCCGCCGATCGCTGTGCCGCCGACCAGATCCCCGACGGCGTCTTCCTGGTCCGAGTGCAACGTGTCCAGGTCCGTCACCAAGCACAGAGGCCCTACTACACACTCACTCTGGCCGTTCTTGAGCCCAGCCGCTTTTCTGGCCAGGTCCTTTCGAGCCGCCTCTATTGCAGCCCGAAAGCCCTGTGGAAGCTGACCTGGTTCCTACGCGACTTCGGCTACGACACCGAGCTGCTCGGACGCGATGAAGTGGACGAGACCCAGCTCGTTGGTCTCAAGGGTGTGGTCAAGATCAGCCACATCGTTTGCAACGACACTTCCCTGTTCCGGCTGGACGGTTTTGCTGCCGCCGGCCGTTGGGAAGAACTTTCCCCAGCAAATCTGGACAACCCGCAGGTGGCCTGAAATGACCTACAGCTACACCCAGATCAGCCAGTACCTCACTTGCCCGCGGCGTTACCGGCATCGCTACCTCGATGGCTGGAAGGAGAAGGACACTCGGGCGGCGATGCTGTTCGGCCGCGCCTTCGAACAAGCTCTGGGTGCCTATTTTCGCCGGGAAGATCCCGGAGAAGTTCTGTTTGCCGAATGGTCTGCCTGTCAAAACCAAGATCTGCATTACTCCAATCGGGACTCGTGGGATCGCATGCTGCGGCAAGGAATCATGCTGTTGACGCGTTTCTGCCAGGAAGATCGTATACAGGTCCGTCCCCCCGGCGGAACCTGCAAATCAAGTTCACTCGACCGCTTGCTGGAAGCACCGACTTCGTCGCCTACATTGATGCCATTGGCAAACTCGACGGGACACGCTGCTTGATCGAGTGGAAGACCAGTTCGAGCCGATACCCGGAAGAGCCTGAGGGGCTGTTGTCTTTGGATCCCCAACTGGTTTGCTACTCGTGGATGACTGGCATTTCCGAGGTCGCTCAGATCGTATTCGTTCGCAAACGGCTGGTGGAGATTCAGTACTTGCAAACCACCATCACTGACGAGCAGCGCGAGGAATTCGGTCGCTTGGTTGGGGACACAATACAAAGAATCGAATCCGCGCAGTTCCTACCCCATAGTGGCATCCGCTTCCCGCAGAACCCCTGCAGCACGTGTCCTTATGTGGGGCTTTGTCTTGGAAAGCAGGAGATGGCTGACGCTCGCTTGGTGCGGCGTCCAGGAGCAGAGAGTCTTGATTGGCTTGACGAGCTTGCATACTGAGAATCCGCCTATGCCCCCGAAGTTCAATCGTCGCCGCGCCCTGTTCGTACTGGGCAAGATAGACGAGATTCTGGCTTGGGAACAACGGAAAGAAACAGAGAGGGACACCAAGTTCGTGGAACTGGGGCGTTACCTGTGCGAAGTTCGGGCGGGACAGTACTGGCGGCTAGAGGAGCTGAAGTGCTTCGATGAGTTCCTGGAGAGGCGGTTTCCGGGGTCCCGGCGGAAGGCCTACTACCTAATGTCGATACATGAACACCTGCCACCGCAGGCGAGAAAGCAGCTGAAAGAAGTGGGTTGGGCGAAAGGACTGGAGCTAGCGAAGCTGGCCAGGAGGGACAGGGAGCACTTCGATTGTGCAATCTGGTTGCACAAAGCCCGTCAGATGCCGCAGGAAGAATTCAAGCAGGAGGTTGAGAAGGAACTAACGGGGCGGGAGACGGAGCCGTGGGAAATTGTCTACTTCAAACTTTACAAGAGCCAGACGCCAGTCATTGAGCGGGCGATCGAGACGGCAGCTCTAATGCTGGGAAGCGACCGATCTCGAGGCTACTGTTTGGAAATGATCTGTGCGGACTTCCTGGCCGGGGCCAACCTGGACCACGGAGATCCGGGGATGCTGCTGTTCTCGATGACGAGGTTCTTCAAGTTTCTGCCCGAAGAGCAGCAGCAGGCATTTCTGGAGGAGGCGACTCAGAAGGCGTCATGAATCCGATTCGACCAAAGCAATCACGCTTGCGGCTGGATCCTGAATCATACGAACAGCTTTGTCAAGAAGTGTTGCAAAGGGATAACTGGCGATGCCAAGCATGCGGCACAACGTCGAACCTTGAGGTTCATCATCAACAACATCGCAGCAAGTCCGGAGATGACTCAGAGCGGAATCTGATTACGCTCTGTGCCGCATGTCACAAGAATGTGCATCGTGGTGCGTAGCGAAGCGATGGGATTAGCTCAGGCCACCCTGCCTGTGGCAGCAGCTTTGCCCTCCTCGCGAAGAACCGTCATACGCACATTGCTCGCGATCGAGACCACAAACAGCAGAATGTTTGAGTTTCAGGAAGTTATGAGGAACAACACGTCGTGCGGCGAAAAGGCGTGCACCACCGAACCATAATGCCCAGTAAACGATTGCCGCTGCCGCGCTGACGCAACCGAGTTACCACGACCACTCTGCAATTCTTGATTGAAACATCATTCCCTCCTTTTAACTGTGCCCTTTCGGCAAGCCTCCGTGGTGAGCGTTCAGCAAGCGCGATTACCAGAATAAATAGTCGGCTCACGCGATGCGAGTGTCTTGGATTCTACATTAACGTCGACTCCCGCTGAATTGCGGGGTGCGCGGCTGCCGTGCTGAAGGCCTCCGAAGATCTCAGAAACATAGGTCAGGCAGTAGTTTCAACTCCAACGTAGACGCTATCCGCCACATTGTAAAACCACGGTAATACCCGACTCGTCCTTCTAAGTGGTTCCGAAGCGCGGATCACCACCCTTAAACTGAGCGGCATTAATCGTAAGTCGGTGGATGCAGCGGGCCGTTGTATTTTTTGAGCTGTATAAAACTGCTGGACGCCTTCACTTCCAGCGCCGAGCCGTTGCAACTTGTTCAGACGTTCCGTCTAGCTGCAAAAAATAGGCCCCAAATGTCCGTCTTTTAAAGCAAGCAGTTGCCGCTACCACTGCACACCAGGGTACAAACTGGGCATGCGGAATCCGCGATATGCATTTCCGCTGGGAGTACGCAGGTGCCAAACAACCTGAGGATTGCTGCCGGGCGTGACTTCGAAGATGTCAGAGAAACCGCCTGGTGCGCCTGCGTTAAAGTCGGCCTCGATGTCACTGTTGGCAAGTTGTTCAGCGCTGCCTCCCCAAAGCGAATACTCGCCTGGAAAATAATTTGAAAGGATGGTCGCCGTTTTCGCAGTCTCATCGATCTCCAAGAGAGGCGAAGAGCTGTACAAACAGGCTGGGGCACCTTGAGAACCGCAAGTTACACCCGGAGCAAACACACGAAGATACCCATTATCCATGACAGCGAGATTGAACTTGCCGATTGTGTTGGTGGATGCGAAGCTGGGACCGTGTTGCCCATAGAACCAATCGGTCGGATCGGTTCCGCCAACTAGGGCGAAATCGCCTCCTTCGCCGAGACGCCAGATGATGTCACCAGCGCCCGCGCCATTAGCGTAGTCAATCTTAATGATCCAGCTTTGATGGCGGATGGAGAGGAGAAGGTTGCCGTCATCAGAAGAATAGAGAATGGCGTTAGCGTGAGTCCAGTCCGGATAACCGGCGGGGGCGCGGCTTATGTCCAGGTGATCGAAGGCGCTCCAAGTCCAAACGGGAAGAAATGTCCCGTCGGATTGAGGTGCCAGGTCGACTAACACATCGCCGAGAATGTTGGGAGTGGAGGAACATTGGGGCAATCCGACGCAGGGCTCCAAAACATTACCGAGTGCGATCCAGTGACCGTTAGGAAGAGCGATTACATCGTGGTGAAAGGCCTCGACAGTGAAGTTGAAGCCGGCTGCGGGCAGCGCGGCGTTGAGTGCGTCGAGCGTTTCTTCACGGATCGTGTTGCCCGCTAAATCGATCTCCCGAAGCACATCTATGGTCCCTGGGACGATTGAGCCCGGGTTGAGCGGTGCTGTAGAGCCCGGAGTGATACTGATGAGGAAGTGACCGTTCGGGAGAAGATGAACCCCTTGAGGGGAATCACTCACTGTACCTTGCGCCGGGTAGGACCAAAGGAGATTTCCGGAGAGATCAAAAGCCGCTAACGGGCTTGCCGGATATCCAGAAATGAGGTCCAACATTTCGATACCTGGCTGCGGGGTCATGCCGGAGGTCGTGGTGACGGTCAGTGAGGGCACGGGCACTTGGTTCGCGGGAATCGACTGAGTGGTGAAGGTGTGGTCCAAGTCATTTGCGAGGGCGCCGTCCGCGGTTTGGACGACAGCACGCAGATGAAATTCAGTGTTGGCGAGCATACCTGCCACAAGGAGGCTGAGTGTGCCACCGGACGTTGGAGCGGTTTGAGTCGAGGTCTTCAAGCCATAAGAAGTGTCGGTGCTGAACTGGACGAAGCTCGTTGTCCCGGCGGGGGCTGTAAACGTATAGAGCGCTACCTGCGGATTGTTGGTGGAGGTAACTGCGCTGGGGGCAATGATAGTGATATTGGTAAAAGCCGATTTGGTGGGATCTTGCTTGCTGGTGGCGATCACGATGACGGTCGTGTTCTGAACCACTTCGGGTGCAGTGAAGTTTCCGGATGCATTGACCGTTCCAACCGCCGAGCTTCCCCCCGCACCTTCGACAGACCAGACGACATCGCCCGAGCCTCGGGAATCCGTAGCGGTCAGCTGAACGGTCTGGGTGGAGAAGATAATTGTGTTCTGAGGTGTAACAGAAATTTCCACCACAGGATTGCTCGAGGAACAACCTTCAAGGAATAGGATTAGGACCGACACGCACAGAGGCGCCAGCGTTCTTAGTCTCATTGTTTCACCTTGTGCTCTCTTTTAGTCCAACGCTGCGGAAACCCCGGCGGATACAGGAGCCGATTATGCCGCTCCCAAATCTGTTTGCTACCGATTTTAGGCACCATATTACCCAGCTCGTTAATTTGTCAAGAGCTTATCTGTTCCGTTCCTAAATTGAGAGGGGCATGGTGGCCAGACACTAAAAGCAGTGATGGAGGCCTCTCGGGGTGACTCGCTGAACGTTCTCGGTGGCGCGCCGCACTGGTGATATTTGAATTTCTGAAGGCTATATGGTCCCCTGAGTGTGAAAACGGTTCTAATGGATGTTCATGTCTGTTCTCCCGCACTGTTCAATGACGCCGATCATTTGCGCGACGATTTCGGCGAGCGCTCTGGTGGTGCGCAACGGCCTCATCCAGCCCCTGCAGCTACTTAGCAGACGTGGTAACTTCTTTATCGCGCCGCGCGACCGACGCGCTAGTTTTATACCAAGGAGAATACCCATGAAAACTCTCCGCCTCTTCGCCGCGGCTCTGACGCTGTTCTTCTCAGTTTTATTGCAGGCTCAAAGGCAGGTTGACCTGACCAAAGAGGTGAACCGCGTGGCCCCGGCAGCTAACGGAGGCGTGCCCGCTGGAATAGCTGCCGGATCCCGGACGGTATCTAGCGGTGTCGGCCAGCCAGGCGTGTACCAGACCAAGCTCGTTGTTGACATGCGTGACCCTTCGACTGCGGCAGGAAGCGCGGGAGTCACGTGTAACGGGACTACCGACGACACCGCTGCTATTCAGGCTTACTTTAACTATTATGGGAACGGAGGAGCGGGAGGCAATGCCGGTTCTGTGCAGCTCAATCTTCCTGCCGGAACTTGCAGGATTTCGAATGAATTAGTCTTTGAGGGAAACACCGCTCTCGGCTTGCGTCTGGTGGGAGTGAAAGGACAGAATAACGGCTTGCCCGGAACGCAGCTCGGCTGGTACGGGCCGAATTTTGGCACCATGATGCTCGTTTTGGGAAGCAACGGGACTCAGATTGAGAATTTGGATTTCATTGCAAACGAATCGGGTAACGGAGGTGGTAAGGCGCAGAACGGCCTGTGGTTCGATGCTTCTAACACGGTTACTCAGGTTGCCTACAACATCTCCGCCGTCTCACGGAGTAGCAATGTTGTCACTGTCACGACCACAGCGGCACACTTAGTAACAGCTGGCCGAATCGTGAAAGTGGCTGGTTCAACAGGTGGGGCTACGTCCTTTAACGGCACTTTTCAGGTTCAATACGCCAATGACAACACCCACATTTCCTGGTTCCAGACTGGTCCCAATGAATCTGGGACAGCAAGCACTGGCACAGTCACGAATTACAAGAGCAGTCCTAGCAACAATCTCAAATTGTTACACGCAGGGGTAGCGGGCCATGAATCGGTAAGTTCCACGATCAGATCGATCACAGGGACTGGTCCCTATACGATTACCACAAGGACGCCGCATTTTGCCTTTCCTGGGGATACGGTAATAGCCCGCGATGGTTCGGATTCTACCCACAACTGTGCATACGTAGTGGGGCCGGTTCCCTCGTCTACGACGTTGACCGTGGTTACCACGCAGGGAACTTTTTGCAATCCGTCAAGATCCAATTCGACGGGCGGAACTCTTCTCGGCGGTTCTTCGGGAATACGTGTCGCACATGCCGATAGTGCAACTCCAGAAGTGGCCAGTCTTTACTTCACTGATCTATTCGTGCAGGGAGATGGAACCGGAGGCTCAATCAATTGTTTGGAGTCTGATGGGGCTGGAAACGTCAAAGACTTCATCTTCGAGAATCTTCAGTTCAACGGATGCCGGTACGGGGTGAATGGGTTCAACTCTGGCCAGCTAAGTGTCTACGGGTACACCGCTGGTCTGACCACGCCGGATGCGATGCCGCAACTGGCCGCGATCGATTTCGTGAACAATGGCGGACAGATCTTTATTCAAGGTGCCGAGATGGAAGGGAGCAACCGCAGATTCTTCGTCTCTACGTTTGTTCCCGGCTCCATGAATGTTCATTTAGACGGCGTTTCGTTTCAGTCTGTTGCACCTACCGATGACTACGTGATTGTTAATGGCGGAGCCATGACTATCACCAATTCGACATTCTTCAACAGCAGAGCTAGCGGTTCCGTTCCATTTATTACTCTAAGCCCCTCGTTCACTTCCAACGGCGGCAGCCTGATTTCTATCGGCAACACCTACACAAACACTGCGCTCGGATGTGCCGGTCCGAGTTGTGGGTGGATACCCGTTACAGATTACTCGGGAAATATCTGGCACGCTACTGGTGGCAACAACGTTCTCTTTGGGGAGAATACCAATATCACCTCCATCGGCGACCACGGCACCGTTACCGCCAGTACTGGAAACACAATACCTCTCAACACCGCACTGCCCTTGTCTGTCAACAATACGCCGCTCAGCGGCTTCTGGAACTGCACGAATGTAACGCCGGTCAGCGTGAATGCTAGCACCACCAGCGATCAGAATTTGATGTCCTGTTTGATCGGATACCCGAAGCAATGGCTGTCGTTAAACAAGACGCTGCGCATCCGCTTGAAGGGCATCTATTCCACCACTGCATCTTCTACAGCAACCATCAACTTGAAGGCAAAGTTCTGCCACGTGAGTGGCTGCGGGTCGGGCATCGTCATCATCCCGGTAAGCATAACGTCAGCCGCTTTGGGCTCGATCCAAGCTACGAACAATCCTTTTCTTTTCGATGTGAATATCACGATGCAGACCAGCGGGTCATCGGCGGCCTATGAGGGCTCCGGGCAGTTGGCGATTGACCTAGCTGCCTCTCCAAGCGCGGCATCCAGCTTATTTCTTGACACTAACACCGCCACCGTAGGCGCGAATGACGCGACCACGTACTTCTACTTGCAGTTGAGTGGGGCTTTTTCCGCAGCCAGCGCAAGCAATTCCATGACTGCGCGGCAGCTGATCGTCGAAACGGTGAACTGATATGCGCAGCATCGCGCACCGAAAGTTCTTAGAACTTCCCCCAGTACTGAACCCTTAAACCGCATGACGCCGCCTATCCCGGCTAGGGCTCACAACTGCACTACTCCACCGACGGTGCTATGGGACTAATCTGCGGAGGTAAATGGGTAGCGAGCCCAGAAAAAGAGGGGTCGCGGGGCACCTGAGGTGGCACTAGAAACTGGCTGTTCGACCGGGCAAACTGATATTTCTAGGAGGCTCGTATGACTGGAACAGCCAGTCTCACCCATGCTCAAAGTCAGGGTCTCGTCTTCCCTAAGCCTGATGACATCGGCTCCGTTCACGAGATTTTAAGAGGGACAGAGATCACGTTGACGGTGCTCAGCTTCGCCGTCCTCGTCGCACTAATTGCAACAATCATCATGGGACTGGCAAACCTCTGCGACGCGCTCCGCAAGAAGCTTGTTCGCGGCTTTTTACCTCGTTCAGCCACTCATTGACCGGCGAGATCCGGGCCAGGTATCCATCTCATGTGGCTGATCCGTCAGACTTCCTGACCTGGTTCGGTGGTTCCCCTGTGGAGTAACGCTCATTCTCAAGCGCTGGAAGACTTCCTCCGGACGCGAGCCTTGACGGATCTGCCTCTCGCGGACGAGCAAACTCTGAACTTGGTGTTATTGAATCTTCTTCAATTGATCCACAAAATGATGGAATTGCTTGGATCCTTTCCCTAGTACTCGTGAATCCCGCCCTTGAGAAGCAGTTCTCAAACCTGCGCCAAACCTTGGTTCCATGCGGCGCCGGGAAAGGCGCTTTATTGTGATTCTGAAGCCATCGTCCAAGCCGCAGTTGGTCTGCCGATTGTAGCAAGCCCCCGGCCATAGCTTCTAAAGATCAGGCTGCAATACTTGCCTGCTCTCTGTCGACAATTCCTTCCAATACCGCGATGTAAGCGTTCGCCGTCTGCGGCCGTGAGAAGTGCTCAAGGATGTGACGTCGCCCGTTGCGGCCTAATGTTTCGCGCAGGATAGGGTTTGCTGCTAATTGCGTAATGACTTGGACCAGAGCGGCCGCGTTCTCCGGCTCTACGTAAACTCCTGCTCCAGCTTGATCTAAGATTTTCCTGGCTTGACCATCGACGCCCAGGATGACCGGGCGCGCGCAAGACATGAATTCCAGCATTTTGGTGGGGGTAACAGTTTTGAATAGCTCGGCTTTCTTGAGCAAAACCAGGCATGCATCCGAGATGGAAATGAACTCCGGGACCTTTTCTCTAGGCTGCTGACCGACGAAACGGATGTTGGTCAGGCCCTGAAAGCGAGCGCGGTTGATTACTCGCTGTTTATCCGCGCCTTCCCCCACCAGTAGGAACAGCACGTCGGGTGCTGTTCTCTGCAGCTCAGTTGCGGCTTGCACCAGCGTTTCTAGCCCGTGCGCCACGCCCATCGTTCCGATATAGCCGACTACAAACTTCCCTTCCGCACCGAGTTCCCTTCTCAGCCCAGCATTGTTCACCTTCGGTCTGAACAGATCCGATTCCACCCCGTTCTCGACGACCGAAATCTTTCCGGGTGGAACTCTCCGGTTCTGGATCAAGTACTCCTGAAACGCAGGTGTGACGACTACGATGTGCTCCGAGCGTCTATACAGAAACTCAGCAACAGAACCCAACGAACGGTTCAGCATCGAATCCGGGTTGCTCATTCCCACTGCTGCGAGGGATTCGGGCCACAAATCGCGTACTTCGAATACAAACGGAACGCGCTTGGTGCGCGCAAGCCACCAACCGGAGAGTCCGACCAAAAGCTGGGGTGAAGTGGCAATGAGAACGTCCGGACGGGACACGAACATGCCGGTGGTACAGGCTGAAGCGCAGAACGAACTGTAGTTCAGCATTCGCTCGTACGCCTTGCGATTTGGAAAGGGAAATAGCCAGGTCCGCACAACGTTCACACCGCCTACATCCTCGCGCATGACCAACCGCCGGAATTTTCTGCGATACTCGGCCGACACAACGCCAGTAGGGTGGTTGGGGAATCCAGTCAAGACCGTGA
Source organism: uncultured Acidobacteriaceae bacterium (assembly GCA_963771895.1). Taxonomy (GTDB): domain Bacteria; phylum Acidobacteriota; class Terriglobia; order Terriglobales; family Acidobacteriaceae; genus Sulfotelmatobacter. Next base: position 136,988 of record CAVYVQ010000017.1, on the reverse strand, counting down.
CTTCATGGCCGTTCTTTACCCAATGGTGGGCAAGTTCAGCGACCCGCGCGGCAGGCGCTCCCATCTCTGGCGGAAAATACTGGGATACGTAGAGGATTTTCATGTACATCAGTAATAACAGAGCTTGAAAGCGCTCTTGTAGCACAAAGCGCGAGTCCGTTTTGCGCGGCTGCGACCGTAGCTCTCCCAACGATCGGCAAAGCGCGCAAATTGGTTTTCCCCGGTAAGCCGGTGCATGACGCGTAACTGCACGATGTGCAACTGATGATAGAAGGGGCTGGCCACCATCTTCAGGCGCATTCCGGATTGCTCGTAGAGAGACCAGAATCCCAAATCGTAGTGCTCTAGATTTTCCAGCAGTGTCCGCACCGCATGGTGGAAAAGGGAATGCGCGGTTGGATCGCCTGTCGCCAGAAAGTAGTCGTACACCCCCCAAGAGGCCCATATAAAGCCGTTCAGGATGTGGGTGGGTGGCGACACGATGTATTCCTCGAACCAGAGGTCACCGTGCTCATCGGTGAAGGTCACACCGCCATCCTCCGTTGGCATGAGAAAACTGGCAAAGGCCCTCTCAACAGCGCGGAAATATTCGGGTCTAGCGGTTTCTCGATGCGCGCGTACTAAGAGCGAGATCCCCTGTCCCTGTGCAAGCCCCGAACACCAGGGAGCCTTCAAAGTGTCACGATATTCCCAGTCGAAATGATGGTTCCAGATCCAAATGCCACAGCGATTCTGCTCCAGGTGATTACACAGCCAGTCGCTGGCCTTCAGAAATTTTTCTTTGCGCTCGTTGCTACCAGTGCGCTGGAACAGGTCGTGGTTTCCGAGTCCCCACTGCGCAATAGCGATCGGGTTGTACTGCAAGCCGATCTGGCCGTGGTAGTCGAGCATGGGAATCCCCTGAGAATCGTAATGGCCCGAATAATCGGCCTTGGCCTCGAAGGCCATGTAGTATTCGCCCAACTTGTCCGTGGTTGAGTTTGGGTTCGCTTGCGGCGTGTCGTGCCAGAAGGTCAAGTGGCTTCTTCCCGGCACCAGGTAAGCGCTGAGAATGCGCCGGTAATACTGAAGGCGGTTAGCAAACGACATGCTGAGTGGGACCTGCGCGAGTTCGTCAACTATAGCATGAAGCAGCGGTGCGAGCCTCGTGCGCAGCCTTCACCCTCTTCGGAGGTGACTTGACAGATCATCTTCTGTCGTCGGCTACTCTTTGACTGCAGTCTTCCTTTCCCACGGTGGGATCACTCGTTGGAAGCGGTTGAATTTAGAACCGAGCTAACAAAGGCGGTAACGTCTGTAGACATCGGCCGCCCCAATGCGACCGAGTCGTGGATGCGCAAAGTGGCAAGCGTAGCGCCAACAATCTGGTCGAACGGGATGGGGACAGCTTGACCTTCACGAATAGCGTTGGCAAGAGCCTCGCATTCGCCGCGATGACCTTTGTCCTGAAGCCAACGGGCGCGCATTGTTTGCTTCTTCCCATGGCGAACAAGTTCGAGCCGGCGGAAGTCCTCGAGTACGGCAACTGCGCCGCCGCCAAACACTTCGACGCGCTCCTTTGAAAATGATTTGTCACCATTGGCCAGATAACCAATCGTGCCCTGCGAGCCGTTGGCGAACCGCAGTGAGACGACCACATTATCTCCTCTATACTGACCTGGATTGGCGAGGCTGCTCGCTTGCACCTCGACTGGAGAGGAGCTAGCCAAAAACATCAGAAAATCGACGAAATGGCACACCTCGCCGAGAATGCGCCCCCCGCCCTGCTCAGGGTCGTGCACCCAGTGGTCCGGCGGAAGGTACCCGGCATTCACCCGGTAGTTCATCGCGAGGGGTTCCTTGACCTCTGATAGGAATGCTTTCATCCGTAGTGCCATGGGCGCAAAGCGCCGATTAAAGCCAACCATGAGAAAGGGTTGTTGAGATGTCGTTGACCTGGTATAGGAACGAACAACGTCGGCGAGCTCTTCTTCGCTCAAACAGAGTGGTTTCTCACAGAACACGTGTTTTCCTGCGTTCAAAGCTGCCACTGCCTGACGCGCGTGCAGGTGATGACGTGTAGCAATCAGAACTGTGCTGATACGCACATCATTGAGAATTTCCTTTTCGTCGGTCGTGCAGTACTGGAATCCGAATTTCTCCGCGGCGTGGCGGCCACGAACTCCCGTGGCGTTGCAGACACCGACGAATTCAACTCCACTCACCTGCTTGATAGCAGGCAATAACGTGCCCACGGCAAAGCTGCCAGCCCCCAACAATCCAATAGCGACCGGCTTCATAGTGCGACTGCCCCTACCCTTTTCCACTAGTTCGAGAACCCGGCTCTGGTCCGACCGCTCCGGATACGTAATCAGCACTCCGAGGAACTGCCCTCCCGTCCTTCCCATAATCAAGTCGTAAGCGCCATGCGCGAGGTCAATCGGGAAGCGGTGTGTGATCAGCGATTTCAGATCGAGCTTGCCGTCAGTCAAGAGCTCGAGGAACTCTTCCATGTTGCGTGTTTCGGTCCAGCGCACATATCCGATGGGATAATCGTGTCCCTTCTGCTCGTAAGCAGCATCGTAGCGTCCCGGACCATACGACCGTGAGATACGGAAGTCGAGTTCCTTTTCGTAATAGAGCCTGCGCTCTATGTCCATGCCTACCATACCTACCGCGACAACGATGCCACGGTCACGAGCGATTTCTGCGGCGAGATTGACTGGATCGCTGCTTTGAGTTTCGGCTGTAATCAGTACCGCATCGACCCCGGCACCGCGAGAACGCTCATAGCACAAATCACGGAACTCCGAAGATAAAGCAGCAGTCGCATCTGCGCCCAACCGTGAGGCGAGTTCGGTGCGGTTGGGTACGATGTCCATCCCCAGTACACGGCAGCCACCAGCTTTCAGAATTTGCACCGTAAGTTGGCCCAGCAAGCCAAGACCGATCACCGCAACAGTATCGCCGAGCCTGACGTCGGCTGTACGGACGCCGTGCAGGGCGACACTGCCAAGGGTCGCGAAGGCAGCTTCGTCGAAGGTAACGGGCGAAGGCTCTGGGAGTTTTGCGAGCAGCAAGCGCGGCACGCAGGCGACCTCGGCGTGGACAGCGTAACCGGCACCCGCACAGGCCACCCGATCGCCTACGCGAATGTCCGTCACGCCTTCCCCAATGCCTACCACTCTGCCTGCGCTGCTGTACCCCAACGCCAACGGTTGGTCCAAACGGCTGCGAACCGCTTGCACGGCAGAGAACAAGCCGTCGCGGCGGACCTTGCCGATGACTTCCCGAACCAAGTCGGGCCGCGCCTTGGCTTTCTGAAGCAAGTTCTTGCTGGCGAATTCTGCCGAAGCGCGCTCCGTTCCGACCGAGACCAGGGACACAGCAATGCGCACCAAGACGCACCCTGGCACAAGCTGAGGCGCCGGAACGTCCGAAACTGAGATTTCGCCGGTCCGGGGCTGCTGCAGAATCTGTTTCATGCCGTAGCCGCCTGTTGCCTGTGAATCAAATCCGCCGCTGCATGCTTGCCGCCGCCGTCGAGAAAGACCTGCATCCAAAGCTCAAGTGTCAAAAGTTGCCAGATCTGCATGGACCAGTCCTGTGCCCCGCTGCGGTGTTCATCAACGAATGCGCCCACGGCCTCGGGCCGGAACAAACCGCGCTTCCGGATCTGTGATTCGCAAAGCAGGTCGTCCACCATTTCTTTCAGGTCACGCGCCAACCAGTAGTCTACCGGAGCGGCAAAACCGGCTTTCGGTTGTTGTAATACTTCGCGCGGCAAAACGTCCTGCATGGCCTTCCGGAAGATGTACTTCGTGGTTGGGCCTTTCAGCTTCATGCTCGGCGGCACATTCCAAGCCACGAACTCAGCGAGTTCGCGATCGAGGAAGGGCACGCGGACTTCCATGGAGGAGGCCATGCTCATCTTGTCGTTGTAGGCCAGGTTCAAGCTGGTCATGAAAATCTTCGTATCCAGGTAGAGCATCTGATTGAGAAAGTCGGCGTCTTTCACTTGTTCGAACCTGGCTCGATGTTGGTCCGCAGCATCTTCACCGGAGATTTCGTCCGACAGGACAGATGTGTAGAGCGCAGCTTTCTGTTCCTGGTCCAGGTACGTGCAGTTCATTAAGAACCGTTCGACTGGTGGCAAGGAGGAACTGCGGGCCATCTTTCTTGCTAGTCGAAGTCTTCCTTTCATCGCAGTTCCGCGCAGGCTGGGAAGTCTCAGCAGTGACGAATCAATTAAGCGCCGAACTACTGAGGGAATCCGCTGATAGCCCTGTGCCAAATAATGTGCGTAGTGCTTTCGATATCCCGCGAATAACTCGTCTCCACCCACGCCGGAAAGTAAGACCGTCGCGTGCTTGCGCGCCTCTCTGCATACAAGGTACGACGCGATGATCGCCGGGTCGGCCGTGGGCTCGTCCATGTGCCAGGTGAGTTTAGGCAGAAGATTGGCGACGTCCGGTTGCACCACGATGCGCTGGTTCTCGCACCCGAGACGGCGCGCCAGCCGCGCCGCCACATTGGGATCATCCAGCGTCGTTTCACCGACGCGGTAGCTGTTCGGGAAAGTAATTGTATAAGTCCGCACCGGCTGGCGAGTGGCCCGCGACATCATGGCTACGATGCTCGACGAATCCAGTCCGGCGCTGAGAAAAGCGCCGATCGGCACGTCGCTGATCATCTGCGCTTCGACAGATCGGCGGAAACGTTCCCGAATTTCGGCCTTCAACTCGTCTTCCGAACGAGAGAATTGGAAACCGCGGCTCGGGAACGAGAGATCCCAGTATTGGGTTATTTTCAATTGACCATTGCACAGGACACCGTAATGTCCGGCTGGAAGTTTGAAAACCTTGCGGAACATCGTCTTGGGATCGGGAACCCAAAGGAAGGTCAAGTACTGGTGGAGTGCTCTTGCGTCGATCTCCGCTTCGACCCCAGGAACCTGCAGCAGTGCCTTGATTTCGGAGGCAAAGGCAAAACGGCGTCCCTGCTGCACATAGTAGAAAGGTTTTACTCCGAAATGATCACGTGCCACAAACAGAGTGGGCCTGCCGGAGCGCAGGTCGCAAATGCCAAATGCGAACATACCGTTCAAGCGTTTAACGCAGTCTGGGCCTTCTTGCTCGTAGAGGTGAACAATGACTTCCGTGTCGGTCTCCGACGCAAATCGATGGCCCTTCATCTCCAGATCGCGGCGCAACTCGACAAAATTGTAGACCTCTCCGTTGTAGGTGATCCAGACAGTTCGGTCTTCATTGCACATGGGCATGTGTCCGCTGGTGGAACGGTCAATGATGGAGAGTCGACGGTTTCCAAGTCCGACGTATGAACCGTCGGGAAATTTCTGCTCCCAGAATCCTGCGTCGTCGGGCCCGCGATGAGCCTGCACGTCCGTCATGCGTGCGAGTGTCTCACGGTCTCCGCAATTAACTAATCCGCTGATACCACACATTTAGTGAACCACTCCTCGGTTCGAAGACAATTCGTAGAAACGGTTTTCATCTTCTGGAGGACGATCAATTCCGCGCTATGGCTTGTCGGCGCTCCAGTTCCGGAGTGTCCAATGTCGAACTCGAAGGCCGGGATTCCAGAAACATGTCCACCCACTGCTTAAGGACATAGAGCGACCAAGGCCGCGACCACGTGGTTTTTCCAGCTAAAAAGTCTTCCCATACTGTTGCAACGAATTTTCGATCGACGCCTGCTAGTAGGTTCGCGCTGGTACCAAGCAAGACGCCCTCCATGTCCTGACGCATCTCTTTCTTCAACCAAAGGTCAAAGGGAAAAGTGAACCCTCGTTTTGGTCGGTGCACCACCTGTTGAGGCAGCAGACCCTTCACTGATTCGATCAACAACCACTTGGGCAGTCCCCGTTTGAGCTTGGAGGCGCCCGGAATCCGGAACAAAAATTCGGCTAGCTTGTGATCGATAAATGGTACGCGCAGCTCCAAGCCATGCGCCATGCTCATGAAGTCCGAGTCGCGGAGCAGCGTATTGGCCATGTAGTGGCGAAGTTCAAGGTAAGAGGTCCGATTGACTGGATCAAATCTCTCGGCCCACTTCGCTATGTTTGCGAGTGGTGCCTTCGCGGGATCAGCATCCATGCCGTCGCCTGCTAAACTCAAGTGCCGCTGTTGCCGGGGCATAAACAACGTCCGGGCGAGCGCGTAAGGATGCGGAATGCTGCTATCGCCTTCGATGAGGACCGCCAGCTTTTCCGCCTTCGGGTGGCGCTTTGAGATTGGAGCCCTGATAATGGAGGCCAGCATGTGCCGCAACGTCGGATTAATGCTACTAGCACACCAGGCAAACCACTCCATTCGCGGAACTGACTTGAACGTTTCGTAGCCAGCGAAAATCTCGTCAGCACCAAGCCCGGACAGGGCCACCTTGTATCCCATACGCTTGGTTTCACGCGAAATGATATAGGTGTTCACGCCGTCCACTGTCGGCTGATCCATGGCGCCGATGATCTTGGGTAATGACGTCATCACCTCATGGCTGGAGATTACAATTTCGTGGTGATCGGTGCCAAAGCGCTCTGAGATCGACCGCGAGTACTGGGCCTCGCTATAGGCCGACTCCTTGAAAACAACAGAGAACGTACTGAGATTCGGATACTTGCGGCTCAGCAGCGCAACCAACGAGCTGGAATCGATGCCGCCCGACAGAAAAATGCCCACCGGTACGTCGCTCACCGTGCGCAGCAGAATTGCATCCTCCAATTGAGTTCGGAGTTGAACTATAGTTTCCGGGCCGATGTTGCGCACAGCCCCAGGCGCTGCGAGGTCACGCTCTGCGCTGTTCAAGTCCCAATATTTCCTAAGGGTGGCTTCGCCCTCCTTAAGCAGAAGAGAGTGTGCTGGGGGCAGAGCGCGAATTCCCCTAACCAGAGTGTCGGGGTCTGAGACCGATCCATAGCGGAGGTACTCCATGAGCCCAACCTCATCAAGCTCGCGTGCTACTAGACCTGTCTGCAACAAGGAACGAACTTCGGAAGCGAACAGGAAAAGACCGTCGCGATGAAAGTAATAGAGCGGCTTCTCACCAAACCTGTCGCGGGCCAAGAACAATCCCCTGGTGCGCGCGTCCCAGATGGCGAAGGAGAACATGCCTCGGAAATAGTCTAAGCATCCGGTGCCCCACTTACCGTAAGCCTTGAGGATGACCTCGGTGTCGGAGTGGCTGCTGAAGCTGATGCCATAGGATTCTAGTTCGGAGCGAATCTCTCGAAAATTGTAGATCTCGCCGTTGTAGATGATCCAGCTACCGGTATCACGGTCCTGCATCGGTTGGTGGCCCGCGGGCGAGAGATCGATGATAGCGAGACGCCGGTTGCCGAGAAAGATGGAGGTTGGTTGCGGGCCGTTTTGACGTATCACGTGCCATCCGGAATCGTCAGGACCCCGATGTGCCAGCCCGGTCAATCCTTGCAACAGGCATTCTTCACGAACCTCGTCTGGGGAACCAACGGCACCCAGGATGCCACACATGAATCCCCCTTTTACTTTTTCGAACGCTCGGCGTCCACTCTCACGCTGCTCCGGAACACCCTGGCGGCATTGATGGTGCCTTCCCGAGCGCCCTGTTTGTAGTGCTCGAGTTCCCAGAGCTTCGCGGTGGTGAAGTGCTCGAATATGGCATGCATTTGGCAGAAGAGAAAACCGTGTTTGCCATCCAAGAAACCAAGACGGAAAAAGTAGCAATAGAAGAACAATAACAAGGCACGGCCTGGCAGATGCGGCCAGATTCGCTCTTTGATAAAGCGCTTGCGCTCCACGCTCCCTTTGAAGAAGGAAGCTTGAAGTCCCGCGGTGCTCACCCCGCGCCGCACCCGGTCCGATTCGCGTGCCTCCTGGCTGGAATAGCGGTTATGCTTGGCGATCCAGAAACTTATGTCGCGCAAGTCCTCGTGGATCAAATCATGCTGGCAATAACCTACATTACCATCTAGAAGCAGATGTTCATGCACCTCTCTCTGCTCATATCGTCCGTGACCGTGTCGAAGCAAACGCAGATTCCAGCTTGGGTACCAGCCGCAGTGCCGGATCCATTTGCCATAGAAAATCAGCTTCCGGTTCAAGTAAAAGCCGTCATAGCCGTTCCCGTCGGCTGCGACAACACCGCTGATTTCCGCCGCTAGTTCCGGCGGCACGCGCTCATCGGCGTCTAGGATTAGCACCCAGTCTCCGCGAAACGGCACGGTTTCAAGGGCCCAGTTCTTTTGCTGAGCATATCCTTCAAAAACGTGCTGCACTACGTTGGCGCCCGCCTCACGCGCGATCTCGACCGTTCGGTCCGCGCTGCAGGAATCGACCACCCATACGTCTTCTGCCCACCCGCAGACACTAGCCAAGCAGTCGGGCAGATTGACCTCCTCGTTAAACGTGGGGATCAGCACAGACACTCGAGAGCCATGGATGGAACGATAGTCCTGCATCACACTTCACTTAGAATTAGCGAAAGACCTCCATGTATAGACACAGGGGAGGGTCGAGTGGATCGTTTTCCGACAGGGCGAGCGCTTCTCCTGGATAGAGCCGACTTGCACCCGGGAGGCTCTTCTCGACTTTGGAGAAGCCGACGCTCAGTAGTACTTCGTTCATGTACTCAAAATCGAAAGCGTTGCGGTGCTGCCCATCGCAGAAAATGAAATTGGAAAAGCGTCCTCCCATGGACCGATTCGAGCGCGGCCAATCCGAAAACCATTGCACCTTGCGAACAGAATATGCAGCTATTGCGTTCTCGAGGCTAGGCACAACAATGCGCATTCCGGCATCAGCTTTCAAGACACGGTGACATTCAGATAGGACTTTCACAAGCTCATCGGGATAAAAGTGTTCGAGCATCTGGGCCGTGTAAATAGAGTCAATGGACTGGTCAGCAAAGGGCAATCCGTTGCGAATATCGAGCCATAGGTCGGATTTGCGCAAAGGGTTGGCATCGATGTTTACGAAGTAATCACAGTACTTGTCCCCACAGCCTAAGTTCAGGTGCACTCCCTTCCCGTTTCTATTGTTCCACGGTGACACATATTTACGGTAGTAAAGGTTTAGTACGCTCACCTTCGATATCATGAAGAGTAGCAGGTCCTTTTGCCGCTGATGAATCACGGTATTACACCCTGCCGGTCGCGGCGCGAGGACGGGCCGAACCCACGTTTGCCAACGCTGCGACCAGGTGGGCACTGTGTTCTCGCCACTGGAAACCTCGACTTCGTTCGACACCACGCCGGATGAGCTCGTTAGCTAAGCGCGAGTCCTCGATCACGGACCGGATCTGCCGAGCGCAATCTGTGGCATCGTGAGGGTTGAAATAGACGGCGGAATCGGCACAAAGCTCCCGGTTGATAGGCGCGTCCGCAGCAACCACAGGCAGACCGGCCGCCATCGCTTCCAGCAGAGGGTGTCCGAATGACTCGATTATGGAAGGGTACACAAACACGTCCGCAAGGGCATAAAGTCGAGCTATCGCCTCTCCATCCAAAACACCAGTGAATTCCAAGTGACGGCTGAGTTCCGGATCACGCGCCATCTGTGAATCTTGCTGCCACGTGGCCGTTCGACGAGGCCCCTGCCAGCCTGGATCGGCTGGGGTCATCAATCGGTACTTCGCTCCACTCTTAGTCAATTCCTGTAAAGCTCTCAGGAGCGTGCCCAAGTTCTTGTGTTCCGCATACAGCGAAGTATACAGCAGTGTTACCGCGCTTCCCCTTTCGTGGAAAGGCTTAGCGGTAGCCCTGTGGGTCGGCGGCCTCACACCATAGGGATTCACAACCGCTTTGCCGCGGGCCGCTGGACAGCGGTCGAGTAACGCATCCAACATGGCTCGCGACGGCGTCAGGACGGTATTAGCCGACATCACTGAGCGGCACACCAGCCAACGCCGCATCGCATTCTCAAAACGTGCTTTAAGCCCCCCAGTGGCCAGTAATTGCTCATATGCGGGGGAGAAATAGAGCATGTTGCGCACGAGCAGGACCTGGCGGCAGGGACATGCCAGCATCCCAAGGTTCGCTGTCGAATACAACACATCTATTCTCTCGCTTCGTAGCATTCGCCTCAGCGTCACTTGGTCGAACCAGAGGCGCCGAAGATAGGAATCGGTTGACACCGGGGTGCCGATCACCTGAAGATTTCGGGCCAGCCCACGAACCGTATCTACCTGCTCCTCCGGTACCACCCAGATGAACTCGTCCTCTGGAGCAAGACTCCCTAATTCGCAAGCGATATTGCGGATATAGTTCGCCGCTCCACCCATCTTGGCTGAAACTGCGTTGAGCAGAACCCTCAAGGCGCACCTCTTGATCCGGGTACGGCCCCGCCGAATTCTATTCGCGGAAACAAAATCGGTCTATCTGTTCGCTGAAGATTTCTCCTTCAGCGAGATTAATACAGGTCAGACTTGTTGTCTATGCTTTGGCTTCCACCTATTATAGTTTCGATCGGTAACGACCGCTGCCACTTCGGAGCCTTCCTGCTGGTGTTGCTCGTGCCAACGCAGGATCTTGCCGCAACTCGCATTTAGTAAGACCCGCATCGGTCAGAACCAGTTCGAGACCTTTATTGCAAAGGGACGCATGGTTGCCGACCTCGATGGAAGAGCCGTCTTCTGTCCAAACGTACGCAAATAGGCCAGCGCGCCGAACAACAGATACAAAGCGACAGCAGAAACAATAGGCGAAGTAGCGTCCGGCAAATTCATGGCGTTCATAATAATCGCTACATAGAGGACCATACTCGCAGGTTGGTGGATCGGATAGCTTCCCGCCAAACGCCACAGCCCGCTTAGCAGAGCTCCTGTCAGAAACATTCCGACGGCAACGCCCGCCACGCCAAAATTCCAGTACCACTCTCCGACCGTAGTCATACCGGTGGACGTGGTCGCTTCCGCTTCGCTGCGAGCCATGCCGAGGTAGGTAGTAAACCAGGCGCCTCGGCTGACAGACGGCTTTTCCGGCCATAGGATTCGGGGAATAAATGCGTAGTACAAATCCTCCATGGAGCTGCCCATTTGCAATCCGGATCTACTAACCTCCCCTACCATGAAGCCGGCTACCCGCGGAATCTCGAACAACCGCCCCATCAACTCATCAAACTGGCGCTCCATAGAGAGCATGACGGGCTCCCCGGTATAGAAGGGCGAGGACGACCTGAGGCCTACCATCATCCTGTCATAAGACTCGCCCTCCTGAATGTAACGAGAAGTGTTCACCGCGGGAGCTACAATCGCGAGGTAAAAGCATCAACATCAAGATGCCAACCACCGGAATCCATTTGTAATAATGCCTGCGGCGGCTGACGAAGACGATAGCCGGCAGCAAGGCCAGCATCGTGTAGGATTTAGAACTGCTTTGGCCAAAAAAGGCAGCCAGGACGTATGTGGCCACTCCCGCGGCGAAGAGTAGCCGCATGCCCAAAATGCTGCGCATGTTCGCGCTGGAGAACGCGAATGCCAGCAGCACCGCCATACATCCCCATTGCAGCACGCCACCGAAAATGCCGAGGAATAAGAACGCGCTGGGACGGTAGATTGCCGCGATGCCAAGCGTGTACAGCAGGAGAATCCAATGGGGTTTCCAATTTAAGGGCTCTGGAACGTACCACCGGGAAGAGGGGCGAAACGCCACGCAGCCCGAGGTGCATAGCGAAAGTGCCGGTCAAGCGTAATGAGGTAGCCGAGTGCAACATCGTAAGTGGGGATTGTGACGAGGGAGAAGTCCAGCGCGCGCTCAGTCTAAAAGCGTCGTCCCAGCGTAAATTGTCGCGGGTCCCAACTGCACGCCCAAGAAAAGAAGGAAGACAGACAAGGGATTCAGCCAGAGTGGACCACGACGCGCCTCCACAATTCCAAGGACTATCAACGGATGTGCCGATCATTATTCCGCTCAGCACAAGGCATACTGCCGGGGGAACAAGGTACAGTAGCAAAGCACATACTCCCACCAGCGCGAGATGGATCTTCAAGCAGGTGGAGGGCTTCCAAATACCCCGCGCGAGTCATTTTGCTTCCGACAGGCGGCGGAAAAAGGCCGGATCGAGCTTGCTGTTGCATAGTTGGGTAGAGACTCATAGGCGGCGCGGCCTCTGATCTCAACTGTCTTCGAGTGCCTGATCTCAGCCGCCGCGGACCCATGTCATGAAGCCGACCCGGCGCTACTGTCGATCCGCTGCGTGGCAACAAGCTCGTCCTGCGATTCGGGAATCCTGGTCGAATTCGAGGACATAATGGCGTAGAGACTGCGATCATTGTAAAGCAGTTCAATGGCTTGGCCCGGCTGTTGCATGTTGCCACAGGGGAAAACAAATGCGTTCCGTCCCGGTTGTGCCGTGCCCGGCGGCCCGATGCAGCCGACGCGATCACTTACTAAAATCGGCAATTCGAAGAAACCGGCTTCTGACGAGACTAAACTATAGAACATGATCGTGATTTTTTCCATTCGCCGGCCGTCGAGTAGGTCCGCAAGAACGTGAGGTGCTGACTCCTCGGTTGTATCTGCAACTGCGCGTGAAAAATTCTGTTAGTTCCAGCAATTGAGAAGTTCGCTGAATTCATCACGAGTGCAAACGATCGGAGCTGCTCATATACTAGTCCGACAGCACCTTCGTGCGTCTATGGTGCCGCAGGATTTCTCTCATCCGATTTTCATACGAGTACGAGGGCACGCAGCGGGTGTGTCCTGCACGAACAATAGCCTCGCGTTCCTCCGTGTGTGCGAGGTAGTATTCGATTTTGGAGGCAAGTTCCTCGATCGAGCCGAAGCACGCCACCTCCTTCCCCTCAACATAAAGCTCCTGCAATTCAGGAGTTCGCTCATGGAGCATAAAGCCGCCACAGGCCGGGATCTCATAAGTTCGCGTGGTGGTTTCATCTCCTTGGGCAACTCCGTCGACGGTACCGGACATAATTGCCAGCGAGATACGTGAGGCGCGAAGTGCCTTGGCATATTGGGAGCCAAGCAATGCAGAGCCGTGAACGTGGGTGTTGAGTTCGGGCGAACGTGATGATTCCACCCAGCGGGTTCCGTAAATGTGGAGATCAAGGTTCGGACAGCGGCGGACCAATTCGGAGAGCAGTCGCTCCTTATGGAGCGTGTGGCTAGCAACCACCGTGACATCATGGCCGTAGTCAGCCGTATCTCGGGGATCCAGCGAACGCATTTGGTGGACATCAGGATCGTAGCCGTGAGGAAGGAATACCGAGGGCCGACCCACAAGAACCGCGGGCGGATTCAAACTCCAAAACTTCTTTGTATAGAAGACACAGTCGTATCTGCGAATCGATTCTGTGAGAATGCGGTCGTGGGCAGAAGGAGAAGTGTCAGGATAATAGTTGTAGAGCGCGACATGCGACTGGCGCAAGGTCTCAAGAGTGCGCGATTCAATGAAGGAGCCTTTGAAGGCCAGCAGGATGTCAGGCCGGAACTGGGAAGCGCAGTCGAGGATGAGTTGGTTGTATTCGCGAACCATGCGCGGCCGCAGCAGTCGGCCAATTGCGCGATTGCTGAGTTGCCGCCACTGCGGCATGATGGTTTGCAGGTCAATGTCCGTGACAGCGCATCCCAGCCGCCGCAGTGCGTAGCAACACGCGCGGGCGCAGCTACCGTACCAATTCTCCCCGAGAAAGAGAATACGAACGCTCATGTCAGATGGTGCAGGCGGCACAGGTTAGTCAATGTTAACAAGAAGGGGTTTGGGTGCGGTACCCGAATGTCTGTCGAACCGCTACTCTCCCCCAGTAATCAGCACGCTCCGAATCAGCGATTCGGCATCCACGCGGATTTCCCATTCTCCAAGGATTGGACTGCAAAAGGGCGGACGGTCGAGATAAATTCCAGAACCGTATGCGGTGCGCACGTGGGGCCCATGTGATTGGTCACGGTTAAACGATCGTGGCTTGACAGGTACGTGCTCGGAAACAAGGGCAAATGGATATTGCGCTACATTGGCTATCGCGGCGACGATTTCTGCATTGGACAAATGTTGAAAGACTTGCCGGATCAGGCAGAATTCCGCGTTTGGTAAGCGATCTTTGACGACGTCCAGGCATTGAAATGTAATTCCTTTGCGCGCAAACGCGTGCCCGTGGTGCTCGATGACCTCAGGAACAATGTCTACGCCCACGTATTCAATCCCCGTTCCCTCGGCGATCCGGCTTCCCACGTAGAAATCACCGCACCCGAGGTCGGCAACACTGCGAAATCCTCTCTCGCGGATAAAGGCAATCAACCAGGAACAATATTGCTCGGCTACGGCTCCCCGGGAGCCAGTTCCAGAACTGAACCCCTGCCGCTCATCGGCGCCCCACGCTTTGGTGGCGTAAATGCGGGAAAAAGTCTCCGCGGTGGAGAGATTCTTGTAGGCGTGGGAGACTCTCGGGAGAACCCAAGACCGATGGTACAAATACCGAATATGATCTCGGAGTAAACCCATGGTCGGCAACTTTCTTCCAAGAAGCGTTATTCGCTCACTCAACTCTTCATGGCCACAGCAAGCAAATTCTGAGTAAGGATCAGGTCGGCTCCGGAATCGCCGGTTTCCGCCATGTAGGCAAGGCGGAAGATGCTGCGCAAACCTGCCCACAGGACCCGACGAATAAGGCTCTTGACGCCATGCACGACGGGACGGTCTTCGCTGAACTCAACCGAACTGAAGCCGCAGGCACAAGTAAGCTGGCGCAGACCCTCGCGGGTAAACGCCATCTCGTGGGTGAAGTCGCTCCAGAATATTCTGGAACCGAAGATACCCTCTGCATTGGGCACGTGCACAATCAGCCTGCCGCCCGGCCGAAGTACCCGGTAAGCCTGATCCATGATCTCGAGAACGTCGTCCTTGCAGAAATGCTCGAGCACATCGAAGGCGACCACCACGTCGAAAACTTCACCGGCGCTGTTGCGCAAGAAAGGAACGAGGTCACCGAACAGAATCGAGCGGACTCCTAACTGACGAGCAAACTCAAACTGGTCAGGCGACGTTTCCACTCCAATAGTGTTGACGTAGCCGGCTTCCTGGAGAAACAGCAATAGTGCCCCCAATCCGCAACCGAGGTCAACGATGCTGCAATTCTGGTCCGCTGGAAAAAATTTTGCGACCAAGCGCGCCAAATAAGGTCTTGTGAGCGAAAGGTCGCGCCTGACCTGCTCAAGATCCGTGCGTTGCTTCAACCGGGCATAATTGGTGTAGAACCTCGACCGGTAGTTAGTGCTCGGTGGCGACATTGGGGGGACGCTCATCTCAAGCTTAACCTGCATAAGGAGTCATAATAACGCGGTAGGCAGGTCTGCAGAGAATCTGTACCAACCTGTCGCGACAGCAGGACAGAAAAAAGTTGCTATCGAACTCTGCTCTTCCGTTAGCTCCTAATGGTTCTGCGCAGCGCTGAGTCTCTGACTTGGGAAAACCGAGTAGGAAGCTCGGAGCGGCCCACAAGCACATGCTGAATGACAGTTGTTGGTATGTAGACCCCCCCAAAAAACCGTGCGTTGAAATGGTGTTTGAGTAAACTCGGATCACAACATGCTTCTACTGCTGCCGTATATTGCCAGAAATTCGTCTGCACTATTGCCATCGTTTGTTTCAATCGGCCGCACCATGTAACCGTGTTCCGCGAGGAGGGCGAGACACTGACTCCGGAGCGCGCGGCTATGCGTCGCTAGCAGGATTGCCGGGCGATGCTGTGACAGGACTTCTCTTGCGCCGTGAAGCACCGAGAATTCGGCCCCCTCGACATCAATCTTAATGGAATGCGGCGCTGCTACGGCAGTACCGAACACAAAATGGTCCAGAGCGACCGTACTTACTTCCATTTGACCATCATCGCCCAGGTGGCCCATTGCAGAGCTCGTCTGGAGCCGAAAGCGCCGCTTTCCGCTAGCATCAGACACGGCAGCTTCGATCACGCTCACGTTTTTCAATCCGTTCAACGCAATGTGCCGCCGAAGGTACTGAAGATTTCGAGGCACCGGCTCGAACGCATGTACGCGGCCACAAGGGCCAACCAATTCGGCAGCCAGGAGCGTGTAAATCCCTACATTCGCGCCCAAGTCTAATACCGTCCCGCCAAAAGGAGTAACGCGAGCAAACGCCCGCTGCTTTTCTAACTCGTACGAACCTATCCAGCAACTGTGGACACTTGAGCCCACGATCCATTTCTGCCCTCGCAGCCTGCCGGTGAGAATCGGCACAATCATACCGTGCGGTAGGCATCTCAATGGCAAGCGAATGGCCTTCGCCCAGAACTCCATTTAACGGTCCTCTGTCGAGCCTGGCAACCGTAAGCGTACAAGCATGTCCATCGTGTACACGCCGCCCTTGCGATCGGCCAGTTCCACCAGCAACCAACCTGCAATACCTAGGCGAATCACACGCCAAAGTAAGAAGCGGATACCACTGACTACCCCATGCGGAATCGGACCGCACTCGCGAAATTCCACCTCCCGGTCGAAACCCACCAAGGCTGCCAGTTGGCGGAAATTGTTGGGTGAGAAAGCCCATTCATGTGTGATGTCCCAATAGCGTGTTGTCCCGCTGAAGGGCGAGATCGCGTTCGGCACCATCGCTACCAGCGTACCGCTTGGACGCAAGACCCTCCGCGATTCTGTCAGGACATTCCGTGCCGCCTCCTTTGGCAGGTGCTCTAGAAAGTTGAATGCGGAAATAAAGTCGAAAGACTCAGATCGGCTCTGACGTAAATAGTCGACCACATCGGCATGAACCAATTCGCTTTTGACAAAGGGCTGGCCTTGCTCGATTTCCTCGCGGCAAAGGTCCACTCCGACCGCGTTCTGAAACCCTTCCCTTTCCAAGCAGTAGATCATCTCTCCGCAACCGCAGGCCAGGTCCAGGCAGCGAGAATTCTCTTTGCGAGGCATCCACGGTCCCAATCGCCGACGCAACAGATTAGCAGCAGTCTCATAGTGCTTGTTGGTCGGGCGGTGCCCGCGCCCACTGGTCGTGCGGTAATACAGAGCAGTGATTTCGTCGTGCAGGGAGACTGGAGGTTGCGGTGTTGGACTGGGCACCATAATACGCAATTGTTGGCGAGCTACCTGGTCGCGCAGTGGCCCTGCCATCCTCCACAAAAGTCCGAACAGCAGGCCGATGTCGAACATACCATAATAACGCCGGCCACTCCGAGATTTTCGAGTACAGCTTCTCGCTGCGCTGCGCTGATGTCCGTAGGCGTAGTCGCCTTCATCCGAGCAGCGCCTCCTAGATACTCTGTGAACCCCGCGCCCGGCATACGCTCGGCTTATTCCGCCTGAGCCCGTGTCTCTCCTGTTCTCAAATGGGCGCACCCTACAACCAATTTGCAACGCGAGGCTTCCACAGGGAAGATCACCTACCCCAGTCGCAAGATCGTGAGGTGGTACTTGCGCGACCGAGCAGTCAATCCACTCCTCCTCGTACAGCAAGCGGGGGCACCTCACTTCCACGAGCCCAATTCCTGCACTCCCGGATCAGCGCGTGAGATGAGATCCCGAACCAGTTTAAACACTGGTCCCCTCGCCATCGGCAACGCACCCCTGAATTTGTCTCGACAGCAGCACCCAATTTTCAAGTCTCAGGCAGTCTTGTTTTACAAATGACAACCCATTCTATGACCGTGCCAGATGGAGAAACGTACCCAGGCGCAATTTGAGGTCTGGTGACCGCAGCAGACGAAAACAGGACTCAATGAACACCAGCTCGACCCTCCTTAGTTCAAAATAATTTACACCTTGGCGTTCAGCATTCCAAACAGCGGGCGCAAGCTCGACGCTAGCAAGTCTCGGTCTCGACGGCTAGCGGTGCACCTCCGAAGCGGACTAACTGACGTAAGAAATGAGGTTTGCAAGTGATTAGGAATGAATTACGCACCGAAGAGGCAGGTTGCCTAGCTCTCTTGAGAGATTTTCGACAACATGGAACAGAACGCTGCCCTTTGCCGAACAATGTTATGGTTCTTTTCAAGAGCTGCCAAACTCTTTGCACGCAAGGTCTCGCGGTATGACGCGGATGCAATGATCTCTTTGATTTTAACGACTATAGCTTCTCGGTCTGGCTCGTCGACAACCGCCGCAAAACCATTTTGCTCCGCGTAGCGAATGATAGTAGAGTAAGGAGGCCCCACGACAAGAATTGGCTTTCCTGACGCAAGGTAATCGGTGGTTTTCGACGGGAAACCGGTTTCAACGGAAAACTTGGCAGATTCGGAAAAAGAAAACGGCAAGAACAGGATGTCGGCGTCGGCAAGAATGACCTGAAGTTCTGCTTGCGAGACCCAGTCATGAAATCTGATGCTTGGATGGTTCCAAGGCCACTCGAGATTTCTCTGGCCGATATTCGTGTACAGGTGAAATTCTACATTCTTGACGCCGTGCTTCTCCAGGGCGCCGCTACTCACGATATCCGCCATCAATCCAAGGGTGTCCTCGACGGCGTGACTCCAAATCCCGGAATAGACTATTGCAGCGTTTCCATGTCGTTCCGCTGAATACTGCGCTGGAAGATGCTCACAATGAGGTTCGGTTGCGGGGAACTGAATCTCCGAGTCAATATCGTAGTCGGTTTTGAGCAGCTGGTGCATTTGCGGGCTCACCGAGTAAACGTGCGCCGCATTGCGAACAACGGTCCGGAAGATTGGCGATGCGATGTGTCTCAACATGCGCGAGTTTATTTTCATAGAGCTCACCCAATCGTCGTGTACTACCAAGACGAATGGCTTCCGTGTGATGAAACTGGCCATAGCTGCCGCAATGAAGAAATGACCGTGAGCCACAGTAATAATTGCTCGTATGCGGTGGCGGATAATCAGAGCACCGGCGAGAGATGCAAGAACAGGCACTAGAAGCCAATCTACAACCGTCTTCACCCGCCCAAAATGGCCGTGTGCCACCGAGCCTCGGAAATTTAACGTGGCGGCAATTTAGGTGGCCGAAAGTGACCCGTGTTAGGTGCGAGGCAGCCAAAACAATCAGCCGATTGCTTGAATAACCCGCCAGCAAGCGCTTCATTAAAATGTCACCACCGGCCCTATCGGATGGTGGGAAATCGCACACATACAAGAGATTCACTGAGCCAACATCGCCGGATTGACCCACTATTACCTCGGCCATAGCAGCATGCGCGTTCTTCGTAGAAAACAACAAGCTACTCTTACCCGCCTCGGCAAAATGCGACTGTTCAATCACTTGACTATTTGAGCTGTAGTCAGTGCCGTCGCACCGGGGATCTTGTAGACAGTCCGCATCCACTGAGCTGTCAAACGGATACCTTCTTCGAGGCTGAAAGTGTCCCTATGTCCGAGGTCACTGACTGCCTTGGAGACGTCTACCCGTTTGTGCTTAGTGGTCAGAAATTCAGAGTCACCGTACTGCACAAGTGCGGGATTGGCGTTGGTCACCTTTAAGACTGCGTCTGACAATTCCTCGATAGAATGTAAGCCGCTACCACCTATGTTGTAAGTCTGACCCGGCTTGAACCTTTCCACGATATTGGCAAGGGTACAGACTGTATCTGGCAAGTAAGTCGAGGTTCGCGAGTGGCCGCGGAACACCTTCCACGGCAGTCCCAGCAGCCCGCAGTAAAGGAAGCGGCAATTGACCGATCGATACGGGCTGTAGTACTCGCCCGGCCCATAAGTATTAAACAGCCTGACGATCACTGATTCAACTCCGTACTGGCTGGCCGAGTTGCGAACTTGCATCTCGTTGACCCATTTTGTCATTGCATAATCGTTCATCTGCTTGACTTCATATTCGTCCATAACCGTTTCAACCATCAGCTCCGGCCAATCCCCGTATACCTCTGACGAAGAAAAATGGATGAGGCGGAACTTCAGCCGCTCCTGCAAGCGGATGATGTTCTTGGTGCCCACCGCATTGGTGCGCCACAAGGTTTCGTAGAAGTCTTCGCCGTTCCAGCGACCGAACTCGGCGGCGCAGTGGTAAACGTAGTCAAAAGGTCCTAGCCGCTCGAAAATACGCTCGATCTGTCGGAACTCACCCACGTCGCAGCGGGCGTAGAGTGGCACGCTGACGTCGGTGCGTACCGAGAAACCGACCTCATCGGGCTGATGGGCAGTGTCGCAAGAAACGACGTGATACCGGCGCTCCCGCAGTTCAGACACCAGCCCTGCCCCTACCGTGCCTAGACCACCTGTAACTAAAATCCGCATCCCTGCTATCCTCCGGAAGCCTTTGTTATTCTGACGACCGCTATCAGCGCAAAACCAACGGTTCCTTGCGAAACACCGTAACCCACGACTCAATGTCATCGGGCTCCAATGATTGGGCGTGGCGACCGATAGTCCCCCTTATACCTTTCAGAGTCTTCTTATCACCCTCCCGCTTAGCATGCCATAAAACCCCTGTACAGGGATTGAATGCTGAATACTCAACTCGGTTTGAAAATCCTTTGGCTGCCCGTTTATACAAGTCAATTTCAAAATCATGAACGACAACGAGACATGTTCCAGTCGCTTGGTGCGCCAACTTCCGAATCAGTGCAGCGCGCCTAGCCGCTTCGGTCGAACTGTCTACCAGAACAAGGTCGTATTCGGCCAGGTCCAGTTCTGGCAGGATGCTTTCGATTGGCTCAGGCACGTGCCGCATTGTTAGCCTAGGGTCGTCGTTCGCGGCCGCATAGACCTTAGATATCCAATCCGAATCACTCTCTATCGTGGAAACGGACGTAACGTCAGGAAACGCCGTACGATTGAGGAAGGTCAGAGTGCTATAGAATCCCGCACCGAATTCGAGGATTCTTGCAATCCCCAACGAGCATCCAAGTCCCACCAGTATCGGAATATGAGTGGCGTAGTCAAATGCGTTCCGTGGTGGAAGTCGTTGGCGGGTTACTTTCCGGATTACTCCGAGGGCTCTCCGAAATTCATAGAGAAGCAGCTCTTGAGAATCGCGCTGATTCATTCACAAGCCGCCAGTGAGCACGAATCAGGCTTGGACAGATTCTGCTTTAGAATTGAGACTGCATTCAAACCCACGTGGCCAAACCAGGAGTCGAGTTTGCGCGCCCCGTAAATTGGAGTCTCTGCAACCTGGAATGGATAAGCGCGCGGCACAATTTCGATACGATGGTCTGCCATGTCTTTCAGGTGCAATTCTAATTCGTAATCGCCGGGAAGAAAGGGCATTTCGGTCAGGCGAAATCCCATCTCAACTGTTTCACCGGCGTGGATCAAAGGCGCCGTCTGAAAGTCCCTGAAATCCAACCCTGCAATACGCTGATTTTCGAGCGTGCGTATCCCAACATACAGACCAGGTTCGCGAATATCCACCTTGCCGGTTAATTTAACGCGAATCTCGATGTCATCGAAGGTCTTGATAATTGGTCCTTCTGAAGAAGTCACAAGGACGTCTTCGATCAGAAAACTATTAGTTTCCACGGTCTGCACCGATACTGATTCGTAATTCAGCCGGGAGAGGTATCGATCAACCGCACTATTCACCTCGCCCCGATCAATCACGCCACCGTGATCCAATACAATCGCGTTCTCGCAAACGGTACGCAGAGCCGCCATGTTATGGCTAACAAACAATATGGCTCTACCGCCGGTACTGACTTGGCGGAATGTCTCAAAGCACTTCTTCTGGAACTGGGCATCGCCAACCGCCAGCACTTCGTCCACCAACAGAATTTCGGTTTCCATGTGTGCCGCGACGGCGAACGCCAGCCGCACATACATGCCGCTGGAATAGCGCTTGACGGGGTATCGATGAATTTCTCCACTTCGGCAAAGGCTACGATCTCGTCGAACTTGCGCGCGATCTCGGCTTTCCTCATGCCCAGGATGGCGCCGTTCAGGAAGATGTTGTCGCGCCCGGTCAGTTCGGGATGGAAGCCGGTACCGACCTCGAGCAGTGAGCCGACGCGTCCCCAGATGTCGGCATGGCCGTGGGTCGGCTCGGTGATGCGGGAGAGGATCTTGAGCAGCGTGCTCTTCCCTGCCCCGTTGCGGCCGATGATGCCGACCACTTCTCCGCGCTTGATCTCGAAAGAGACGTCTTTCAGTGCCCAGATCTTGGGTTTTTCGATGCGACGCTACTGTTCGAGGAATGCCGCAGAGCGGAACGTAGGCGGCGAAAGGGCGAAGCGACCGCGTCCGTGATGACATCACGGAGCGCTCTTGTAACGCTCCCGCTCCCCGATGCGGTACTGCTTGGCGAGTCCCTCGCAACGAATGGCTACATCAGTCATTGTGTTGGTTAAACCACATCCGCGAAGGTCTTCTCCATGCGACGATAATAATACAGACCGCCGATAAGGACGAGAGCTACCACCACCGACCGAAACCCACAGCATCGTGCCGGGTGCTTGCGCCTTGCCCAACAGCGCCCAACGGAAACCTTCGATGACGCCAGCCATTGGGTTGAGACCATAAAAGGGCCGCCACCGCGCAGGAACCAATGTGCTGGAGTAGGCGACCGGAGAGGCAATCAGCCAAAACTGTACGATAAAAGTCAAAGTGTAGCGGACGTCGCGGTACTGCACGTTCAGCGCGGAGAGCCACAAACCCACTCCAAGGGCAGTGGCCATAGTGAAAATCACGAAAAAGGGCAGGGTCAAAACCGCCCAAGTGGGCCTCACCCCATACCAAATCATCATGCCGATGACCAAGGTAAAGGCGATCACAAAGTCGACCAAGCCCGCGAGGATGCTGGCGAGAGGAACGACTAGCCTAGGAAAATAGACCTTTGTGATGAGACGCTCGTTAGCGACAACGCTGTTGCTGGATTCCGTAAGCGCATAGGCGAATAATTGCCAGGGCAGAAGGGCGGTGTAGCTGAATAAAGGATACGGAATCCCATCGGACGGGACCTTTGCCAACCGTCCGAAGAAGAGCGTAAACACCAGCATGGTGAACAGCGGCTGAATGACCGCCCAAGCGGCCCCTAAGGCCGTCTGTTTGTAACGAACCTTGATATCGCGCCAAGCTAGAAAAAACAGCAACTCTCGATACTGCCACAGATCCTTGAGGCCAAGTGAGATCCAGCCTTTGCCCGGTTCAATCCTAGTATGAGGCAGTTCAGACCGTTCCACAGAAGGAGCCGACACCGCGCGCGAGGGAGTTGCCTGTTTGAGGGTCATGTCAGACATGTAGGAGTTCCCGGACAAAAGATCTGCACACTCTCAGGTCGCGGACTCCACTCGGTTGCTCGTCGTGTCGGCAGTGCGGTTTGCTCTTGAATTACGCAGGGCCCTTTGCACCGTTCTGAAGAAAATGCGATGTTTCCACTTATCTGCGGGAGCGAGAATTGGGCGAGCAGCAACGAAAGAACGGTAGCCGCGCAAAACTGAATCGAGCCAACCAAGTGGACCGGGATATGCCGGAGTCTTAAAAGCAATGTACAGGAATGCGTTCAGATGAGCAAGTACGAGATCGGAGGGCCGTTGTGCGCTCCGGCCTGTACCACCTTCGGTCGCGGATAAGTGCCGAGTGACGATGGACGGGTTTAAGTAAAGGGAGTAGCCTGCGAGAACTGCGCGGCGAGACATGTCATAATCCTCACCCGACACGATCGGCTGCATCCCTAGCCACACGTCGAACATGCCAACCCGCTCGAAGACCTCCTTTCTAAAGGACATGAAACCACCTATCATGTCCGCAATCTTAATCTTGTCTTGAAGACTGGCAGCAGCATTGAGCGTTCCAATCCTTAATTTTTGCGCGTACTCGGCTCGCGCTGCTTGCTCGGTCTGATTCGGATGAATAACTATTCCGCAAGCTCCCCCGACTTGAAGATCAGTATACGTCGACACCAGTTTGGAAATGGTGTCCTTGGGAATGTGAAAATCGTCGTCGCAACAGACTACTATTTCGCCCGCGCTCATCCGTATACCATGATTTCTGGCAGCCGCGGGGTTCGGTTCCGGTAGTGTTATCAGACGAATTCGATTTCGGACAGAAGCAAGAAATGCGACTGTTTCCGTCTCATGCTGTCGCGACTGATCCACCACCACGATCTCGCAGCGCGGGTAATCCTGCTGTACCAGGCACATGAGGGTTTCGCAGAGCACGCGCTCGCGGGCGTAGGTTGGAACGATGATTGAAACGAGTGGACCCATCTCCCTCAATTCCAGTGCGGCGGCATTTCCATCCCAAATAGTAAACACTTACACTCGTGGCTTGCTGCGATGCGTGAGGCATTGGTTTCTGCCGCGCAAATTTCAGTACGCAATATTCGGCCGCGTAACCAAGGACGATTCGCGCGCTTTTGGACTCTCACGCTCGCCTCACCGGTGGTTTCAGGTTGCAAAATATGCGAGCGTCTTTTCGGAAAAATACCGACGTGCAATGCCGGTTGGGTACACAGGAAGCGAAACCGTCGAAGTCTACGCGTGTAAAACGCTCGCGCTCGAATAGGGACCCGAAGGCAGCTACCCCATCATCGACCCAGCATTACGGCGCCTTCTGTCCTTAACATTAACATTCCTAGACCTGCCTGCGTCGACCGAGAAGACACTTGCCGCCCTGTCAGCCGACCGCCGCCAGGCAAGCCAAGCCCTCTCACTCACCGACCTCGGTTGTGGAAAATTCCGGAAACTCCAGACACTGCCCCTCAAGAGCGGCTCATTCAAGAACTTCGGTGTTCGGCACTCGTAATTTTATGCCTCTTGCCTTGCATTAGCCAACTGTTCCAGACACGTGAGGATGCCATTCACGTTCTCCCGATAGCTCCAATGCTCGATGATCTCACGAGACTTTTGTCCAAACCTCGCACGTAGCACCGGATCAGACAGCAGCAGTTCCAAATGCTCTGATAAGGAACGAGCATCACCAGAGCTGAACACAAATCCGTTTACTCCCCCACGAACCAAGTCTCCCGTCGCGCCCACGTGATCGCTTGCCACGATTGGCAAGCTGAAACACATTGCCTCGTTTACGACCAGTCCCCAGGGCTCATCCCCAGAGGGCAGCGCAAACACGTCGGCTATTGCGAACCACTTAGAAAGTTCTGTTTGATTTCGAAATCCTGCAAAAACTACGGGCAAGAACTTTGCCTCGGCGTATTGTTTCAACTCTGGCTCAAGCGACCCGGCCCCAACGTAAACCAAAACGGCCTTCTGAGTCTTCGAAACGTATTCAAAGGCTTTTAGAAGATCCGCCGGGCGCTTTTTCTCGATGAGCTTTCCAGCGTACAGCACGACTGGCAATTCAAGAGCGATTCCGAGTTCTTGCTTTAATTTTTCTCTACAGTTGGCGAGGGTATCTGCCTGAGATAGGAAGAAGTCATTGTTAACAGCGTAAGGAACCATGTAGATCTTTTCTTTCGGAACGCCGTAAGCTCGGTAAAATTCATTGTTCAACCGGCCAATGGCCAGAAATGCAGAGGTCCTGCGAAACAGATTGCCCAGGACGATCCTTTTTAGTGCGGATTTCCAGCGTGGTAACGCCGGAAGCAAATTGCTTTCTCCCCGAATGAGTACGGGGACTTTGAACGTAAAGGCGGCTAGCATGGCTATCCAATCAGTTAATCTAGCCCAGCCGTGTATCCAGATGGCGTCAAACTTTCGGCGCTTTAGATGCAGGACGATGCGTGGGTTAACCTCTCCCCAAAACCGCGACGCATTCGGCCGGATGCTCCAGTTAGGTAAGAACTCAAAACGGTAGCCTTCGAGCAGAGGCACATCCCACTTGATCTCCTGCCCAAAGCCTTTATCGTGGTAACTTTGGGCGCCCCAATCGGAGCAGAAGAATACCGAAAGCTCAATTTCAGGCTGGCCTGCAAGGATCCGAAAAAGAGGAGCTTGGTATTGAATCACGTGTGAAGCCAGGATGGCCAAACGAAAGCGCCGCCGCCCAGCAGTCCCGCCGGTAGGAGAGGCGTTGGCAGTTGGTCCGAGTTGAATTGAAGATTTCTCGTCACTCAGGGTAGGCGGAAGTGTAAATCGGGAGCGCGAAGACTGTATGCGCGGCCATAATTCTAAATTTGTTTGGCTTCCTAGCACAGCATCCTTTCGAGTCTAGCCCGGAACTTCTCATAGCAGAACTCTCGCTCCAGTCTCTCCTTGCCACGCCGACCCATTGCGTCCCTTTCTCGATCATTCTTGAGCAGCCTTACGACGCACTGAACGAAACTGTCCACACTGTCCGCTTTGGCAAGAAGCCCCGTTTCCCCGTCTTCAACTACTTCTGGAATTCCGCCCGCTATCGCGCCGACGCAGGCTTTTTCATGGTACATGGCTTCGAGAAAAACGATTCCAAATCCTTCTTTTAGGCTCGGGAGCACAAACAGGTCACAAGCATCGTAGTAGCTAGGCAGAAGCTCATCTGCCACAAACCCAGTGAAAAGCACTCTGTCGGCTACATTCGTGTCCTGCGCTAACTTCTCCAACCGTGGACGATCCTCGCCTTGTCCCACCACTACACAGAATGCGTCTGGTATGTGGTTTGAGATCGCAGGCATGGCTTTAATGACGAGGTCGATTCTCTTGTAGTCCTCCGTAATCGCTAACCGGGTAACGGAGAGCATCATGTGACCTCGTGGAAGTCCCAATTCCCTTGCAGGACGAATACCCGTCATTCTTGAATAAAACGGGTCCAAGGTATCGGGCAGCAGGCGGAACTGTACCGGAGGCATCCCGTTGAAATGGACTAATGACTCCTGCGTGTATTCGCTAACGGAGAGGATCTCGCGCATCTGGGAAATACCCAACTTCTGGAGAGAGGGCAATGGTCTCCACACATCAATTCCGTGAACTACGAGCGATTTGATAGGCTTCGGCATCCCACATGCTAATGAGCTCAAATTTACGTGCCCGAACACAACGCGGTCCGCTTGCCAGCCTGCCAAAAGAGATGCCGCAGCAAATTCCGTTTTATTGCCTTTGAAGCCTCTGTATCTGGTATGACCTGAGGACATGTAATCAGCCGCCGCTTGGATCGGAACTTCGCCGTCCAAGAGGCTGAAAACGGAGACATCCATACCAAACTCGCTCGCAAGATCATCTGTTGCCTTGATCAATGCACGGTTAAAGGTGTGGACGCCACCGGTCAAGCCGAAGACGCTAGTCAGCAGGACTAAAATTTCCATCGGCACCTCAGCCTAGCCAATTTTTCCAGCTTTGACAAGGGAACCAACCCCATATCCTCAATGGCGTTGCGAGGCTGTGTTCCAGTGAATTTCAAACTCCAGATTCAGATTTCAGAGATCATGGTACAATTTGCAAAAATGTTGGCCTTGCAAAGTATTGGAATCATTCCTCCAGACCTCGAACTTGGTAGGGGTGTCGCTCGGTTTGCTTTGCTGACTTGTTGGAGGAACGGTTGATGGATTCAGGAATCGTTCGCCGCCGTAGTGACACTCCAACTCTCGAGCAACTGCTGACCGAGATTCAGTACCCGGCAGATCCTGCCAGAAGCTACGCACCTCTACCGGCAGAGGGTTTTCTTCTCGGTGAGTACAGCAGAATTCTGAAAAAGAGAATGTGGGTGGTCATCTCCACATGGCTGATCATTGCAACATTGGCCACTGTCTACACCCTACACATGACGCCGGTTTATGACGCGACGGGAAGAATTGCGGTCAATCGCGAGAACTCACCGAATTTGGGTTTCAAAGACTCGGATCAAGGTACCAACGGGGCTGATTATGAGGAGTATAACATCGCGCTGGAAACGCAAGTCAGGATCCTGCAGAGCGATGCCATAGCGTTTCAGGTGATCAAGAAACTGAAGCTAAACAATGTCCCAGGGTTTGCAGGAGCTACTGCCAAACCTCGTACCGAGCCGCCTTTGAACTCTCTGCAAGTGGATGCTCCCTTCGAATCGTCGTTGCTCGATCGCTTTCGAGGAGGTCTCAAGATAAGCGTGGTCCCCAGGACCCGGATCGTAGAGATCCATTACTCGCATCCAGATGCGCGACTTGCAGCACAGATCGTAAACGCCCTCATTAACACCTATATCGAGGAAAATTTCAAAACGAAATTTGAATCCACCATGCAAACTTCGGACTGGCTGTCGGGACAGCTCTCCGATTTGGCAATGAAGGTCGAAACGTCCCAAGAAAAACTTGTCCGATACCAGAAGCAGCACGCCATTATCGGAATTGACGAAAAGCAGAACCTCGTCACTTCCAAGCTCGATGAGTTGAACAAAGAACTCACGGCCGCGGAAGGCGACAGAATGCAAAAAGAATCTGCATATAAGCTCGCATCTGCGGAAAATCCTGAAATCTTTGCGAAGGCGGAGCCTAGCAGTCTCATCAACCAACTGAGGACGCAGGAGAGCGACCTCAAGATGAAGTACGCTGAGGCCACTACCCAATTTGGTTCCTCGTATCCAAAGGTGATGCAGCTTGGCAACCAATTGAAGCAGGTGGAAGCGTCGATTCAGGCGGAAGACAAGCGTATCGCCTCAAGGGTGCAGAATGAGTACCTCTCTGCGCTTCAGCGCGAAAAATTGCTGGCTGCCGCCCTTGATGTCCAGAAGCAAGAAGCCAACCTCCTCAACGAGAGTGCCATTGAGTACAACCTTTTGAAACATGATGCCGAATCGAACCGGCAGCTATATGAAGGGTTGCTTCAGAAGCTCAAGGAGGCGGGCGTTTCTGCCGGACTCAGATCGAGCAATATCCGCATCGTGGACCTAGCCCGTGTTCCTACATCACCTTCGGCTCCGAACATCCCGCGGAACATCGTACTCGGTTTAGCACTCGGTTTGTTTGGAGGGGTCGGGCTCGCTTTCGTTTTGGAGAGCCTCGACAATACCGTCAGAACTCCGGAAGAGGCGCAGATCATTTCCGCGCTGCCATCACTGGGGATCATCCCGCTGAGTACGAAACCAATCGCAAAGAACCGTAACAATAATCATCCGCGGTTGACGTTGAGTTCGCGGCCGTCCGACTCCGCTGATTCGCTAGAACTGGTTACTTTTGCTCGCCCCAGGTCCGAGTTGTCGGAATCCTACCGTGCGCTGCGGACTTCCATTCTGCTTTCCTCGCTCGGCTCCCCGCCCAAGGTGATTCTGGTAACCAGCGCTCTGCCGCAAGAGGGCAAGACGACGACAAGCATCAACTCGGCGATAGTACTTGCCCAGCGTGGCGGACGGGTCCTGCTGGTGGACGCGGATCTCCGCCGGCCCGGAATTCACAAGGCGCTGGGATTGCAAAACACTTCAGGACTGAGCAGATTGATGACGGGGGGCGACCGTTCCGAAGATGCCATCGTGTCGACCGAGATTCCCAACTTATTCGTGCTGACTGCCGGTCCTCCACCTCCTCAGCCTGCGGAACTGCTGGGTTCGCCTCTCATGAAGGAGTACTTGGCACGATGGCGCGAGGAGTTCGACCACATAGTCATCGACACGCCGCCCGCCCTATCGGTCACGGATGCCGTACTCTTGTCGGTCGAAGCCGATTCGGTCCTCATCGTCCTCAGGTCAGGCCAGACGACGAAAGCGGCGCTTCGGCGGGTTCGGGATTTGTTGTCGCATGTAAATGCAAGAGTCACCGGGGTCGTCGTCAACGCCTTCGATCTTCACTCCGGCAGTAGCTATTACTACCAATATAATTCGAAGTACTACGGCAGATACTACGAAGATGACGCCCCCAAGAACGAAACTTCTGCGGCCGGCAAAGTCTCTTAGCACGAATATTGGATATTTTGTGGGCAGCCGAGCTGCCGGCTCAGAACCACACACTCATTGCGGTCCTGTGTAGGTCAGATGCGGATTGAATTGCGGTCCCGACTCCAGAGGTTTTGTTTTGCGGGGGCATGCCTTCTTGCTATCGGACTGTACGTGGCGTTCGCCGGGCGCGCATACCTGGCGGCCCATCTGGCGGCTAAGCTCGACTTAGCGAATATCCAAAGAGCCATTCGATTAGAGCCCTCCAACGCGGAGTATCGCGACCTTCTCGGCCGGTATCTTGCCCTATCCGGCGCGAGTCAAGATGAAGATATTTCAGACTATCGGGCAGCATTGCATTTGAATCCTTACGAAGCGCAGTACTGGCTGGATTTAGCGAGCGCCTATCAGGTGGCAGGGCGCATCGACGAACAGGCACAAAGCGTGGAACGGGCCGTGGAAGCGGACCCCACGACACCGCATGTCGCCTGGGAGGCCGCAAACTTCTTCTTGGTTCAGGGCGATCAGGAAAGGGCACTTCGTAATTTTCGCGTCGTTCTCGCAAACGATCCGGAGGCGGTTGACTCGGCCCTCCAGCTCTGCTGGCGTGCAACCGGAGACGCGAATCAGATTCTTGATCGGGCACTGCCGCCAAGGCCGGATCTGTACCTTTCATTTCTGCGTTTGCTTATCTCCAAACAGGAAGTAGCCGCCGCGGAAAATGTCTGGAACCGTCTGATCGCATTAAACCAGGAATTTTCGACGCCGCTTGCGTTTCCCTATTTTCGGTTTCTCATCGCGAAGCAGGAAGTCGCAGCGGCACAAACTGCATGGCAGCAACTGGCCGGCGTCAATCGCTCTCTTCAGCCTTATCTTCCCTCTGGTGAGAACCTGATCGTAAATGGGGGATTTGAGGAGAACTTGCTGAACGGTGGATTTGACTGGTGGTACCAGTTGAACCCACATGCTGCCCTCGCAATCGACACAAGTGAATTTCACAGCGGAACACGATCGCTCTCCGTCACCTTCGACGGTCGGAGCGCATCGGAAGCCGGAATCTCTCAGTTCATCGCTGTAAAACCAAACACCAACTACGAGTTCAGCGCAGAATT
Organism: uncultured Acidobacteriaceae bacterium; assembly: GCA_963771895.1. Classification (GTDB taxonomy): domain Bacteria; phylum Acidobacteriota; class Terriglobia; order Terriglobales; family Acidobacteriaceae; genus Sulfotelmatobacter. The sequence continues at coordinate 106,320 of CAVYVQ010000017.1, read as the reverse complement.
CAGGACAGAGGAACTGGAGACTGCCAGCGGTCCGCGTTTTGCGATTGCGGACGCATATAGCAATGACTCCTACGTGCTCACCGACGATGTAATGGGTACGAATCCCTGGCGTCTGCAACGAGCACGATTCCAAACCGGCCCGAACACCAATCTAGTGTTGTTGAAAATTGTTCGCCAGCCTCCGGGCCCCCTGATCCGAGGCAAGCTTTGGGCCGACGATCTCAGGCTAGTCGAGAAACAGAATTAAAGGATCGGCGAAGTTGAAAATATCATCGTACGCGATTGTCGATACGACTGATTCTATTGATCTGGAGCGCCGGCGTGGGCGCGAGCCGGAAATCCCGCAACGGGTGCTCGTTGTTGGTTTGTGCGTCCTCTTAATTTTCGCGGTTTTGGCGTTCGGCGCAGTCAATGAGTGGTCGACCTTCGCGTTCGAGGCGCGGTGCAGCGGTTCTTTTCCTTGTTTGGGCGGGACAGCAGTTTGTTTCCCGACGGGTAACGTTGTCGAAAAACCCTCTGTACCTGCCAGCATTCCTTTTTTTCGGGCTAGTGCTCGCGCAGGTTGCGCTGCGCAAGCTCGGCCTATGAATACGTTACTGAATACGAAGCACTTCAGTACGTCGCCTATGGGATTGTGCTGCTGATTGGAGCGGAATGCATCCGAGAGGAAGGTGCTCGCAAAATATTCGCCCTCGTAATGATTGTTTTCGGCGCCTGTTACGCTTTTTTTGCGCTCGCCCAGGAGCTTACCGCCAACGGGAAAATTTTCTGGATGATCAGTCCACGGTTCGGTGGCTCAATCTACGGAAGCTACGTCGACCACGATCACTATGCCGGCCTGATGGAGATGCTGGTACCGATTCCTTTTGTGCTCAGCGTGGGACATCTGCTGCGAGGGGGGAAACGAGCGTTGGTCGCCTTCTGCGCCGTATTGATGGCCAGCACGATCTTTCTTTCCGGTTCGCGAGGCGGAATGATTGCTTTCGTTCTCGAGATTGTCCTGTTTGCCGCCCTGACTCTCGTACAAAGGAGAAATCCTCGTGCAGCACTCGGCTCGGTCGCAGTGTGTATCTTGGTTCTAGCCTTCTTAGTTTTTGTAGGCAAAGGGCAAGTTCTGGGACGCCTCGGAGATCTGAGTCCTGGCACGCGTCTGGATATGACCAAAGATAGTTTGCGAATGTTTTCCATTCGGCCGATTTGGGGCTGGGGCTTGGGTACCTTCCCCACGGTCTACCCCAGTTACCGCAGCTTCTATACGAACCTGTTCATAAATGAAGCACATAACGACTATGCGCAACTGCTGGTGGAAACCGGCTTGCTCGGCTTCGCGCTGATGCTGTGGTTCCTGATTTGTTTGTACAGGGACGGATTGCCAACCTCTCGCCGCTGGGAGTTCAAATGGGATGGGGCGGTCTCCTTCGCCGCTCTGCTGGGGTGTACGGGAATTCTGCTCCATAGCTTCGTGGATTTCAATTTGCAGATTCCCGCGAATGCCGCGCTATTTTATGTGCTTTGCGGGATGGCTGCTTCCAGGCCTTTGGCTGAGTTATCCAAGCCCCGACCGGTCTCGACGCATCGCAAGTGAAGGAACCAGAACAACCATCTGTTTGACGCGGTCCACATAATTGAATGTGGCATCGACCAATTTGGAAAAAACTGTAGTTGGACCGTATTCGATAGTTCAACGGCCGAACTGCGGTTGGAAAATATGTGCCAGGAAAAAACACGACCGTGCTAACCTAGGCGCAACTTTTGCTTCGCCACGAATAAACGTCTCTAGGAGTAGAAATGTCGCTAAAACACCTCACCATCGCGGCTTTTGTGGCTGTTTGTACTTTCGTTGCACAAGCCGTGGCGCAAGAGAACGAATTGTCGGGGATCCTTGGGCGTACTTTCATCAGCGATCAGGGCATCCCAGGCGCCCCCTCTTACGATCCGGACCTGCATTTCGGCAAAGGATTAACCTTCGAAATAAATTATGCCCGCCGCGTCATGGGTAGCGAAGTATTATCCCTCGCCCTAGAAGTCCCGTTCGTGGTGAACCCGGTTGAGGATCTCCACGCCGCCCAGAACGTGATCCCCAAACAATATTCATCTTTCTTTGTGACTCCCTCAGCGCGGTTGAACGCCTTTCCCGCTACGGCGGTTTCTCCTTGGGTCAGTTTTGGGGGAGGGTTCGGTCATTTCAGTGAAAGTTCCACGCTCGAGTTTGCGGGGCTCGCAAACCCGGGCAAAACCGGAACCACTACGGGTGTATTGCAGGCTGGTGTGGGACTCGATGTCAAGATCTACAAGCACTTCACTCTGCGCGGTGAAGGTCGAGAGTTTTGGTCGGGCGTTCCGCAACTCAATGTGAACACGGGCAAGAGCCACCAATACAATCTTTTCGCCGGCGGCGGCATCGTCTGGCACTTCTGAAAGGAAGCTTGCACCCTGTCTGAAATGTAAGCGTCAGACGAAACACAGGGTTGACGGGGTGAGCCAGCAGCCGGAGTTAAAGAGCGGTGGTGGCAGAGCTCACGATGGGCCTTGCTTCTTCGGTGAACCCTCCCGATCATTCATCTCCCACGACAATCTCTACGACTCTACCGCAGCTTGGTTGTCGGATCCCCCAGAAGGATCCACGCCCGCCGAATGTCAGGTTAGTCACTGCCCGCTTGGCGGCAGCCGACGCCTCACCTACAGTCAACGACTGGCTGCCGTAAAGAGCCGAAATCATCGGCCTGATCTAGAATCGACTGCTCCAATGAGTCGGTCAACCCGGACGAGGCCCATGCCGCCACCGCGCCGCCCGACGGCGCGAGCATGATCGCCTTCGCCAAGCTCACCGTGTAGACGTCCTGGAAATACCCGTTCAAGCAGGTCATCGAGATCACGAACGGCATCTGCGAACCGTTGGTTAGGGCCGCGACATCGCTCGAACTCAACAACTCACCCGCCCACACTTCGTCCGAGCCGTGACCGGCGAAGTTGACCAGCGACTGTCCCGTGTTGAGGGCGGTGATTAGGTCGCCGTGTGCGTTGCTATCGTTTCCTTGCGAGATGACCGAAACCGTCTGCGTGCCGGGAATCAGCGCCTGCACCGCGGAGATGTAGGACGTAAACGGGTCGGCGACATCATCGGTACCGGCCACCAGCAACACCTGATCAGTCCAGGCACCGGCTCCCGCCTGCGCTCCGTGCCAGCTGGATGGGTTATTTGACACCAGGGCCTGGCCGGTCGGCTGGATTTTGCGCTGGTAAGCGCCAGCAACGTCCGCGTCCCCGACCCCTGCGGGACAACAGATACGGCATAGTTGGGTACCTTGGTGCTCATGGTGGTACAAAACTAGGAACGACAACGCTTTGATCTGCCGAAATCCCCTCAACTTTTAACCGCAAAGCGGAAGTAATCCTTAAGTTAGCGCTTAGAGTAAAGCAGAGTTTCGAGTTGTGGTGGTGGTGGAGGTTGGAATTTCGCGAACAAAACGGGCTGCACCAAAAACGGTCATTGACACCGGCTTCCTCCGAGCCTAGCGTGGTGATGTCTCATTGGCCACAGCCAAAACTCAGTCGCACTTCTCCTAGACAGCGGCCCAGCAGCGGCCCTGACCCGCGGGAAAATTCGGGAAGTTGAGATTCATCACACCTACAGCCGTCTCCAATGACGGTTTTGTCCCGAATACATGGTGGTCAAGCAGCTGGTCGCAAGACCGACTCCACCCAAGTGAGACACAACTGCTGCCGGTCAGCTTCGACCGGTGGCTTGAGCGTCGCCTGTTCCGAACAAGCGCAAAAGGAGTGTTTCCATGTTTACACGAACTGTCGAAGTAACACCCAAATCGGGAAAGGCCCGGGAACTCGCCAACACCATCAACGAAAAAGTGCTGCCGATTTTGAAGAAACAAGCCGGCTTCGTGGATGAAACTCTTCTGGTATCGAATACAGAACCCAATCAGATCTTGGCATTGAGTTTCTGGAAAAGCCAGGAAGATGCCGAACGGTACCAGCGGGAGCAATATCCCGCCATCCACGAGATGGTACGGCACCTGCTTGAGGCAGAGCCCGTAGTCCGGACCTTCAATGTCGATAGCTCAACCACGCACAGAATTGCTGCAGGCAAAGCCGCCTGACACATCGAGCTAGGACACTTCTTTTCACCCGTAACCGGGCGAGCTAAGCGACTCGCCCGCTTTCTACACCCCAAAAAAGGAGAAGGCACCGTCGTATCTAACGATCGGGGGGACGATGTTGTTGGCTGTTCCTGCGAAAGCATTCGGGACCAATTCGACGTACTTTCAGACCCGTTTCCCAAACGAAACAGGGGGGAACTATGAATACAAGCAGCTCTATATCTCTAAACAGCAGAGCGTGGAGGGATTTGTACAAGGCCGCACTCTTTGAGGTTGATAAGACCAGACTCCCAGACCGCATTACGCAAGCTGAGGAAGCGCTTGTTCTGAGGGCACGGGAGTTGTTTCACGTTGCCGGAGACAACAGCGAAGAGGAAGAAGCTCTTGATGACGCGATGTACGCCTTGCATGCTCTGCGGAACACATCGCAAATCAACCACTGGTTAAATGCCGCCCGTGGTGCGGTCGTTTGAGACGTACCTCAACTGAGACCACCGCAGCAACAATCGGCGTTTTCATTGGATTGGTTGGAGTCTCGCTCAACCGCCAGCGCCAACTCTTCAACCCCTCCGTCAGCGAGCGGGCAATTTGGGACAGACCGCGGGATGCACATGCCGTCCCCGCGTTCCTAGACTTCCGCTCCCAGCGTGCACAGATTCCGGCGTCATTTCGTGCACCTCGTCGAGAAATGACTTGAGCTTGAGGGAGCGCGAGGGGTGGCGCAGCTTACGCAGGGCCTTCGCTTCGATCTGGCGAATACGTTCGCGGGTGACGGCGAAGAACCGGCCAATCTCTTCCAGCGTGCGCTCTGTGCCGTCCTCCAGACCAAAGCGCATCTTCATGATCTTCTCCTCGCGCCGAGTTAGGGTGTGTAGCACGAGCGCGGTTTGCTCCTTCAGATTCAGGTTGATGACGGCCTCGGCGGGCGAGACCACGGCGTGATTTTCGATGAAGTCGCTGAGGTGGGAATCTCCCTCCTCGCCAATGGGCGTCTCCAGCGAGATCGGTGCCTGCATCATTTTGAGGACCTTGCGCACTTTGGCCGCAGGAATGTCCATCTGCTTGGCAATCTCTGCCGATGTAGGTTCGCGCCCCAACGTTTGGACCAGCTGCCGCGAGGTCCGAATCAGCTTGTTGACGATCTCACCCATGTGCACCGGGAGACGGATTGTGCGCGCCTGATCAGCAATGGCGCGGGTGATTGACTGGCGAATCCACCACGTCGCATAGGTGGAAAACTTGTAGCCGCGGTGATAATCGAACTTGTCCACTCCCTTCATCAGGCCGACGTTGCCCTCCTGGATCAGGTCGAGGAACTGAAGCCCGCGGTTGCCATACTTCTTGGCGATGGAAACCACGAGGCGGAGGTTGGCTTCGATGAGCTCGTGTTTGGCCTGCTCCGCGTCCATCTCGCCCTGGATGATTTCGCGCTGCGTGCGGCGCAACTCCTGAAAGCTCACGCCGGCGTCGCCTTCCAGACTCTTCAGGTCGGCGCGATGCTGCCGCAGCGCCTTGCGGTAATCTTTTTCCACTTCTTGGCTGCGCGTGCTCTCAATCTTCTTCTCCAGGTTGCTGATCTGGCGGTCGAGCGAGCGCATGATGTCCGCGGTTTTCTTCACCCGGTCCGCTAGGTGCTTGCGCTCTGAGTTAGTAAAGCGGAAGTTGCGGATGATCAGCGAAATCCGGACGATCTCGCGGCCCAAGCCACATCGGCAGCGGCGGTATTGAGCTTTCTTTCTTGCTGGGATGGTCGGTAGTCGTCCGCCCAATTGGCTAGCTCTTTTGTAACGCTTCTGCAGCTCGTCGATGCGGCGCGTGGTGTCCTGGACGCGGTTCTGCAGGATGTCCTCGGTCATCTCTTCCTCGTCGAAGACGACAATTTCCTTGATCGAGCGCACGCCACGCTTCAAATCCTCGCCGATAGCTAGAATCTCGTGGATCACAATAGGCGAGCGCGAAAGCGTCTTCAGCACGCGCAGTTGTCCGCGCTCGATGCGCTTCGCAATTTCCGCTTCCGCTTGGCGGTTGAGCAGAGGCACCATGCCCATCCTGCGCAGGTAGATACGCACCGGATCGTTGGTCTTTTCAAGAGCCGGGAGGGTGAGGTCGAGCTCGACTTCGTCGCTGGCCTCAACTTCGTTCTCAAGCTTGTTCTTGAGGGCCGAGGTGGGCAGCCTGGGCTGGCCCTCAAGCACGTCAATGCCGTGGGTGCCGATGGTGCTGAGCAGGTCGTCCAAGGACTCCAGGGAACAGACGTCACGGTGAGTCAAGTTATTTTCACCTCGTTGTAGGTGAGATAACCCTTTTCCTTTCCGGCATCCATGAGTTTCTTAATGTCGTCAAGAGCCAAGCGGAATCCCTTCGGGGCCGTCCTGCATGGAGCAAAGGGTGCTTTGTTGATTCTGCAGCGGCAAGTTCAACTCAGACTGCGGGAACCCAAACTGAAGCGATGCTAGCATGGGGTGCCAGCTTTCTCCTAACTAGACACGTTCCTGGTAGTGGGTCAGTTTCCATGTCCACAGTCTCGCTTTACGCATCGCGAGTTGTGGCGTCATAAGGTGTGCCACATAAGCAGAAGATACCAAACGATAGCCTCCCTTTTGAACGCCCCTGGAGAATCGCTTTAAGAGAAAGAAAGTCGCGAAGCCGAGGCAATCCTAGCCAAAGAGCGGCGCCAGTCGCGAGACTTCAGCCAAGCCCCAACAGGGGGTGCGAAAACTACGGAATTGGGGTACAGCGCAGGTCCTGTACTAAAGTTAATGCATGCGAGTTTCCAAGATGAGGAAGATCAATTGTTACTACAACATCAATTGTTACAACAACTTAAATGAGATTCGACCATCTATTGGGAAGTGCAAACCTGATTGTTCCGCGTAAATTTTGCTATGCTGGGCGTCGTTCCCGCCTTACAGATAGCCCGAATTCCAAGTGCAATGCCCAACTGCCACACGTGATACTAGGCGCAGATTTACCGGAAAAATTTCCCGCGTTTACGGTTCTCAACGTATAGCGCGCTCAATGTGGATACTGAAAAATGATGGGTGCGGAGGTGCTTCCATTCGGCAGCGCGAGGAGGAACTATTGCGCGGCAGGACCCGGGAGCTGAGACCGAACCAATGCTGTGGTTTGCGGCCGTGCCTTACCTGCAACTATATCCGTATCCGTTATCCGTTCTAGGAGACCGTCATGAAGAAAAAGATATTAGTCTGCGCGATGAGCGCATTGTTGCTTGCAATCACCAGTTGGGCAGACGACAAAGAAAAGGACGAGGATCGTCTGAAGAATGCCGGCACTGTGCTGACAGAGATTCTGAATATTCCTGACGACATTCCTCAAGATCTCCTCGATAAAGCCGACTGTGTGGTTGTTTTTCCATCAGTCCTCAAGGCCGCGTTTGTGGTTGGTGGTAGTTATGGCCGCGGTGCGATGACTTGCCGCAGGGGCGAAAATTTCAACGGTTCCTGGGGTGCGCCCTCAATGATGGCCCTTGAGGGTGGCAGCGTAGGCTTTCAGATCGGCGGGCAAGCGACTGACTTCGTCCTTCTCGTGATGAATGACCGCGGTGCGAATGGAATCTTGAGCAGCAAAGTCAAGCTCGGAGCAGACGCGTCGGTAGCCGCAGGACCAGTCGGTCGTAACGCGACGGCAGAAACCGATGTCTCGATGCGGGCCGAAATATTGAGCTATTCCCGCGCGCGCGGCCTATTTGCAGGCATTTCGTTGGAGGGTTCGACCATCCGACCTGACAACGACGCAAACAAGAGAATCTACGGAGAGAAAATCTCAGCGAAGGATATTGTGATTACTCACGAGACGCATGTCCCTACCGCAGCAGAGGGCCTGATCTCGACGCTTAACGCGAAGACGCCGAAGCACAAGTCGCCGTAGCAGCTGCTTTTAAGAGAGATCTGACCATTCGTGCCGAAAGAGGCAGAGTTTTTGCAAGTGCGCCGTTCGGCCAGCGAGGGCAGTTTCCGGTCGTTCCTCTAGAACATCGCCGATTTACCTTGCCTCCGGTTGCATTTCAACGCTGTGGAGGGGGAGGCTGCCTCCCGAACGGTTGCTGTCACTTGTTTCCGTCTTGACCTAGGGGCCCCGGCCAGCGGAGCGCCAGTCTTGACCAACTCAGTTTTAATTTCAACCTTCTGGTTAGCGAGCGGATTGAGTCGGTCTCAAGGGTTTGATAGCCGGGAAGGGCGATTTTGATCTGAGTGTTCCCGGGGCAACTAGCATCCCTCGACCTAGGCCCTCAAACTCCCCTACGGGTCCCACGAAAAGGCCGTCCAAGAAAACTGCGGCCTTCGAAGGGTTGACCGCGATCTTCACGGTGGCCGTCATATCAGGCAGCGGTCCCGTAGGGGCCTTCTCCATGGCCACGCGAATGACCTCCTTTTGTCCGGGCCTCCTTTGGTGGATGACCGTAGAATCCAGTAGGGGCTACCGTCAGCACCTTGGCGCGGATTCTAAGCTGATTATCTGCTACATGCTCGGGGATCGTGGCGCGTCCACGGCTCAGGCGTTCATGCAGGACGTTGCATCGCGGATCAGCAACCGGATTCAGCTAACTACAGACGGCCATCGCGTGTACGCGGATGCCGTGGAGAATGCCTTTGGTTCAGAAATTGATTATGCGATGCTGGTGAAACTCTACTGGCGCATCGAATGACGGCGAATCGCGTTACAGCCCTGCTACTTGCATCGGCTGCCGTACTGGGCTCTTGCCGGGAATCCTGACCCGAAGCACATCTCCACCAGCTATGTAGAACGGCAGAACCTTTCGATGCGAATGGGAATGCGGCGCTTTACGCGGCTCACAAATGGATTCAGTAAGAAGTTTGAAAACCACGGGCATCAGGTTGCGCTCTACTTCTTTCACTACAACTTCTGCCGCGTGCATTCGACACTGCGCGTAACTCCGGCGATGGAAGCTGGTCTAACAGATCACGTCTGGACACTGGCGGAACTGTGCAGTTTGCTGCCTGAGAAAAAGCCGAATGCGCGTGCGGACAAAGAACTGGTTTTGAAAGCACTACACAGGACAGCTTAGAGGGATTATGGCAAAAGCGAATCAGGTTTCTATTCCGTACCTTGATCCAACGGTGCAGCATGTGGGGATCAGCCGCTTGCGTGCATTGAACGTCACACACCTAAGGGAGCTAGACACTAGTGATTCAGGACAACGATAAGCCGCTGGCAGTGCTCTTGAAGTACGAGCACTTTCAGGCGATGCAAGAGCAAATATTGAAGAACGAAGGATGACGTTCTAGGGTTGGTCTTTGGCAATTACTCGCCGGTCACGGTGCGGATCGGTGCGCGGCAGTCCAGTGCTCAGTTCGCAGCGTACTCCGGGAGGAGCGCCACAGGTCGGACAGCGAACGGTGAGGGCCTTTTTGGAGTCGGAGTCTTCGGTTTTCATGGCACCAAGATCATGAACCCAAACACCCGGCAAAGAGTGGTCAATTTTGAACAGTGCGTTACTAGGGCTTATCGGACTTGGGAGGAACGACTCCGAGTCGGCGTTCTTTTTCTTTCAGAAGATCGTTGATTTGCTTCACCAACTCCAACAGCTTTTGACCGTCTTGTTCTGCCGCTGCCCGAGCACAGAGTTCCATCCAGCGTTCTCGCTTTTCGCCTTGCATGAGGAGGAGCAGTCTAGCAGGTAACTAAGAAAATGTCAGTTTGGTTACTTACCTTCGGTGGATTCGCGCACGATCCGCAGCGCATTTTGGCTTTTGCTGTCCATCGGCTTGCACTTGTGCGCGTCGAAAGCAGCCCATATTTCCAATTCCGCCTGGACAGCGAATACGTAGCGCGCAGTTCCGCCATTGCCGCTCGAATGGTGGGAGACGAAATGATGATCATGGCGGTCGCTGATTCCACGCTCTTTTGTTTGAACGATGTTGTCCGCCGTGATTTGGCGCGCCGCGGATGGCAAGATTCCGTTGTCTGAGCTTGTCGTTCAAACTGTGTGTCAGCAGTTTGACGTAGAGCCCGAGGTGGCAGTCCGCGATGCCCGCGAGTTAGCAGAAGAGCTGTCTCGACACGCGATTCTTGTCTTTTCTGACCAGCCCGTTTCCAGCGCGTCCTCAGGAATGGCCCTAGCCGATCTAGGAACGAAGTCATCGGGGCGGAAGCCATACAGTAAGCCAGCGTTCCGTTACGAACGCGCTTTTGAGCGCTTGGCGTTGTAGCGTGGCAAAATCAGCACTGTCCGATTCCAGTGCAGGTTCAACGCGAACAAACGCTATCTCGACTGGAGCTTGGTTGCCGGATCGCCCAAAAGAATCCATGTCCGCCGAATGTCTAGGTTAGTCACTGCCCGCTTGGCGGCAGCCGACGCCTCACCTACAGTCAACGACTGGCTGCCGTAAAGCGCCGAAATCATCGCCTGATCTAGAATCGACTGCCCCGATGAGTCGGTCAATCCGGACGAGGCCCATGCCGCCACGGCGCCGCCCGACGGCGCGAGCATGATCGCCTTTGCCAGGCTCACCGTGTAGACGTCCTGGAAATACCCGTTCAAGCAGGTCATCGAGATCACGAACGGCGTTTGCGAACCGTTCGTCAGGGCCGCGACATCGCTCGAACTCAACAACTCGCCCGCCCACACTTCGTCCGAGCCGTGACCGGCGAAGTTGACCAGCGACTGTCCCGCGTTGAGGGCGGTGATTAGGTCGCCGTGTGCGTTGCTATCGTTTCCTTGCGAGATGACCGAAACCGTCTGCGTGCCGGGAATCAGCGACTGCACCGCGGAGATGTAGGACGTAAACGGGTCGGCGACATCATCGGTACCGGCCACCAGCAACACCTGATTAGTCCAGGCACCGGAGCTAGAGGTCTCGTAGTTCACGATGCGGTTGGCCAACATGCTGGCATCGCTGGCGGTTCGCACAGGCAACCGGCCAATAGCCATTTCCGGCACGCCATCCATGTTGAAGTCGGCAAACCAGTCGTCCGATGCCGTTTCCAGCAGCTGCGTGTCGACCAGGTAAGTGGGCACGAAATCGTCTTCGCCAACTCCGAGGTAGTTCCGCGGATCGAAGGTCGCGTCGCCCACCAACAACACGAAATGTGGCTTCAGCGACCACTGCGCTTTCGCCGTCTGCAGGAACTTCTTGAGTGCGTATGGGCTCTTCACGCCGAAATTGAATTCGTCGTACAGGTCCTGAACGTCGATGGTCGCCACCGCGTGGCCCTGGTTCTGCCGCAACATCTGCAGCGGGGCGAGACTGGACTGGAAGTCCGCGTGGGTGATGATCACAACGTCGGCTCCTGCCTGCGCCGCGTGCCAGCTAGAGGGACTATTGGACAACAGGCTGGCCGGGTGGCGGGATTGTGCACTGGTAAACGCCAGCAACGTCCGCGTCCCCGACCCCTGCGGCACAACAGATACTGCATAGCTGGTGCCTTCGCGTGCAATCGTTCGCCGCAGAGCCGTGACCGCGCCCGGGTCCGTGATGTCCACCACCCTGATGTGCGAGTTGCTGAACCCGCCGATCGTTTGCTTCATTCCCGAAGTGGCGGTCAGGCGCAAGTAGTCATCATCTGCGCTGTAGGTGTGGGGATATGTAAGTTGCACCGTGTTCACCACGCTGATGTCCTGTTGTCCGCCCTCCACCGTCAGAGTCAGCACGTTGTTCGAGCCCTGCTGGAGCACCGAGACCGGAAGCGCCAGCGCGGCCACCCCAGCCTCCTGATTGCTGAACTTCACCGTGCCCGCCTGGTAGGAGTTCAGCTGCACTCCAACCTTGTGAGCTCCACTGGATGCGCCCTGCAGCGACACTTCCAACTGGACATTGGTCGTGGCCGTCGCGTCCAGGTTCGTGATCGTGAAGGAATTGGTGACCGGCGAGCCCGACCCAAGCACCGGTCCGAAGAAATTGTCAGCGTCGCCGTTCAGCAGCGCCGCAAAGTAGACGGTGCGCGGGTTCCACACCACGGTCGCCGGAAAGTTGGACGGACCGGCGTCGGTCGCGACCGACAAGCTCTCGGTCGGCACTCGCTTGCCGTTGGTCGATCCTGCAACCAGCCAGTACACTTGCGTGCCCGACCAGGTCGTATTCAGCGGGTAGCCGTAGAACTCCACCGTGTCCTGCGGATCTAGTTTTCCGTCGGCATGCCCAGACACAATCATCGGTTGTTCTTTTCCGTCAACGTATAGCTGCAGCAACCGTGGATCGACATCGGGGCTTAGGCCCGCCGCGAGGAGCTGCGGCTGCGTAAGGAGGTACCAACCTTCGGCGCATACCGAGATCTTGATGGCAGGACTGGCCGCCAGCGCGTATTGCTGCTGCTGGGTTCGGGGCGTGATGACCGGTTGTCTTCCCGTGCGCTGAAGCGGCCGAGATCCGGCATTGACCGGTCCGCAGCCGCGCGGCCCACGGTCCGGCTCGACAGCCGACGCTCTTCCCATTTCGCTCAGCATCCGCGATTTCAGCGCACCTCGCTGGCGTTCCGCGATCAGTGGGCTCAAGGCAGCAGACTTATCCTCGGCTGCCGGCTCGGCGAAGACCGGCCCAAACATAGTGTGGTCGCCATTGAGGTCAACTTCTTCCACCCCATACGCCGCCTCGCCGCCTGCCGGGGGCTTGTCCAGCCAGACGTGCGAGTAGCCGGAGGTTAAGGTTGTCTTCGGTCCCGCCAGCAAGGCTGTCCCTGCCAGCAACGATGAGTTCAATCGAACGCGCTGGCCATTCTGCTCGCGGTAGAGATTAAAGCCAAGGCTGGAAATCTCACGCCCGGTCTTCAGCTCGATCAGGTTACCGTCTTCGTATCGAGTAGCAGTGAGTGAGTTGACCTTCACCGCGGTGGTGCTCGTCGAGATAAGCGGCACCGCCATCATGGCCCATGGTGAGAGTATGGCGCTGAGGGTCCACGAAGCCGAAGTCGACGGGCCGTTAACGCCTCCTGCCCCCAGAATTTTGTTGTTGGCACACGTAGAACCTGGTGAGCACTGCCACTCCTGTACTAACCCGAGGGAGGCCGGGCTCGCGGTACTTGCCAAGTCAGCCACGAGTGCGTTGTACACTACCCCGCCAGTGCCAGGGCTGGTTATGCCAGTTACGGAAGCAGTTGTGGTACAGAGGCCAATACACGAATTAGTAACTTGCGTACCAATCGACGCTACACCCGAAAACGCGACTGCCCCGGCAACACATCCCGAAGCGCCGTTCAGAGAAATAGTAATCGAGGCTGTGCCTGCGGTGATACTCGGGCCCAACTTATAGACAAAAAGTTCTCCAAGGTTGTTAGTGCCGACCATAGTTCCAATCTGGGTGAAGGTTTGCGGAGTAGTCGTGTTAAAGACCGGTGCGGATGACACACTGCCGTTAATCAGCGCGATGGCAAGAAGGATGAGATTGGGGCTACCGGTGCTCGCATCGAGTGAAGGAATGCTGCAGTCGTTGCCTGAAGTATAGTTGCCCGTCGCAACCTTCGTCACTGCCACCTCGGCGCTCGCTAAAGTCGGCAAGGCTACGCAAAAAACGATCACGGCGACTATCGTACGGGCGCGACGAGCGGCTCTGGCCATGGAATTCGGCTTCACCCTGTAAGCCCTTTGGTCAAGACCGAGGCACACAGCAGCGCACACACGAAAAGCGCGACCCATCCCGGCGCTTCCAGTTGCTAGATCGATGCTGTGCCCGTCCGGCTCCGCCGCTACCAACTTCTTTCCGACAAAATGCTTTGCCCGCGCCTCGTCGGGACTGCGGGCGGCTGTCTCGCCCAGAAGCGCGAAGGCTGAACTTCAGTTTTGCGCGCTTGGCGATCAGCAAGATCCGACGTTTGCACTGCGATGCACCGACCCTGATTGAGTGTTTCATCTTCTCCTTCCGACTTGTGAGATCGATGCAGCAACCGTAACGTTCCACCGCGACCACTTTGCCCAGAAGCTGCTTCGCCGCGACCGGCTCGCTTGCGCCTTGGTCGGCATCACCCCGCGCCAGCAATACGAACTCCCCGTCCTGGTTCGCAATCCTCACTACGCGATGCCCGATCACGCCGCGCCCAGTTCGGTAAAGGACAATGTCTTTCGATTTGACCTCCGTTGCCGTGGCCGGCTCGACCGTGATCGCTTCTCCCGGCCGGATGGTCGGCCACATGCTGCTTCCTCCGGCGCGGAAGCGCATGCGGTATCCGCTCCACAAGACGTCAGTGGCCACGTCGAGGAAAACCTTAGACGTGTCGAGCGCGTTCATGCCGCGTGCCCCCGGGCCAACTCGATGGCACGTTCCTCGGGAACAAATCGCAGTTCGGCGCACGGCAACGAATCGATGAGTTGCTGGAAAAATGCCAGCGCAAACTCCAGCCCGGAGCGGCTGTAGAACGGTACGAAGCTGCACGCCAGGAAGCGCGCCAAGGCTTCTGCGCGCCCAAGCGGGATGATTTCATTGGCAGTGCCGTGCCGCAGGAAGAAAATCTGCCGCAGGGGCGTTCGTGCTGGCAGCGCCAGTTTAGCTTCGCCGTGCCACGGCGTCCCATACATCCAAGTCTTTCCTGCCCAAGACCGCAGGATGATTCGGTCATCGCTCAACACCTGCACTCCGCCGGCTGTCTGCCATAGTCTAGCCGTCGTAGTCTTGCCCGCCCCGGAATGGCCGAGGAACAAATAGCCTTGGCCGTCGGTGTCCTTGAGCCCACAGGCATGGACCTCGACGCCGCGTCCATGCGCCAGCAGATTCATCATCAACAATTCGTCGAGCGGATACTCCAGGGCATCCACCGGACGCCGAGGGTCAAAGTAACTGCGCTCGAGCAGAACCTCGCCCCAGGTAAAATCCGGGCTGAATGTCGCCCGTTTGTACGGCAGCGCCCCGTACATCGGTGAGGTGAGATGGAAAACGTAATTTTCCAGATCGCGGGAAAGTCGCCAAAGCCCCCCGGAATCGAAAACAAGGCTGGCGTGGGCCGGCTGACATAGCTTGCCCCATGCGGTCGTCACATCCACGTCGGCAGCACCATTCGAAACCAGGAAACGTTCTGCGGCTCCGTTGACGCGCAGCTTCATGCCCGGATCGCCGCTCGTGATGCGCACACCGACGTCGCCGACCTTTAGCGTCAACGTGTCAGCAGCGCAACCGCTTGCGGTTTTGTCTTCGTAGGTCTCGATCAAATGCACACCGACAGCACGCTTATGACCCTTGGCTGAAGCAAGGTCCCACCGGCGAACAACTGCTGGACCCACCGGGACCCGCCGCCGCTCCACTCTTGCAATGTCCCAGGACAGCCTCTTCCGGCCGCAATGAAACCCGCACCATCTCAGGCTTCTTGTACGTCTTCCTCAGTTGGACTTTTGGATCCAATTTCTCACTCATCTGTGCACCTGGTGTTTTTAGTTCGATCCTCTGTTCCTGGAACTGGTACCTTGGCCGCCTAAAGACCACAAGAAGCACACCCGCCCACCGCCACGCGCCGTTCGTTCAAGATCCGAAAAAGCGGGTTTGAATCACTGAAATCCATCCAATGTTCGCCCCGGTGCTTGTGCAACGATTCCGTCGAATTCATCAGTGCGCTGTAAGCCGACCCACCAGGGCAATACTCGCAATCGCCGTGACTTGGAACCGGCAGCTCCAGGGCGTGCGCGCGCAGGTGCGCGACGTGGCAAAGAAAATCTACGGGAGCTTCGGGGTCACCGTTCTCCAGTTCACCGTTGGCTGGGCACATGCCGCACATCGGTTTGATCTTGCACGTCGTGCATTTAGTGACCCGGGTAATCTTCCGTCCCCGCACATGGCGCAGGAAATGATCCCAGCCTTCGCGGAAATTGCCGCGGCGAAGGTCGTACCGATCGAAATGGGAGAGGACGCAGATACTCATCTTGCCCTCAGGATCGATGGCGAAACCGCCGACGCCCCCGCCGCATTGGTAAAGCTCATTGCTGTGCCCGGCTTCTTGCATCGGGGCGTTGTACCGGGCTGCAAACTTCTTCCACTCCGTCACGCGCTCTTCGTCTTCAAGGTCCATCTTTACGATCTCCCAAGGCTGCAGCCGGACCTTCAAGGGGCTTTGGGAGCAGTCAATGCGCGGGCTCATCATGGCGTCGAACTTGAAACTCACCCCCAGTTCGCCAGCGAACTTCTTCATGGCGCCGACCTCGTGTTTGTTTACGGAGATTGCGACCGACTTCAGCTTCAGCGGCAGCCCGCGGTCCCGCAACAGATGGATTCCGCGCAGGCAGCGGTCGTAGGAACCGGGAATGCCGGTGAGGCGCTCGTAGGTCTCCCGGCTCCGCCCGTACAGCGTGATTTCGATTGAAAAGGGACGCCATTCGACAAGGTAATCGGCGATTTGCGGCGTGATCAGCGTTGCGTTGGTAAACAACGTGATCAGGAATCCCTTTTTCTTGGCATAGGTGTAGATGTCCAGGAAATCCTTGCGGGCAAAAATCTCGCCGCCGGTGTAGAGAATCCAGAGACAGCCGGCCTCCGCTAGTTCATCCAGGATACGGCAATGCTCGGAGTAGGTAAGCTCGCCGCGTTTCGCGTCCATGTCCCCCATAGGCAGGTTGTTATAACAATGGACACACTTCAACGGGCAGCGCCGGCTAATTTCAATGGTCGCACTGGCGGCCACGCGCTCGGCTTGCATCCGTTCGTGCAAGTTCGAGCTGAAATCTTGATAGGACTTCGTCCCCGCCGCGGCTATAGGCATCAAGAATCCTTGTAGACTGATGGCTCGATGATTCCTGCACTCTGCAGCGCACTCACAAATTCCAGCGTATCGCGCTCTGAATCCTCCAGCGCTCCATCGAACTCTTCGCACACAGCTTGCGCGATGTCGTGCACGCTGGTCTTGCCGTCAAAAAGGCTCCAGATAAAAGCTCCCACGTCGTTGAAGTGGTAAATTGCGTCGAGATCGCCAATCCGCCCGCGGACGGGAACAATCACCACCTCACCCGTTATGGTCCGTGTCACGAATTCGCCTTTCCTGGCAAACCGGACGGCAGAGATCCCGACACCTTCGATTTGCTCATCTGACATTTTGGTCCCAACTCTAGACATTCCACATCCCTCGATCCGGTTCATCTTGACCGAATTCTATCTTGAATGACGCTAGCGTTTATCCTGGCACGGTGAGTGTACCAAGTGCGTTTTGTCGGGCAAAGTAACGGTTAAGACACTTGGTTAAAATGCTACTGTTCGAGGGTGCTGCCGTTCTTCCAGAGCACGGCGGAAGAACTCATGGAAAAGGCCAATGAACCGATGTACCTGGTGAAAAATCAGGCAGAAAAAAATCACTCATGCAATGCTTTCGTGACCGCGCCTGCACAAACTACGCCTGGCGACCCAGGCTGCGGGAGTAAGGTCTGGGAGGCGTCGGATTGGTAGATCGGCGAGTCCGGGAAGAATCGAAGCCAGGTAGTCGCGCACCGAAATCTTCAACCGTCGGCAGCTTTCCACGATCGAGAAGATCGCAGCAATCTTGGGTCCCGCCTGGGAGCTGCCGATGTGTATCCAGTTCTTCCGGCCCAGTGCCACGGGACGCATCGAGTTCTCCGCCAGGTTATTGCTCAGCTCAAGTTCTGGATATTCCAGGAATCGTGTAAGTTTTCTCCACAGTGTGAGCGCGTATTGGCAGGCCTTGCTCAGTGCACTGGAAAGCAATGCAACGGACTCCGCTGCTTCGATCCTCCTGCGGATCTCATCAAGGAGAGGCGTGGCTGTTTCCTAACGCCGAACATGGCGCGCCGCAACAGTCAGAGCTCTGCTGCGAGCTTCAGCCGCAAACAGTTCGTCCATTCGCGCCCACAATCGAAGTTGCAACCGGGTCTCGGGGATTTAGCTGCACCGCCTCGGAAAACTGCCTTCTATCGGTCCGGCTTGTTGCTCGCCCGCTTGCGCCCCGAACTCTATTATCTTGATCCGGACGGAAAGGTGACGGCTGCTGAACTGAAAGAGAGCAACGCTTCGAGAGGTCCTCTAGACGAGCGCCCTTCTTGGCAACGTAGAAGGCTAGCGCCTTCGCACGAGCGCTGCTGCTGACAGGGGTTACTCTAGTCGGTCTGATCGCGTCGACGAGCGATTAGGCCCACTTTTCCTTCCTGCTTCGGGTCTCCGAGGATGCTGACAGCCCGAATCTTCCGTGCGGCCATGGATTGTTTCGCGCGAAACTTCTCGGCGCCCTGCGATAACGAGGCGGACGTGAGCGTCGTCTGATACTGGTGAATCGAGACTGGCGTCTGTGAGGAGTGGATGGCCACCGTGTGTGGTGCGGGGTTGGGTGGCGTGTTTACGGCATACGGGTCGTACCAGGTCGGATCGACGTCCTGTTGGCCATAGGCCGGAAGCACCATAGTTGTGAGTATCGCACCAAACAGCACTGCCATGAACGCCAGTATTCTGCGCGACCGGATGTCTTGTGATCGGTTCATTTGAATCACCTCTGTGATGGATTGATTTCGACCCGACGTTAGTCGCAAGCGGCAGAAACCATGGTTGGGATATTGCGCCCGCTTGCAGGAAGTGTCCATGGAGAGAGGCTGAAGCTATATGAAGCCATCTGAAGAATTATTCGAAGCGTCTCCGCGTGCCGCGATCAACTTTCAGACTTTATTCGCGCGGCGGGAGACTTTGAAGTGCCTCGGGGATTTTCTGGATCCAGGCCGGCGGCGGCCATGATGGCCCGACCGAAGTCTTCTGGGGAAACAGCAAATGCTTCGGCTAGTGCCGGATTACTGGCATCTTCCTCGGCAGTGGGCGCGACGAAGCGATAACCCCATCCGACCACTGTCTGCAGGTACTGCGGCTCGTCAACATCGTCCGCCAGGGCGCGGCGAACCTTGCGGATGGCGGTATTGATTCCCTGTTCGACGTCGACGAAGACGTCTTTGCTCCACAATTCGTTGGAGATTTGCTCGCGTGTGACCAGTTGCCCCCTCTTTTCGACCAAGAGCATGAGCAACTGCAGCGGCAGGCCTTCGAGCCGAACCGGGACGCCACGGCGGCAGAGCTGAAAACGACCGTAATCCAGTTGGAAGTCGTCGAAGCGAACCTTTTTCTCCGGCACAGCACAACTCCTGCGTCACCTGACTATGCCCACTACAGCGGTTTCACTGCGAGACACGGCCAGACGAGTCTCTTGCTGAATCAGGAATTCTGTTCCGCCGGGATCGCCGTGTCAAGCCCACTCAAACACAGGTAGTGGGCGGTTTTGAATTTATTCCTAATGTCCAGTTTTAGCCAAAGCTCGCTGATAGTCGTCTTCAATATTTTCGGCCGGAGCTTGTTCCAATACGTTGCTGCCGTTGGGTCTACGCTTGGTTATGAAACGGAACGCTCGTGTCCTGTTCCAGAACGGTGCCCACACTGGAGTGAAATGGGCGATGAGGGCAACGTCAAGAGAGTGATATGTGAAACCACCCTCCACTATCTGATCGAAGGGCGTATCCAGTGGCTCTCCTGGCCTAAGAATACCGGTCGGCACTCGGTAGGGCTTAGCAATACTATCTTCGATCACAGTGTTTCCCATCTCGACACGTTTCAAGTAAACGTCAAACGAAACATTCTGGATGGCCAAAACACCATTGTTAACAATCGTGACCTCAGCGGACAAAAGGTTGTTAGGATCGGACGGAGGCCCCAATGAAACAGTTGGGCGGTCTTTTATTGTTAGCCATAGGGCAAATATTCCTATTAGCAAGCCTGCTTCTGCTAGTACCGTTCCCGCCCAAAACTTCAAGTCTACGGCAGTACGTTTATCTGGCATTGTGCGTTGGCTGTGTGGGTTTTTTTGCGCCGTCCTGGTAACTCTTTTGGCGGTCTCCGCCTGGTCATGAGATGGGAATTATAGTCTTACGCGGCTACTCTTGCCTCTTTGGATTCCAATAGAGTTACAAGCTCTTCGTGGCAGTAATTCTCGAACTTCTTTGAGAACGCATTGGTCAGGCGCGTGAACCGTCGGACGCCCATCCGCCCTAGGGACATTGCTACCTGAGGGTGACGGACGTATTATTTCCGTCAACGGCCACATCGAATCTTCATTCGCCACGGCAACTTGAAAAGGAGATTACCCACATGCCTATTACTAAAGAAATTACTATTCGGCTGGGGGACAGGCCGGGGACTCTGAAAGATCTGCCAAGCCCTGGCTGACCACGATGTGAACATTGTCGCGTTCCAAACATTCCCTTTAGAGGGAAACAGTCTGGTTCGCTTCGTTGTGGACCACTCGGAGGCTGGCGAAAAGGCCTTAGACAATGAAGGCCTGAGCTACATAGAGACCGAAGTCGCCCAAGTCAGACTTCAACATCCACCGGGCGAGTTAGCACGGGCGGCATCGCGACTCGGTGAGGTCGACATCAACATTAACTACGCCTATTGCGGGATATATCCGCATACGAAACTCCCCGTGGTTATCTTTGGCGTCGCGGAAGCCGAACAAGCCGCTATGATTCAAGACCGAAATTCTGGCTCAGCATAACTCGGTGTTGCCCACCATTCCCAGCAAATCGGAGGCAGTTTTTCTTGCTTGACTCCTTTCAAGCAAAGCGACGGAGATAGAATTTATCGCCTTTTCATAATCCTGGCCAGTGCTTCACGCAACCCTTGGCTTTTTCCGTTCCCCATTGAGGTGAGCGACCTGGGGGTTGTGACGTTTGAGCACTTGCTCGATGCGCTTGATCGTGCGGTGCAGTTGGCGGATCAAGTCTTCATCGGGAGTGGTGAGCAAAGCGGCAACAAGTCGGCGAATCTGCTCTCGGATCTCAGCATACTTCTTGCTGCGAGTCTGTATTTCAAGTAGATACTTCCGATATATCGCATAGCCAATGGCCGATGCTCACTCCCATGAATTGCGCACTGGACCACTGAAGCAGCCAATGGGGAGCGCGGCGGAGATGCGTCACAAGGAAATCCACATCCAAGCTCAGGAACCAAGCGCACGCTCCCCAGAGCGCGGCTGCGGCTAGAACCTTGCGTCTTCGGGCCACTCAATATCTCTACTTTCTCAGAACTCTTCGCTCTCAGCCATCGACCACGCGAACCCAGACACGGCAATGGACATTCTACGCCTGGGGCAAGAGAGAAACGCCCTGTGTCCGACTTGCGGAGCCGCGTCGCGAGAGAAAGGGCGAACTGAGCGCTGGCCAGCCCCGCAGCGAGCCGCACCGCGACCGCCGAGCAACCCTAGCAACCGATTGTTAGAACTATCCTGTATTTCGTTTTGGGAAGGGACTACCATTGTATTCAGCGACAGCTTCGTCGCGCCCTGACCTCACTGCCCTCCCCTCTTGGGAACGCGAGAAGTCAGGCGTTTTCAGCAGCAACGCACTATTAGGACTTGCTGAATGTATCAGAATGACTGAGTGCGCTAGCGGGCAGACAGATGGCGAATCGCTGCGCGATCATTCGCGGTTATGAACGGCGAGGCAGAGGATCGATCGATGGAACTCTCACGGGCCGCGCAGGAACTTGACCCGGAGAAACGGCGCTTCGCCCGGTGGTACGCCAAGAATCGCGCGCATTGCCTTGCCCGATGAAAGAGCGGTATCGAAACAAGAAAGCGAAAAGTGGACGGAGGCAAAGGAAGGACTAAGTATGGAAGGAGCTACGGGACAGAAAATGCGCGATGGCTGGGCACGTCGCAAAGCCTTAGGGCAGCAGTCACCCCAAGAGTGATTTTTAATAATGGAAAACTGCAGTTGGGGATTGCCCTAGAAGTTCATGGCTTCGATGGGCTCGCAGGTTCACTGCCCTGAACCAACACCCACGTCGTCACACCGACGATAACGGCTCCGCCAATTCCGATTGCCACGGGAGAGTTGAGGGCTCCCCCTCCTGCGGCGGGGGCAGCAACTCCACCCGCTGCCCTCTTCTTCTTTTTCTTATTATCATCCTGCGACTGTGAATTATCCTGTGGCTGTGATTCGTCTCGAGTGCTTTGCTGACCTTGTGGGAGTGTGGTGGTCCCTTTGTTATCCGTAAGGGTCAGGTCACCCTTTCGGGCGGCGATCTGTACCCTACCATCCACGTCTCTGACTTCAAATTCGGTCCAAACACTAGCCGGCCGGTGACACGGTGACGTTGCCGGCGCGAGTCGCCAGCAATTTCGAGGTCGAGATGGTTACGCCCCCGTGCTCCAACTTGACGGCATTGCCTTGAAACTGAACGAGCGAGTCATTCAAAACCAGGACGATGGAGCCTGAAGCGTTTATGTTGGCAGCTGAGTCCGCGTTGGTCTGTATCAAGTCGCCGTAAAAGATAGCTGACGACCTTGCGATGCTGTTGCCATTGAGCAATGCGGCTCCATGGCTGTAGAGCATGGCAGCAGGTTGGTCCGCTGCAAACAGCGAAGCAGGCACAATCAGCAGTAGCACGCAACTTACCATCTTCCGGAAAGCAGACAAGCCCATCCCGCACTCCGTTATTAACCAAATTGATGACTGCCAGATCATCGTACCCTCCGGGGTTCTTGCCAGTCAATGTAATTTGTGCCGTTGAGCGGCTGCCACTGTGGAAAACTTTTCAGGGAACAACAAAACCGTGGTCACCACAGAGACACAGAGAACGACAAAAGGAAAAAGAATAATTTGGAGATTTTCTCTGTGTCTCAGTGGCTCGTGGTGAAAGGCCTTTTTGAAGCGACTCTCTCAGCGCCATTGGTCAACTGTTTTCCACCATATCAATCGCAGCCATTCATCCACGAAGATTTTCGCCCATTGGCGATGCGTCCACCAGCTCACGCCGAATTGCTCGGCGTTCCGGGCAGCGGCTACCGAGTACTCGTTTTCGGGAAATTCCCGCCGGAAAACACTCAGCGCGCGCCGCGTGTGGAAATCCGAGGTTACGATCAGTACGCTCTTTGCGCCTTCGCGCGCCAGGCACTTCTCCGCGTCTTTCGTCTCTTCCTTGGTCGATAGCCCGTTAATGGGACATACGCTCACCGACGTTCCCTGCGGCAGATCCTGAATGTACTTTTGTGCTAGCTGAAGCTGCGTGAATTCGTAGAGTTTCGAGTTGGTCGGTACATCCAGCATCACCCGGCGCCCATATCCCTGCGCCAGAAGTTGCAGGGCGCGTTCTGGACGCTTGTCCGTTTCCCCCGCCAGCACCACGATCACATCGGAGGGTCGTGGCGCGTCCACCACAAGAAAGCTCCCCGCCTTCGCAGCCAACCCCACCGACATCACCGCCAGGACTCCCAGGGCCAGCAACCACTTGCGCTTCAGTGTTACCTGATTTTTCATAAGCTCCCAATTTCGGGGAAGGTGAAACTAATCGCGCAGTAACTCGTTATGCTCCAGCGTCATGTCGCCGCGCGAGTGCGTGCTAGAATCCAAAATGAAATTCACTCCACCCAGAAGAGACCACCTGTCGCAACGATGACGACTCACTCTGCCGCAAATCGTTCCCAAAATCCACGAAAGAACGATCCACGCAAACCGGATCCACTCAAGAACAAGATCCAGCAGCGCCAGGCGCAGGTCGGCATCATCGGCCTGGGCTACGTGGGATTGCCGCTGGCCCTGCTGTTCAGCGCGCAAAAGTTTGCCGTCACCGGCTTCGACATCGATCAGCGTAAGGTCGACATCCTCGCCAAGGGCGAGTCTTACATCTACCGCATCACCAAAGAAGAAATCCGCGCCGCCCAGGCGCAGGGCTTTTCCGCCACCTCCGATTACTCCCGCCTGGACGCCATGGACGCCATCATCATCTGCGTCCCCACTCCGCTCAACGAATATCACGAACCCGACCTCAGCTTCATCACCGACACTACCCACGCCCTCGCTCCCCATCTCCAGGCCGGCCAGCTGGTGATTCTCGAGAGTACAACGTATCCCGGGACCACCGAAGAAGTCATGTTGCCGATCCTCGAGAACGAGAACAAGAACGGGCTGAAGGCTGGCCGCGGAACTTCTTCTGGCACTTTCTCCAGCAATCCGGGCGCGAGGAAAGAATTCCTTGTGGCCTTCTCTCCGGAGCGCGAGGATCCCGGCAATACCACCGTGGCGCGCCGCGACATCCCCAAGGTCGTCGGGGGAGTGAACCCGCAAGCTGCGGAGTTGGCGGGAGCGCTTTACGGGTCCATCTTCCATCGCACGGTTCCCGTTTCCTCGCCTGCAGCGGCCGAGATGACGAAGCTTCTGGAAAACATCTACCGCTGCGTCAACATCGCGCTCGTCAACGAACTGAAACTGCTCTGCCTGCGCATGGGGATCGATATCTGGGAAGTCATCGAAGCCGCGTCCACCAAACCCTTCGGCTTTCATGCTTTTTATCCCGGACCCGGCCTGGGTGGACATTGCATTCCGGTCGACCCTTTCTACCTATCCTGGAAGGCCCAGGAATTTGACTTCCGCACCCGCTTCATCGAGCTGGCGGGAGAGATCAACACCAACATGCCGTATCACGTGCTCGCTTCCATCGGTGGGGCGCTGAACCGGCAGAAAAAATCGGTGAACGGGTCGCGCGTCCTCATCCTGGGAGTAGCTTACAAGAAGGACATCGATGATCTGCGCGAGTCCCCGGCCCTCACCATCATCGAACTCTTGCAAAAGGAAGGAGCCCAGGTCAGCTATCACGATCCCTACTTCCCTTTCATTGGCAAGGGACGCAAGTACGACTTGCAAATGAAGCGGACGGAACTGGAGCAACTGGGCCAGTTCGATTGCATCGTGATCGTAACCGATCACTCCAACTACGACTATCGGAGGATCGTCGGCGAAGCCCAGTTGGTCGTCGACACCCGCAACGCAACCAGAGGTATCGACAGTCCCAAGGTCGTTCGGTGCTAACCAGAGGTACTGAGAGGAGCAAGGTTGGCCGAGTAGGTGCAAACTTTCGATCTGTCTCGGGCCCGAAATCTTGCTGGCCGGCCCAATAGTCTGTGGTCCCGGACTGGGGGATCACGCTCCTCTCCGGAAGTAAAGACTCGGCCGGGCGTGTAATTCTTGGCTTTTTCTTGCTCTAACCGCGCGAACCGCCCGGCGCGGCCGGCGTAAATACTTGAAAGATCAGCTACATAGACTTCCAGTTTGCGTGCGAAATGGCCTTTGCCGTGCAGCTTTTTTGATTGTAGACTAGACTATATGACCTGTGCGGTCCCGGCGTTATCGCAGCGGCCCCCAGAAACTTTCAGGTGCGGACGCGTGTTTTCAATACCTGGCGAGTGAAGGCGGATATGAGTACTTCTGTTCCCCAAGAGAATCTCTTCTCCCTGCTACCGGAGAGGAGAGCCCCTTGGATGGAGTTCGGTTTTGGCACCGGTATGCAGGCGCTGGCGATTGCCTTTCTCATCTGGGCGCGCTTGTTGTATCCCACAGTCGTTACGCCTCCGGAACACACTTTCCGTTCGGTTCAACTCGTGAGTACCCCGGTTCCAGTCAATCATGAGCCGCAGCCAGTGCGCCGGCTGCCGCAGCCCACATTCGTTGCGCAACTGGACCCGCCGCCAGTCAACGCCTTACGGCTTCCCGCCCCGCTGCCGAAGGCTCCAGTAAAAGCGGAAGACGATCCCGTTCCCCCGGTCAGAATCGAACCGAAGAAACTGGATCCTATCAAGACCGCAGTCGTCGTTCCCAAACAGGCGGTGAAGACCAATGTGTTCTCCACCGGAAGTTCGGCCACTCCCACAGTCGCGCTCGCGCCTTCGAAGGTACAGACCGGAGGCTTCGGCGATCCAAACGGAATTCCTGCCAAGGCCGACCAGGGCAAGGCCGTCAACATCGCGGCGCGCGGATCTTTCGATCTACCCTCCGGACCCGGCTATGGCAACGGCACCGGCGGCGCCAAGGGCGTGCCGGGAGTAGTAGTAAGCTCTGGCTTCGGCAACGGCACCGCCACCCCTGACAATCGCCCTCGCGCCAGCGCGACGGTTCAAGCCGGCGGCTTTGCCAGCGCCGATGTTCCCCCTCCGCCCACCATGCGTTCTCATCCCGCGGAAGCCGCGGCGAGAGCCGTGCCTGCGGAAATCCTTTCCAAGCCCACTCCCGTCTATACTCAAGAAGCTCGGAGCCTGCGAATTCAGGGTGAAGTTCTTCTGGAAGTGGTTCTGGAGGCGTCCGGCAGCCTCCATGTGGTGCGTGTTGTGCGCGGATTGGGTCACGGCCTCGATGACAATGCCGTCAAGGCCGCCGAACAGATTCACTTCAAGCCGGCGATGAGGGACGGCCAACCGACCGATTCCACCGTCGTCTTACACATTATTTTTCAGTTGGCATAAGTTCTCCCAGAAGGTCATTAATGCGCATTTTCCAGGTAGGTTCGCTCTCGTTTTTCCTGTTGTTGGTCTGGGCTTTGCCCGCGTTGTCCCAGGATCCAGCGTCTCCCGCACCGCCAGCCGCGCCTTCCGTGCCGCCACCAGCCGCGCCTTCCGCACCACCGGCCGCCTCAACCGATGCGGCCCCAGGAGGACCAGGCGCAGAAACTCTTTCTCCTCCTCCAGCGTCCTTCAATGACGTTATGGACCGGGTGGTCCAGAAAGAGCATCTCTTTCTGGCCCAGATGCGCCACATGCGGCCGCTCGTCGAGACTTATCTGCAAGATCTCAAAAACGACAAAGACGGGAACGCCGTCTCGGTGAAGGACCAGTATTTTCTCGGACGCCTCGATATGAGTGACGGCCCCGAGGACACTTCATTCGTGGGCCAACCCGGCTTCGGCCACCGCATGCTCAACCGGCTCACCGGGCTTTACTCGATGCGATTCCTGCCTTTGGGGTTCGCTCAGATGGTGGTCCTCGATACCGATTTCCAGAAGAAGTACTACAAATTCACTTTCGTGCGGCGTGAGTTTCTCGGAGAAGTTCGCTGCCTGGTCATCGATGTCGAACCCAAGGAAGACTCGGGCACGGGCCGCTTCATGGGAAGAATCTGGGTCGAGGACCAGGATTACAATGTGGTCCGCTTCAACGGGACCTATTATCCTCACCCCAAGGGCAGCTACTACCTGCACTTCGACAGTTGGCGGTTGAACATGCGCCCCGGCACTTGGCTTCCCGCCTATATCTACAGCGAGGAATCCGACGTCAAGTATGGCCTCACCAAGAGCTTGCACTTCCGCGCCCAGACCCGCCTTTGGGGATACGACTTGAAAGCCCTGAACAAGAGTTCCGAGTTCACCCAGATTCTGGTGGACTCTCCGCAGTCGGTAAAAGATCAGAGCGACGTGGCCGCCGACGCGACTCCCGTAGTCGCCGAGCGGATGTGGGAACGCCAAGCCGAAGATAACGCGGTCGAGCGCCTGCAGAAGATCGGCCTGCTGGCCCCTCCTGGAGAGGTGGACAAGATTCTTCAGACCGTGGTCAACAATCTGCTGGTGACCAATAACATCGATCTGCAATCCGATGTCCGCTGCCGCGTGCTGCTCACTTCTCCTCTGGAATCGTTCACCATCGGACACACCATCGTGATCAGCCGCGGCTTGCTGGATGTGCTGCCCGATGAGGCCTCGCTTGCCATGGTCCTGGCCCACGAACTCAGTCACATTGTTCTGGGACATCCGTTCGATACCAAGCTGGCATTCAATGACCGCATGTTCTTCCGCGATGAAGATTCGTTCGTGCGCCTGGACTTCAAACGCCGACCGGCCGACGAAGAAGCGGCTGATACCAAGGCTCTGGAACTGCTGAAGAACTCTCCCTACAAAGACAAACTGGGAAGCGCCGGGCTCTTTCTAAGGTCCTTGCAGGAACATGCTCCCGAACTACCGAACTTGATTCGCCCTCATCTGGGCAACGGCTTCGCAGAGAGCAAGAATGTCCGCATGTCGGCATTGCTGGCTTCCGCACCCGCACTGGATCCCAAACGCACCGATCAGATTGCCGCTCTTCCCCTCGGCGGACGCATCAAGCTTGATCCTTGGACGGATCAGGTGGAACTGGCAAAGGCCAAGCCGGTGGCCCTGACCTCAGCCCGGGAGAACATTCCTTTCGCCATCACGCCCTTCTTCCCCTACCTCACCAGACTCTCGATGCCGGGCAGCGCAAAGGTCGCCACCACCGCTCCCGCACCGAAGTGATGAGGAGGAGTTCCGTTGCTGGTGAAGAAGTTGGTCGGGGGATCTCGCGGACTGCAGGCTGATCTTGGGTCTTAGATCCTGGCAAAGACCCAACGCCTAAGACCTGACACCGATTACTGGATGGAGCTGGCAACGTTCGAGAATACATTGTTGGCGTTCGACCCGATCAGCCGGACCGTCCCCACCACGATCACCAAAATTACAGCCAGCATCACCGCATACTCGGCGATATCCTGACCACTCTCATCGTTCCAAAGCTTCCGTAAAAAGTTTGCCACGGGCATTCTCCTTGAGTTCGTCCTAGCAAGTTCGTCCTAACAGGTTCGTCTTAAAACGCATCCTTACGCGCACGCGTTGGGCAAAAAGATCACAAAAGCTGATCTGATCAGTCTTTTCCCGGGGGCTGGACGTGTATATGCTGGTCGTGAGGGAATGATACGTCGGGATAATGACCGCCGCCAATGGCCCATTCGTGCCATCGGCAGTTACCTTAGGCCGGGACCGCTAAATCATTGTCAGCCAATGTTTTTCAGCGGAAGCGACTGGTTCACCGCAAATAGAGCCAGCTCCAGCCGCGTCGAAACTCCCAGCTTGTCGAAAATGTTGCTCAGATGGTGTTTGACCGTGTCTTCGCTGATCTTGAAATACTCCGCAATCTCTTTATTCGAATATCCCGCGACCACCGCGGCCACAATCTCCAATTCGCGCGGAGTCAAGCCAAACTTCTTCTGCCGCGCTTCGTCGCTGGAAGATTGCACCAGCGTCCGCAAATACTGCACCAGGTTCGAGACGCTCTCCCGTCCCACCCAGTACTCGCCCGACATCACCGTGTGGATCGCTTTCAACAGCAACTGAGTGGCGGAATCCTTCAGCACCACTCCCCGCGCGCCCAACTGCAGAGCTTCCACAATCTGGCTCTTCTCCGCCGCCGCGGTCAGCAGGATCACGCGCACCGGAGTTGCGCTCGCCCCCGTGCCCAGTTCCCGCAAGGCTTCCAGGCCGGGATGCTTGGGCATCGACAGGTCCAGCAAAAGGATGTCCGGCTTCAACTGCCGGGCCAGGCGCACCGCTTCCGCTCCGTCCGAAGCTTCGCCCAGCACCTTCAAATCCGGCTCGGCTTCCAAAAGACGGCGCAGTCCATCTCGGAAAATTGGATGGTCGTCGGCAATCACGATTCGCACAGGTTGTGACTTCTTAAAGCTCATCGGACACTTCCCCACCCCGCGGAACTTTGACTTCCAGTCGCGTCCCCATACCGGGATTTGATTCTACCGTGAGTGCGCCCTCAATCAAACGGACACGTTCTTTAATGATCGTCGGCCCCTTACCCATCTGGTCAAGTTCGTCCTGCGTCAGGCGCCCGGAAAACGGGAATCCTTTGCCGTCATCCTCCAGAGTCAGGCTCCACTGGCTGTCGCTCGAACTCAGCCGCACCAGCGCGTGGCGCGCCTTGCTGTGCTTGCGCACGTTCACCAGTCCCTCCTGCACGATCCGCAACATCTCCCGGCAGACCTTCCCCGGCATCTCCAGTTTCTCAATGTCGGTGACAAAACGCGTGGAAATTCCCGTCTCCCGCTCAAACCGCTCCACTGTGTCGGTCACCACACTTAGGAATCTTCGATCATCCACGTCGATCGATTTCATCTGCTGCATCAGTTCGCGAAGCTTCAGAACCTCCTCGCGCAGCAACCCCTGGATCCGCCCCAGCTCGCCGCCCACAATGGCGGGCGTAGTCTCCGCCTGGCGCCTAAGAACGTCCACCTGCATCTCCACCGCGATCAGCGACTGCACCGCTCCATCGTGCAGTTCTCTGGCAAAGCGCGCCCGCTCCGCGGCGCCGGCCCGCCGCCTCAGCCGGTGCAGCAGGTAGACGTTATACACGGCCGGCCCCACCTGACGGAATAAATCGATTAGAAAGCGCAGCTTCTCCCGCTTCTCCACTTTCCACGAAGGGTCAAACACCAGCACTCGCCCCCGCCACTCGCCCGCGAAGATGAACGGAATCGCTATCACCGACCGGAACGATTGCCGCTCTTTCAGTTGAGTCAGCCGCTCGCTGGAGGGCGATGGAACCGGGTTGCCTTCATGATCCAGTGCGATTAGTGACCACCGCTCGCCGTCGTTCGATGCGTACCACGCCTCTCCGGGAAAATCGTCCAGATAATTCTTCGCATCTCTCGGACTGGAATCCTGCCACACAAAGTCGGAAGACGTTCCATCCCCATTGCGCAACTCGCCCAAAAACATTCTGTGGCTGTGAATCTCCTGCGACGCCAGCAGCAATCGGTCCGCTCCGCACATGTTGACGATTTCACGGCAAATTTGCTGCAGAGTTCCCGTCAGCCCCGCTTCCACCCGCACCTTCGACAGAATGCGGGTTACCGCCGCTTTCTCCTCCCTCAGGCGTTTCTGCTGCTGCGCCAGATAACCCAGCAGCAACCCCATCACCAGCAGGTAAATCGACAACATGAACAGGCGCTTCGGTTCGAATGCCGTTACGTTGATTTGCAGACCCGACAAAACCCGCCACGGCAAGCTTCCTCCGCGCGTTGCCCACGCGTGCAGCAGCACGAAGCTCTCAATCCACAGCAGAACTACCTCGGCCGCCGCTGTGCCCAACGTTTCCCACAATCCCCACCGGTAGGCGGAAGCCGCCAAGACAAAAAAGAAGAAAAGGAAAAACGGGCTTCGCGGCCCTTCGGCAAATACCGAGATCAACGCCGGCCACACGATATCCGCAGCGTGAACCAGAATGCGAAACGCCGGCGTCGACTGCTGTCTTCGCCGCAACAGCGTCATCACCAGCACGCCATGGATGAGGTAAAGTCCCAGCAGGCCGTAAGCCACCGGCG
Organism: uncultured Acidobacteriaceae bacterium; assembly: GCA_963771895.1. GTDB lineage: Bacteria > Acidobacteriota > Terriglobia > Terriglobales > Acidobacteriaceae > Sulfotelmatobacter. The sequence goes on along the minus strand of CAVYVQ010000017.1, from coordinate 75,402 downwards.
CTTGTCCCAACTGCGTCGGATCCATGTAAATCGCAGCCAGCGCCGATATGGCCAGAAACACTCGTGCCGTCGCCAGCCAGCGCTCGACCCGGCGAGTTTCGCTGGGATCGGTTGGAGCCGACGATCGCATTACGGAACGGTGCTTGGCGTCAGCGTGCAAATCGAGTCACTCCCGCTGGAAAACAAAGCAGAACGAATTTATAAGCTGCCCCGGAATGCTTCGCATATTATTGGTAAGAAAGATCAGGAGCAAGTAAAACTTTGTGAGCGCCATCCTTGGCCGCCGCCGCGTCAAGTCTTTCAAATTACACAATTACCGAATTACAAATTCCTCGCGCATTACTTCCGTAACCCGGCCCTCCCCCACCCCCAGTCTAGAATGGCTCCGAGGACTGTCTTTCTGCGCACCTATAGCAAGCTCTGGACCGCGGCCGTCGCAGTCTGTTTGGCGACCCTCGTCTTGGCTGCTCTCATCCTGCCTCAATCGTTTCGCCTCACCGCCCTCAGCGATGTGATTCAGTGCCTGCTGCTTTTTTCCGGGTCGATGTCCATCATCCCTCACGTGGCGAGATCGCGCGGGCGCTTGCGCCTGTTCTGGACACTCGTTGAAATCGGCATCACCTTCTGGTTTTCCTACCAGCTGTTTTGGACCTACAACGAAGTCTGGCTGCGCACGAATGTCCCCGACCTGTGCGCCGCCGACATCATCCTCTTCCTCCACATTGTCCCGCTGATGGCGGCTCTGGCGCTCCGCCCTCATGCCCCGGAGGACGAATACGCCGCCCGCCTGCGCCGCCTCGATTTCGCCTTGATGATGGTCTGGTGGGCCTACCTCTACGTCCTCATCGTCATCCCCTGGCAATACATCATCCCCAATGTCGCGGCCTACGATAGCAATCTTAATTCTTTGTATCTCATCGAGAAACTCGCGTTTCTCGGTGCCTTGCTCCTGGCCTGGATCGACAGCAAAGACGGCTGGAAGATTTTTTACGCCAGTCTGTTCGGCGCCAGCTTCACCTACGCCGCCAGTTCTCACATCGCCAACTGGGCCATCGGACGTAATGTCTATTACAGCGGCAGCCTTTACGACATTCCGCTCGCCCTCTCGATGGCATGGATCACCGTGATCGGCTTGTCGACCCGCGAGCGCGAACCCCAAGCCGGAGTCCCTTCCACGTCCACATCTCACGGCGTATGGCTGGCCCGGCTGGGCATGATTGCCGCCTTCTCGCTCCCCGTGTTTGCCGCCTGGGCTCTGCTCGATACGGCCCTTCCCGCGCCTATCCGCTCGTTCCGTCTGGTGCTGACTCTGGCCGTCGCGCTTCTCATGGGCGTGATGGTTTTCGTGCGGCAGCGCCTGCTCGACCGGGAATTGCTCCGCCTGCTGACCAACTCGCTGGAATCTCTCGCCAATCTGAAACGTTTGCAGACTCAGATCACTGAGTCGGAAAAACTGGCCTCCATCGGACAACTTGTAGGCGGCGTCACTCACGAACTCAATAATCCCATCGCCGCCATGCTCGGTTATTCCGATCTTCTCCTCACTACGACCCTTAACCCGGAGCAGCACGAGCTGGCCGCGAGAATCGGCCAGCATGTCCGGCGCACCAAATCTCTGGTCGCAAGCCTGCTCAGTTTCGCCCGGCAAGGCCCCGCGGCGATGGCCCCCGTGGATCTCAAGACTTTGCTGCGCACTACCGTCAAACTCTCGCAGCCTCAATGGCAGGCTCTCAACATCGAAGTGCGCGTCGAATTTTCGGAGGATCCGCTAATCGTTCAAGGAGACTCCAACCAGTTGCTCCAGGTCTGCGTTCAAATCATCAACGACGCGCTCCATGCCGTCAGCCAGCATCGCAGCCGGACTCTGACCATTGCCGCGGAACGCAAAGACGGCTACGCCATCATCAACATCTCCGATACCAGCGTCGCCGGCGGCTCGGCTGAAAACGCGGAAACAAAAGAAGAAAAAGAAGAAGACCAGACCATCTCCGGCCTGGGGCTCAGCGCCTGTCAGGGCATCCTGCGTCAACATCACGGACAGATTCTCTGGCAGCGGGACCGGCACACGGGAACGACCATCCGCGTCAAGATCCCGGTCATCCCTCCTGGGCTGGAGAAAGAGAAATCGTCTGAAGCCGGAGTTCCGGTGATGTGGCAACCTCAACCGTTCGCTTGAGCTGGCCGCAGGCGGCGTAAATGTCCCGTCCCCGCGGACGCCTCACAAACGCCGGGATTCCCGCATCGCGCAGAATCTTCTGAAAAGCCGCCACCCGCTCCGCACTCGGAGTCGTAAAGTCGATTCCCGGCCCCGGATTCAGCGCGATCAGATTCACCTTGCAACGCAACCCGCGCAGCAGCTCGGCCACTTCCCGGGCATTCTCCGCAGTGTCGTTCACCCCGCCAAGCAACACGTACTCGAACGTGATCCACTCCCGCCTGCGCAGCGGAAACTCGCGCGCTGCCGCCATCAGCATTTCCAAAGTCCACTTCTTGTTCACCGGCATCAACCGCGTTCGCAGCGCGTCGTTTGAAGCATTGAGAGAAATCGCCAGCTTCGGCCGGATCGTTTCCCCACCAAAGTCGTGAATGCGCGGCACAATCCCCGCCGTAGACACGGTCATCCGCCGCTCGGCAATCCCCACGCCCTCCACCAGCAACCGCGCCGCCTTCACAAAACTCTCGTAATTCAGAAACGGCTCGCCCATCCCCATGAAAACCAAATTGATGCGATCCTCGGGCGGCGAAACCCTCTGATCTTTAAGCACAGCGCAGACCTGCCCCACAATCTCACCAGCAGTCAGATTGCGCTTCACCCCCAGTAGCGCAGTAAGACAGAACTGGCAATCGACAGCACACCCCACTTGGCTCGAGATGCATATGGTCGATCGGCCCGATGTGCTAGATCTGCCCTGCTTTGAAAGGGCGCGGCTTTCAGCCGCACCGTAAGTTGCGACAAAATTAACCGCGGCTTCAGCCGCTCCGGCTCCTATGCCTGAACTCTGAGCTTCTATCCCAGCCTCACTCCCATCCCCAGCTTCCCCGCCATCCCCCTCCGGCATCCAAACCGCCTCAACACTTTGCCCATCAGCAAACGCAATCAAATACCGCACTGTCCCATCCACTGAAACAAACTTCTTCTCAATTCGAGCCGCCCCAACCGAAACCCCGCTCCCAGCCAGCCGCTCCCGAAACTCCAGCGGCAGCGTGGAAATCTCCGACAAAGTCTCCACCCGCTGCCGGTAAACCGCATCCATGATCTGCTTGGCACGATAACCAGGCTCCCCCGCCTCGCTCACCAGAGCAGCGATCTCCTCGCGGTCCATACCAAGCAGCGTTGATATCGGAAGTTCAGCCATTACCTGAAGCTCACAGAATACCTGCAACCCACTGATTCTAAATCACTAACTATCCTATTCTCGCACACCCCACCCCACCCCGCCAGATGTGTAAGAATAGTAAAATACCTTTACTGAGGAAGTTCTACCCGCATCGTCATGGTCAAAGAAGTCCGCAGCATCCGCCGTCAGGTGTTGCCTCACGGGCTCACCGTCATCACCGAGCAGATGGAGCACATCCGCTCAGCTTCCATCGGCATTTGGCTCGAAACCGGTTCGCGAGACGAGACTCCGCAATCGAACGGCATCTCGCACTTCATCGAGCACATGGTCTTCAAAGGCACCAAACACCGCACCGCCGAGGAGATTGCGCGCCAGGTCGACTCCATCGGCGGCAATATGGACGCCTTCACCTCCAAGGAGTGCATCTGCTTCAACGTCAAGGTGCTCGACGAACACGTTCCGGTAGCGCTTGAAATTCTCAGCGACCTGGTGCTGCACCCCACTTTCACTGAAGAGGACATCGCTCGCGAACGCGGCGTGATTCTCGAAGAGATCAAGATGGACGAAGACAATCCCGACTACCTCGTCCACGAAATCTTCACCCAGAACTTCTGGAAAGATCATCCGCTGGGCAAGCCCATCCTGGGCACGAAAGAAACGGTAAAGAAATTCGAGCGCCAGGCCGTGCTCGACACGTACGCCCACCGTTTCGCCCCCGGCAACATTATCGTAGCCGCCGCCGGACATCTCAACCACGACCAGTTCGTCGATCTCGTCGTAAAGCACTTCGAGCACCTGAAGCCCGCAAAGAACGGCTTCCATTCGCCCGCACCCAAGATCGTTCCGCGCATCGTGTTGCGCAACAAGAAGGCGCTTGAGCAAGTGCAGCTTTGCATCGGAGTCCCCGCGTATCCCATTGCCCACGTGAAGCGCTATGCTGGCTACATTCTCAACACCCTGCTCGGCGGAGGCATGAGTTCGCGCCTGTTCCAGAATATCCGTGAGCGCCAGGGCCTGGCCTATTCCATCTACAGCGATCTCAACCCCTACCGCGATACCGGATGCATGGCCGTCTACGCCGGTACCTCGCTGGCTTCGGCAACCAAGGTCGTACAGGCCGTGGTCAGCGAATTCCGCAATCTGAAGAATGAGCCCGTTCCAGAAGAAGAGTTGCGCCGCTCTAAAGACCAGATGAAGGGCAGCCTGATGCTCTCGCTCGAGTCCAGCACGGCTCGCATGTCGAACCTGGCCCGCCAGGAAATGTACTTCGATCGCTTCCAGGATCTCGACGAACTGGTCGAGAAGATCGAAGCCGTTACCTCCGACGACCTGCAGAGTCTGGCCCGGGAGTTCTTCAAAACCGAATCGGTCGCCGTAACCGCGCTGGGCAATCTGAGCGGACTGAAGATCTCCCGCAATCAACTGGCCTGCTGAGAAATCACGATTGATTCTTTCCGCCCACATGTAACTTTCCCTGCACCCGGCGAATCTGATCTGCGTCTGGAGGTGTGGACCTGCCGGACGACCTAACTCAATACACACTCCAAGGAGAAAACCATGAAGAAGATTATCGGCAGTTTGATGCTTGCATTTATCATGGCGGCCCCGATGGCTGCCTTCGCCCAAGACTCTACGAAGCAAGACAGCATGAGCCAGGATTCGATGAAAAAAGATGATTCAATGAAGAAAGACGACATGAAGAAGGACAAGAAAGCCAAGAAGATGGCAAAGAAAGATGCGATGAAGAAGGACGACAGCATGAAGAAAGACGACAGCATGAAGAAAGACGACGGCATGAAGAACGATCAGATGAAGCCGAACTAGTCTGTCGTCCAGGATCGAGGCGCGGGTCCTCGGGTACGAGTGGCATGCTGAACGGAGCCGGGGAGGGCAGGGCTTAGTTCCACGATGTCATGGTAGTGGGTCAGTTATAGCCGCTTTGCGCCTTATCAAAGTGCCACAACAGTTGAAGATACATAGCTATCTGTGGAAATCAGACTGACCCACTACCGATGTCATCCTCTGTCCTACCGATTGATTATTGTGTATCGCAAGGTGTAATCTTTCTTTCGCCGGCGAATCTGATCTGCGTCTGCAGGTGCAGGCCTGCCGGACGACCTAACAAGACTCACCCAAGGAGAAAACCATGAGGAAGATTGTCGGCAGTTTGATGCTCGCCTGTATCCTGGCCGCCCCGATGGCAACGTTCGCCCAGGACACCACGAAAAAAGACGACACCATGAAGAAAGATGACGCGATGAAGAAAGACGAGGCCAAGAAGGACAAGAAGGCCAAGAAGGCCGCGAAGAAAGAGCAGAAGAAGGAAGACAAGATGAAGAAGGACGACGCCAAGAAAGACCAGATGAAGCAGAACTAGTCCGTCGTCTAGAGATCAAGGCGCGGACCCCTGCGTCCGCGCCATATTGTTTTCTGTTAGCCGCCAGAAAATTGGCGGACCGTGGAGTCAGGGTTCAACAGCGGGAACCGCCGCTCGCGTTCGGGCCACCACATTAATAGGCCGCAATTCGATTTGCAGCCCCGTAGAACGCGTTCGGGACCGCAATCCATGCCGAACTCCTCCAATTAACAACTATCGGCCCACGGGCAAGATAGATCGGTTTAACTTCCGGAGTTAAAATTGGCCTTGCGGATTCAACAACTTAGCGTCACCCTAGCTATATCTTTTAGAAATACACCGCGGGACACCAGAACCGCGCGCCGGGAATCAACAACTTACGAGGAATCGAATCGTCTGAAGTCCAGACGGCGTCGAGCCTGACCGCAAGCCCCACTAATGTCCGGCCACACTGACCACTTCCTCCGGCTCCTCTTCTTCCTCCTCCGCTCTCCCGCTGTCAGCAACCACCACCCCAGAGTGGCCATTCGTCGACGTCTTCAGATACTGCCGCAGACAGCGCGTGCAAGGCACGTAGCCATCCCGCATCGCCTCCTTGGCGGTAATCGTTCGTTGGGAAGCTTTGTCGTGAATGAACTTACATCCCGCCACGTGAAAGACCTTCGACCCGGAGGAAACCACGACCACCAGATCGGGAGGAATGTTATTGGCGGGCAGCGCATGTTGCGACTTGATGAAATTCCGGAATGTAAGCGTGTTCGTCAACTTCAATCCACCCACGATCAAAGCTATCGCCGCCACCGGAACCAGCCACGCCGACCAGCTCGACCATCCCCTTCCCCTCACGGCAGCATTCTGCGTGAGCCTCTTCTCTAGCCGACGGCTGAAACCCGCGGGCACCTCCAGCATGCGCTCATCCCCATAAAGCTGGACCACATTCCGCGTTCCCGCTAGCACCGAGGCACAGCTCTTGCACGTGCGGAAATGCTCATCCATCGAAGAGCGCAACGCAGCGTCAACTTCTCCGTCGATGTAATTCGAAACCTCGCGCCAGACCTGTTCGCAGTTCAACATCTTCTGGTTCTCTACCATGGCTTATTTCCCTTCTCGAATGGCAGCCGGCTGAACCAGCCCTGCTCCCATCCGGCGGCAAGCAGGTCGCGCAGCATCAGCCGCGCCCGCAACAGCCGCGTTTTAACCGAGGCCACCGAGATGCCCAGCGCCTCGGCTGTCTCCTGAATGTTCAGATGTTCCATATCGCGCAGCACAAATACTTCGCGATATTTTCGGTCGAGCGTGGCCAGCGCTTCCGCCAGCCGCTGCCGCACTTCCTTGCGCTCCAACGCTTCCGACGGAATCTCGCGCCAGTCAGCGAAATCCCGGGGAGCGTATTCACTTTCGTTATCCCGGCCAGTGTCGCGGCGGTTGTCGAGTCCTTCCATGTGCACAGTTCGCTCCCTTCGCCGGCGCATCAGAGCTTCATTCACAGTGATCTGAATCAGCCACGTGCTGAAGCGGGCCTCGGCGCGGAATGTCCGGATGTTCGCGAATGCCTTCAGCATCGCTTCCTGCGCCGCGTCCTCGGCATCGTGCTCATTGCGCAGAATCGCAAGTGCCGCGGCGTAGACCCGGCGCTCATAGGGCCGGACCAGCTCATAGAACAATTCATGCTGGCCGCGCTGCACGTCTAGGATCAGATCGTGCTCGCGCATGCCGGCTTGCCCCGGATTGTTTAACGTCATGCTTGGTTCGGACATCTGGCTTGCGATCCTCACGAAGGCGCGCAGTAAGTCCCTCAGGGGCTAAAGCCCGTTCTTCAATTTGGGATCCGATCGCAGCGCTGAAGCGCTGCGCCGCCCAAACCCCGCCCGGCACTTCTCAGTACTCGGGATCCTTCTTCCAACCCGTCAGCATGGAGATGAAATTATTCCAGCCGTGCAGGAACACCATCACCAGATGTCCCAGCACGAAGAACAAGATTGCCCACATAATCGCGAAGTGCCAGATGCGCGCGTAGTGGAAGCCCCCCATCATCCAACCCAGCCACGAGAACTGCACCGGCTTCCACACCACGAGACCGGTCAGCACCGAAAGAACTCCCAGCAAGATTGCGGTGGTGTAAGCGTGCTTCTGCAGCGGGTTGTACGCTTCGCGAACCGGCGGCTTCGGACCAAAGAAGAAATAGTGCCTAACCATGGGCCAAACTCCGGGGATGTCACGATGCGTGAACAAAACCTGGCGGTAGTTGCCGCTGAAAATTTGGTAGCCAAGATAAAATACGCCGGTCGCGATGTAGATCCACATGAAGGTGAGGTGCCATTGCAACGCTCCGCCCAGCCAGCCGCCGATGGCGAATGCCTTCGGCCAATGCAGCAAGTCCTTCTGCGGAATCTTCGCGCCGAAGCTCGGGAAGGCGCGGAAAATCTGCAGCCCACTGCCGACCATCACGAAGAGCGCGACCACGTTGATCCAGTGGCACAGCCGCACGATGAACGGATGTTCGTAGACCGCGCGCGCCACGACTACTGGCGGTTCTTCTTCGCCTTCGGCGTTCTTGCCTTTAGGCTCAATGATTTCGATGACTGAACTGCTCATGCGCGAACCTCCGATAATTTCTCCACGTGCCGCAGGAAGCGAACAAATATCACGTAGAGTCCATACACTCCGGCAAAGCACAAAACGAAATCGACACCAACCCACACTCCGAACCAGAGACTCATCGCCAAGGATCCCGGCGAAGTCGCTTTAGCCGCCCAAGCCGCCAGAAAAACTCCTGGTGTGTGCATATTCGCAAACCTTTCGAGCAGAACCAGCAGCCCCAAAGACAGAACGAGCCAGACGGCGAGCAGCCCGACCTTCTTGAGATAACGCATCGATCACCGCCGGGCTTTCGTCACAGCCCGTAAAACCACGAATAGCCCTGGTCTTCCCAGTAGCCGACCCTGTCCAGCACGTGCGAGACCTTCAAGTCCGTCAAATACTTGGCCTGCTTGTATCCGACCTTGGTGGGAATCTGCAGACGCAGCGGCGCTCCATGCTCACGCGTGAGCGGTTGCTCGTACATTTCATAGCAAAGCAAAGTCTGCGGATGCAGCGCCGTTGCCATGTCGAGCGATTCGTAATAGTCGTCGGCGCACTCGACCGTGATGAAGCGCGCCGCCGGATCGGCACCCACCAGTTGCAGAAAGTCGGAGAGCCGCGCGCCCCCGAATCGCCCAATCACGTCCCAGCCCTCGATGCAGATGTGGCGGGTGTTCTGCCGGAAGCGCGGCAGCGCCTGCACCTGCGCCAGCGTGTAGTCGCCGGGCTTCTGCACCGCTCCGGTCACGGTCAGAGTCCACTTATCGAAGTCCACTCCGGGATCGTCGACGTCATAGCCGTTGATGGGAAACTTTGCAGGCTGGGTCAGGTCGGCGTTGTCGAAGGTCGGCGCCAGATGGCCGGAGCGGAAGAGCCGCGCCGAAGCCCAGTCGTTGAATCCCAGGCCCTTCTTCAGCAAGCCTTCCTGAAGTCTGGGGATGGCGAACGCTCCCAGCGCCAGCACCGGCGCCAGCTTCAGCAGTTCGCGCCGGCTGTTTTGCCGGAATTTCTTTTCGTCCATCTTCATGTTGCGATCGTCGTTTTTCATTAAACTGGCCTTCTACAGACTTCGGACTTGGGGTGACGTTCCGCATCCATGGGATTCACGAGACTCTCCGAAGTTTCGCCCCAACGCGGTTTGAGAATCATAACTCTTCAGAGTCGGGGCACTGCACCTTTTGCTAGCCTTTCTAAAGCTTTCGAGGCATACTAGCGAAGCCTCATCCTCCTCAAATGCCGGATCTGAACAGCATCGTACCGCACGAGGTACCGAACGAGGACCGCGACCCGCATGAAGTGCCTCAGAAGCGCGCTCCTCAAGACCCCAAACAGCGGAAATTGATGCTCGGCTCTCTGTGCCTGCTGTTGGTGGCTTTGGGCATAGTGATCTGGCGTAACAGCGACTTCTGGTTTCCGGATACGCAAGAGGCGGAATCCGACCAACCGGAGGAGATTGCGCCGGCATCCAAAGTCGCTCCGGTCGAACCCCCTGCAGCGGCCGCCAAGCCGGCCACAAAGACGAGGCCAAAGCGCCATGTCGCGTCCGCGGCCAAGAGTTCCCCGCCGGAAACTCCTGCTGCTCCTCCGGCCACTACCACCACGCGGACGGTGCTGCCTCCAGTGGAAGTGGAGGTCGTAGCCGGAGATACGCACCGCACTATCCGTCCTGGCAGCAGTTCGGTGCGGGTAAATCTGCAACCGGGCTCGCCGCCGCAACCGGTCAGCGACACGGGCACAGTCGGCGGTACCGAGACTGCGGCGAAAGTGACCAGCAATGCCAGCGAGCGCGTGCAGATGTCGGTCGACTCCTCCGAGATCGTTGCCAGTCCGGTGAGGCCAAACTACCCGCTGCTGGCGCGGCAGATGAAGGTGCAAGGGTCAGTGGTTCTGCAGGCGCTGATCGGCAAAGATGGAGTCATTCAGAATCTGCGCGTGGTGAGCGGACCGCGCATACTGGCCAGCGCAGCCGAAGACGCCGTCCGGCAGTGGCATTTCAAACCGCACATGGTTGGCGGTGAAGCGGTCGAGACCCAGGCTAAGATTACGGTCAACTTCACAATCTCCACCAACTGAGGCTATGTCGTGGTCTTTGGTGTTTGGTCTTGAGGTCGCAGGCTTGGATCCTGTGCCAATACCTGAGACCTGACACCCGTCTTTTGACTTCGGTCGTTCAGCGCCCTAACATAGCGAATCGCACGCATGAGTGCGCGCCATGATCGGCAAAATCAATCAACACCTCTCACCGCATGTTCTGCCGGTTCCAGGCAATGTCGTTGCGCCGCATCCTCACCATGATTCTGTTTCCCAAGGCGGGCCTATGTGGAAAAAGACGAGATCGGCAAGATGGCCGCGAAAGGTATGGCGATTCCCCTGTTCTTCGGTAACTTTCTTTTGAAACTTATCCTGCTAACTTGAACTGAGGCACGCGCCTTCGACCGCGTCCGGTGTCGAAAATCAATTTCTCTGCGAGGGACCATGAAGCGATTCGCAACCGTTGTCGCCTTTTCTGCGTCATTCTTGTTAGGAGGGGCCGTATCTGCTGTTGCTCAGGACGAGCACCGGGAACGAAAAGAAGTGCGCAAAGAAGAACGTCACGAAGCCCATGCAGAACAGAGGCATGAGGCGCATGAAGAGCGGCATGCCGAAGCACGGCACATGGCTCATGAGGAGCGCGTTGCACATGAAGAGAGGCGCGTGGAGCGTCGGCGAATTTCAGATGAACATTTTCGCGCGCACTTTGGACGTGAGCACTACTTTGCCGTTGGCCACGTGACTGTGGTGGCAGGCCATCCGCACTTCGCGTATGGCGGCTACCGGTTCGAAATCGGACAGCCCTGGCCCGCTCGATGGGCATACACCGACCATTGCTATATCGATTTCGTCGAAGGCCGGTATTTTCTGTTTAATGCGAGGTACCCGGGAGTGCGCGTTGCGGTAACCGTGGCGCCTTGAAGAAAAAATAAGAGGTGGCACGGTCCGCGCTAGCGCTCCAACCAAAGAGGCCAGAAATCCCTGCCCCAATGACGAGCGCCTCGAATCTCTTTCGAGATCGAGGCGCCCGGGCAGCCCTCCCCCAGAACTGCTCACTTGCGAAAATAGAAGCGTAGCCGGATTTTGCAAATGGCACACTCGTGCCACGGCACCTGCCCTAAAGTGCTATCCCTCCCAAGTAACCTCAAAGCAAGCCTTTGCGCGGAAACTTCCGGCAAGAAAGAATGATTCCGGCCTCGGTTTTGCCATCTCTGCATACTCTGCGGCTTTTTCCGGCGATCTCCGCGATAAGGTTTGAAAGACTTCAGTAGCCACACAAACTCTTACTCGCGGAGACGCGGAGAACGGCCGCGGAGTGCGCCAAGAAACATGCACTGGCAGAGAGCGTTGAAACAACTTCACAATTCGCTCCGCCCCATCGCCGAAATCAACGCTGTATAATCCCCCATTCGATCCTCATTCAGGAGCTTTCATCATGAAGAACTTCGCCCGTCTGGCCTGCCTTTTGGTTGTGGTCTGCTCGGTCATACCCCTGTGGTCGCAGGAGAAGGTGGATATGGAAGCCATGGGCCGCATCCGGTACGAGGGCTTTCGCAACTCCAAGGTGATGGAGTTCGCCACGGGATTGATGGACTCGATCGGGGAGCGGCTCACCGGCTCGCCCAACATGAAACGCGCCAACGAGTGGACGCGCGATCAACTCGCGGCGATGGGTCTCTCGAACTCACACCTCGAGCCCTGGGGACCGTTCGGCCGCGGCTGGGCCAACCAATACGTCAATGTTCGCATGACCTCGCCCGATATCGCTCCGCTGCTCGTCTACGCCAAGGCCTGGACGCCCGGCACCAACGGCGTGTTGCAGGCGAAATGCGTTCGCGTCACCATCGATGAAAAGAAGGACTTCGATAAATACAAAGGAAAGCTCGCCGGCATGATTGTGATCTTCGGGCCCGACGCTGACGTGAAGCCGATCACTGAGGCTCCTTTCAAACGCCTCAGCGATGACGATCTCGCGAAACTCTCCGACTACCAGATTCCCGGCGACCGTCCTCCGTTCGGCTTTGCCGCTTTCCTGAAGCGCCAGCAGTTCGTGAAGGACTTGAACCAGTTTTTCGCCGATGAAAAAGTTGTGGCCGTGATCGACCACAGCCGCCAGACTTCCGGCGGCGGCACCGTGTTTGTGCAGTCGGGCGGATCCTACAAGCCCGGCGACACCACTACCGTTCCTCAGCTCACCATGGCGCTCGAGCACTGGAGCCGCATTGCGCGGCTTTTGCAGCAGAAGAAAGACGTATCGCTAGAGCTGAACGTCACCAACACTTTCTATGACGACGACCCAATGCAGTACGACACCCTCGCCGAGATTCCCGGCACGGACAAAGATAAGAAGGATGAAGTCGTGATGATAGGCGCACATCTGGATTCATGGCATGCGGGCACGGGCGCTACCGACAACGGCGCCGGCACAATTGTGATGATGGAAGCGATGCGCATTCTGAAAGCGCTCGACATCAAGCCACGCCGCACGATTCGCATCGGCTTGTGGAGTGCCGAGGAAGAAGGGCTGCTCGGCTCGCAGGGTTATGTGGAGCATCACTTTGGATCGCGTCCGCCGATGGACGATCCTGCAATGAAAGGCATGCCCACGCTGCTGCGGCGCGAAGCCGGAGAAGTCAAGGTGAAGCCGGAACAGGCGAAAGTCTCGGTCTATTTCAACGTGGACAACGGCACCGGTAAGATTCGCGGCGTTCACCTGCAGGAGAACGAGGCGGCGCTGCTCCATCTTCGAAGCCTGGATGAAGCCGTTCAAAGATCTGGGCGTGAACACGCTCACCATGCGCAACACAGGCGGCACCGACCATCTCTCATTCGACGCAGTCGGCATCCCGGGATTCCAGTTCATTCAGGATCCTCTCGAGTACGAGTCGCGCACTCACCACTCCAATATGGATGTGTACGACCGCCTGCAGCCCGAAGATCTGAAGCAGGCGGCAGTGGTGGTGGCCGGATTCGTGTACGACGCAGCCATGCGCGACCAGATGCTGCCCCGCAAGCCCATCGAGAAGGCGTTGCCCAAGGAGACGGAGAAGAAAGAGGGTCAATAACGCGGTCCTTGCGTCGCGCAAGCGCGTGCCCGGCGGCGAAGCCCAATATCGCAGGGCGACGTGTTTGCGATCAACTCGTGTTCACAAGTCGAAGACAGTAGACCCCGGTGTACAATACCCGCATTCCTGGGTCAACGAGGTGATCGCGATGATGATACTCGGGAGAACTGCACTCAAGAGTTTCGCCGGAATCGTCGCTGTGTCCCTGGCAACATCTGTCTACTCTTTGGCTGGGGCCAAAAACCCAGTCGACCCGGGCGTGCGCGGCGGCCCCGCGGGCGCCGGCGCTCCGCTAAAGGGTCTTACTGCGGACGAAATTGCATTCTTCCAAGATGGGCAGGCGAGGTTCCTTGACATCGAGGTCGTGACTAAAGGCTCGAACAATGGCCTCGGTCCCCGTTTCAACTCCAACCAGTGTTTCTCTTGCCACGCGCAGCCGGATGCAGGCGGATCGAGCCCGGCGCGAAATCCCATGTTCACAGTCGCCACCTTGAATGGCGCGAGGAACAAAGTGCCATGGTTCATTACGGAAAACGGTCCAGTCCGCGAAGCGCGGTTCAAGGAGAACAACGGAGCCGCCGACGGCTCGGTGCACGACCTCTTCGTGATCACGGGACGAAGTGATGCCCCCGGTTGCAACATCGCTCAACCTGACTTCCTGCCCGCGGGAGATCCGCTCTCGGGGCAGGGTGGGAATCCAAACATTATTTTTCGCATTCCGACTCCTGTTTTTGGCGCGGGGCTTATAGAAGCGATTCCCGACTCGGCCATCCTTGCGAATATGAGGGCCGACGCGTCGTTGAAGTCGGAGTTGGGTATTTACGGACGCCCGAACTCGCACCTGAGCGGAAATGTGAACCGCAGCGCAAACGATGGCACCATCACCCGGTTTGGGTGGAAGGCGCAGAACAAATCTCTTCTCATGTTCGCGGCCGAGGCCTACAACGTCGAGATGGGAATCACGAACCAGCTTTTCCCCCAAGAGCGAGACGAAACGCCGAGCTGTCTTTACATCGCCACTCCTGAAGACACGCTTAATTTCACGCCCGCCCCCGCGACCACCGGCAATTCGAATACGGCGGTCGTCTCAGACATCGAAGCGTTTGCCAACTTCATGCGGATGCTGGCGCCGCCCACTCCCGCTCCGGCAACAGCGTCGAGCGAGAAAGGGCGCGCCGTTTTTGCAAGGATAGGTTGTGCCCACTGCCATACACCGTCGTTTAAAACAGACGCAATGATTGCGAGCGGCTCCTCGACCAGCCCAAGCGCTGCGCTTTCCAATCAGACGGCGAATCTTTTCTCTGACCTTCTCGTCCACCACATGGGCAAAGGGCTCGCCGACGGCATCACGCAAGGTGGCGCCGGCCCTGACGAGTTTCGTACCGCTCCTCTGTGGGGCGTCGGACAACGCGTCTTCTTCCTGCATGACGGACGAACGACAAACCTGGTAGAAGCCATCCGAGCCCACAAGAGCCCTGGGAGCGAGGCAATTAAGGTCGTCGAGCATTTCAACAAGCTGCACGCGCAGGAGCAGCAGGAAATCATCGATTTCCTGCGATCGCTCTAGTTCCTCAGAGTATTTTCGCTTTTGATGATATCCTTCCGCCCACGCTATTTCGTGGACTGCGGGGGTAACTTACCTCCGCGCCCTGGACAGTTTTGCAGCGCGAGGGGAATCAGATGCGCGTTTTTCTTGGAGGCATTCTGCTTTTGATTTTGCCGATGGCCAGCGCCCTTGCGCAAGCCCCGGCGCTGCAGATGAACGTCGTCTACGTTTGCACCGACGGACAAAGCTTCAAAGTTTTTTCGTGCAACGACGCCACGGGCGCTTGCGATTATCAGAACTACAAAAAGGGACAGGCGTTCCAGCGCGGCGAAGCGCTCCGCGTACAACTCACGGCTCTGCTTCCGGCGAAATGCCACGCGCAAACCGCGGCCGAAGCGCAGGCCGACCCTCATCGCGGCGAGATTCCGCCAGCGCCTTCTCCGTTTAAGGCGCGCGCGGCCGCGGCTCCCGCTGCGAATCAACCGGCGAATCAGACAGGGCCCGGGCCCGGCGGATTCAAGGTGGGCGACACCGTGCGCGTTCTGATCGACGGCTGGCAGGAAGCCACGGTCATCGAGGTCCACGGTCGGTCGTACCTGGTCCATCTGCCGAGCGGGATTAACGTTTCAAAAATGTGGCCCTACGAAATACACCGGCTGGGCAAACTCACGGCGGAGGACCATGCGGCGGGACAATATGACCTGCACGATCGCGTGCAAGTGCTGGTGAACGGCAAGTGGATGGAGGGGGAGATTCGCGGGCAGAATAATGTCAACATGTACGACATCAAGGTGCCGGGCATTGATACTGGCTTCGGCTCTGACATTGTGAACACGACCGCCGAGAATATCCGCATGTCGACCAAGCCGGCGCCTCCACCTCCCGCGCAACGGGCCGCCGGGCAAGCTCCCAAGCCGGGGCTCGTCAGTTGCGCCGGCAAGTATGAAGGCCGCTGGGAGCACGTCTCGGGCATGGGCGGTATGAAAGTCGTTTTCCGCTCCGGCAAAGCAACGATCACCGAAGGACTGGGCGGCGAGATGCCATTCGATTGCTTTACGGGCGACGGCAAAGTCGTTTTCTACAAGGCGGGATCGTTCACGCCGTTTTCCTACGACTTCGACATCAATCTCGACGGGACTTTGCAGACGCCGCTCGGAGCCATCAAGAAGATGGGTAACTGACAACTTACTTTCGCGGCGCAGCGTCCGGCATCTCCGACAATCGATGCACTCCGGAGCGGCGCAGGGCAAAGAGTACGACCCATCCAATCACCGCGGCCGCGTAGGTGGAGAGAAAAATCACCGCCATCGCCGGGAAAAATGTGAAGTGCTCCGGGTGAATCAGTGGGAGTTGTTGAGGATACGCCAGAGGCAGCGACTCCTCAATCGCGGTGGCCTTCTCGATGGTCAGAATCACTCCTGCCAGGATGATCGTCATCAGCACTGGCGTGGCTTTCGGGAAGCGGAATTCGGAACGCATGGTGAACCTCCTTGAAGACGACGGAAACAAATTGGAACCGGTGATAGCCCGAGAATGCTCTTGCAGTGCACCGTGGAGCAGTCCTCCGAACTCGCGGAGAAGAAACTTCCCTCTCTGCAATAATCCTTTATCCGATGGTTGGTTCTGCACGTCCTGTAGCACTTCGCGGAACAGGCCAGCCATTTCATCCCCGTACTCGTAACGATAGGCGGCGGGATACAGGCGCAGCAGGCATCGATATAGGAAGAGCATGGTTACAGTCCCTTCCGCGCCACGCGCAGGCTGGCGACCCTCGACAGATGTTTCAGCCGGCTGGCCTCAAGTTGCAGGTTGCGCCGCCCCGCGGGAGTGAGGCGATAGGCCTGGCGTCCCCGCGAGCTGTCTTCTTCTTCGAAACGCTCGATCCAGCCGTCTTCGAGCAGACGGCGCAACGCTCCGTAGAGCGTGCCCGTGCTCAGCGTGACGCGGCCATCGCTCATCTCCGCGACATCTTTCAGGATGGAATAGCCGTGCCGAGGCTGCTCGGCCAGGCTCAGCAGAATAAGAAGTACGGGCTCAGTGAGGGGCAGGACGTCCATATGACCTCTGGCGACATGTCGCCTAACGCCATATTGAGGGATCGGCTGCCTTTCAGTCAAGGGAAAAGTGGGGGATTGGCCTTTTGACGAAACCCACGCAGTCCCGTTAGCCTCACAGGATGCTGCATTTTGCTTCATGGCTGCCAAAGTGCCTGCATTGGCCCCTCTGCCCCGGTGTGTTCATTGCGATCTTGGCGGTTGTGGCGGGTGCTGTGACATTTTGGGAGCATCCCCCGCGATGGTTCAAGGCGATCTCTATTTGCGTGTTCCTGCTGTTGATGAGCGCCGAAGTTTGGATGATGAGTGTAGATCGAGAACGAAACGATTCAGAACAAGCGGCGGCGCGAACGGCATCAGAAAATAACTTCCGTGAGATAGCCAATGGAATTAGGGAAAGTGTCTCTGAGAGCGACCGGAACTTTGCCGCAACAATTGGAAAGACGAAGGAGGTGCTGGAGAACATTACTGGCGGCAAATCCTTCGCGGTCGTGACTCCCCAAGTGTGGACGGGTCTCGTGCCTATCCCCTTAAGTATTCGTAATGAGGGAAAGCAGACGCTGACCGGGGTAACGGTGACTGTACGCAATGCTCGAGACTTTAACTTGGACAACCCGCGATCTTTTTACGAAACCGAGATAATCAATGTAGGAACATTGCATCCAGGAGAGATGCGCCTCCTAAAACAAACACTTACTCCTGTTGAGGGCCCCATGAAATGGGAGGATGGTCGTCCCGTCGATAAGTTCGAGTTAGACATCGCGGCGCAGAACTTCACAGCAGAGGAATCATTGATTTTCAAAAAGGGAACGAGAATCCCTTGGGTGTTTAGATATTTAATCCTGCAGCAGTTTGTCAAATCGAAGCGAGGCAATACAACCACGTTCGGGTATAACGTCTTAGCCAACCAGAGCGAATGGTTGGGGGAGAAGTGAATCTTGCATCAGCTCACTTCCCAGCTCTTAGGCACATTCACATAAGAACGGTCCAAAGCCGCGACTGACGGGCAACCGAGCAACCGTAAAGTCCGTTCCAAGTCAGTCCGCAGAATGTCGATAGCCCGATCCACGCCAGCTTCACCCGCGGCGGCCAAGCCGTAGGCGTAGGCGCGTCCGCAGAGCACGGCGCGGGCTCCCATTGCGATGGCCTTGGCGATGTCGGTGCCGCGGCGAATGCCTCCATCCATCAATACTTCGATGCGGCCTTGCACGGCTTCCACCACTTCGGGCAACGCGCGCAACGAGGCTGGAACTCCGTCAAGCTGCCGGCCGCCATGATTCGAAACCGAAATCGCCGCCACTCCTTCATCCACGGCGCGCAGCGCATCGTCCGCCGTCAGCACCCCTTTGATGACGATTGGACCTTTCCAGATTTCCCTGATCCAGCGCAGGTCTGCCCAGGTCGGAGTCGATTCCGCCAATGCAGCATTGATGTCGACCAGCGGCATCTGCCCTTTTCCCGGGATCACAACGTTCGGCAGTCCAGGTAATCCGCCGTCCAGTAAATAACTGATAACCCAACCCGGACGCGAGAGAATCTGCGGAAGATAAGGGATCTTCTCCAACAGTCCGCCGCTGATGAGTTCCTTCATGCCGTTGCGGTAATCGCGCTCGCGGATTCCAGACACCGGAGTATCGATGGTCACGACCAGCGCGGAGAATCCCGCAACGCGCGCTCTTTCGATCACGGCCTCGGCAGCCCCGCGTCCGCCCATCAGGTAGAGCTGATAAAAAACGGGTCCGGACGAGCCGGCCCGAACATCCTCAAGCTTGTGCCCGGAAATCGTCGAGAGAATATAGCCAGTGCCCGCTCTTCCGGCGGCTCGCGCGGCTGCCACTTCCCCTCCGGGATGCATTAGCCGGCTGTATCCGACGGGCGCAAGCAGGAACGGAAGAGAAAGCTTGAAGCCAAGAACCGTTGTGCACAGATCGCACTGTGCAAGCGCCACCGCATGCCGCGGCAGGAAGGTGACATCGTTAAATATCCGGCAATTCTCGCGCAGCGTGACCTCGCCTTCGGCGCCGCCGTCGAGGTAGTCAAATACTGATTTCGGCACCCTTTGGCGCGCGATGGGCCGGAAGTCTTCGATGGAAACTACCTTGGGCGATGCTACGGAGCGGGCAGCTCTTGTCATCTTGCAGGTCCAATGTCTCGAATCTTGAAGCAGCCCGATATCGTAACACTGCGCGGCTGCGCGCAGGGACGCAATTCCTAGAACTCAGGGCTGCCCCGTCATGCCCGGTTCGCGAACAAACATCAGCGTCGGATGTCCCTTATACGTAGCAAGCGCGAGTTGCCGATATCCACATTTCGCCGCGACCCGAATCGACGCAACATTCTCCGGCGCGATAATGCAGGCTGTCCGCGCCGGCGAGAAGTGCCCATCGCCCCAGGCAACGGCCGCGCGGATAGCTTCGGTTGCATAGCCTTTGCCGTGTGCTGGCGAGGCGAGGACCCAGCCGATTTCGGGCACGCCTTTCAGCGATGGCTCCAGATCCCGTTTGTAGTCGGCGAATCCGATCTCTCCGACAAAATTGCAGGTGGCCTTCTCCTCAGCCACCCAATAGCCGAACCCGAGCAGCGACCAATGGCCCACGTAACCTAGCAACCTTCTCCAGGCTTCCTCTTCGCTAAGCGGTTTGCCGCCTATGAATCGAGTTACCTGGGGATCCGACCACATCGCGGCGCAGTGGTTGAAATCGTCAAGCTGGTGGCCGCGGAGTTTGAGCCGCGCAGTTTCGAGGACCGGTACCTGTAGAGATGGAAAAGATTCAGGCATTGCAGCAGTTTATCTCGTCACCCGCGATTCCAGGCTCCAGAGCCTTGGGTAGGCCGATCTCGTCGCAGGCCGATCTCGTGCTAATGCGCGCTACCGAACACAAGAATCCGCGGCGACACGTCGGTAACCTAGGAATCATCGGCCTCTTAGTCCAGACTAATGGATAGCTAAATGCCGCGCCTCTTCTACCGGGGGGCGAGGCAGAATTGTGTCTCACAGCAGGGGCGATTCGTGACGACAATCAGGCTTGAACGAGCAGGGGTTAGCTTTGGCATTGGCCGGCAGGGCGTGCCGGTCGCAATCGAAGTTCACACACACCATGACACCATTTCCACCCTGCGGGGCATCCAGGTCAGCTTCGAACTGTTGAATGGAATCACCCAGGCGCAGGCGAAAAAACTCGCGGATGTGCTGAACGAGAACGTAGTCGGAATGCTGGTCACGACTGCGTCGGACGACCAAACGAAAGCGGCGGCGGTTTCCGAGGTCGTGGCGAAGGCGTGATCCCCGAGATGGGCAGTTATGGATGATCCAAAACGCGAGCGTTTTGGGCGCTACCAGATCCTGACCGAGTTGGGACGGGGAGCCATGGGTGTGGTCTACCAGGCGCGCGATCCGAAGATCAACCGGGTGGTCGCGGTGAAAACCATTTCCCTCGCCGGCCAGCCGCCGGAAGAGGAACAAGAGTATCGCGAGCGTTTCTTCCGGGAAGCCGAAGCTGCTGGGCGCCTCTCGCACCCTGGCATCGTAACCGTCTTCGATATGGGTGAGGAGCCGGAGACGCGCGCTCCCTACATCGTGATGGAGTTTGTCGGAGGGCAGTCCCTCGACAAGCTGCTGGCGCGGGACGACCATACGTTGCCCCTGGAGACGGCGCTGCAGCTGACCGTAGAACTGGCGGAAGCCCTGGATTGCGCTCACGGTCAGGGCGTGGTTCACCGCGATCTGAAGCCCGCGAATATTCTGATCACGGAAGACGGTCGCGCCAAAATCGCCGACTTCGGTGTCGCCAAGCTAGGCCTCTCCACCCACACTCTGTCGGGACGCGTGTTAGGCACACCCGCTTTCATGTCGCCCGAACAACTGAACGGCGATGCGGTCGACGGGCGGTCGGATTTGTTTTCCCTGGGCGTGATCCTCTACACCGTCCTGACCGGTTACAGGCCGTTCCAGGGCAACAGCGCCCTCACGGTTTGTTTCAAGGTGGTCAACCGCGAGCCGGTACCGGCGACCGTTCTCGACACCGACCTGCCACCGGAACTCGACTACATCATTCGGCGAGCCATGGCGAAAGATCCCGCTCAGCGCTATCAGAGCGGCAGAGAGATGGCGCTCGACATCCAGGCGTTGCGGGAAGGACGAGATCCGCGGAACACGGCAAAGCAGCCAGGTTCTGACGCGGCGGGGGCAATCCAACCGGGGAATGAAAGCCTCACAACGGCAGCCCTGGCGCCACTGAGGCTCGCGCCCAAATCTCCTTCGGGCACTCGCTCTCTGCCCGTCGAGCGCCGCGCCGCGGAACACTTGCTCGTGAAGATGCGCAAGAAATCTTTCGCCGGCGCTTTGTTTCTCTTGGGACTTCTCGTCTTTGGACTTCGGATTTCTAGTCTCCTCTGGCCCCACAACGCGCCGCCCCAGAATCTGGCAGGCGCCGCAATTACCAAACCCGTGCCCCGCGCAGAAGTGGTTGCCCCAGTCAAGACAAGGACGGCGCCCAGCGCGCATAAACCTCGGAAAGTTGCAGCCCGATCTAATCCTTCCCCTCCTTCTTCTTCTGCGAAAGTCGACAGCCCAGCCCCAAGCGCACCAGCCTCTCCAGCCTTGCTCGAAATCGAGGTGGAGCACAAGTTCACGGACGCCCATCTTTCGATCTGGGTGGATGACAGCTTGACCTATACGCATAGCTTGGAAGGAACCGACAAGAAACGTCTGGTCGTGTTCCATCAGGTGCAGGGCCATGAATTCCATGCCATGCAACTCTCGCCCGGAAAGCACCTTCTCCGCGTGCAGGTAAGCACTGGCGCCAACAGCGAGCAGTCCTCCATAGTGGTCGGGGAGTTTGTCAGTGGAAAAGAAACCATGCTGCACATCCACTTCACGAAACAAGGCCAGATGGATCTAAGCCTGGAGTAATTTCGCCCCTGCCAGCACCCACTTCACTACTCCCATGCTCTGTTTCGAATAAATAAGGCCGGTAACCGGGACGATTTCGAGGCCGCTTTCGAGCACCCCGTCGAGGCCTGGCCGTGCCAGAGGATTCCGCTTTCCAGAAACCCGAAGACCTCGAGGCCGCATCGTCGCCACCGAGACTCGCCTCCGCGATTTACGCCCCGCATCGCTGGTCTGAGCAATCCAGAGTCTCCCTACTCACCCGCCCGGCGCCTCCTTCAACATCTTCAGCACATTTCCGGTCGTCTCCGCCTCACTCATCCGCGGAAAAACTTTCTCGATGCTGTGACGATGCGCCTCGGCGTCGCGATCCGTCATCGCACCCACAACAGTCACAACGTTGTAACCGTAATCGTAGGCGCTGCGCACCGTCGATTCCACGCCCGCACTCGTCGCAATCCCCGTCACAAAAACCTGGGTGACGCCGCGCTGACGCAAGGTTTCGTCCAATGACGTCCCAATGAACGCTCCCACTCGCTGCTTGCTGACGAGATAATCGCCGGGCTGCTGCTCCAATTTCGGAACAAGCTCGGTCCAATCGGCCGAAAACGAAAATTTCGGCCGTACAAAATCGGTGCGTCCCGGAGCCGCACCGGTCACGTTGACCAGAACAACCGGCAGCCCTCGCTCACGGAAAGCGCGCGCAAGTTGTGCCGCGCGGCCGATAATCTCGCCGGCAGCGTGCACCGTCGGCAAAGCGACAACTCCTTTTTGCAGATCAATTACGATTAACGCAGCGGTGCTGTCGAGTTTTGTGAGAGGCAAAGTTTTTCCTTTCGGTCCCTGGCTGATAATCTTCCGTATGGAATATTGCGAGTTTAACTCGGCCCGCTTCGCGCGCGCTTCCCTTCTCGCGCTCGCTTTGCTGACGCTTATCCTGCCCGCATCTCTCACCCACGCTCAGGATAACTACGAAATCCAGGTCTACGGATCCGACCTGGTCGATCCCCGCCACACCATGGTCGAACTCCACAGCAACTTCACCATCGATGGTTCGAAGACGATTGTGGACGGCCTTTATCCCACCAATCATGCCGAGCACGAGACCATCGAAATCACCCACGGCTTCAATGACTGGTTCGAGTGCGGCTTCTATATTTTCACTTCCATAACCGAGGGCCAAAGCTGGCAGTGGGTCGGCGATCACATCCGCCCGCGCGTCGCTGTCCCGAAGAAATGGAACTGGCCCGTACGCGTCAGCCTCTCCAACGAGATCGGCTACCAACGCCGGCAATATTCCGTCGACACCTGGACCTGGGAGATCCGCCCCATCGTCGATCAGAATATCGGACGCTGGTATTGGTCCCTGAATCCCACGCTCGACCGCTCTTTCCATGGTCAGAGCGTAAACCAGGGCGTCGTCTTTTCGCCCAACTTCAAATTCAGTTACAATCTCACTCCGAAGGTCGCTGCCGGTCTGGAATATTACGGTTCGGTCGGCCCGGTAACCGGATTCGACGCAGTCTCTCAGCAACAGCACCAGATTCTTCCCGCGATCGATTTGAATATCGCTCCGCAATGGGAGATCAATTTCGGCCTCGGCGTCGGCGTCACCGGCGCAACCGACCACCTGATCGCCAAGATGATCCTGGGTTATCGCTTCAATTTCTGACCAGGCAATGGTCGTGCAGTTGGGGTTGTCATCCTGAACAAGCGTTCTTTGCGCAGTGAAGGATCTGGGTGAGCCGCGCGAAGCGTCGCGTTCTTTGCGACGCAATAATCGCGCGTTCGGCTCGCTTCCTTACCAACATCTACCACTCCCTGAAACTCAATGCGCCTTTGGCGTTGGCGCCTTCATCAATTCCACAAACATCTTGTTAAACCTCGCCAGATCCAAATCCATCTGGATTTCCACCCGTCGCGCGCCCAGCTTCGGATTGTCTTCCTCCATCCACGTCAGCGTGTTGCCGTAGGCCGCGCCCTGGTCAATGTCCACACTCATATAGCGTGTTACTTTTCTCGTGATCAGCGTCGGATCAATCCACGCGGCCGCCGCCAGTTCATCCCACATATACGAGCCGCCCTGATCCTTCATAAAAAACCTCACCACGTATTGCGCCGCGGCACTGTTGCTCTTCCTGATTTCGGCAATCATCTCGTCGGTGAATCTGGTTTTGACGGAGATGTCGACCGGTGTGCACACAATTTTTTTCCATGGCGCCTGCAACACGCTCTTCGCCGCCTCCGGATCGAACCAGAAATTAAATTCGTGGCGCGGGCTGCTCACGAACTCCGGATCGTCGGTCTGCGGGCTCAAGCTTCCCCCCATGAACACCAGCTCTTCGGCCAGTTCGGCAAAATGCGGATCGATCGCGTTGGCCAGCGCCAGGTTCGTCATCGGGCCGCCCTCGTAGATCGTCACTTCATGCGGATATTTGCGCACCATGCGGATCAGGAAGTGAGCCGCATCCTCATCGGCCGGCTTCGTAGTCGGCTGCCCTTCAGGAAGCTTCGGAATCACGTCAGGTTCGTGCCACCAGCGATCATCCCAGGCGCCGGCGAACGCGATTTTTCCATATCTTGCCTGCCACAGAATGGCCTCATCACGGCGATGCACCAGCGGAAATACCGCTCCGGGCACGACCGGAATATCGGTGCGGCCAATCAGTTCGAGCAGTCGCAGAGTATGCGCTACCTCTTCATCGCGCCATTGATTCCCGCTGACGACGGTGATGCCCAGCACCTCCACCTGCGGAGATTGAATCAAGGTCAACAGCGTTTGCAGATTGCTGCCGCCCGGCCCCGAACAATCCTGATTGATGATGACCTTCCGGCGTTGCTGCGCGTATCCCAGGCCGTTCGCGATCAGCAAAAGAAACATTAATAACTGCAGTCTGGAGTTCTTAATCACAAACCTCCCCGGGCCTGGTTGTAAACAACCCTGTGTGCCGCGGGCGCCCCCGCCCGCGCGCAGCGGCAAGACTCAGATTCTTCCTCACCACAAGCGAATGCGCCAGCCCCGCCTGCTCTACCGGAAGCGGTTTCAGCCTGAAGCAGCGCGCTACCCTCCCAGAAGCGCTAGATCCGGACGACGAAGCGGCGAAGGAACCACTTTTGTGCGCCTTCCGAATCAAAAAACTGTGGCGTTTGAGGGCTTGTCAATCGCCTCACGCCGTGACACCCGCATACATTGCGGCTCTTTCTGGCATCGCCTGGATCGGGCTAAGAATCAGGTATCCGCACAGTCGCAGGCCACCCGAGGAGAACAGACGCCCTAAGTCCAGCAAAGAAATGGCCCCTCGTGCATATGTCCCTACTCCATCCAAGGCCGTTCTTGACGCTACCCTGTGTTGCAACGCAATAGTATCGCAAAAACAATCATCGTCGTGGGCAGAGGCGGATTCCGTAATCACAGTTTTGGCAAATAAACACAAAAATGAAAGCGCCCCAAGACCCGATTGAGTCAAGGGACACCGATTCGAGGTAGTGTCCTAATTTGATTTTCCACAGGCGTCGATCTCTAGCGCCACTTGAAGGCCAATCCCGGTGCCCCCAAATTCAGACACCCTAACCTGCGCTGCACGGATTGCGGAAACCATCCGGTAAATGTCGTTCTGGCGAGAATCGCCAGTATCAAACCAGTGCACCCCGCAGACCTCGCACCCGTCGGGAACGCTGTGCTCTTTTGAGACTGGTATCACTTGAGAACTGCCGCAACTACACCTGTAATGGACGGCGGTTATGTCGGCAGGGCTAATCAGCGTCTTGGTTTCCAGAGTCAACGCGGCACCCCCAAAGCACTCATTGTGCCACGCTCCCCGGCCAAGGGTCGCCACGTCTGGCATTCTCCACGAAAACACCGATAGCTCGCCTCAGTCGTTTCACTCTACCGCCAGTTGCGCCTATCAGCATCCTTTTCGCGTCCGTAATGGCCGTTTCCCAATTCTGCACTGCGCTCTGAGATTCCATAGAAATCACTTTGGCTCCGAAGTTGATTTCGCGCAACTGATGAAAATATACAAATCGGCAAAGCCCAAAACCGTCTGGACAATTGCCGATTTGTTGAATTTCTATGACGCACCAGATAAGGCTGCGGCTTAGAATTATGCCCGTGCCGGATAGTTTGCTGGACCGACATGTTTGTAAGTTTTCAACGCACAGACGTAGGGCGGAAAGGAGTAACCGCAAATGCGGCCTCCAACGACCTAACCAGCGATAAACCTACCGCCTTGATCTCTAAGGCGGTAGGTTAAATTCGAGCGTATGCGGGGATGGCCGACAAACACAAAAGCCGAACACGGGGCCGCAAGGCGGATGCCGTGAAAGATTGGGTGCGATATTGGTTTTCCGTAGGCACCCATTGTTACGATCCGGTTGAAACCGGACGGCGATTCGAACCACTTTGGCGCGACCTACTGGAAATCGTCTGTGCCGTCGCCGTCCTCGCCGCCGTGATTGGCCTTCTCTGGCTCATCAAGCAATAACTTTCGGAAAGGCAAAACCATGAGCGAATATCGCGTGCTACTATTCCGCTGCCAGTCTTGCGACCGTCCCATTCCAGTCATCAACAGTGGAATGTCTCATACCCCGGAAGAGACGATGGAGATCGCATGTTTTGAGGGATTAGTGTGTCAATGGAAGGGGCGAGTTCATCTGATTCTAGCGGAACAGACTTTGACGGTGTACTGGAACGATAAGAAAAGTTCCTCCATCCACACTTAGGGTAAAACTTTTCTCCCGTTAACTTCGCACTTATGTAAAACATAAACTCGCCGCAATGCAGGCAATGGGCATCTCCAGGTCTAGGCGATTCGGGCATCTACGCTCCACGATGAGGCAATTTGATTGGCCGAATTATTTCCCTTGCTTGGTCAAATTAGGACACTACCCGATTCGAACAGTCCTCCCCTAAAGTCTGCTCACGCCCGCCCATTGTTCTCATCTGCACCGCAACAGATATCATCGGGAATCTCCTGTATTCCATTCGACCTCCTTGCGTAGGACAATCCTATTCGGAGATTTTGTGTATAACACTGATCTGGTGCGGCGACTCTGCGCAGATATAGCCGCAGAGAAAGACTCTCGGAAGGTTCAAGACCTCGTTTCTCTCCTGCGCGCGGTCCTGAAAGAAGATCAGGAAGAAATCCGAATCAGAATGGCATTCCTCGCAAAGAAATACAGGATGGTCGGGAGTTCCAAAGCCGCAGCCTAAACCGTTGGCAGGAAGGCAAGCGTCCTCAGTGATTTGACTCTAGGCATGAGCCAAACGATTACACATAGAAAAAGCGGTCGTGAGGGTCGCAATGAGTACCCATAAAGCACTCGCTAACCCATGACCGCTTTCTAGGGATCGTGATCTATCCACGGTAGACTACGCGGAGCGGCGACTTGAGGCAATACAGTGGAATCCGTAGTGGGAGTCTATCGCGAGCGTCACGTCCAGGAATTAAAGCCATTAAAGCCTGCGATTCGCAACTTGTAGCATCGCCGGAAGCCACCGCTTCAATGGCCTCCATGACGGCGCCGATCCCAGTTACGTAAATTGCGGCAATACTTTGCTCATTCAGAGGTGATTCCCATGTTCTCTGTTCGGGTAATTCTCTGGACGGTGGCTATGGCATATAACGGATTCATATTGACCAACGAAGGGCTGCATACGTTCAATAGCCTCTCGGTTACAGAAGCATTCCTCGGAGCTTTAGCAGGATTGTTCCTTGCTATCATGTTCACCCTCCGAGAGAGGCGGCGACAAAGACCCGCCTTCGTTGCGCATTCCGTTGCACAAATGTTCCCGGACTGGGGCACATCCCGCGACTCACGTCCGAAGTCGGAGCGTTGATCCCAACACACACGCTGAGTGCCAATGTCGTATGGGCCGAGAAGTCTAGGAACATGAGCCGCGACTAACAGAGCAGGAAGAATCTCCTGCTCTCTTTTGTTCTTCTGAATCTCCCACGCCGAGATCGGGGACTGGTTGTAGGAAGCGTGGAAGAGGTAATGGATGGATGGTCGGCTACTCGGAAGTGACCGCCCAAAAAAGGGACCGCGAGGGTCAGCTTCTAGTCCGCCCTGCTTGGTTAGCGCTTATCGGGCTCAGCCCCATAGTCTTCTTCATCCGCCCAGGCCGTTGGTCGGCGGGAAGAACTGGCTCGTGTTCGCTGTGCGCCGCGACTTCGTGGGGCTCTGCTGGTGTGCCCACGCGGCGTAGTTGAGCAGGTCGAGCCTTGTGATTTTTGAGACATTCTTCTTTCCCTTGCGTTCGCAGTACCCTTGGACTCCAACAGGACTTGTTTGCTCGCGGTGTGTGTCTGACGGCGCTTGCTTCCCTTGCTCACTCGCATCGACCTCTCCCGCTAGTACTGAGATTCGAGAGAATAGGCGCGAAACATAGAAAGAATATTAGAAAGGAGCGTCATAGCCTTGGGGAGTCAACAGCTAGGAAAGAAATGGCTCCTCAGGTAGGACTCGAACCTACAACCCTCCGGTTAACAGCCGGATGCTCTGCCATTGAGCTACTGAGGAGTGTTGTGAAGCGCGCGCGGAGCGCGCGCTTCTTTTGCGCTTCGTTCTGAGTGCGCTTGCTTGTTTATCATAGCATCCTGCTGCGGGGGCTGAACATATTGTGTAGTCTGCTTGTGTAGTCTGCTGGTCCAGTCTGCGGTGGTGGATGGGTTTTGTTTCGGGGCATTTATAGTTTCTTGAGGTGCTTATGGGTGGCGGTCGTTTGTTTTGGACTTTTGCTTTGCTGCTTTTTGTGGTGGCGGCTGTTGGGGCGGCGGGTGGTGGGCAGGGTTCTGCGGTGGTTGGTCCTCCTGGGGCTGAGGTGCGGCCGCTTGAGGAAACTTTTTATGGGACGAAGGTTGTCGATAAGTACCGGTGGCTGGAGGATTCGTCTAGTCCGGAGACACGGAAGTGGGTTGCGGAGGAGACGGCTTATACGCGGGCTTTGCTTGATCCGCTGCCGGGGCGGGAGGCGATTCATGCGCGGCTTTCGGAACTGCTTCGCATTGGAGAGATTGGCGTGCCGCGGATTGGCGGGAAATATTATTTCCATACGCGGCGGGATGGGTTGCAGAACCAGCCGGTGCTTTATGTGCGGGACGGGGTTGATGGGAAAGACCGCGTTCTGGTCGATGTGAACCTGCTGGCAGCTGATGGGACCGTCGCACTGGACTGGTTCTGGCCTGCCGAGCACGGAAAATATGTTGCTTACGGGACTTCGGCTGGCGGGTCTGAGATGAGCACTTTGCATATTGTCGAGACCAAGACGGGGAATCTTTTGCCGGACACGATCGAGTGGACGCGCGCGGCCAGCGTTGCGTGGTCGCACGACAACTCGGGGTTTTATTACACGCGCTTTCCGAAGAAGGGCGATGTTCCCGAGGGACAGGAGAGATACAACCGGCATGTGTTCTATCACGAGTTGGGAACTGATCCGGAGACCGATCAGAAGATTTTTGGGGAAGGGCGCGATGCGGAGGATTGGCCGGAGGTTCGACTGGATAACGACGGCCGGATGCTGCTGATCACGGTATCGCAGGGCTGGACCAAGAGCGAACTGTTCTTAATGGATTTGAAGAAGAAGACGCCGCCCACGCGCATCACTACCGGGAAGAATTTTCTCTACAGCGGGTCCGTTTACAACGGAAGGGTCTACATCGTTACCAACGAAGATGCTCCGCGCTTCCGTATGTTTGCGACGGAAGCTGGTGAGTACGACCGCGACGATTGGAGAGAAATCATTCCGCAGACGGGCGGAGTGTTGAAGGATGCTGAACCTTGGGGCGGAAAGATTTTCGCGCAGTATGAACAGAATGCGAGCTCGGAACTCAAAGTCTTCGATCTTCAAGGGCAGAACGTCCGCAATCTGGCTCTGCCTGGGATCGGGTCGGTTTTCGGGTCGGGAGGCAAGTGGGATCATGAGGAGATTTTTTATGAATTCGAGTCTTTTACCGTCGCGCCTTCGATTTACCGTTACGACGTGGAAGGCATGTCTACTTCGCTTTGGGCCAAGGTGGACGCGCCTGGGATCGATCCCGCGGCTTATTTAGTTGAGCAGGAATGGTATCGATCGAAAGATGGGACGCGGGTGCCTATGTTTCTGGTGCACAAGAAAGGATTGAAGAAGGATGGGGCGAATCCTACGCTTTTGACCGGGTATGGCGGGTTTGACATCAGCCTCACTCCGGACTACGTCAGCGACGTTTATTTATGGCTGGAGCATGGCGGGATTTATGCCGTGGCGAATTTGCGGGGCGGAGCGGAGTTTGGGGAAGACTGGCATCGGGCTGGCATGCTGGATAAGAAGCAGAATGTTTTTGATGACATGATTGCGGGGGCGGAGTATTTGATTGCGGAAAAATATACGGACAAGGATCATCTGGCTATTTACGGGGCTTCGAATGGCGGGTTGCTAATGGGGGCGATGATTACGCAGCGTCCGGAATTGTTTCGGGCGGTGGTGTGCGCGGTGCCTTTGCTGGACATGCTGCGCTACCAGAATTTTCAGATTGCCCGGCTTTGGATTCCGGAGTTTGGGACGGCGGAGAATCCGGAGCAGTTTAAGTGGCTTTATGCTTACTCTCCTTACCACCGTGTTAAGGCTGGGGTGGAGTATCCGGCGGTGTTGTTTATGACGGCGGATTCGGATTCGCGGGTTGATCCTATGCATGCTTTTAAGATGGCGGCTTTGATGCAGGGGGTGGCTAAGAATGGGGGGAGTAAGACGCGGCCGGTTTTGTTGCGGGTTGAGAGCAAGGCTGGGCATGGGGTGGGGACGCCTGTTGGGAAGCGAATTGAGGAGTTGACGGATGCTTATTCGTTTGTGTTTTGGCAGTTGGGGGTGAGGTGAATTTACACCGGAGGCACCCTTCGGCGTTGTTCAGGGCAGGCTCGGACACGGAGGAAAACCGGGGCGGGTGTAATGGTGGTGCGTCTGTCCGTGGTTTGCACCCTTTCGCAAAGGACGCGAAAGGCTGGGGGCAGCCCGCAGTCGTGGAGGAACCCTGGACGAGCGTCAATGAGTGCTATGGCCTGTGGGTGTTGAAAAAGTCTTTTATTGCACTGGCTCTGTTGCGCTGTGGTGTAAGGACTGGCGGGTTCCTCTCTGATTTCTAGTTGCCGACAGGCAGGGGTGCTGCTGGATGGCTGAGGAACCGCACCAGTCGCTTGATGTTCTGTGCCACCGCTGCCAGGAAGAACTGCTCCCGCACGAACTTCAGCCTCCGCAGGCGCAAGCGACGCAGTCCGATCTGATTCTTGAGTTCCGCGAACAAGGCTTCCACCTTCTTTCTTTGCCGCTGTGCCTTCGCGAACTCTGGTGTGTTCGCCAACTCCCGTGCGCGTTGCCGGGCTGGTTCATCCATGTGGATGGCAAGATAGCGAAACGCTCCACTGGTGCATTGGGCTTTTAGCGCACACGCACCGCAACGCTTGCGAGTCCCGATGTAGGCGTAAGTGCGGTTCCGCATGTTCCGCCCGCCGTAGTTGAGGGGCTGGCCTGCGGGACAGATATAGCGGTTGCTTTCGGGTTGATACGTGAACCGCTCGGGACCGTAGAACGGGCTGTTCTTTCGGTGGATACTGTCACGGGTTCGCATATAGGGAGTGATGCTGCGGTCCGCCAACCATTGCAGAAACTCCCCGTTCCCGTAGGTCGTGTCAGCCGCTACCGATTCTGGCTCTCGTCCTTGCCATTGCGTGAAACGGGTGAGCATGTCTTGCGCGGCTACCGTTTCCTGGCTCATCCGGGCCGCGGTCGCCTGAACGCCCACGATGACGCAGCTGTGATTGTCGACCAGATAGTTGTCGTAGTATCCCAGCCGAGCCGGCGTGCCGCCCTTAGTAGCGTAAGTCGAATCGGGATCGGTAGTCGATACCTGGTCTTGCTCATGCACGGGTTCTTGCACCGGGTTCTGCTGTTCCAGGTCCACCAGATACTGACGCACCGTCTGACTGACTTGTGCCGCTTCCGCTAACTGCTCGCGCGGAATGCGGCTCTCCTTCGCCGCATTGGCTTCCACGAAGCTGCCATCCACCGACAAATGCTGGCCCTGTACCAGTCCCTCCTCCACACACTGCCGAACGATCTGCTGGAAAATCGAGAAAGTCGTTTGTGGGGCATCGTAGCGCAAAGTTTTTTCGAGCATTTTCCAGGGCAAGAGTTTTTCAACAGCCACGCCTGATAACGTCAGTTGACAATTTTGTTCAAGCAGGTCAGGCATGGATCGAAGATCGCACGCTGCTATTGCAGCTTCGCGTACTCCTGAGTTGGTTTTCCTAAGGGGAGAAAGGCGGCCCCATCGTCGTGCAACCCTTGGTTCTTCCAAGGCCGTGACCTGACAGTGGCGGAACTGTCTTTATCGATGCCGATTCGTTGCCAGACCCGCGTTGCAAAATTGTTTCCCGAAGTGTACAGTTTTGACCATTAATTTCGAACTTTCGAGCATAGTGTGTTCGCGTTCCCCACCACAATTCTTTATAGGCGGCGGCGAGTTGGGAGACAGCACAACCAGTCGTTGCGAAGGTGGACGCCGTGCCGAGGAGTCGTTCGGGCGATGGCTTACGCTGGGAGCATTCTCGACAGTCAAAAAGGAGATTCTGATGATCAAGGTATTTCGCTTCGTGGCAATGTGTACGATCAGTGTTGCGTTTGCAACATCGTCGATCGCGTCGGCACAGGTCTACACGACTATTGATTTCCCTGGCGCGACCGCCACCACTCTAAATGGCGGCCCCAATCCGGAGGGCACAAGCGTCGGCAGTTACACCGCATCTGGTGTCATCCATGGTTTTACGTTAACAAAGAAGGGCGTATTCACGTCGTTCGATCCTCCGGTTTCCACTTTCACTAGTCCCGGCTTCATCAGTCCGCAGGGAGTTATCGTGGGCGGTTACAACGACGCGAGTAGTGTCAGCCACGGCTTCGTTCTGAGTGGGGGACACTACACAACGGTTGACTACCCAGGGGCGGCGGAACCGTTCTCAGTGGTCTCAACCCCTCAGGTGAAATGTCAGGATCATACTGTTCCGACCCTGCCTGCGGCAGTACTGGTAGCACGAACCAGGAACACAGTTTTACAGTGTCCAAGACCGGCGTCTTCACCAGCTTCGATCCACCCGGCGCAGTCAGCAGCGAGGCCAGCAACGTTAATCCCTCCGGCACGGTCGTGGGTTCTTACGATACTTCAGTGGAGGGAACATGTTTTAACTTTTGTCAAGGATACATGCTGTACCACGGGACATTCACCACGATTGATTTTCCGGGCGCTATCTTTACGTTTGCTGGAGCGAATAACCCGGAGGGCAACATCGTAGGGGTAGAAATCGATAGTGGAGGTGTCGGACACTCTTTTCTGCTGACCAATGGCGTCTTCACGTCGTTCGACCCCCCTGGAGCCGTCTTCTCGGATGCAAGCGGGATCAATCCGGGCAATACCATCGTTGGCATCTACTTCGACTCCGCGTTCGCTGAGCACGGATATATCCGGACGCCGTAGGCGATGAGAGCTGACCTCACTGGTTGACATTCTCTCAATGGCCTCTCGTCAATGTACTTTCTGCATTGACCTGAGGCCATTCTGATTTCAGGCTTCATTCGTAACTACTATTAACGTCCCCGGCGTGACAGGCGCGGGATGCCTCCGACTTCAACACTACTAGGAACCTGACTTGGGTTTTTTCAGCTTAAATCTGATCCCGAACCTTTGCCGTTGTGCCATGCCTTTCGCGAGTGTTCCAGCAAAAAGTTCCTCAAGCGGAGGCAGCCGCGCAAATGCCGCGAAACGGTGCCAGGGAACAAGAAAATCTTAAGTGTTGAAATATCTCTATATCACTCATTGACCTTTGACAAGGGGTTTGGAGTGAAATGGCTGATTTGCTTCAGTTGACTTCCGGTTTGCCGGTAAATCCAACGAAGTAACCGTCTGATGTAGAATTCTCCGGGAAATCAAGTCCCGCTTCAACAGGAGTGACCGTGAACTACGCCCGCATTGCATTGGCATCCCTCGGGGCTATGGTCGCCTACTTTGTCTACGGCTTTGCCATGTTCGCCGCATGGCCATCAATGAAAACTGAATTCATGAAGTACCCCAATGTCTATCGTCCCAAGGACGAGATGATGAAGGTGATGCCCTATGGCATGGTCGCCATTCTCATCGCTATCGTGGTCGTCGCCATTCTCTACGCAAAAATCTATACCGCTCGTGGCGGCATCGTATCAGGCATATACCTCGGCGCACTCATCGGCCTTTTCTCTGTTTGCACCTTCGCGATCCACAACTACATCAACCTGAAGATCGGCCTCACGTTGACCATCTACCAGTCCATCGCCTACTTCATTCAGTGGGTCATTGTGGGCGCGGCCATCGGCCTCATCTACAAACCAGCGTAGATTTGCCGGCAAAACAGAGTTATCCAGACACAAGCTTTTGGGAAGTTGACAGAGGCTGGTCGGCAAGGCAGGAACTACTCATCCTCAGTTGGCGAAAAATCGCGGTAGCACTCATTGACCCCGCCTGACTACGCCACTAGCGAAACTGCTGTAGACTTCCGCATGTGATGAAATATGAGGAGGGGTTTATGTCGAGCATCCATAACATTGCGTTCCTCGTCGGGCGGATCATCGCTGGCGGCTTTTTCCTCATGAACGGCTTCAACCACTTCGCGCAACTCAACATGATGACCGGATATGCCAAGAGCAAAGGCATACCCGCTCCCGCGCTGGCGGTGGGCGGTTCGGGCGTACTTCTTTTCTTGGGTGGACTGAGCCTGCTCCTTGGGTATCACCCGACCATCGGAGCGGCACTGTTGGTGATCTTCCTTCTGAGTGCCTCGTTCGGCATCCACAATTTCTGGACGGTTCAAGACCAACAAGCAAAGCAGGGGGAGATGGTCAACTTCCTAAAAAACATGGCCATACTCGGTCTGCTGCTAATGACCTTGGCCATCCCGCAGCCGTGGCTGATGAGCCTCGGTCGTTGACACGAGACACCTGGGAACGGGTTTTGAGCGCTATGGCCTGATTTCAACAGCCAGCCTGAAAAACTACTGTTGTTTACCGGATGGCAGATGTTGGCGATTGTCCTCTAGCGCCGACGATTTCAAAACGAATAGCGATATTCGGCTCGGACGATGTGCTCGTACCAGACCAGGTGTGTAATCGCTTGCCCGAATCCTACGTAGAAAGAATTGTGTTTGCCAACTGAGGTTCGCGCTCCCACCTTGAGGTTCACGATGTTGGTACCGCTTGCAGGCAGACCCACCTGGTTAGCGCAAGAGTTGGGCATACCGTTGAGCACACCGCTTATACAGTTGGTTTCAAGCCCGCCCAGTACGCTCCAGCCGACCAACTCGATCACCGGCGCGATCCAGACGTTTTCGCCTCGATAGAGGACATAGCTTGGGCCGACACCATAGAAGAAGACGTCGCCTGCGAATCCGTCGCCGAGAGTGT
The DNA here is from genome assembly GCA_963771895.1 of uncultured Acidobacteriaceae bacterium. Lineage (GTDB taxonomy): Bacteria > Acidobacteriota > Terriglobia > Terriglobales > Acidobacteriaceae > Sulfotelmatobacter. The sequence continues at coordinate 40,091 of CAVYVQ010000017.1, read as the reverse complement.
TTGAGGATGTAATAGTGTTACAGGGTAGCAGACAAGTAGATCCTCCGATTGGATGCGAGTCCCCTACTTGCGCTTCCAGCACCATCCTGTCCGAAAGCCTGCGGTAGTACAGCAGTGCCGGTTCGACGCTATAGTGGCGTGTGCCGAGGCCCATAGAAGCACTTCCGGAAGGGAAATAGGCTTGGAACTGGAAAGTTAGATACTGATTAGAGGATGCAACCGCGGCCAATTTGAATCCAGATGCAACATCACTCAGCCCAGCCTCATTCACATTCGGGAAGGGGGGAGAGAGACTCGGGTTTACGTTGGCAACAGTGAGCTGAGGCTGAATCCAACGCACCGGAACCTGCGTGAAAAACGAGAACCGCTTAATCGGTGCGTACTCGCCATAGAGATAAAGTTGCTGGAAATTCAGGTCGGCCACAACGGAATTGGGCCCGGGTCCGTTGAGGCCGGCATATTGTGGATAGAAGAACTCCGCCCGATCCGGAGAATTGTTGTGAAAGGCTGCCTCGAAGCGAATCCGGATCTGAGATCCGACGATAGCGTTGTCGATGTATCCGACCATGCTGCCCGGAATGCTCGGACGGGGCTTGGCGGATTTGCTCGACTGAGTCGGCTTGGGTTTCTGTTGCAGAGGTACATTCGGAACCGTCTGCGATGTGGGCCGGGTCTCCTGAGCAACAACGACCAACGGGAGGAGCATCAAGACGACCGCTCGCTTCATTGTTCGCTCCTTTCAGAGAGACGCTTGCTCCAGTTCCAGTTGAGGCAGGACACTTGATGGCAACATGCGGGCCGAACTTCACATCCTGGCCTTGTACACCACACCCATGCCGCCACCGCCCAGCTTCTCGACGATGCAGTAGTGCGAGATAATTTGGCCGATCACTGGAACAGAATCCTACGTCTGTGAAACCGGCAAGTCAATGAAAGGCAGGAAGTTGGCGATGGCTCAAGTGGATTGTTGTTGAAAAATCTCTATTACACGCATTAACCGTCCGCCGGCTAAAGCTTGCATCAATTCTTCATCTTTACACGGCGATGAAGCGCCGCGCTTCCACGGTGGTGCGGGCGTCCCTGGGCGGCACGAAAATCCAGATCAAAGTCAAGGTCAAGAATCAAGATCAGACCCAACGTCAAAGGCAGCGGACAGGCATGTCCGTGCCACACGGACCCGTGTTTCACGCAACCTTTGGCTTTTTTCGTTCCCCACCCAGGTGAGCGGCCTGGGGGTCGTGGCGTTTGAGCACTTGCTCGATGCGCTTGATGGTGCGGTGCAGTTGGCGGATCAAGTCTTCATCGGGAGTGGTGAGCAACGCGGCAAGAAGTCGGCGAATCTCCTCTCGAATCTCAGCATACTTCTCGCTACGGGTCCGTATTTCCAGCAGGTACTTCCTATATATCGCATAGCCGATGGCGACGCTCACTCCCATGAATAGAGCACGGGAACCCTGAAGCAGCCAATGGGGAGCGCGGCGGAGATGCGTCACAAGGAAATCCACATCCAAGCTCAGGAACCAAGCGCACGCTCCCCAGAGCGCGGCTGCGGCCAGAACTTTGGGTCTTCTTGCCACTTCAATACCTCTATTTTCTCGGAGCTTTTCGCTCTCAGCCATCGACCACGCGAACCCAGACGCGGCAATGGACATTCTACGCCCAGGGAAGAGAGGAACGGCCTGCTGGTCAGCCAGGCGTCGCCGCGTGCCTTTCCAATTGGCGAACCAAAGTCAACGGCAACATCAACATCAAAGGCACGGGTGGAGGTGTCCGTGGTTCCCACCTTCGACAGGCTCAGGGCAGGCTTTCTCGCAATAGACGCGAGAAATGGGGCATCCCACTTTTTTTCTGGACCCAAAGTCAAAATCCCGCTCTCCACATTGAAGCATGCGCTGATTTCCACAGGGTTGGGATGTTCAGTTGTCACATGGTTCCGAAACGGGAAGGCCTTATTCTGTGAGTGTCGGTGCATAACGAGGGAGATAGAGAATGTCAGTGCGTTGGAGGCGGCGAGTGGACGGCTTCGGGGATGAGGCGGTGCCGGGATTTTTGCCTTGGATTTTTGCGGTGGAGGATCCGGAGGCGGGTTGGTGGGAGCAGGCTTGGGGGAATCCTAAGCGGATGGGGGAGTTTTCGCAGGCGGCGTTTTTGGTGCGGGCGCAGAGATTGGGATTTGGGCTGGCTGTGCCTTGGGGAGACAGCGAGAAGTGTGACTTTATTGTGTGGGCGCGGCCTGGCGGGCGGCTTTTGCGGGTGCAGGTTAAGGGGACGGGGCGGTTGTATCGCGGGGGATATGATGTGCAGCCGGTTTATTCTACGCGGGGCGAGGGGAAGAAGACTTATACGGCTGCCGATATTGATGTGCTGGCGGCGCATGTGATCGCCGGGGAGAAAGAGATTTGGTACTTGCTGCCTATCGCGGCTTTTGAGGGAGTTAAGAGTTTGCGATTTTTTCCGGATTTGAAGAGTAGGAATCCGCGGTGGGAGGGGTATCGGGAGGCTTGGGATTGGCTGGGGTAGCAGGGAGCAGGGGTTAGGGGGGCAGAGTCAGTGGTTGGGGGCTAGTGGAAGGTCGCGCGGGGCGGCGGGGTGGGCCACTGTGGGCTCGGCTTTCCTTGCGGACGAGAAGTCAAAATCCCCACCCCTCCAGGTTTTTACTGAGCACTGATCACTGATCACTGGCCTCTGCTTCTGCGATTGACCGTTTTCTTGCAAAGTGTTATAAATGCCCGTTTTACGATGGGGCGTTCGGGGCGGAGTTCGTCTTCCGGTTCGGGCGCTTACTCCGACGCGGCCAAGCTCCAACACTCCGTTCTAGTTTTGCGGTGGAAGCGTGTTCGGAATTCCGGCGAGAGAATCCTGCGATGTGCGCTGGGCGTGCTCGGGCGCGGGATGTCGCCGGGAGGCGGTGCCTAAACACGTTTGTATTCCTGAAAACCGATTCATTGGAGAAATCATTATGCGGACATGGCTTGCTACTGCTGCGTTTGGATGCCGTGGGGCGTCCGGATTTTTGAAGAAGGCTTTGGGGTTGGCGGCGCTGGTTGGCGTGGGCGGGGCTCGGGCTTTGGCTCAGCCTGCGGGGGAAGCTGGCGGCGAGGCTTCGCTGAAATTGCCAGACCTTTCGTCGGTGCCGTTTTTGAATGGTGCGATCGATGGGCACCGGCTGTTGATGATTGGAATTCTGTTTTGCGCCTTCGGGCTGGGGTTTGGTCTGGTCATTTATGTGCGGCTGAAGGATCTTCCGGTGCATCGGTCGATGCGGGAGATCTCGGAGCTGATCTATGAGACTTGCAAAACTTATCTGGTGACGCAGGGGAAGTTCATTTTGCTGTTGTGGGCGTTTATTGCGGTCATCATTTTGCTTTACTTCGGCGTGCTGCAGCATATGGAGGCGATGCGGGTTGCGATTATTTTGGGATTTAGCCTGGTGGGGATTGCTGGGAGTTACGGCGTGGCCTGGTTTGGAATTCGCGTGAACACGTTTGCTAACTCGCGGACGGCGTTCGCGGCGCTGCCGGGGAAACCGTTTCCGGTTTATCAGATTCCGCTGGAGGCGGGGATGAGCATTGGGATGATGCTGATCAGCGTGGAACTGCTGATCATGCTAATCATTCTGCTATTCATTCCGGGCGATTACGCCGGGCCTTGCTTCATTGGATTTGCTATTGGGGAATCTTTGGGCGCGGCTGCGTTGCGTATTGCGGGCGGCATCTTTACGAAGATTGCCGATATTGGCTCGGACTTGATGAAGATTGTTTTTAAGATCAAGGAGGATGATGCGCGCAATCCGGGCGTGATCGCGGATTGCACTGGCGATAATGCCGGCGATTCGGTTGGCCCTTCGGCTGACGGCTTTGAAACTTATGGCGTTACCGGCGTGGCGCTGATTACTTTTATTCTGCTGGGGGTGAAGAGTCCCACGGTGCAGGTGCAGTTGCTAGTTTGGATTTTCGTGATGCGCGTCATGATGCTCGTGGCTAGCGCAGTTTCCTACTTCCTGAACGCGGCGATCGCGAAGGGCCGCTTCGGGAGCGCGGATGAGATGAATTTCGAGACGCCGCTTACGACTCTGGTGTGGCTGACTTCGATTGTTTCGATCGCCCTGACGTTTTTGGTGTCTTACTACATCATCCCTGAGCTGGGCGGGGACATTTCGCAGTGGTGGAAGCTGGCGGTGATTATTTCGTGCGGAACTCTGGCGGGGGCGCTGATTCCGGAGCTGGTGAAGTCGTTTACTTCGACGGAATCGCGGCACGTTAAGGAAGTGGTTACCTCGGCGGAAGAAGGCGGGGCATCGCTGGGAATTCTTTCGGGGTTTGTGGCGGGGAATTTTTCCGGCTACTACCTTGGGCTGTCGATGGTTCTGCTGATGTCGATCGCTTATTACTTCAGCACGATGGGGTTGGCGGGGGCGGCTACAATGCTGGCTCCGGCGGTGTTTGCTTTTGGGCTGGTGGCTTTTGGATTTCTGGGGATGGGGCCGGTGACGATCGCGGTGGATTCTTATGGTCCGGTTACGGACAATGCTCAGTCTGTTTATGAACTTTCTTTGATCGAGCAGGTGCCGAACGTTGAGGCTGAGATCAAGAAAGAGTTCAACATGAGCGTGAACTTTGAGCGGGCGAAACATCTGCTCGAAGCCAATGATGGCGCGGGGAACACGTTCAAGGCTACGGCTAAGCCGGTGCTGATCGGAACGGCTGTGGTGGGCGCTACTACCATGATTTTTTCCATCATCATGGCGTTGACCAGCGGACTTACAGCAGACGTGGAAAAGCTTTCGTTGCTGCACGCGCCTTTTTTTCTTGGACTGATTACTGGCGGCGCGATGATTTACTGGTTTACCGGGGCATCCACGCAAGCTGTGACTACCGGGGCTTACCGCGCGGTTGAGTTCATCAAGGCCAACATCAAGCTGGATGGGGTGGTGAAGGCCTCGGTCGCGGACAGCAAGAAGGTGGTTGAGATCTGCACGAAGTATGCGCAGAAAGGCATGTTAAACATTTTTATCGCGGTGTTCTTCGGGACTTTGGCTTTCGCGTTTGTGGAGCCGTTCTTTTTCGTCGGCTATTTGATCTCGATTGCTATCTTCGGGCTTTATCAGGCGATCTTTATGGCTAACGCCGGCGCGGCGTGGGACAACGCGAAGAAGATTGTGGAAGTGGAGATGAAGCAGAAAGGAACTCCGCTGCACGATGCTACTGTGATTGGAGATACTGTGGGCGACCCGTTTAAGGACACTTCGTCGGTGGCGTTGAATCCGGTGATCAAGTTCACTACTTTGTTTGGATTGCTGGCGGTGGAGTTGGCGGTTACGCTTACTCACGATCAGGGGCCGATGATCACGAACGTGCTGGCTTTAGCTTTCTTCCTGGTTTCGTTCTTCTTCGTGTACCGGTCGTTTTATGGGATGCGGATACGGAGCGGAGAGTAAGGGGCGTAGATTGCAGGGTTGTCATGACTGAGCGGTGGATGCGACTCTCACACGTAGTGGTGCGGATGGTCGCAACGATCACTCTCGCGGATCTTGGAATCGTGGTCGTCTCTGAGAGATACTATCCTGCCTTCTCCCATGCGCTTGCCAACAGCAGGCTGGGTGCGATTCAGACATTTTGGACGATGTATACGTCTTTGCTGCTGCCGCCCTATGTTGGATTCGAGATCTGGTGGATGCAAAAGCGCGAGCCTGGATTCAAGGCTCTGCTGATTGACGCAGTCCTTGCGATTGCATGCTTCCTTTTCTATATTGGCGTTGTTCTGTACGCTTTCGGGCACTACGCGATGTTCTGAGCCGGATCTGCCTCCGGCGGCTGAAGCCGACATTGATTCGCCAGCCTTGATCGCAGCGCTTAAGCGCTGCGCCACCCAAAATCCATTTAGTTGGGGCCTTTCATTTTGTCTTTTACGCTGTGGGCTAGTTTTTCGATTTCTTCGGCCTTTTTGAGGACGTCGAGGGACAGAAGGTTTTCATTGGACTTGTCGACGGAGTCTTTGAGTTCGACCGCCAGCCTCAGGAGTTTGTCGGTATCGGCTTTGAGGAGGGCCTGGCGCTGCTGGTTGGCTTTCTTGGCCATCTCGCGAGCGAGGCGCTGCTGGGCGTCGTTTCCGTCACCGTTGGGCTGCGTGGGTTCGCCGCCCTTCTGGATCGGGGGCGGCGGGGAGGGTCGGGTCTGCGCGTGGGCGGAAATCGCGAACAGCAAAGCGATAGAGAGTGCTACTGATATGGAGCGCACGGTGTCCTCGGAGACGGGCGGCATGCCCGTTGGGGAAAGTATGACACTTTTTTGGGGGGACGAGGATGGGAAATAGTTGCTGGTACCGAGCGGAACCTTAGGATTATTTGTTACCGTTTTCCTGGTCGGTATTCAGTGACAGGAAGTCAAAGTCCACATCCTTTCGAAAAGTACGCGAAAAAGGGTGGGGGCACCCGGCGGCTGAGGCGCGCTATTGATTTTGTGGTGCTTTAGGGCGCGGCTGAAGCCGCGCCCTTTCAAAACGTAGTCACGCAGCCCTTGCAAAACCTAATCACGCAGTTTTGCGTTTACAGCGAACTCATGTTGGATAGGAACTCGGCGTTCGACTTGGTTTTGCTTAGTTTGTCGATCAAGAGTTCCATGGCTTCTACTGGCGACAGCGGGTTCAGGACTTTGCGCAGGACCCAGATCCTGCTGAGGTCTTCGCGGGGGATCAGCAATTCTTCTTTACGGGTGCCGGAGCGCTGGATGTCGATGGCGGGGAATACGCGCTTGTCGACCAGTTTGCGCTCGAGGATGATTTCGGAGTTGCCGGTGCCTTTGAATTCTTCGAAGATCACGTCGTCCATGCGGGAGCCGGTGTCGATTAATGCGGTTGCGATGATGGTAAGCGAGCCGCCTTCTTCGATGTTGCGGGCTGAGCCGAAGAAACGTTTGGGGCGCTGCAGGGCGTTGGAATCGACGCCGCCTGAGAGGACTTTGCCCGAGGGCGGGACGATCGTGTTGTAGGCGCGTGCGAGGCGCGTGATGGAATCGAGCAGGATCACTACGTCGCGTTTGTGCTCGACCAAGCGCTTGGCCTTTTCGATTACCATTTCGGCGACCTGCACGTGACGGGCGGCGGGTTCGTCGAAGGTGGAGGAAATTACTTCGCCTTTTACCGAACGCTGCATGTCGGTGACTTCTTCGGGGCGCTCATCGATCAGGAGGACCATCAGGACCACTTCGGGATGGTTCGTGGTGATGGAGTTGGCTACGTTTTGCAGCAGCATGGTTTTGCCGGCGCGAGGCGGTGAAACGATGAGGCCGCGTTGACCCTTGCCTAGAGGGGTCAGCAAATCCATTACTCGGGCGCTGGAGTTTTCGCGGGTGGTTTCGAGCTTGAGGCGCTCTTGCGGATAAAGGGGCGTGAGGTTGTCGAAGAGAATTTTGTTGCGGGCTTCGTCGGGAGATTCGAAGTTCACGGCTTCGATTTTGACGAGCGCGAAATATTTTTCACCTTCGTGCGGCGGGCGGACTTGTCCGCTGATGGTATCGCCGGTTTTCAGGTCAAACTTGCGGATTTGCGAGGGCGAGACATAGATGTCGTCGGGGCCGGGCAGGTAGTTGTAATCGGGCGAGCGCAGGAAGCCGTAGCCGTCAGGCAAAATTTCAAGGACGCCCTCGGCGAAGATGTGGCCTTCTTTTTCGCTCTGGGCCTGCAGGATTTTGAAGATGAGATCCTGCTTGCGGAGTCCGCTGGCGCCGGGGAGCTCCAAGGTCCTTGCGATCTTGGTGAGCTCGGTAATGTTTTTTTCTTTCAGTTCAGCAATGGTCATAGTCACCTAAACCCGTGCACTAAGGCATATTCGTTAGTGACTGCGGGAGATTTTCAAAGGAGGGTATTCAGGGAAGACAAAATCCAAAAATACTAGATCCAAAAGTACAAATACTAAGGGTACAGGAGGCAGGCGGACAGGGCTGGGTTAAGCAGCCCTGCGTTGTGCCTCGGCAAAATTCTCCGGCTCCGACAGAACTTCCTGCCGCTCCTTGCCAGCGATCCGGTCCAAAACACCGTTCATGGTTTCCTGGATTCTGGTGCTGGGCCGATGGAACTTCCGCGTGGCCTTGGAGGCAAGCTGGCAAAGCATATAACGATTCCGCAATGTCTGTAAAGCGTCAAACACACGATCAGAGCGCATGTCTGTATGACTCCTTCCTTATAAGTATGGGCATTTCGCCTTCGCCCTTCTCCGGGGAACCTTGGCCGGAACCCCATAGGTCTTCCTAAACCGTTGATTCCACTAAGATTGTAAAAGGAGTTAGCGCAATTCCTACCCAAGAATAGATGCTTGACCGGACTCCGAAGATGCTCGTTTTTCCTGATTTGGGCTCACAGGTCGAGGTATCTCAGAATTAAGACCTAGAGACTCCGGAGGTCCGTGGAACACCACAATGTACCCGGAAATCACGGGTAGGTCAATAGTCTTTACGCATCTTTACGTGCCCTTATTGTCAACAGTCCCAAAAGCGGGGGGCCGGGTTTCAGGGCGGGCTGGGAGGCGAAAACGTGTCGTTCGGGTCCGTTCTCCACGCGGGAGGCAGAGGTAGCGCAGGCAGACAGCGGGTTCCTCGCTTCGCTCGGAATGACAGGAAAGCCGAAGTTCATTCCACAGGGTAGGTACTTTCTTCTCCATTGCAAAGCCCGTCGATCCTTTCACAGGCGCGGCGCTCGAGGTCCGCGTAAATGGTTCTCTGCATCCCCCAAATAAGGACTGAAAACTGATTCTAGGTCCAGTAGGTGCGGTCGAGGGAGCGGTATTGGATGGCTTCGGCGATGTGCTTGGGTTCGATGTTCGGCGTGTCTTCGATGTCGGCTATGGTGCGGGCTACTTTCAGGATGCGGTCGTGGGCGCGGGCGCTTAGACCCTGCTGGGTCATGGCACGCTCGAGCAGGCGCTCGCAGTCGGGAGAGAGTTCGCAGAAGGCGCGAATGTGGCGGGAGGACATCTGCGCGTTGCAATAGATTTTTTCGCGGGAGGAAGCAAAGCGCTCTAGTTGTTTTTGCCGGGTGCGCATGACCCTCTCGCGAATCTTCGCGGAACTCTCGGGCTCGTTGCTGGAGCGCATTTCTTTGTAATTCACGGCGGGGACGTCGATGTGGATGTCGATGCGGTCCATGAGCGGGCCGGAAATTTTCGAGATGTAGCGCTGGATCATGGGAGTAGTGCACTGGCATTCTCGGGTACGGTCGTTGCGGAAGCCGCAGGGGCAGGGATTCATGGCGGCGGCGAGCATGAAGCGCGCGGGAAAGGTTAATGCCATGGCGGCGCGGGCGATGGTGACTGAGCCGTCTTCGAGCGGCTGGCGCAGGACTTCGAGAACGTTGCGGGGGAACTCGGGGAGTTCGTCGAGAAAGAGCAGGCCGTTGTGGGAGAGCGAGACTTCTCCGGGGTGCGGGATGACGCCTCCGCCGATCAGGCCAGCGTCAGAGATGGTATGGTGCGGGGAGCGGTAGGGACGCTTGCCCACGAGGCCGCTGCCGGGGTCGAGGACTCCGGCTACACTGTGAATCTTCGTGGTCTCGAGCGCTTCTTCGAAGGTTAGCGGCGGCAGGATGGTGGGCATGCGCTTGGCCAGCATGGTTTTGCCGGAGCCGGGCGGGCCGATCATGAGGATGTTATGGCCTCCGGCGCAGGAGATTTCGATGGCGCGCTTGGCGGTCTGTTGGCCGCGGACGTCTTTGAAGTCGACCAGAAACTCTTGTGACTCGCGCAGCAGGGCGTCGCCGTCGGCTTTTAGCGGGAGGATTCCGTTGCCGGAGTTTACGAAGTGGATCACGTCAAGCAGCGAACGCACGGGGTAGACATCGACACCGCCGACCATGGCGGCTTCGCGGGCGTTGGCTTCGGGAACTACCAGCTTTGAAATCTTGCGGGTGCGGGCTTCGAGGGCGATGGGGAGGGTGCCGCGAATGCCGCGCACTCCGCCGTCTAGCGACAGTTCGCCTACGAAGAGGCAGTCTTCGATGGCTTTCTGAGTCAGGCCGCCGTAGGCTCCTACGATTCCTAGCGCCATCGGGAGATCGAATCCGGAACCTTCTTTTTTTATGTCGGCGGGAGCGAGGTTGATGGTGATGTGCGTGGGCGGGATGTCGTAGCCGCAATTCTTCAGCGCGGCTCGGACGCGGTCGCGGCTTTCGCGCACCGCGGCGTCGGGCAGGCCGACGGTGTGAAAGTGGTCCTGGTCTGTCTTGATGCCGGAGCAGTCGACCTCCACCTGAATAATGTTGGCGTCGATGCCGTAAACCGCGGCGCTTAGGGTCTTGTAGAGCATGGGTGCTCCGGGCGAGAAGTCCTTCGTGCTTCGTGCCGCCGCCGGCACACCGAGGCCTGATTCCGGAATGTAGCTACGATACGCGGGCGGAGGCGGAGTTGGCTGTGATGGATGTCACAGGGTGGGGCTGTGGATAAGAGCGGAGTTCTTGTGGTTTCTAAGGTATCCCTAGGCTGCGAATGTACACTCTAGTGATTTTGCGTCAACTATTGGCCCGAAGAGCCGTCAAATTCATGGCCTTGATTGACTTACGTGAATACCAGTCCTAAGATTTGGTCCGAATAATTGGCAAAACCAAAGCGGCGGCCACTTGGAAGGCGCTCGACGCCCGGTAAGCGCTTGTGGGGATCGCTTCGAAGAACAACAACGATGGTGGAGGCCATCAATGGCACAGTCTATCGAACATTTAAAAGCGGCCCTTCGGGGACAGCCAATCCAGCAGGAAGACTCCGGGTACGATGCGGCCCGCAGGGTCTATAACGGAATGATCGACAAGCGACCGAAGCTTATTGTGCGTGCCGTTGATGTGGGCGACGTGATGGCTGCCATTCGTTACGGACGTGAGAACGGACTACTGACCGCAATTCGCGGCGGCGGCCACAACGGGGCTGGTCTGGGAACTTGCGACGGCGGACTGGTGATCGATCTTTCGGCGATGAAAGGGGTTTGGGTGGACCCGGCAGCGCGTACGGTGCGCGTCGCGGCGGGATGTGTGTGGGGCGACGTAGACCATGCGACCCACGCTTTCGGGATGGCTACGCCTTGCGGTTTCATCTCAACGACTGGAGTCGCTGGACTGACTTTGGGAGGAGGCATCGGGTACCTGACGCGCCGCTATGGTCTCACGATTGACAATCTACTCTCCGCCGACATGGTTCTTGCGGATGGAAGATTCGTGACTGCAAGTGCCGAGGAGAACGACGATCTGTTTTGGGCAATACGAGGTGGCGGCGGAAACTTCGGCGTCGTGACTTCGTTCGAGTTCCGGCTCCATCCGGTGAGCACAGTTCAGTTCGGGCCCACGTTCTGGCCTCTTGAGCAGGCAGCGGACGTTCTGAAATCCTATCGCGAATTCATTCTCACGGCTCCCGAAGAAGTAAATGGATTCTTTGCTTTTCTCGTGATCCCTCCCGCACCAATATTTCCCGAAAATCTTCATATGAAAAAAGTCTGTGCCATCGTCTGGTGCAGCACAGGAACCGCGGAGGAAACCGAGAAGGTGACCCGCCGTATGCGCACCGTGGGAACGCCATTGCTCGATGCGGTTGGGCCTGCGCCATTTCCAGCAGTGCAGAGCACTTTTGATGGTCTGTTTGTTCCGGGGTTGCAGTGGTACTGGCGGGCCGACAACTTCACGGAACTGAGCGTCGACGCCATCGCGAAGCACGTCGAACACGGTTCGAAGCTGCCGACAATGCTTTCGACCATGCACCTTTACCCTGTCAACGGCGCAGCGCAACGCGTAGGCAAGAACGATACAGCCTACAGTTTCCGGGAAGCCTTGTTCGCCGAAGTCATTGTCGGCGTGGACCCGGACCCGGCTAACGCGGGGAAAATTACAGAATGGTGCAAGAGCTATTATGATGCGCTGCATCCCTACGCGGCAGGAGGCGCCTACATCAACTTCATGATGGAGGAGGGACAGGAACGGGTTCAGGCTTCGTTCCGCGAGAATTACGGACGCCTTGCTGCCATCAAGAAGAAGTACGATCCGGCAAACTTCTTCTGCGTGAACCAGAATATTAAGCCCGCGGCGTAGGGCCCGGCGGGGATCTGCTGCGGCACTGCTTGCGGCGCAAGGACTTCCCACCTCCATTCCACCAAATTACCAAATCATTAACGACGTACCAGATTCTCCAACAACAACGGTTGTTCGGTCCGGTTAGTATGATTACGATGTGTGTGATGTTCGGTTTTGCCGTTCTTCATTCTGCGAACGCGAAACCGGGTGACTTCCCCCATGACCCAGGTCCCTCGCGGTGCGCCGCAGCTTTCCCGACCGCCGCATAAACTTGAGCGCGAAGAATCTCAGCTGTGGCGATGGATTCTTCTGTTCATGGTTCTGCTGGCGGCGGGCTTTGCCGCGCTGGCCTGGGAGCGGCTGGAAACCCTGCCCTACCATTTAGGCCCGCTGGCTGTGGGTGTGCTGGCGTTATCCGTGCTTTTGGCGGTATATGCCTATGGCCGGCGCAAGGAAGTCAGCGAACTTAAAGTGCTGCTGCAGGATTTGCAGGAGCATGTGGGCGCCGGTCCCTCGGAGAAGCAACTCGATCAACTCTCCGACGTGATTGCGCGCTCCAACCGCAGCTTCAAGGAACTGATTGACTCGTTCGAGGATTCGGCGTGCGCCGTGTCGCTGGACGGCACTTTGCGCACGGTCAATAAGAGTGTCAGCGAGCTTCTGGGGCTGCCCTATCCGGAGATTGTGGGAAAGAAATTTTTCGACTTCGTGGAAGAGCCGAGCCGCGACACCATAGAAGCCGGGCTGGCCCGTTTTCTGGAGAAGAGACAGTGGGCGGGCACGGTGCGCCTGCGTCTGAAGAACAACGCGCCGGCCGCTCTATTTCGATTGCGTTCTCAACGGGATCGTCAAGGGCGGCGAGGTGGTGGGGGCCAGCGTGCTGGGACGGGATGTGACCGGACGGCACGAAAAAGAGCTGCGCTTCACGGAGCTGTTCGAGACGCTGCAGGAAGGCGCGTATTTCAGCACGCCGGAGGGCAGACTGCTGGACGCCAATCCCGCGCTGGTGGGCATTCTGGGCTATGGGACGAAAGAGGAGCTGCTTGCGCTTGACGCCGGCAAGCTGAATGTGAATCCCGCGGAAGCGCCGGTGCTCGGCCGGGCGGCCGACGATCGCGGCGGTGTGCGGGCGCGCGAGATCACGCTCCGCAAAAAGGATGGAACGCCCGCGGTTTTCCTTGAGTCTTCGCGCGCCGTGTGGGATGCGGCGGGCAAGTTGATTCGTTACCAGGGCACGCTGGTCGACGTGACGGAACGACGCAAGCTGGAGCGGCAACTTGTGCAGCAGGAGGAATTCCGGCGGCGATTGCTGGAGAGCTTCCCCGACCTGATTCTCGTAGTCGATCTGGAGGAGCGCTACACCTTTGTGAGCTTCCGGGTGCGCGACCTGCTGGGATACCAGCCCGAGGATCTGATGGGGAAGAGGATTTCGGAAACCGACGATCATTCGCCGGAGTTGGCGTCGCTCTACCACGATGTGGCCTCGGGCATCAGGATTTTTGGATCCGCGGAATATGGCGCGCGTCACCGCGATGGAACGTGGCGTACGATGCGGGCTTCTGCCAGCCAGCTCTTTGACGCCGACGGCAAGCTCGGGGGCGTGATCGTTTCGGTGCGCGACATCACCACGGAGAAAAAGCTGGAGCAACAGATCATCCAGAGCGAGCGTCTGGCTGCGATGGGAGCGATGATCGGCGGGGTGGCCCACGAACTCAACAATCCGCTGACCAGCATTCTGGGAGTCAGCGAACTTCTGCAGGACAGCCAGACGACCGACGCCGCGCGCAAGCAGATCGCGATATTGCAGCAGCAGGCGCGGCGCGCCGCCGAGATCGTCCATAACCTGACTTATTTTTCGAGGCCGCCGGCGCCGGGAAAGACTCCGGTAAATCTTGGGGAGGTGGTCGAGCGCACGCTGAATCTGCACGCGTATTCGCTGCGAAAGAACAGCATTACCGTGGACTTTCTGCGCGAGCCGGGGCTGCCCTATGTGGAGGGCGATCCGCACCAGTTGATGCAAGTTTTTCTGAACTTGATTTTGAATGCCGAGCAGGCCATCCGCGAAGCGCGGGACCGCGGGACGTTACGCATCCGTCTGGGAAATACGGGGGAAGCGGTTTGGGCGAGCTTTCAGGATGACGGCCCGGGAATTCCGGCGGAAACGCTGGCGAGCATTTTCGATCCGTTCTACACGACGAAGCGGCCGGGACGGGGAACCGGGCTTGGCCTGAGTATCTGCAAGTCGGTGATGAAGGAACACAACGGAACAATTGAAGCCGCTAACGCGGCGGGAGGCGGAGCTGTGTTTACGGTTACGCTGCGGGCGGCTTCGAACTGAGCGGATTTCGGGCTTCGGCTTTCGGGCTTCGAGCTTCGGGAAAATCGTCTGTTAGCTTTTTTGCTTACGCCGGAGGCCGGGAGCCGGAGGCCGATTTAATCTCTTTCCACGGCCATAGCTACGGCGTTGCCTCCACCTAAGCAGAGAGCGGCGATTCCGCGTTTGGCGTCGCGGCGCGTCATTTCGTAGATCAAGGTGACCAACACGCGGGCGCCGCTGGCTCCTATGGGATGTCCGATGGCGACGGCGCCGCCGTTCACGTTGACTTTGTTGGGATCGAGTCCCAGCTCGCGCATGACGCCGAGCGCCTGCACTGAAAACGCTTCGTTGAGTTCGTAGAGATCGACGTCGTCTTTTTTCCAGCCGGTCTTCTGCCAGATTTTTTTTACCGCGTCGACGGGCGCCATCATGACCCATTTGGGTTCGACGCCGCTGGTCGCCTGCGCCACGATTCTGACGATGGGCTGCGCGCCAAGGTCTTTCGCTCGCTGCGCGCTGGTTACGACTACCGCTGCCGCTCCGTCATTCACTCCCGGAGCATTGCCGGCGGTCACTGTGCCGTCTTTCTTGAACGCGGGCTTCAGCGAGCGGAGCACTTCAATCGTCGTATCCTCGCGCGGGGATTCGTCTTTCTCGAAGAGGACCAAAGCTTCGCCTTTTTTCTTCGCGGGAATTTCTACGGGCACGATCTGCGATTTGAACCGGCATTCTTTCCAGGCCGCGATCGCCTTGCGGTGCGAGTGGACGGCGAACTCGTCCTGCTCTTCGCGCGTGATGCCGTATTTCTCGGCTACGTTCTCGCCAGTGATGCCCATGTGGTAGTCGTTGTAAATGTCCCACAGGCCGTCGTGCACCATGGAGTCGATCACCTTGCCGTTGCCGAGGCGATATCCCTTGCGCGCTTGCGGCAGCAGATAGGGAGCGTTGGTCATCGATTCCATGCCACCGGCGACGACGATGGAACTGTTTCCGGTCTGCACGGCCTGCGCCGCCAGAGCGACCGCTTTCAATCCGGAGCCACAAACCTTGTTGATTGTCATGGCACCTGTGGCGGGCGACAATCCTGCGAAGATTGCGGCCTGCCGCGCGGGATTTTGTCCCAGGCCCGCGGGAAGAACGTTGCCCATGATGCATTCGTCGATTTGGTCGGAGGGCAACCCGGCGCGCTTTACGGCTTCACGAACAACCACCGCGCCGAGTTGTGGAGCGCTCAAGTCAGTGAGACTGCCCTGAAATTTTCCTACTGCGGTACGACAACCGGAAATGATGACAACATCATCGAAAGCCGCCATTGATCATGCTCCCGCGAAGATTTCGCAACTTCATTATAGATGCAAGAGCGCACGAAAAAGATGAACTTCCACGAAGTGGCTGGGCTGCCGGTTCGATGCTCTGCGCGGAATATTTCACGCGGCCGCGTTGGATCGCCACTGCCTTCTCCGCTGCATCTCATCCATCGCGATGGGATGCTTGCGACCTGTTTTCGGGGCGCGAGCCGGAGATTTTCTTGTTTGCGCTCGTCTCTCAGTGACTTTGGTACAACACCGCTCGTTCAGCGCGTGCATTTTTTTCTTGACTTCATTTTTCATTAACTCTATACAATCAATTAGTTGCAACAAATGATCGTTGCAGATTTTTCCATGAAAAATGGAAGGGAGAATAGAAACCAATGGCAACCAAGAAAAAGGCAAAAAAGAAAAAGAAGCATTAAGAACGTCAGTACGAAGTCGAAAAAGGGGGACGCCGAAAGCGTCCCCTAAGTTTTTGTGCGGAAGTGGTGCGGGTCACCGATTAGTCGAGAGGCTTCTTTCCACCGTCCGCAGGATTCCTAGCAAGATTCGGGACCCGCTTTTCGCGGGCTGGGCACAAGCCGCGAAACGCGCAGAAATTGCAGTAGAAATCAGGCTTAGGCTTGAAGTTCCCCTCGGCAATGCCGCGCGCCACAGCCAGCACTCGTCCCCGCGCCTCTTCCAGTTGAAACTCCGTACGCCTGGACAAGATAGCAACGTTGCCTTCGAGGTTATGAAACAACAACCCGCCCACATGGTATCCCCACTTTTCCCGCGCGGCCATGGCGTAGATGGAAAGCTGCAGGCTTTCGTCGGCGTCCTCCTGGGAGCGAGCTTTGCCGGTCTTGTAGTCGATGATGTTCACGCTGCCATCGGGCGCGCGGTCCACCCGATCGATGCGCCCGGCAACCTTGGTCCCGGCAATCTGAACGTCAAACCATTCTTCCGTGCGCATAACCTCGGGAAATGGAGCGGAGCGGGTGCCGGTTAGGAAATCCTGCAACTGCTCCCCACCTTGCTCCAGGTATAGGTGGCGCTGATAGTCGTCCTGAATGCCAGAGATGCCCTCATCTTCACGAAACAGTTGCAACAGCTCGTCGTCAGTCTTGGGCCTGCCCAGGCGGACGGAATCATAGTAGGTGCGCAGGACGCGGTGCATGGCAGCTCCGTACTGCATGGCGGCGTGAACCTGGCGTGATAGTTTCCATTCGCGCTCGAACTTGAATTGCAGCGGACAAGTCTCATACGTTTCCACTGCCGAGGCGCTCAGTTGCGCGCCCAGTCCTTCGATCGCCGGTAGTTCGAGCCACGCGGGCAGGCGCGAGCCTTCGGGATAGTTCTGGTCGGCTGCGGCGGCGATCTCAATCAACTCGGGTTGCGAAGGCAGCGCCGCCCGCGCTCTGAGCCAGGGTTGCAATCCTGGGTTTCCGATCAATTCGCGCATAAATCCCGGCGGGGTTTTATCGCGTCCGTTTCCCTGCTTGCCATAGATGCGTAGAGAATCTTTGGCCCGCGTCATGGCCACGTAGAAGAGGCGGCGCTCCTCCTGATCGTGGAGCGTCTTGTCGTCGCCACCGGTGGCGGAGTCGGGGTCGCGCAACTCCATGGGAAGCTCCACCAATCTTTCTTTGTAACTGGCGGGGAACGACGGACTCGTCGCGCGCAGGATAAAAACATGAGGGAACTCGAGGCCTTTGACTCCGTGCGCGGTCATCAGGCGTACGGCGTCCTCGTCGTCGTTCGACGTGAGCGGAATTACTCCATCAGCCTCGCGAAAATAATTCAGGTACTCGATCCATTCGCCGAGTTCTTGGGTCTCCGTTTTCGGCTTCTCCTCCCAGGCGGCGGAAAACTTTAGCGCGGCCTGCAGGATGGTGGAATTGAGGTCGAGCTGAAATTGTTTTGCGATCAACCGCAGAGCCGCGTGCGTCTTCGCTTGCCGCCGGCTCACTTCGTCGCGCGCCTGGCGGACGGAGTCGAGCACCGCCCGTCCGCCGGCGACGCTGCCGAGCACCGAAGCTAGCGGAATCACTTCGCCCTCTTTAGATTCTTTGGCGATTGCCCGCAGTGCCGCCCGAAGTTGCAACGGATCCACGTCGAATTGCGGCAACGCCGCCACGCGGAAGAGACTGGCGTCGGATCCCAGGTCGACGACAGCAGCAACGCAGGCAAATAAATCCCGCACTTCGGGCGTGTCGCTCACATCCATGTTTTCGATCGAGAACGGGATCTCCCGTTCAGCCAACCGCTGCACTACTTCATCGCGGTTGGTGTGCGAGCGGTAGAGGACGCCGAAGTCTTTCCACCGGCAACGCGTGCGGCGGCGGGTTTCTTCGATGAAGCTGACTACGTCGGGCGCTTCGGCACTACGGCCGGCAAACGAAATCGCTTCTACGGGGAACGTGGCTAGAGTTTTTCCTTCTTTTCTTGCTTCCTCTTCGCGCGCCGATTGGAGGGGGGCGCGGCGGTAGGAAAATGCACGGTCACTTGCGGCGAAGACCGGGGGGTTCTTGTCGATGACGGCGAAGGCGGTTTGCAGAATCGGGGTGGTCGAGCGCCGGTTCTTGTCCAGGACGATCAGCTTCGTCTGGGGAAAGTGCCGGCGGAACAGATGGAACGCCGCGCTGGATGCGCCACGAAAGTGGTAGATGGATTGATCGGGATCGCCAACTCCGAAGACGTTGCCGCCGGTGCCCGCGAGTAATGAGAGAATTTCGATCTGAGCGAAGTTAGCGTCCTGAAATTCATCGACGAGAATGAAGCGGCTGCGGGCGCGCTCGTCGGCCAGCAAGTTCTCATCGTTGGCGAGCAACTCGTGGGCGCGCGTGATCATGTGGCCGAACGTGCCCAGATTTTCTTCGCGCAGCCACTTTTCCGTCGTGGCAAAGATACGGGCAATTTCCTGGCAGCGGGCGATCACCTCGGGGTCGCTCAGTTGATCTTTCGACTTGGCGACGCGGGGAATTGATGATTCACCGCGCTCGAGACGCGCCACATACGCCGCGTACTTTTCGGGTGTGACCAGCTCGTCGTGACAGCGGGTCAGGAAACTGAGCAAATCGTTGAGAAACTGTGCTACATTCGCCGCCCGAACGTAGTGTTCCAGGTGAAGCTCATGAATTCTCTTGCGCAGGTAAATCCATAGATCTTTTTCGTCGAGCACGCCAAAATCTTCCCCCGCGCGCTTCAGCAGATCGAGGCAATAATCATGGAACGTCGCCGAACGAATCGGTTTGCCCAGCAGCGAGCCCACGCGATCGCGCATTTCTCCGGCAGCGGCCACCGTGTAGGTGAGGGCGAGCACGTCCTCGGGCCTCGCGTGGCCGTGCTCGACAAGGCGGGCGATGCGGTGGATCAGGACCGAGGTCTTCCCTGTGCCCGCGCCTGCGACCACCAGCATCGGCCCGTGAACATGCTCGATCGCTTCGCGCTGGCGGTCGTCGGCAACGAACGGGGTTGGAGGAGATTGGGATTTGGAGACAGCCATCGCGGGTCAGGATATCACCATGAGGAGCGGCGTGCCGGAAGGAGCGAAGAGCCAGCAACTCGCGGAAAGCTCGCGCTGGAAAACATTGTGACCACGAGGGCTGAAGCCCGAATGTTTGTGGAGACTTAACGCGGCGCTGAAGCGCCGCTCTTCCACGTCACTAACCGCGTTTCCGTGTTTTTCCGGAGGATGAGGAGAGAACCAGCCAGGAACTCAGAGCGAGTGCAGCACGGACGCTACAATCGCCGTGACAGCGATGGCGGCCGTTTCGGTACGGAGGATAGTGTTGCCGAGCGAGGCCGAAGTCCATCCGGATTGCTGAAACGATTGCAATTCGTCCGCGGTCCAGCCGCCTTCGGGGCCAACCGCTAGAAGGACTCTGTCGTTTGTAGTCTGGGGTTTCACAACATCGCGCAGCAGAGTTTGTTCCTCCGACTCGGCCAGGACGATGCGCAGCGCTGCTTGCAAGTTCAAAGCTTCCAAAAACTTGATGGGCGCTGCAATCTCGGGCGGAGCAGCGCGGCGGGACTGCTCCGAGGCTTGCCGGGCGATCCGCTGCCAGCGCTCGACCCGTTTAGCCGAGGCAGCGGCTAAATGAGAGTCTGTCCGGCGCGCGATCAGCGGGACAATCCGCGAGACGCCCAGCTCCGTGCATTTTTCGATTGCCCACTCCATGCGGTCGAATTTGAATATGGCTAGAGCGAGGGTGATCTCGGAGAGGGTGGCCGCGGAAACTTCTTCACCTAAATCGAATTCGACGCGGGCGCTGGTTATAGAACTAATTCGCCCACGGCGCACGGT
The DNA here is from genome assembly GCA_963771895.1 of uncultured Acidobacteriaceae bacterium. Taxonomy (GTDB): domain Bacteria; phylum Acidobacteriota; class Terriglobia; order Terriglobales; family Acidobacteriaceae; genus Sulfotelmatobacter. The sequence goes on along the minus strand of CAVYVQ010000017.1, from coordinate 20,143 downwards.
TTCGCCGGTGGCGATGTCGAAATCCTGCCCGACGCGGGCTCGGAGCACTCGTGACAGATGATCGGCGTGCTCGCCTACCAGAGCGGCTCGATCAGGGGAGACTTCGTCGGCGATGAAGCGGCGGCGGGTCATGAGAATGGAGAGTTGCAGCGCCTGAAGGCGTGAACCCTGAGCGACAAGTGCGATATGCCTGAAGGCATATCCTGATAGGAATCGTTAGTTTGCACGCTACCCGAACATGTCTTTTACTTTACCCAGCAGAGAACGCATCATGGGCTGATTGTCCACCTTCGCGGTGGTCTCCAGTTCCTGGAGCAGTTCTTTTTGGCGCTTGCTCAGCTTAGTTGGAATCTGTACGCGGACTTCCACGTAGAGATCGCCCTTGCCATGTCCATTGAGCACGGGCACGCCTTTGTTACGGATGCGAAACGTAGTGCCGGGCTGCGTTCCATCGGGAATCTTCAGCGTGTGTTCGCCGTCGAGGGTGGGCACGCGAATCTCCGCGCCCATGGCCGCTTGCGTCACCGAGAGCGGGACGGCGCAGTGCAGGTCGTTCCCTTCCCGCACAAAAAATGGATGCTCCTTTACGTGCAGCACGACGTATAGATCGCCCGCCGGCCCGCCGAAGGGGCCGGCCTCGCCGCCGCCAGTAAAGCGGATGCGCGTGCCATCTTCGACGCCGGCCGGAATCTTGGCTTCAACGGCGCGTTGCCGCAGGATCCGCCCATCGCCCCTACACTTCGGGCACGGATCTGTGATTACGTTGCCGCTTCCCTGACAGGAAGAACAGGTGCGCGCGATGCTAAAAAAACCTTGCTGATAGCGTACCTGGCCCCTGCCATTGCACGCACGGCAGGTTGTTGGACCTTTGCCCGGCGCCGCTCCGGAGCCGTGGCAATCTTCGCAAGCCTCGTGCCGGCGCACCATCACTCGCGTCTCTGTGCCGAAGGCGGCCTCTTCGAACTCGATGGTTAAGTCTTCGCGCAGATCCGCTCCGCGTTGCACGCGGCTGCGGCGGCGCCCGCCGCCGCCGAAGGCATCGCCAAAACCGAAGAACTCGCCGAAGATTTCTCCGAAATCCTGGAAGGTTGTAGCATCGAAGCCCCCGCTTGGACTGGCCGCATTGCCCACGCCGGCATGTCCGAAGCGGTCGTAGAGAGACCGCTTCTCCGAGTCAGCCAGAATCGCGTAGGCCTCGGTGACTTCCTTGAAGCGTTCTTCCGCGTCCGGATTGTTCGGGTTCCGATCGGGATGGTATTGCATGGCGAGCTTTCGATACGCGCTCTTGAGTTCCTGCTCGCTCGCCGTGCGGCTTACAGCTAGTACTTCGTAATAATCGCGTTTTGCGTTGGTGGCCAGAATAAGCGCCTTTCGTGATTAAGAAGACAATATTGAGAAGCGATGAGTAATGTTTCTTGGGCCGGGAACTTACTTCCCGGGATTCCTGGCCACCTTCACCATCGCGGGCCGCAGGAGCCGGTCCTTAAATTTGTAGCCGCGCTGCAACTCCTCCAATACGTGATGATCGGGGGCGTCGGTGGTGTCCACCATTTCGATGGCCTCGTGATACCGGGGATCGAAAGCTTCTCCCTTCGACACAATTGGATTCACGGACAGTTTGGACAAAGCGGAGAGCAGTTGCTTGTAAATCAGTTCGACTCCGCCGCGCAATTCCGCAGCGTCCGATTTCACCTGCAAGGCGCGTTCCAGGCTGTCCAGCGACGGCAGGAAGGTCTTCACCGCATCGGCCACAGCGTAGTCGCGAAACTCCTGCTGCTCCTTACTGGCCCGCCGGCGCGCATTCTCAAATTCCGCCTGCGCCCGTGCCAAGCGATCGCGCAGTTCATCGCGCTCCGCGTTCAGCTTTTGCAATTCCGATTCCGGAGCAGACGATTCCGCGGATGCCTCGGCGACTGTGGTTTCATCCCCGTCGCCCGGCGGCAACTCGTGATCCAGATCCAGCCCCGCATTCTTAGGTTCCGACTTTCCGTTTACTTTGCCCATAAACAGCCTATGGTTACTCCGATTCATTCAGAATTTTGTCAAAGAGGCGCGCAATGTAGGAGACCGCGGTCATGGTGTGCTGATAATCCATGCGCGTGGGGCCGATCACCGCCAGCGATCCAACCATGTCGGTCCCGGAGCGCGCCGGTGCTCCGATGAGCACGAAGTTCTGCATCGACGGCAGCGCATCGTCGAGCCCAATCACCACCCTGACGGCCTCTTGTTTCACGTCGAGATAGGCTCCGAGGAGCTGGGCGACTTTCTCTTTCTCCTCGAGCGTCTTCAGCATTTCTTGCAGGCGCTTGCGGTCTTCCTGTCCGGTCACCAGATTGGCCGCGCCTTCCACGAAGACCACCTGCGAGCCGGCTTCGGCGGCTAGGGCGCCCTGCTTGTAGAGTTGCTCGATGGAATTCATCAGGCGATCATAGTCGCTGCGTTCCTGCTCGATCCTCCGGCCTAATTCGGCGCGCATCGACTCCATGGTCCAGCCGCGAAAATTCTCGTTGATGTAGCGCGCGGCAAGGTCGAGTTCCGCCTGCGGCAGGTCGAGCCTCAACACGCGGTCGCGCACCAAACCGGAACGCGTCACCAACACGGCCAGCACCTTCTGATCGCCGAGCCGCGAGAAGTACACATGCTCCAGCGCGTTCTTAGCGCCGCTGGTGGCGACGGTCACGCCCACGTTGTGCGAAATCAGCGACAACACATGCGAAGTGCGCTCCATGAACTCCTGCACGTCGCTGATGCCGGCCAGCGACTCGGAAATCATGCTCTCTTCCTGCGGCGCCAGCTTTGCGGTTCCCGTGATCTGTTCCACGTAGTAGCGGTACGCGTCGGTGGTCGGGATGCGTCCCGAGGAGGAGTGCGTCTGCTCTAAAAATCCGGCGTCGGAAAGGTCCGCCATCACGTTGCGAATCGTTGCCGGACTCAAACCCTCGCGGCTCGATCGCGCGAGCGTGCGCGAACCGACCGGCTCGCCCGTGGAAATGAAAGTCTCCACGATTGCCGTCAGGACTTCGCGTTCCCGCTTGCCGATATTGGGATCAGATGGCATGTCGTATTATGGGGAATCACCCGGACTTACAGCTCAACTTCTCCAGCTAAGTATTTTAGATGCAGAAACTTAGCTTTAGGACGCAAAGCCGCGTCCTGCTTGGATTCTAGGAACGCTCCTCCTTCCTGTCAAGGACACTGCTGGGACCGCCGTACAGCCCCAACAACGCACCCGAGCGGAGCGCCTCCATCCGCTCTTCCCTGCACTGTGGATCCCCACGTATCCTCAACTCGCATGCTGCCGAAGGTTTCGTAATGAAATCCAAACCTCACATCGCCGTGGTCGGCGCCGGCGCCTTCGGCGGGTGGACCGCGCTTCATCTTCAGGAACGCGGAGCGCGCGTCACCTTGCTTGACGCCTGGGGGGCGGGCAACTCGCGCGCGTCTTCTGGCGGCGAAACCCGCATCATGCGCGGCACCTACGGCCCTGACCAGCCCTACACCGAAATGGCTGCGCGTGCTCTGGCGCTCTGGCAGAAATATGAACGGCGCTGGAAGCGGCAGTTTCTAAATCGCACGGGCGTTCTTTGGATGGCGAGCATCCGCGATGATTCGTTCGAGCGTGGATCGCTCGCACCGCTTCGCCATGCACGCATTAAGTTTCAGGAACTCTTCACGTCTGAGATGAAAAGGCGCTGGCCGCAGGTCAATTTCGCCGGCGTCCGCTGGGGAATCTTTGAACCTGAATGCGGATATCTCGATGCCCACGCCAGTTGTCAGGCCGTGGTCGAAGCGTTCGTCGGACAAGGCGGAGTGTACCGGCTACTCGCTGTCTCAGCCGAAGGGCTGGAGAGCAGGCCTCTGCGCAGCTTGAGGCTCTCCGATGGATCGCGCCTCAAGGCCGATTACTACGTCTTTGCCTGCGGACCTTGGATGGGCAAGCTGTTCCCTGAAGCTCTAGGCAACCTGATCCGTCCCTCCAAGCAGGATGTCTTCTTCTTCGGCCAACCCGCGGGAGATTTCCGCTTTACCGACGCGAATCTCCCGGTGTGGGGCGATCACGGCGGACGATTTTTCTACGGCATCCCCGGCGGCGACGGCCGCGGCTTCAAAGTCGCCGACGACACACGCGGTCCCGTTTTCGATCCGACTTCTGGCGAGCGAGTCGTGAGTCAGGCGACGCTGAGGCGCGTCCGCGAATATCTGGCGTTCCGTTTCCCGGCGATGAAAGATGCTCCGTTGATCGAGACGCGCGTCTGCCAGTACGAGCAGACCGCCGACAGCCACTTTATAGTTGATCGCCATCCCCGAATGGATAACGTCTGGCTGCTGGGCGGCGGCTCCGGCCACGGCTTCAAGCATGGCCCGGCACTGGGGGAGATGATGGCTGAGTTGATTCTGAAAGGTGGGAAAGCGAATGCTGTTTGGCGGCTGTCTCGGTTCCCATGAGGATAAAAGGGCGGTTTGGATTCTGTTGGCGGTTCGGGCTGCCCGATGTAAGCTGAGAAACTGTGCAGATCCGAGCAGACCAACAACCCGACGTTTTGCCCTCGGAACTTGGATGGAAGGCTTACGAGACTTATGTCTTCGGCTCGCTCCAGCGTTTGTGTCCGGGTACCAGCATCCGTCGCAACGTGCACGTTAGGGGGACTAAAACCGGCAAGCTCCGCCAAATTGACGTGCTGGTGGAACGCAAGATTGGCGACCTTAGCGTCAGCGTTGCGTTTGACTGCAAGTGCTACAAACGCAAGGTGACGGTCAACGACGTTGATCGTTTCCTCGGCATGCTCGACGACATTCGGGTAAGTAAGGGCGTACTCGTAACGACCAAGGGGTACTCCAAGACTGCGTACCGCAGAGCACAGCACGAATCTCGCGATATTGAACTTCGCATCCTTGCGCCGGAGCGCCTGTCTGAGTTTCAGCACATAGGCGTTGCCATCCCATGGCGTGAGCCTTTTGGGGCGGTCGTGAGTGCGCCCGAGGGGTGGGTTGCAGATAATCAGCCCTCTGAGCCCATGCTGTTCGCGATGTATCCACTCGGACACACACGCGACTCAGCCGTGCGAAGTGGTGCTTTTCTTTACGGGAACATCTTTCTCAAGAACGCTGAAACACCGACGATGGAGGCGATCGCGGAAGAACACGAGGCAGACATTCTCGAGAAGGTACCCGATGCCAAGTTTCATAGACTAAAACCTATAGCTCGCGAGAGTTGGTCAGGTCGGGAACCGGAAAGAACCCTTTTTAGAGTTGGCCACATTCACGAAGGCTACGGCGGACCTAAATACTCCTTGTACATCGATCATCCCAAAGGCGTTCTGCTATTGGTCCTGCTCTGTCCGAAAGGGGAGGAAAAAATCTACGTCCCCGTCCTGCAATGGATTGGTGAGAAGGCACTCATGATGGACTGCGTGGACACGCGGTCCGAGTGGACACACGAGGTGCTCGGACGAATCTCAGCCTACTGGAATCGCGCAAGATACGTTCAGGTTTTTGAGCGCAGCGCCCCGAATGTCCCCTGGAAGAAAGTCCGGGAGTTTGTCGAAATCCTAGAGCCTTTCCGGCCCCAGCCCCAGCCCCGAGCCGCCGGTTCTAAAGGGGCCCTTGTGTTCGAATCATGCGAATTCGTCACGGTCATCATTCCAACAGACGGCATAACTCCTCGTGAGGTTCCTGGTGAAGGATGGATGATGCCGCTGTGGGACGCCGTCGGATCAGCACCCAAACCCAAAATACTACTGCGCTTCCGAGGTATGGATGAAACCGCTGAAGTCGAAGATCCTAGCATCTGTCGTTTTATGTGTCTACGCGTTTGGCTACGTCTCCAGACGCCTGGCCGCCAGTTCCCGGTGTCGATGTAGCGGTTGTACGACGGCAATAGGAGTCGGTCCCGAACGGACCTACTGAATCTGAATCACGCTAGCCGACTCTCCTGCCTTGATCTCACCCACCCGCGCAACCACCTTCCGCGCAAACTCGAAGATCGACTTGGCGTGCGGCGAGTTCTCGCCCTCGAGCACGATCGGCTTGCCGCCGTCGCCGGACTTGCGCACCTCGGGGTCAAGTTCAATGCTTCCGAGAAACGGCACGCTGAAATGCTGGGCCATCTTCTCCGCGCCGCCGCGCGAGAAGATATCGATCTCATGGTTGCAGTGTGGGCACGTAAAAAAGCTCATGTTCTCGACCACGCCCACCAGATCCACTTTCATCTGCCGGAACATTTCGATGGCTTTGCGCGCGTCCTGCAGCGAAACGTCGGACGGCGTCGACACGACCACGGCGCCGGTCAGCGGAACTGACTGCACCAATGACAGCGCGATGTCGCCCGTCCCCGGCGGCAGGTCGACGATCATGTAATCGAGATGTCCCCACTCCACCATCCCCAGAAACTGCTTCACGATCTGGTGCAGCATGGGACCGCGCCAGATGATGGGCTTATCGCCAGGATTCAGGAAGCCCACCGAAATCACCTTCAGCCCAAACGCCTCCAGCGGTTCGATGCGGTTCTCGCCCACCATCTTCGGCTGCCCGCTCAGGCCCAGCATCAGCGGGACGTTCGGCCCATAGACATCGGCGTCGAGCAGGCCAACCTTGTGTCCGATCTTCGCCAGCGCAACCGCAAGGTTCACCGACAGCGTGGTCTTTCCCACTCCGCCCTTGCCCGAACCTACGGCGATGATGGCATCGACTCCAGGCAATGGCTGCGGCCCCGCTGCGGACTGCCCGGGATGAGACGGCATATGTGCACTCAAGGGATCACACTCCAAAGAATCAATCAGGATGGATCAAACACTTAAGATTATACAGGGTAGAAACGAACGTCACGTGGAGACAGCCGTCACCTACCGTTTCCCCTTGCGCCGCCGCTCCAGTTCCGCCCGGCGGATCTCGCGCCGGCGCCCGGCGTCGTCGTAACGCCGCTGCTGCTCTGCGGTTTCGGGAATCACTGGCGCGACCTTTAAGTGGCTGCCCTTGGCATCCACCGCGACAAATGTCAGATAGGCCGACGCCACGTGCTGCGCCGTATCCACAAGGTAATTCTCCACGAAAACCTTTACGCCGACTTCCATCGACGTATGAAAAACCCGGTTCACCGACGAGCGCAGAATCACCAGATCCCCCACCCGAACCGGCACCAGGAAGTCAATGTGATCCACCGACGCCGTCACCGCGTAACTTCGGGAATGACGGTGGGCTGCCATCGCTCCCGCCAGATCGATCCAATGCATCAACCGTCCGCCCAGCAGCGCGCCCAGCGGGTTCGCATCATTCGGCAGAACAATCTCCGCCATCTCCGATTGCGAGTCCCTAACCGGCCTCGGCATCAAGATCTCTTCGCTCATACTCGTTCTTTCCTCGTCTGTCGGTCGTATTCCTGTAACAACTTCTCACTTGAACTTCTTCCGGTTAACTTCCCTTCAGCTCACAGCCGCCCGTGCCACTTCCTGTTTCTTCCTCTTTTCGAGGTATGACTCCAAAAAACATTCCGCCATGCGCTGTACGCGGCTGTCGCGATGACTCTGCGCCCAACGCGTTCCCGCCGGATCAAACTCCAGCACTCCGTGTTCGATGGGACGATGACCGCGCTCGCATACATAGCGAAGCTGAATGCGCGCGCGATTCCCGTTCTCTCCATCGCTGGCCACGGTTCTTGCCACAAAACGCACCGAATCCCACGCTCGCTCCCGCGGCAGCCGCCGGCAGCCCTCCGCGTAGCCGAGGTTGCAGAACTCCAGTAACTCTTCCTGCGATGGAGCGTTTCCCTCGTGTCCCGGCGCTGTGCAAAGCCCGCTCCACCCGCATCCCAACGGAAGCCTTCCTTCGTGCTGCCACATCCCGTTCTCTAACCTCTCCACCGGCATGAAAAACGGACACGCCACTCGCTGACCCTCCAACTCTGAATCCCGTTTGAAATCGTTAGGACTCGCCATTGTAATCAGTCGCCGGAGCCGCCGCCACTCACCGGCAATGCGGCGCGAGTGAAGTTGTAGTAACCTCGTCTTGAACCGGCTAGTAACAACTGGCCACGGACCACTGCCCATGGACCGCATCGCCGCCCTCAACGACGTCCTCACACAGAACCCAAACGATACCTTCGCGCGCTACGGCCTCGCGATGGAATACTCCAAGCAGGGCGACTTCGATCGATCGCTCGCCGAATTTTCGATCCTGCTCAAAGGCAGTCCTGACTACACTCCCGGCTATTTCATGGCCGCGCAAACGCTCGCCCGCGCCGACCGAATCGCCGAAGCTAAAACCATGCTTACCGACGGGATCGCCTCCGCCCGCCGCACCGGCAACCTGCATGCCCAGGGCGAGATGGAAGCCATGCTGGCGGAATTGGGATAGGAGCAGCCTGATCGGCAGGACCTTCACATACCTGTCTGCTCCCTCGCGGACGACGCTTCGTCGCGGCATCCTCTGCGCAGCGCCCGCAGTTGGCGGGCCTGCGGGTTGCGCCATTTCGTCAAGTTTAGCGACGGTTTGAGTTCCCCAATGAGGCGGCCTTCAATCTCGCGGATGTGGGCGTCGACGGGGCATAACCCGTAGGTCAGGTAGCTATCCATCCAGGCGGTGAGGCGTTCTTCACCCTCGTCTGAGAAGCGGTAGTTCTTCACGTTACTAATCGACAGTCCCGGAGCCCGCGGTAGGGCCTTCAGCTTCAACTTCTCTCTCAGCAGAGCACCGAGGGTCCGACGGGGCGAGGAGAATCCGCTGTTCGAATGGCTAAAGTGATTCCGGACCTCAAGGCTTGACTCAGTCATCCCAACATAAAGCACGTCCGACTCGAGGGTGAGGCCGGGAAGCGCCGTCCAGTCGGTTAGAAACAGCGCGTAGACGCCCGGCTCATCGTGCGTCGGAATTTCGCTGGCACGATAACGCTGAGAAAGCAGTTTCTCCCGGAATGTCTCGTACTTAGTCATCAACTCACCCGGTCATCCGCCCCATAGCCCACTCCACGAACCCCGGAAAATGCTGGTATATCTTCACAGGCCCATACATCGTCCACGGTACAATCACTTCCCTTTTCTGCTTCATATACCCCCGCAGCGTAGATCGCGCCACACGATCAGCGCTGATTCCCCGCTCTGAACCCACGCGCTTTATTTCGTTGCCCCGCACCGCGTTCTCGCTAAACGGAGTCCGGACGCGGCCCGGACAAACCGTCAACACGTGGATTCCTTCCTTCTTCAATTCCACGCCCGCCGCCTTGCCTATCGCATTCAGCGCAAACTTGGTTGCGCTGTAGGCCGCATGAAACGGGATCGGAATGTGCCCCGCCACGCTTGATATATTGACGATCGTTCCACCACCCTGCTGCCGCATCAGCGGAATCACAGCCTGCATCGCTCCCACCGCTCCAAACAAATTCGTGTCGAACATTTCCCGGCACGCCGCCATGTCCATCTGCGCCACCGAATCGAGCAGCCCATGCCCCGCGTTGTTCACCCAGACATCGATTTTCTTGAAATGATGCAGCGTCAATCCGATCACACGATCAACATCTTCACGGTGCCGAACGTCGCAGGCCATGGCCAGGGTTCGCTCGCCGTGCCCGACCCTGCCGCGCGCCGCTTCCACCCGGCCTGCGTCGCGCGACAGCATCACCACACTCGCTCCGTGATCCGCAAAAATCTTCGCAATCGCTTCCCCGATTCCCATGGAAGCGCCTGTCACCACCACAACTTTTCCTGAAAGTTCCATAGCGCGCTTTTATTCCTCGCGACTTGTGAAGTCAAGCGCTGCGGTACAATCAGGGACAGCGCGGTCGTTTTTCGCGCAATCATTTCACACGGATCATTTCGCGCGGATCCCCCACGCTCACCGGAGACCACTTGGAGGCCCTTCTACCCCTGTTCCCGCTGGACGTCGTCCTGTTCCCCGGCACTCCCCTGCCCTTGCATGTCTTTGAGCCGCGCTACAAAGAAATGATTGGCGAATGCCTCGCCGAGCATCGTCCCTTCGGCGTGGTGCGTGCCGTCGGGGAGGGTCTCGCAGACGTGGGATGCACCGCCGAAATCATCACTGTCGTAAAGGAGTATCCCGACGGGCGCCTCGACCTGGTCAGCGAAGGCCGCAAGCGCTTCGAAGTGGTGCGCGTCAATCAGGAACGCTCCTTCCTGCAAGCCGAAGTTCTCATGATTGACGACGAACCCGGCGATCCCCCACCGGAAGACACCTCGCGCGCGGTTCAGTTGCACTCCGAACTGCTGGGCATCGCAGGGGCGACCCAAGATCTCTCCGCCGCCGATACTTCTACGTTGTCTTTTTATCTTGCCGGTTCCCTGCCTCTCGATCTGGATTTCAAACAAAAGCTGCTCGCGCTGCGATCCGAACCAGAACGCCTGTCCCTGCTTATCAGTTATCTCGAAACCATCATCCCCAATCTTCGCCGCGCCGCCACGGCCCGCGAAAAGGCGGGCGGCAACGGCCACGTCCGCTGACTGCCGGGCTTCGGCGTTCGGGCTTCGGGCTTCGGCAAACCCGAATGCCTCAGTGGGCAGCCTGCACCGAGATGGTTGCCGAAGCCCGAGAGCCGAAGCCCGAAGCCCGCTCTTCCGCGTATAATCCAGAAAAGTATTCGGGGGTTCCCTCATGAGTCTTCCGCGCACACTAGGCGAATTGCGCCGCAGCACCTTTTCCGAAGAAAGCCTGCGCGCTCGCCGCGTGAAAGACGAACTCCGTGATAACCTCATCGCCCGCTTGCGCCAGCACGATGACGCTGCCATCTTTCCCGGCATCGTCGGCTACGACGACACTGTCGTGCCCCAGATCGTGAACGCGGTGCTCTCGCGGCATAATTTCATTCTGCTTGGCCTGCGCGGTCAGGCCAAAAGCCGCATCCTGCGCGCCTTGACGACTCTCCTCGATCCCAACATGCCTTACCTCGCCGGCTGCGAGATTCGGGACAATCCTTACGCTCCTATTTGCCGGCGTTGCCGCGAAGAAGTTGCGCGCCTCGGCGATAGCACTCCAATCGCCTACCTCGCTCCCGACGACCGCTACGTGGAGAAGCTCGCCACGCCCGACGTCACCATCGCTGACCTCATTGGAGACATCGACCCCATCAAAGCCGCCCGCGGCGGCCACGAACTGTCGAGCGAGTTCACCGTTCACTACGGCCTGTTGCCCCGCGCCAATCGGGGCCTCTTTGCCATCAACGAACTTCCTGATCTCGCCGGAAAAATTCAGGTTGGCCTGTTCAACATCATGCAGGAAGGTGACGTGCAGATTAAGGGATACCCTATCCGCCTGCCGCTCGACGTCGCCATCGTTTTCAGTGCGAATCCGGAGGATTACACGGCTCGCGGAAAGATCATCACGCCGCTGAAGGACCGCATCGGCTCTGAGATTCGCACGCATTATCCGGCAACTGTCGATGAGGGCGTTGCTATTACCGCGCAGGAAGCGTGGACTGGCCGCAATGGACAGAAGATGCACCTGCCGACCTACATTCAGGAAGTGATCGAGCGCATCGCCTTCGCCGCACGGGAAGATAAGAAGATTGATAAGCGCTCCGGCGTCAGCCAGCGCCTCCCCATCTCCGCCATGGAGAACGTCGTCTCGAATGCTGAGCGCCGCGCCCTGCGCAACGACGAAAAGCTGGTCGTGCCGCGGGTCAGCGACGTTTATGCGGCGCTACCGGCCATCACCGGCAAATTAGAACTCGAATATGAAGGCGAGATGAAAGGCGCCGACTTCGTCGGCCGCGAGTTGATCCGCGCCGCCATTGCCAAGACCTATGACGAATATTTCACCGGAGCCAACGTCCAGCAGATCGTGCAGTGGTTCGACCTCGGTGGTGAGATTCAGTTGTCGGATTCCGTCTCTGCTATAGAAGCGCTCGAAGAATCTGAAGGAAATTCAAGGCCTGATCGACAAGTTAGGCCCACTCGGCGTGTCGCGAAAAGAGAGCCCCGAGCAACAAGTCTCGGCCGCAGAATTTATCCTCGAAGGCCTGCACGCGCACAAGCGCATAGGCCGCAACGAAGAGCGAGTCTTCAAAGCCGGAGAAAAAAAGCCTGAACCACGCGAACGCGAAAAGACATTCGAGAAGGAAGAGCCGCCCTACCGGCAGAGAAGACAGTTTAATTGAAAGTCAGTGACCAGTGGCCAGTGGTCAGTAAGCGCTAATAGGCTCCGAGGGTTTACTGGCGACTAACCACTGGCCACTTCTTATGAAGCGCATCCGCTACAGCAAATACGTTCCCGACCCTGCCGGCGAAATGAGCATGGAAGACCTGCTCAGCGCGCTCTCCGACTACCTGTTGCAGAGCGGTTTCCAAAGCGACATGTGGTATGAGATGCCCGAGGGTGAGCAAACTCTCGACGACCTTCGCCGCGCCATCGAGAAGGCGCTGATGGAAGGCGATCAATTCGACGACGATATGCGTGAACGTCTGCAACAGATGGCCGCCGACGGGGAACTCGACGAACTCATCGAAAAACTGATCGAGCGCATGCAGCAGGAAGACTACATCTCAATCGACCAGCCTCCCGATCCCTCGCGCCCCTCCGGCGTCGGCGGCCAACTCGGCGAAAACCAGCAGCAAGCCAAATTCGAAATCACTGACAAGAGCCTCGACTTCCTCGGCTTCAAGTCACTCCGCAACCTGCTTGGCTCGCTCGGCAAATCCAGCTTCGGACGTCACGACACCCGCGACCTCGCCACCGGCATCGAAACCAGCGGCGCTTCCCGCACCTACGAGTTCGGAGACATGCTCAACCTCGACATCACCGCCACGCTCTCCAGCGCCATACAGCGCGAAGGCCTCAGCCTGCCGCTCAACATCGAATACCGCGACCTGCAGGTTCACCAGTGCGAGTACCAATCCTCCTGCGCGACGGTCCTAATGCTCGACTGCTCGCACTCGATGATTCTTTACGGCGAAGACCGCTTCACTCCCGCTAAAAAAGTTGCCATGGCCCTCTCGCACCTGATTCGCACGCAATATCCCGGCGACTCGCTTTCGCTCGTACTCTTCCACGACTCCGCCGAAGAACTCCCGCTCTCGCAGCTCGCCCGCGTCAAAGTCGGCCCGTATTACACCAACACGCGCGAAGGACTGCGGCTGGCGCAAAGAATCCTGCAGCGCCAAAGAAAAGACATGAAGCAGATCGTCATGATCACCGACGGCAAGCCCTCCGCCCTGACCCTCGAAGACGGACGCATTTACAAGAACGCCTTCGGCCTCGACCCCCTCGTAGTCAGCCAGACGCTTGAAGAAGTCTCGAAGTGCAAGCGCGCCGGCGTCCTCATCAACACCTTCATGCTCGCCTCCGATTACGGATTGGTGCAATTCGTCCAGAAAGTCACCGAAATGTGCCGCGGCAAAGCCTACTTCACCACCCCCTACACCCTGGGCCAATACCTGCTGATGGATTACATGTCGCGGAAGACCAAAACGATTCACTAAGATTACGAGTCGTCACATCCCCATCGGCGTCATCCCGAGCGTAGCCGTTTTTCAGGCGGAGCGAGGGATCTCCCTGCGGCAAAAGGTATGTGGAGCGACATTGCATTATCCACATGGGAATGCGCGCTTCATCGCAAAGATGACCAACGAAACTCCGGGATCGCTAAGCTCTTCGGGGTGATCACGTCCGTACTTTGCCACAACCTTGGCCAGTTGAGTCCCAGTAGCGTCAACAGGAATGCAGTATAGATGCCGGTGCATGGGCTGGCCGCCCTCGCCGATATCGTTGAACAGATCGGCGTCGAGCGCCCCTGTAACAAATCCTAGACAGGCAGCGACACTTTCAACGTCATCTTTCGGGACTCGGTTTGTGGCCGTGTCAATTCGTTCGACCGCCTTGCAGGCATTCACGAGCGCCTCTCCCTTATAGCCGTGGAACACTGCCACTTCCCTTGCCGTCTTTGTCTGCAGGCTAGGCGTCAGGACGCAAAAACTCGCAATAATCGGAGCGCACAACCAAGAATGGTGATTCATTTGCCCTCCTGCGTAGCGAGATGATTCTACCCTTAGCCAAAGTTCTCCCACTGGTGAGCGAGCTGTAGGCACTTTTCCACAATCCCACTGTATCAAGACAGGGACCTACGTTCGTGTTATAAGGCCGACTAGGAGGTTACATATGTTCAGCGTTTACGTTAATTCGGTCCATGACAAGGCCATTGTTCACACATCAAGTTGTTCCTTCGCGAATGACGGATGGGGTATACACATGAACGCAAGCCGGAAGATTGACGGATGGATGAGCTTCGCGGAGAGAGAAGGGGCATTTCTCGCGGCATACAGGACAGGAATGAATGAGGTTCGGGCCTGCCTAAAATGCAACCCGTGACCGAATTGACCTAGTCGCTGACTAGAGATAGTCTGAAGGTGCTTGGCAAGCGTGCCTAGATTTCAGGCACCGAGAGTTCGACGAAAGCCCCGCTCACCGCGGGGCTTTTGCTTTCCCACGACTCGCCGCACGCCCCAGACTGCTGATACTCTTTAATCATTCATGGCAAATTGCATTCGATGTGGCCGCCAACTCCCCGGACTAACCTTCGGTAGGAAGATCTGCCAGTGGTGCGTTCAGCACGAAGCCGCCCAGCGCGGCGAAGTCCCCGACGACGCGCCACAAACCGTCATGCCCACCCCCTGGGTCCGCCGTGAATCCAGCATCGGCCTCACTCAGGTAATCCTCGGCATCAACGTTGCGGTATTCCTCGGCGTCGCACTCTCGAGTTCTACCGTTATGGATTTCCCCGTGCGCGAGCTGGTAGTTTGGGGCGCGAACGTAGGCGCGCTCACGTTCTCGGGCGAATGGTGGCGGCTATTGACCAACGTATTCGTTCACGGCGGTCTGCTTCACATCGCCTTCAACATGTGGTGCCTGTGGAATCTGGGGGCACTCTGCGAGTCGCTTTACGGACGCTGGACCTACGCCGCCATCTATCTCATCTGCGGCCTGGTAGCCAGTCTCGCGAGCGCGGCATGGCACCCTTACACGCCCAGCGTCGGAGCCTCCGGAGCCATCTTCGGCCTCGCTGGCGCGCTTATCGCCGCTTTCAAATTGGGGGAATTCTCCGTCCCGCGTTCCGCACTCTCAGGCACCCTGCGCAGCCTCGGCGCGTTCGTTGTCTACAATCTCATCTTCGGATTCGCACTTCCCGGCATCGACAATACCGCTCACATCGGCGGCCTGATCACCGGATTAATCGTGGGAGCATTGATCGCCTTGATCGCTCCCCAGCAAGACCAGGCCCCGCGCCGCATCGCTGTATTTCTAGTCGTGATTCTCGCCCTGGCTGGCGGCGCAATCGGGACAGCACATCATTACGGCGTCCCTCTGCGCTGGGGACGAGTGAATTTCGAGCGCTCCGCTAATTCTCCTGAAAGCGCTCCCGCTCAGATAATCGCAGCCGCCCAAGGCAAGTAGCGAAGCAAGCGGGCGTGCTAGCCCTCGGCCTTTTTGACCGCTAGTTCCGCGCCCTGGAACCCGATGCGGCTGTGCGTCCCGTCGCAAAAAGGTTTGTTCACCGAACCGCCGCAGCGGCAGAGTGAAAAGGCGGGCTTGCCCGTGAGGTCGAACTGGTTTCCGTTGACGTCGACGAGTTCAATCGAACCCTCGGGCGCTTCCACGCGGTAGGGACCATTGGGACGGACTGTAATCTTTACCTGAGCCATGACTCTGATTCCTCGGCTTTCTAGTAAGGCTAAAAGATATCACCAAGCTGGGATGTGTGTCGCGGGAAGCATTTCTAAGCGCCTCGCTGCGCTCAGCTGGACAGCCGAGGCGGCGGCTGTCCTCACACTAAGCCTTGCTGGACCTTTTGGCTTCCCTGACAAGCTCTTCGGCGAGCTTGAGGGCGTTCATGGATTGTTCGTGTGCCTGTTTGCTGAGTTCGTGAGCGGTTAGATGATCTCCCTTGCCGTGGGCAACTGCGCAGCCGCGTGGGCGTGGGCCGCAAGGTTGTGGAGTTCTGCAGCTCGATTGTGCGGGCTCGGCGACATGGTGCTTTCCTATCTGCTCGGAGGTTGTTCTCCGAGCGCGGTTGGACCTTACGCGACGTGCTCGTCGTCGTTCAAGTACTCTTCCGGCACATCGTCCTCCGGGAACTGATGCGTCGTTACCTCGGACACGTCGGCATCCTTAGCGCCCTCCACTCCCCTCACGATACCGGCTTCGAAGGCGTTTCCTTCCTCTAGTAATTCTTCTACGCTCTCGGAATCCGCATCGGCATTGTCCGATATTTGTTGAATGTCGCCGGACTGCCCGGCGGAATCCGGTCCAAGTTCATCGTGGCCGTGCTTCTTTTTCGCAGACATAGTCCCTCCTGTCCTATGTGAGATGCCGGCCGACCGGAGAGCGATTCACAATGCCGCGCTGGTTTCATACTGGCTCAGGCGGCCAGGGAATCAGCGGAAACCAGGCCGCGATAGAGTTCCAGGTAATCGTCGATCATGCGCTTGGTAGTGAAGCGTTCGCGGGCGCGGGCGTAGGCGCGATCGGCATAGGTGTGGCGCAGGGCCCGGTCGGCGTCAAGCTGGCGAAGGGTTTCAGCGAGACTGCTGGCGTCGTTGGTGCGGAAGTAAAGGGCGGCGTCGCCCCAGACCTCGCGGAAGCTCGGGATATCGTTGGCGACGATGGCGCATCGCGAGAAGGCGGCGTCAAGCGGGGCCATACCGAGCGGCTCGTAGCGCGAGGTGGCGGCGTAGACTGCGGCCCGGCTGTAGAGAGCGCGCAATTGAGCTTCGGTCTGCGGACCGCGGATGGCGACAGAACTCTGATCGGTCGAGACTTTTACGTCGGCGCGGATGGGAATGCGCGGCAGGGGAACGGTTTGCTCCGCGCCCACGATGCAGATCGAAAAGGGATGAACGTGTTGCGTGAGCAGGAAAACCTGCTTGCCGGCGTCGAGCAGGCGGCCGACTGAGAGCACGGAATCGTCTTTGCTGACGTAGGGATTAAAGAAAATCGGGTTGCGTCCGGGATAGATTATGACTGCGCGGCGCGGGCGGGTGTAGGTCGAGATCAGAGTGTCGAGCATACAGGCGGAAGGTGCAACCACGGCATCGGCGGCAGCAATGCCGCGGATGATCGTATCGCGATACCACTTCAGCCAGCGCGTGGGGCGCGGCCTGCAACCCTGCACGGCTTCGGTCCAACTGATGAGGTCGCCGTGGGCCATCACCACGCGCGGGACCTCGACGGGAAGGTTGCCGTGGCAGAACTGGTGGAGATGAAGCAGGTCAGGATGAACTTCGCGCACCAGGTTCGCGAGGTAGGCAGAAGATTCGGGCAGCTCGTTTGGTGCGTCGTCCATCCACTCCAGGCGGAAGGCAGTGGGCCGATACTCGAGGCCGTGGAGAAGGTCCATCCATGCGGTCTGGTCGGGTAGAGGGATCTCGCCGAAGGTAACCAGCGTGACCCGGACGCCGCGCGTGACCAGTCCTGTGACCAGTTCGCGGGTGTAGGTCCAGGAGCCGGACATGGTGTCGGCCGTGACCAGAACGTGCACAGTGCCTCCGGGAGCCTGCGGGATGCCGCGGTGAGTGCGGCGTCCGGCGTGTTGCGCTGGCTTATTCTAGTGCCAATCGCGTAAGGTGGCGAAGGTTTTTTTTGGTGAGGACGCGAAGGAATTGAATGAATGTTCCAGTTGGAACATTGAAGCGGTTTTGCAATTGTATGTACAAAATGCTCCAACTGGAACATAACTGCGTTTTTACCGGAACACTGTGGAAATCTCGGAAACCTCGGAAAACCACCTTAAAGCTATAGTTTGGGGGGGGCAAATGGCTCGGACGGATGGAGTTAGCGACCAAGGCGGAAAAGTGGTATGAAAGACACAGGGCGAAGGAAAAGCGGTGAAAAAGGGCGAACGAGGATGGCACTCGGGGGGCGGAGAGTGCTAATTACATAGACTTGCGGAGATGGTTCGATTTCCTCGGTCCGCGTGGCATAGTCCGGTAAGTGAATGCTCGGACTACCACGACCGAAAATCCTTCGAGAATGGGCCGTCTCCTCGCACCTATAGAGTTGTTGTCAATTCACTCTGATTCCGATATATTGGATTCCGACTTATGAAGGAAGACGTGAGTGAATTCGTCCCCTTGTCGACCGCAACCTTGTACATCCTTCTTTCACTGGCCGGGGAAGACCGGCACGGCTACGGCATCATGCTGGAGGTGGCACGGCAGTCGGAGGGGCGATACAAGTTGGGGCCGGGCACGCTTTACGACAACCTGCAAAAGTTGATCGAGCGGCAACTGGTGGAACCCGTGGGTCGTCGCGCCGGGGAAGAGGATTCCCGCCGACGTTATTACCGGATGAGTCCTCTGGGAAAGGCTGTTCTTTCTGCCGAGGTTAAGCGTCTCGAAGACGTAGTGCGCGAAGCGAAGATGCGCCTGCAACCAGCGAGGCCGAGGAGAGCATGATGTTTCGCAGGGCGTACATCTGGATCCTTCGCCTTCATCCCCGGAGTTTCCGGCAAAGCTTTGCGGAAGAGATGTTGCTCATCTTCGATGAGGTGGCTGGGATTGCAGCCAGGCCCAGACTGGCGGAGATCAAACTGGTGGCCGACGGCTTTTTCTCTTTGGTCCGACAGTGGGCGTCCCGACCGGGATTTCAACACGAGCCCGCCGTCGCCGGGCCGGCACCACCCGTGCCTGATGGGGTGCCGGGTTTCTACACCCTGGGCAGCTTTAAGCCGCGCCCAACCGCGCTGATCCATGGCTTGATTTTGTCGACCGCAGTCCTGTCGGCCGCATTCCTGGCGATGAAATTTAGCTGGAATCACACATCTCATCTCCCATTCCCAATTGTCGACCGTGAGGCCAACAACTCCTCTCCTGAAAGGGAGAGCGCCATCATCCCAGCCCTTGTCCCCTCCGCTTCGCACACGATACAACCTTCCGTCGAGAAGTCTAAGGAGGTTGTGCCGGCTACGCGGGCGCAGGCCAGCAAGGATGCGAACGAAGCGACAATGGCGTCGCGACGGCGAGCAATGGCCGCACCCCGTTTAGTATCCGGCGACGCCAAACCGGGCGACTTGCAGTCGAAATCGCTCCCGATGGACCGCTCCGGATTTTCCCAGCCACAAGCTCAGCAACCGAATCGGCAAGACACTGCGCGGGCAATGATCCCTGCGGTAGTTGAGGACGGGAAGCTGGATGCTGCGGAGCGGCAACGCGTGCTTGACCGGGCAATTGCGAATCTGAGGCAGTACTACTTTGATCGGGACATTGCGCAGAAGACAGCCCACGCGTTGCTGGCGCATGAGAAGAGCGGCGACGACAACGCGACGGCGGACGGGAGAGCGTTTGCCGATCTGCTGACCAGTCAAATGAGGGCCGCAAGCCATGACATGCACCTCATCATGGAATACAGCCGGGACAGATTGCCAGACCATCCGCCGGAACAAACATCTGAAAGTCTTGCGCGTTATCGGAAGGCAATGGAGCAGGAAAACTGCGGGTTCAAAAAGGTCGGGATCCTGCCGCACAATATTGGCTATCTGAAGCTCAATTTTTTTCCAGATACTTCTGTGTGCCAGTCAACGGCAACGACTGCGATGGCTTCCTTGAACAATGCGGATGCGATCATCTTTGATTTACGGGACAACACTGGCGGTCTTGAGAATATGGTCGCGCTGATAGCCAGCTACCTCTTCGACCATCCCGAGTACATGTATAGCCCCAGAGCAAGTCCGACAGAGCAGTCCTGGACGCGGTCGCCTGTGGGAGGAAACAGACTGGCGGACAAGCCGGTATATGTGCTGACCTCAGCCTCGACCTGGTCCGGTGCGGAACAGTTCAGCTACGACCTGAAGATGCTGAAACGCGCCACGCTGGTGGGGGAGACAACGCGGGGTGGCGCCCATGCGGGTGTTTTCCATCGTATCGACGATCACTTTGGCATGGGTATTCCCGAAGTGAAGCCGATCAATCCCTTCGGAAAGGCCGACTGGGCGGGGACAGGCGTGGAGCCGGATGTGAAGGTGAAGGCAGCGGATGCGCTGGAGATAGCGGAGAAGCTGGCGGAGAGCAAGCTGCTGAAGAAGTAGAGGAAGCCGCGAACTAATTGCTGACGCAATTCGCTTGTCTGCGGAGAACGGGAACATCGGCTCATAGATACGGATAGCTGCAGAAAGACAGCGAATCAGTTTACGGTGAGCCTTAGGCGCATGTCGCGA
>CAVYVQ010000016.1:0-127672 GCA_963771895.1 uncultured Acidobacteriaceae bacterium | reverse complement strand
TGTCGTGGTCAGCAAGCAAATCAAACCTAAGAAAACCGGGGAGCCGTATCTCGCTCTAACCCTCGGCGACCGCAGCGGGCAGCTCGAAGCCAAGATGTGGGACAACGTCGAGGAAGTGCTCAATGCCTTCGAGCAGGATGACTTTCTCAAGATCAAAGGCCTCGTCAATAAATACAAAAACCGTTTCCAGCTCACGGTCCACAAGCTGCGCAAGCTCGGCGAAACGGAAATCGATTTCTCCGACTATCTGCCCAAGACCACGCGGAATATTGACGAGCTCTGGCAGACCTTGGCGGAGTTCGTTGCGTCCTTCCAGAATCCTCATCTCAAGGCCCTTGTACGGGCCTTCATGTCCGACCCGGAAATTGCGGCCGCATACCGCAATGCTCCCGCCGCCAAGACCCTGCACCACGCCTATATCGGTGGCTTGCTCGACCATGTGGTTTCGCTATTTCGCTCCTGCGACCTGGTCTGCCGAAACTATCCCCAGATCAACCGCGATCTGCTGTTGACCGGCGCATTTCTTCACGACATCGGCAAGATCCACGAACTGGCTTACAATCGCTCGTTTACCTACACCACGCGCGGTCAGCTTCTCGGCCACATGATCATTGAACTTGAGATGTTACAAGCGAAACTCGCGCTGGTCCCGGACTTCCCGCCCGAACTCAAGACCCTGCTCGAGCACCTCATCATCAGCCACCACGGCGAGTACGAATTCGGCTCGCCGAAGTTGCCTATGTTTCCAGAAGCTCTTCTGCTCCACTACATGGACGATTTGGATTCCAAGATGGAGGCCATGCGCGCCCAATTCGAGCGTGAGGCTGACATGGTGAGCCCATGGAGCGGCTATAACGCCTCCCTCGGACGCCCGCTCCTGAACAGCGCAAAATTTCTAACACCCAAAGCTGCTTCTGCCCCCGACGATTCGCCCTCCGCCGCTGAGACTGAGGACAAGGCGCAACCCACCAGTGAATCCAGCGAGGAAACCCCAATTTTGCCCAGCTTGAAATCGTAGTTTCCTCGATTCGAGAGAAGCCATCGACGATGCTCGACTTTAATCGCTTCGAAATTCTTACCTTTGATTGTTACGGCACCCTTGTCAACTGGGAAGACGGTATCCTCCGTTGTCTGCACCACATCCTGGCGGCGCACGGAAAGGATACCGATGATGCGACCCTCCTGTACCTCTACGGGGATTTCGAAGCCCGCGCCGAACGGGGAGAGTATCGCCGCTATCGCGAAGTTCTTCAGTCTGTGGTGGAGCAATTCGGAGAACGACTTGGATTCAAGCCCACCGACCAGGAAGTCCGTTCGTTGCCTGAGTCGCTGCTGCTTTGGAAACCGTGGCCCGACACGGTAAGGGCTTTGCGCGAACTACAGACCCGCTTTCGATTGGCCATCATTTCCAATGTAGACGACGACCTTTTCGCCTCGACACAACCTCAGCTTGGCGTGGAATTTGATCAGGTGATCACGGCCGAGCAGGCGAGCGCATACAAGCCGTCATCGAAGATTTTCGAACTTGCGTTGAACCGCGTCGGTGTTCCGGTCCACAGAGTCTTGCACGTGGGCCAGAGCATTTTCCATGACGTGCTCCCGGCGCAGTCGCTAGGCCTGGCCACGGTTTGGGTCAACCGTCCATCGGCGCGAGCCGGCGTGGGAGCGGTCAAAGCTGCGGACGCGCGCCCCGACTTGCAGGTTTCCAGCCTCGCGGAGCTTGCCGCGAAAATCGATTGTTGATTGATAATCGCTCTGCTGCCGCCCGTCCGTAATCTTCTAGAAGTTGGCCGGAATCTTCACAACTTTCTTCTGAATCGCCCACATAACGAGTTCGGCCTTGTTGTGAATGCCAAGCTTCCGCATCAGATTGAACTTATGCGCGTCTACTGTCTTGCTGCTTACCCCAAGAATGATTGCCGCCGCGCGTACCGTTTTTCCCTCCGCCAGTAGTTTCAGTACTTCTCGCTCGCGCGCGGTGAGAGCGCGTTCATGTGGAAACTGCGTTTCGTTGGAGCGCTGCACGTCACGCCGCGAACGCCCTTCCTGATGATTGGCTGGAAGATGATCGGTCGCTGGAACGTGATTTACTGGAAAGCGGTTCGTCACCACGCCGCACGAGTTCCGGACCATCTCCACCAGTTCTGCTGCCGACGTTTGCCGGACTGCGCAGCTTTCCGCCGCACCCGGGGAGGCCCCAAAAGGGGAAATACCGCGTTCCTGCATGCTGAGCATTACTATTTTGGTATGAGGAGATTCCCGTACGACCAGAGCCGCCGTTTCGGGCTCCGACAAATCGAACGTTCCGGCATCCGCGACCAACACATCCGGCCGGAACTCATGAAGTTTGCGGAGGCACTCCGCCGCATTGCCGGCTTCCCCAACCACGTCAACGTCAGGCTCGTCCTGTAACAGACGGTGCAGACCCTGCCGCAACAGAACATGGTCGTGCACGAGCAAACAGCGGATCTTCCTGCCGAAAAAAGCTATTTCCCTGAGATCTGTGCGTGGGGGCACACATTCCTCCTTTGTTTGGCCAGAGATCCAGCGAAACGACGCTGACGGGTGGGTAGGCCCAGAACCGCAACAGCATACGACTGCTTGGTTATTGTAGCAATCATTCGAGTCTCGCGCGGTGAAAAAACTCCCCGGCGACCTTTTCTTGCGGCTCGCCCGCGAGACTGAAATTTTCTTTTTACTCCGGAAACTTCGAAGAGGACGCCGCATCAGGTAAAATCGACCACTTATGCTGCGCTACTTCACAGCCGGAGAATCTCACGGCGAAGCTCTGGTCGCATTCCTTTCCGGCCTGCCCGCTGGACTGCGAGTCGACCAGGCCTTTCTCGACCGCGAACTGTGGCGCCGGCAGCAGGGCCATGGCCGCGGCGGCCGCATGAAGATCGAAAAGGACACCGCTCACATTCTCTCCGGCGTTCGTCACGGCATGACCATAGGCTCCCCCATTTCCGTGCAACTCGAAAATAAAGACTGGAAGAACTGGCAGGAATCTCTGCCTGTTGGCGAAGGTGACCCAGGCCGCCATAAGCGCGTAGCCTCTCCGCGACCCGGGCACGCCGACCTGGCGGGCGCTTTGAAATACAATTTCCCCGAAGCGCGCTATGTCCTGGAGCGCGCTTCCGCCCGCGAATCGGCAGCGCGCGTCGCCATCGGTGCCCTGGCCAAAACGTTCTTGCGCGAACTTGGCGTCGACGTACTCAGCCACGTGGTCGCCATCGGCCCCGTGGTCATGCAACAGGAAGTCCCGTGGGAGCGGGTTCAGCCTCTTTACGATCAGGAAGAAATCTTGCTGAATTGTGCTGACAGAGAAACTGAGCAGCGTATGAAAGATGAAGTTGACAAAGTTCTCAAGAATGGTGACTCGCTCGGCGGGGTCTTCGAGGTGGTTGCCCACGGCGTCCCGCCGGGCTTGGGAACGTACGCGCAGTGGGACGAACGTCTGGACGCCTTGCTGGCCGCTGCCGTCATGTCATTGCAAGCGGTGAAGGCGGTTGAGATCGGCTCCGGCGTCACCGCCGCCGCTTCTCCGGGCTCTGCCGTGCACGATGAAATTGGCTACGGCCAGCCGCAGAACTTTACCGGTTTCACTCGCACTCGCAACAACGCTGGAGGAATCGAAGGCGGCGTTTCCAATGGAGAAGAGATCCGCGTGCGCGGTTACTTAAAGCCGATCTCGACCTTGCGCCGTCCGCTAAAATCGGTGGATTTTTCCACACGCCAATCCGTCAGCGCTGCCTATGAGCGCTCCGACGTTTGCGTTGTTCCAGCCGCTGGAGTTGCAGCCGAGGCCATGGTGGCGCTTACTCTGGCACGCTGCGCGCTCGACAAATTCGGCGGCGATTCCATGGGAGAAACCTTGCGCAATTTCCAGGGCTACTGCCAGCAACTGAAGGACTACTGATTGCAACCGAAATGATCTATCCCATCGTAAAGTTCGGAAATCCTGTGCTCGAGAAGCCGGCCGAGAAAGTCGCTGTTTTCGACGAAGAATTGAAGATGCTCGTCGACGACATGTTCGAGTCAATGTATGCCGCTCGCGGTGTCGGCCTGGCAGCGCCGCAGATCGGCATTCCGCTCCGCATCGCCGTCGTTGACGTCACCTTCAAGGAGGATCCCAACGCCAAAATAGTCCTCATTAATCCCGAGATCATCCACAAGGAAGGCCGCCACACGCAAAGCGAAGGATGTCTCAGCATTCCGGACTTCCGCGAAAATGTAAATCGCGCCAAAGTGGTTACCATCCGCGCCCAGGATCTAACCGGGCAGGTTTTCGAGAAGAGCGGCGACGACCTGCTTGCCCGCGCCTTTCAGCACGAAACCGATCACCTCAACGGCAAGCTCTACATAAGCCACATCAGCGCCCTCAAGCGCGACCTCATCAAGCGCAAGATTCGCAAGATGATCAAAGCGGGAGAATGGTAGCGGAATATGGTAATTGGGTGATTCTGCAATTTGGTAATTTGCAGGACTGTGGTTGCTGGTTACGATTCTCAATTGCCAAATTACAAAATTACCCAATTACCAAATGCTCTCAACCCTCAATCTCGTTTTCTGCGGCACCCCTCCGTTCGCGGTGCCCACGCTCAACCGCCTGGTCGAGGGCGGATTCAACGTCCAACTCGTAGTCACTCAGCCGGACCGCCCCAAAGGCCGCGGCCTCGAACTCGTAGCCTCGCCAATTAAGCAGCGAGCCTTACAGTTGGGATTGCCGATCGCGCAGCCCGAGAGCATTAAACACAACGACGCGTTTCGCACCCAACTCACCGCCCTCAAGCCTGACGCCATCATCGTGGTCGGTTACGGTCGCATCATTCCGCAGTGGATGCTCGATCTTCCCCCGCTCGGCAACGTCAACCTGCACGCTTCGCTCCTGCCGAAATATCGCGGAGCCGCGCCTATTCAATGGGCGATTGCGCGAGGCGAAATTGTCACTGGCATCACTACGATGAAGCTTGATGCCGGCCTCGACACGGGTGACATTCTTCTGCAGCAGGAAATCTCCATCGCCCCCGATGATACCGCAGAGACTCTCGCGCCGAAGCTCGCGACCATGGGAGCGGATCTGATTGTCGAAACCCTGCACAGCTTGCCGACAGGTAAGGTTCATCCGCGTCAGCAAGATCAAGCCCAGGCCACCCTCGCGCCTATCCTCAAGAAAGAAGACGGGCTCGTTGATTTCTCCCGCCCGGCGACCGAGATCCTGAACCGCCTGCGTGGCTTTCAACCCTGGCCCAGCGCATATTCGAAGTTTCGTGGAAAGAATCTGCAAATATGGAAGGCGGCACCGCTCGGTCGCATCCTGCCAATATCCGATCTGAAGACGGAAGGCGATCGCCTCTTTGTCGGTTGCGGCAAAGGTACCGCGATCGAACTTCTCGAAGTGCAACTCGAAGGCAAGAAGCCCAGCTCCGCCGCCGACTTTATTCGCGGGTATCGTCCACAGTCCGGCGAGAAGCTCGGCGCGTAAGGCACTACGAATTTTGGCTCTGCTCTAGCCGCTTCCGTCATACTGACAAGTGTGAAATCCAAAGGGAAACCCTCGCGACCAGCGATTTCTCCAGCCCGCGCTGCTGCTTTTGACATTCTGCTTCGCGTCGAAAGCGAGTCGTCCTACGCATCCGAACTGCTCCATTCCTGGGCGTACGACCGGCTCACTGCAGTCGATCACTCCCTGACGACAGAATTGGTCATGGGTGTTCTGCGCTGGCGTTCGCTGCTTGACTCCCAAATCGCTACGGGCTCTACGCAACCACTCTCCAAACTCGATCTCGAGATTCTCACTGCGCTCCGCCTGGCGGTCTACCAACTTGGTTGGCTCAGTCGTATTCCGGCCCGCGCCGCGATCAACGAGAGCGTTGAACTTGTCAAGCGCGCGCGCAAACGCTCCGCCGCTCCCTTCGTGAATGCGGTTTTGCGTAAGCTTGCGGGCGGTATCTCACACGTTGACGCCTCCCCCCAGCACGCAATCAGGGGCGCTTCCGCCGAAGCTCTCGCCGCCAGCAGCGCTCACCCGCTCTGGCTCGTCGAATGCTGGATAGCAGCCTACGGAATCGATTCCACTCTTCGGATTTGCCAGCACAACCAATCAGTTCCCGCGACCGCGATCCGCCTCCGTCGCCCCGAAGCGGAAGACCAACTCCGCCGGCAGGGAATCGGCCTCGCTCCCGGCGCTCTCCTCGCTTCGGCGCGACGAGTCGAGCACGGGGACATCACCAACGCCGCCGCTTTTCGGTCAGGCCTCTGTGTCATTCAGGATGAAGCCTCTCAGCTCGTCGCGGCCCTGGTCGGCCACGGCACGCACATTCTCGACTGCTGTGCGGCTCCAGGAGGAAAAACTGCGGCGATCGCTGATCGCAATCTCAACGCGAATATCGTGGCCGTCGAGCTCCATCCCCATCGCGCGCGTCTGCTGCGAAAACTACTAAGAGCGCACGATCCAGCCTCTGAAACCGGGGCCGGCGATATCACTGTGATCGCTGCCGATGCGCGGAATTTGCCTTTCGCCGCAGACTTCGACCGCGTTCTCACTGACGTGCCCTGCTCGGGCACAGGTACTCTCTCCCGCAATCCTGAAATCAAGTGGCGCCTCGAGCCCGAAGACCTCGCCGATCTGCAAGTGCGGCAGCTCGCGATCCTCCGTTCGGCGATGTCTGAAGTCGCTGCCGGAGGCCGCCTGATCTATTCCACCTGCTCATTGGAAGAAGAAGAAAACGAAGACGTGATCAAGCGCGCTCTGGGGGAAAGCTCATTGTTCCGCGTCGTCGACTGCCGCACCGAACTTGAACACCTTCAACAGCAAGGGGAATTAGTCTGGCCGGACCTCTCTTCGCTCACTCTCGGCCTCTACTTGCGCACGCTGCCCGGCGTCCACCCCTGCGACGGCTTCTTCGCCGCGATTCTGGAGAAAATCTAGACCAGTCTATAGTCGCTGTATCCCACTACGGACCGTCGTCCCGAGCGAAGCGAGGGATCTGGGTGTTTGCCTGCGCCAACAGTGTCGCCGCCCTCATGCCAACACCTAGATCCCTCGCTTCGCGAGGATGACAGGAACTGGATCCTCACCGCACTTCGAAATTCACCACTGCTCCAGCCGGAACCTTCTGCCCCGCCGGCGGCGTCTGCACGACGATGATACTGGCAGGCGACAGTTGAGCCGGCGGGGCCGGCACATTTGGAGCCGTACCAGACGATGCAGGATCCGCCGCCGGCGGCGCGATACTCACGTTCCCAAGTTTGAAGCCCGCATCCTGCATCGTGCGGCTCGCGGTGCCCAAAGGCTGTCCCACAAGACTCGGCATGACGTATGCCGACGGATCAGCCGCGATCGACACGAGCAGGCTTGTTCGTGGAGCCTCCACCTCACTCGCGTTCGCCGGCGGACTCTGCGCCAGCACTTGATCGGCAGCCGTTCCCGGCAACTGCATCTCCGCGGTCGACGCCACTTCCAGTCCGCGCCGCCGGATGTTCCATTCCGCCGCGCGCTCGCTTTGCCTGGTTACATCCGGAATCACCACGCGCTGCGGACCGAGACTCTGCGCCACGCGCACCTGCCATCCTCGCCGCACTTTCGTCCCCGGCAGCGGCAACTGCGTCATGATCCGCCCCTCGCGAATCTGCGGACTGTAATACTGCCGCTCCACCTCGATCTGCAACCCCAACCCGGCAACCGCGCGCTCCGCCTCCGAAGGAGTCATACCCATGATCGCGGGCACAGCGACTTCCTGCCCATGAATGGCGAATCGCATCGCCGTCAACGCCGACACCAGTGCCACAACCACCAATACCAGCGCCAGCATCGCAAAGCGGAGCAAAGGCTTCATAAGTTGATCGTTCTAGTGAGTCTCATCTGCGCTCGGCGAAGTGTCTGGCGTATCCACTTTCTGCACCGTGGTCACAGGTACGTCCGGCGCCGTCTCGAATTGCCCCGGATCTTTCCCCGCCATCGCCGCGCTCATGAAATTCATCCAGATCGGCAGCGCCGCATGCGCTCCCGTTTCCTTGGCCCCCAACGTTTTTTTCTCATCGAACCCCACCCACACGCCGCAAGTCATCGCCGGCGAGAATCCTACAAACCAGGCATCCGTGAAATCGTTCGTCGTGCCCGTTTTTCCGGCAACCGGAAAAGGCATCTTCGCCGCCGCTGCTCCGGTTCCGTGCAGCACGACCTCGCGCAGCATCCCCGTCATGATGCGCGCCGTGCGCGCGCTGACCACATCCTTCACGTCGGGATAATCCTCTTCCAGCACTCGCCCTTCGTAGTCGGTCACCTTCGTGATGTAGCGGGGCGTAACCCGCACGCCGTCGTTTGGAAACACGCTGTACGCCGAAGTCTGCTCCATCAATGTAATTTCCGCCGCGCCCAGCGCCACGGGCAAATACGGCGGCAGCTTGGCTGTAATTCCGAAGCGCTCCGCATACTCGATCACGCTCTTGATCCCAACCTTGCTGGCCAGCTTCAGCGCCGGAATGTTTCTCGACTGCGCCAGAGCCCGCCGCAGCGTGATCGTCCCCTCAAACTTCTCGTCATAGTTATGCGGCGAATAGGGACCGGAGCCGGTCTCAAATGTCACCGGCTCATCCAGAATTGTGTCGTCCGGGCTTCCACCCCGGTCAATCACCGTCGTGTAAACATAAGGCTTGAAAGACGATCCCACCTGCCGTAACGCCTGCGTTGCGCGGTCGAATTTCGATTCACTGAAATCCCGTCCGCCCACCATCGCCTTGATGCCGCCCGTCGCGTTGTCAATCGCCACCAGCGCGCCCTGCGCGCCCGAGTCCTGCTCCAGGCTTACCCGCGCCGCTCCATTGGCGCTCAACCCTAAAATCTTTACGTAGCAGATGTCTCCCGTGCGCAGCAGATTCTGTATCTTGCCCCGGGTCCAAGCCACATCCGACTGTCCTAAAGCGGCCGCATAGCGCCCGAACTTCAGCGTTGCAATCCCAACCCCGGACGACGTCACCAACGCGTGAATGTATCCGTTCACTTCCGGTTCGTCATCCCAATCGGCATGCCCATATTTCTCGATCACGCCTCCTTCCGCCAGGACGTTCTCCAGCTTTCCCTTCCACCCATGCCGCCGTTCGTATGCTGACAAACCATCGAGCACCACCTGATTCGCGGCCTTTTGTAGATCGACGTCAAGCGAGGTATAGACCTTCAACCCGCCTTCGTGCACCTGGTCGGCGCCATACTTGTTCTCCAGATACCGGCGGATCTCCTCGACGAAATAAGGCGCCAGCGAGTTGGGATCGTGCTGCAGATGCAGAACCAGTGGTGCCGACCGTGCGTCCGCAGCCTGAGGTGCCGTGATCTTTCCGTCTTCCAGCAAGGCGTTGATCACCAGGTTGCGGCGCTTCGTAGCGCGGTCGGGATGATTGATCGGCGAATAGATCCCCGGACCCTTCGGAAACCGGCCAGCAGTGCGGCTTCGGCCAGCGTGAGCTTTCGAGCCGGCTTGCTGAAGTAGAACTCCGACGCAGCTTCGAACCCGTACACTCCATGGCCCAGAAAAATCTGATTGGCATACAGCGTGAAGATTTGCGGCTTGGTGAAGCGGCGCTCGATCTGGATCGCAAGCATCGTTTCCTGCACCTTGCGATGGAACGACCGGTCCGGGGAAAGAAACAGATTGCGCGCTAACTGCATAGTCAGCGTCGACGCGCCTTGAACTTTGCCGCCGGACTCAATGTCGCGGTACGCCGCGCCCACAATGCGCCAGAAGTTGATTCCCGAATGCCGGTAGAAATCCTTGTCTTCAATGGAAACCAGAGCGTCCCGCAGCGTGGGAGCGAAATCGTCATAGCCGGCCACTACCCGCCGCTGCAGCGCGAAGGATCCGATCACGCGATCGTGATCGTCATATAACTCTGTAATCGAACTCGGGCGGTAAGCTTCCAGCGCCTCCACCTGTGGCAAATCCGTGGTGTAGACCAGCAGAAGGCCCGCGGTCGCTCCCACCAGGGCGGAAATCAGCGCCAGCAGGCCAAACAACACCCAGCCCACTAACCTCCGCCCGGCAATCTCTACCGGCGGAAGATCTTCATAGAGCCGCTTCATCGCGAGACATGTCCAGAATAGCAGGGCGCCAGTCGTGGGTGCGGACGCCAAGCCCGGCACGGACGCAACATGGGAATGCTCAAAAGAAATCGCGCAGCTCGCGCTGCGCGATAAACTCTCGATGCAAGAACACCAGCTAGCTCGCCCGGCTCTTCAGCACCTCGATAGCTTTGTGCAACTGATCGTCCTGCGTGCTCTTGGGTTTAGCCTCCGGCTCCGCAGCGGCAGGCTCCTGGTCCTCGTCCTCCGAGATCGCGTTCTCCAAGTCGTCGGCCACCAGTACGTTGGGAGTCACGGCAGTCTCCTGAATGGCCTTTCCGCTAGGCGAATAGTATTTCGCCACAGAGAGAATCAGCGCTCCGCCATCCGGCAGATCGAACACTTTCGGCACCGATCCTTCGCCGAAGGTCTTTTCGCCCACTAAGTCGCCGCGGGCATTTTCCAGAATCGCCGCCGCCACAATCTCAGCCGCTCCCGCCGTCCCTTTATTTACCAACACGGCCACCGGAAGCGAAGTCACAGTCTTCGCCGGATCCGCATTGAACGCCTCTCGCGGAAACTTTTGTCCCTGCAGATAAGTAATCGTGCCGTGGTTCAGGAAAAGGTTGGCCGTGGCAACGCCCTCGCTCTCTTCTCCCTCCGACGTGTTGCGCAAATCGAGGACCAGCTTCTTCGCTCCGGATTTTTCCAGGGACTTGATCTTCACGGCAATTTCCTGCGCCTTACCCTTGGTCAGGGCGGTCACTCTAACGTAGCCGATGCCCTCCTCGACCATCTTGTCAGACACCGGTGGGATGCTGACGACGTCCCGCGTGATCGTCATCTTCTGTGGCTCCGCTCTCCGCGCCCGCACTACCGAAACATTTACGTTCGAGCCCGGGGTCCCTGCCAGCGCGCTGCGAATCTCAGGCAGCGACATGTCCCGCGTGCTCCGGCCTTCAATCGATTCGAAGATGTCCGTATCCTCGATCCCCGCCTTCTCCGCCGGCGATCCCGGCAGCACCGAAACCACGTCGGCGTATCCAAAACGTTTCGAGATGGTCGCCCCAATCTCGCCCTTGGCCTCTGACTTGTGAGCCTTGTAGGCCTTGTAGGCCTCCGGCGTCAGGTAGCTGGAGTTCGCATCCAGCGACTCCACCAGCCCGTGCAATGCTCCGTCGGTCACCTTGGGAATGTTCGGATCTTCCACGTACTCACTCTGTACGCGTGACAAGACTTCGCTATAGACCTGCATCTGCCGGTAGGAGCCGTCATTCGAGGACGCATGCACGCCCCCAAGACCGAGCGAGCCGGCCACAACAAATAACAAGACCGCAAAGGACGAAACCAGAACCGCCGCCTTAATTTTTATGGACATCGCATTCTTCTTTTGGAAAGGAGTCACGTACTCGAGGAGCTTCTATCATTATATCTTGTAGATGCTGTTTCTTGCCTCTTGGCTGCTCTTGTTCACCCCGAACGCTAAGAGTCTGCAAGTTCAGGCCTTTCAGACAACAATTAAGACGATCCAAAGCTCCTTTCGTCACCGCGTCCGCTACGCCGGTGGTTTGAAGTTCAGCGTGATCACACTTTGCACCGATACGGCGCGGCCATTCATGAGATAAGGTTTGAAGCGCCATTGCCTTACGGCGTCGATGGCGGCCCGCGCAAAAGCCAGCGATCCCTGCAGGAACTTCACGTCCTGAACCGAGCCATCGCGCCCGATTACAACCTGCAGAACCACACTGCCGCGCTGTCCGCTGGCTCTTGCCGCTGCCGGATATTCGGCATCAACCGGTTGCGTCAGCAGTTCGCGCGCCGCCGGCTCCGGCAGATTCACCGGCTCGATCGCTGACATCGCCGCGTCGGCCGGCTTGTTCCCGCTGGCGTCCGGAGTCGAGGAACCCATTTGCGATTTGAGGCTCGACGGAATGCCCGTGCCACTCGCCGCCGAGACGGCATGCGGCGCAACACTCCGTACTCTCGGCGTGACCAGACGTGGCTGTGGCGCAGCGGCTTGGGCCGCCGTCGCATCCGGCTGTGCTGGCGCCGCAGTGGCGGCAGTACCCGGCGATGCTCCCGAGGCAATTCCTGGTACAGCCGCGGTGTTGGCCGCAGTCGAATCCTTGATCTGCGCCTGGCCGCTCTGACCTTGCTCGGCTTGGTTTTGATCCGTCTTGTTTTGATCCGTCGTGTTTTGATTGGCAGCGTTGCTCTCGCCAGTGGTCGCCTCTGCCTGCCCCCCGTTCGCCTCCGGAGGCTTCTCCGCTCTTGCCGTTGGGTCAATTACCGGGAGCACGCGAATCTGCGAGGGGTCGGTCGTCGCATCCGGAATGTTCCCCGTCGTAGGAAACTTGTACTCGTCGCCACTCTGGCCAAAACTGTCATGCTGTGCCACAGCCTGCGGCAAAGGAGCAGGTTGCGGGTTCAGCCAATTAACTCCCGCATGCACAGCCGTGCGATAGAACATCAGCAAGGTTTTCCGGGTTCGGGGCACTGCGACCAGAACCAAGCAGACAATCGCAAATGCGCTTACCAGAAGAACTTTGCTCCGTCTCGAACCCGGCCTCTCTGCCGCTTCCGCGCGCTTCTCAAGTTCGCCCGACATGTAGGCGAAAAGTGCGGCTTCCGGTCCCGATTCGTCGAGCGATTCCTTCTCCACCGGGTCTTTGTCTTTTGCGGACCGCTCCGCGGGCGGAGCCTTATAGGACGCCGTTTCCCCGTACGATAGCAACTCGTTCTTCGCCGGGGTATTCTCCGCCCGCCGCAGCACAATCGGTTTTGTCAGCCGGGCTTGCAGAGCTGCCCATCCCGTCAGAGCCGCCTGGGGTTCAATCGGCTCTGCTGCTGTATCGTCCACCGCGGCGGCCGTCGGCTCCAGCTCCGTGAGTGTGTCAATCTCCGAGGCTGCTGCTTCGTCCAGCGACTTCTGGACGTCACATTTCGTTTCCGTGTCGAATTGTGCTCCCGGCGCGGAACTGGCCGAGGTTAGGAATTCTCCTGCGCGGAAGAGTTTCTCCGGTTCCTGGGTCACGGAAGTCGGCACGGAAACCGCGCCAGCTGCCGCTGCGGCAGCCAAGGCCATTTCGGAAGCATCCCGTGGACCGGCAGGAAGTGGAACCGCGGGCGCTGTCGGTTGCTGAGTGACGGGCTGCGGCGTCGCCGGCTGCAACTTTGACCGAAGCAGCTCGCACGCCGTGCTCATCGTGTCCCGCACTTGCTCGGCGCGAATCGGTTTCACCAGAACTGAATTCGCTCCCGCTCGCAGTGCCTCCGGCAGCTTGGCGTCATCGCCAACGATCGCCAAAATCAGCGGGCGCTGTGCCGCCTTCAAATCTCGCGCCGTCTTCAGCAGGAACGCAGCCTCCGGTTGATCCTCCCAATCCGTGATCACGATTTGGAAGAGCTGAGTGGTAACCCTTTCCACCGCGTCCACAGCGCTGCGGCAGTACTCTTCCTCGATCCCGAGATCGCCGAGCACCTGACATATCGGCTGGACCATCTCCTCATTCGACGAGAATAAGAGGCAGCGCAAGGGCATACTATTCCAGCCTATGCAGGCGGAGTAACCACGGCAAGTTACCGAGGTGGGTGGAAGGCAGGGTTGCAGCGCTTCGAGGTGCGCTCCTCGGCAGTACATGTCGGCAGTACATGTCCGTTGGGACTCGGCTCGACCTCAGGCCGGCAGCCGCGCCATTGCGCTAGAATGCTCGGTCGTTCCTGAACGGCAAGTATATGCAGACTGCGGACGTCGTCATCGTAGGAGGAGGAATCGTCGGCTCCAGCATCGCGTATCGCCTTACGGCGCAAGGATGCCGCAACGTTCTGGTCATCGAACGCGAATCGGCGCAGGGCAAAGGCTCGACCGGCAAAAGCATGGGCGGAGTGCGGGCGCAGTTTTCCACGCCCGTCAGCATCCAGATGTCGCTCTACTCCATTCCTTTCTATGCCAGCTTCGAGGAGCGCCTCGGCAACCCTTGTGACTACCGGCCGCAAGGCTATCTGTTCTGCGCCACGACGGATCAGCAGATGGCCTATCTGCGGACAAACTTCGCGCAGCAGGTGAAGATGGGTCTCAAGAACGTGCGACTGATGGCGGGGGATGAGATCCGCAGGATGTTCCCGCAGTTGCGCGCCGACGACATTGTTGGTGGAAGTTTCTGCTCCAGCGACGGCTTCGTCGATCCCTACAGCGCTATGAACGGATTCATGACATGGGCGGCTGAGCATGGCGCAACCTTGTGGAAGAACACCGTCGTCACCGGTTTTTCTCGCGACGCAACCGGGATTGCGTCAGTCGAGACAACGCGCGGCGCGGTCGCCACTCGGAAGGTTGTAAACTGCGCCGGAGCGTGGGCCGCGGGCGTGGCCAAACTCGCGGGTGTCGACTTGCCGGTTGCGCCTCTGCGCCGCATGCTGGTTCCCAGTGAACCGTTTGACGAATTTCCTCACACCGCGCCCATGATTGTCGACATGTCGAACGGATTTCACTTTCGCCCCGAGGCTCGTGGCTTTCTTCTCGCCTGGAACGATCCCGAAGAAACGACGGGGTTCAAGACGGAGTTCGACGCGGCCTTTGTCGAGAAGATCCTTACCCGCGCGGCGGATCGCGTGCCCTGCTTCGTCAATCTTCCGGTGGATCCCAAGCGGGCTTGGGCTGGCCTTTATGAGATGACGCCGGATCACCATCCAATTCTTGGCGAGGTTCCGGAAGTCCCAGGGTTTTTCCTCGCCAACGGTTTTAGCGGACACGGCGTGATGCACGCACCGGCAACGGGAAAGATTCTCAGCGACCTCATTCTCACCGGGAAAACGGACTTGATCGACGCATCGTTGCTGAATCTAATGCGCTTCGCTGAAGGCCGGCTGATCCACGAAACTGCCGTGCTGTAGAGACAAAGAATGGCACCGCGAGAACAAAACTATTGGCTCACCACGACGGACTTCCCCAGGACAGAATCCCGTCCTCTGCCCGACCGCGTGGAAGTCGCCGTCATCGGGGCAGGCTTTACCGGACTCTCCGCCGCCCGCACTCTCGCCAAACGGGGCGCCAAGGTCGCCGTGCTGGAGAGCGAAACCATCGGCTGGGGAGCCAGTTCGCGCAACGGCGGAATGGTGCTCACGGGCATGAAACTGGGCGTGAACCAACTCATCTCCATGTATGGGCGCGAGCTCGCCCGGCGCATATACGCTGCATCGCTCGAGACCATCGATTGCGTCGAGCGGATTGTCCACGAAGAAGTCATCGACTGCGATTTCTCCCGCTGCGGCCATCTTGAAGTAGCCTGCAAACGGAAGCATTTCGACGATTACGCGCGGCAGGCTGAAGTGATCGCGCGCGAGTTCAATCACCAACTGCGCGTCGTGCAGAGGCATGATCTAGGCGTTGAAATCGGCTCGAATATTTATTACGGCGGGATGGTCGATGAAGTAAGCGCGGGATTGAATCCCGCGCGCTATGTCGCCGGGCTGGCCCGCGCCGCGATGAAAGCGGGCGCCGAAATCTTCGAGCACACCCGAGTCGAAGACTTGCAGCATGAATCGCGCCAGGGCGAATCGGGCTGGAAGATCAGCACTTCACGCGGCCCATTGTGGGCTCGCGAAGTCTTTGTTGGGACCAGCGGCTATACGGGCCGTGCAACTCCCGTTCTGCAAAAGAAAATTATTCCAATCGGCTCGTTCATCATCACGACGGAAGTTCTGCCGGAAGCGCTGGCGCACCAACTCAGCCCGCGCCACCGCATGATCTACGATTCGAAAAATTATCTCTACTACTACCGGCTCACGCCCGACCGCCGCATGCTGTTCGGCGGCCGCGCCGCATTTTTCCCCGAGAACGACCAAACCATCCGCCGCAGCGCCGAAATCCTGCGCCGCGGCATGGTCGAAGTCTATTCTCAACTGCGCGACACGAAAGTCGAATACGTCTGGGGCGGCACGCTCGACTTCGCCTTCGACATCATGCCCCACGCCGGCCAGATCGACGGCATGTACTACGCCGTTGGCTACGCCGGCCACGGCGTAGCCATGGCGACGTATCAAGGCCAGAAGATGGCGGAGTTGATTGCTGGAGACAAGCCGGAGAATCCTTTCGTCGGCATTCCGTTTCCAGGCGCTCCGCTCGGCTTGTACAACGGCAAGCCGTGGTTCCTGCCCTTCGCGGGGATGTGGTACAAGTTTCTGGATTGGGTGAGCTAGGATTGTTAAGCGGCACCACAACGGTGTATAACGGTGAGCCCTCTTGCGCCGCTTGAGGATGGCCCATGGAATGGATCAAGGAATGAAAACAAAAGAAGACCATCCTGACTGGTATTACCCGGTTCAGGGGATGCGAACCCTCATCCTCGGCACCTTTCCCCCGCATAGCGATAAGTGGCACTATGAGTTTTATTACCCCAACAGTCAGAATCGTTTTTGGAATGTCATGGCCAAAATTGCGAATACCGAATTGTCCATAAATAGAGGGCCGCAGGCCGTTGAGGAACGAAAAAGGATGATGACACAACTTGAAGTAGGGGTACAAAATATTGGTAAGACTATATTGCGCGAAGGTAAGAGTTCAGCAGACAAAGACATTGAAATCATAGAATTTCAAGACATTTGTGGGATCATCAATGAAAACGACTCACTCCAGGCAATTCTCCTCACTGGGTATTCCAACGAGACAAGTACGTACCGCTCGTTTGTCAAATACCTTGCAGAGAAAGCGATTCGCCACAGTCCGCTGCCAGAAAAAGTAAGGGCTGGTTATGAATTCACCGCGCAATTTAGAAAACCCATGACCTGCATTATTGGAAATTCTACCTCGACGGCCGCCAGGAGAGTTAGGTTTGAGAGTATTCTTGAACAGTTTAGAAGTGCAATTATCAGATGTTGAGCGGCCTCCGGTTGGGCGCAAGCTCTAGAACACGGTCACCGGAACGGATTCCGAATAGTCAATCGCTTATCGATCACCTGCCCGTCCTGCATATCCTCCGAGTACAAGATCGTGCATCTCGCTTCCAGGGCAGAGGCGACGACGAGAGCGTCATAGATTTTGTAGCCATACCTTTCCGCGATTGCTAACGCCTCTCTGTGAGTATCAAGCGTGATTGGGTGCGGGTCGGGACAGAGGGTCTTGATGTTCTCTATTGCGAACCGCACTTCGTCCCAAGGCATCTTTGCCTTCCGCCGCACGACATCCGCGAACTCGTTCAAGACCTGCACGCTAACCGTTCCGCCTTCAGCAATTAATTCTTCCGCCTTCTCGGAGCGCGGATCATCTTGAACTACCGCGTAGACAAAGACGCTGGTATCGAAGAACACGCTACCGCTCATAGATGTCGTCGCGGTCGAAGACGAATCCCGGAGGGAAGGGGCGACGGAGTTTGCGCAGGTTCTCCACGGCGCGCCGGCGACTTTCATCGCGGCTCACTTCAAAGGCTTTCTCCCCCGCGACTCGAATCTCGATATCGTCGCCTTCTTTCAGTCCAAGCGCCTCGACGACTGCAGCGGGCAGGCGAATGGCCAGGCTGTTTCCCCACTTCGAAACCTGCATTGTGTCAGTCCTCCTGGATATACATTGCGATTGTATATCTTTTGGGAGTCCGGCAGCAAGGCTGGCGCGCGGTGCATGAGCAGTGGTGCTAACCCCGCCAAGTCCATTGTTTCCGGGTCGTTGCAGAGGGCATGGCATGTGAAAAACAAGGTCTGTATCTCACTCAAAACAAGGCACTTAATCCCGCAAGTTAAATCGATTGATCTCGCCCGTGGCGCGACCCGAAATCGCTGACAACCTTAGGCTCGATCCGGCATTCCGTCGCATCGGGAAGACCCCTGAAATCGCCGCACGGAGCATTGGCTGTTCGATCGGCAGCTGGCAATCGGCAATCGGCGATCACCCCATCAGCAATCTCTACGCTACGCCAATATCTACGCCGCCAGCGTCCCACTCAACGCGCCTTCGAGTTCCAGGAGTTTGCGCTTTACGTCGAGGCCTCCGCCGTAGCCGCAGAGTGTTCCGTCGGAGGCGATCACGCGATGGCAGGGGACGACGATCGCAACCGGGTTGCGATTGTTGGCCATGCCCACGGCGCGGAACGCGTTCGGCTTGCCGACTGCTCGGGCGATGTCGGCGTAGGTGCGCGTCTCTCCGTATGGGATTGCCAGCAGCGCCCGCCAGCAGGCTTGCTGGAAATCTGTGCCGCGAAGGTCGAGCGGGAAGGTGAACTCGCGGCGCTTGCCGGCGAAGTATTCTTCCAGTTCGCTGACGAAAGGCTGCATCCGGTGAGCGGAATCTTCGAACTTCAATCCCTTGTTTTCTTGCCGCAGATCGCGCGGGTTCGGGCGAATCGTTTGCTGTCCTGGCAATCTGGCCTCGAATTCCAGGGCGACCAGTCCATGGGCGGACGCTGCGAGGAACAGCGGTCCAATTACTGAATCTATGTTTGTGGACAGAAGGGTTTCCATAGGAATCGGACCTCACGGCAGCAGACAACGATATCAGACAACCCGCCAGCGCGCCGGAGTTGACAGAAATTGGTTTTTGGCCCAAAGTGTGTGCGGCGTGCTTATGGCCTTACCTCCATCCCCTATGAAGAAGGGGTTGTTCATCCTCTTTGCCGTTGTGCTGGCTCCTGTGCTGCTGGTCGGGCTGGTGGTGCTGGCTGCCGGCGATTGGCGGACGGCTGGGGCTACCGCCGGGGGCGATCAGGTTTTGGTCAGCTCGGTTTCGGCCCAGAAGAACGGGCTGCGGACTGCCTGGGTGCGCGTCGAATATAAGGAACCCGTCAAGCTGCCGCAGGGTGGTCCGTTTGTGGAACTGCGGGCGCGGGTTCGGTTCAACTGCGCGAGCGGCAGCGCAGTGGCGAATTCTGAGTGGTTCTACGCTCGCGACCGCGGAGGCAAACTTGTCGTCAGCAAGAAGACTCGGCGCGACGATCAGTTCGGGCAAGTGGCGGAAGGAGATTTCGGCGGGATTGCTCGGGAGTTTGTTTGCAAGCAGAAGTGAGAAACAGTGGTCAGTGGTTAGTGGCCAGTGAAAAGCAAGAACCAGCAACGACGAGTCCGTAATAGATTTTGGTTTTAACTGACCACTAACCACTGATTATCGGTTTTCCACAGCCCTTACCACCTCGGTAACTTCCCATCCACTTCCGCTGAGACTGCTTTCCGTCATATGCTGATTACGAGACGTGGTTGGCGGTAGGCGGCCGCGTCTTAGCGGGTCTTCATTTCTTCCGTATGGATTCATTACGTCTCTATTCGTTGATTGTTGTCGGCGGCAGTGCGGTTGTGGTTGGCGCTTATGCGCTGTTGCGGCGCAAGCCCAAGGGGCCAGCAGAGCTGGAGCGCGAACGCCGCACCTGGCTCGAGGGCGTGGGACGCATCACCGACGGTACCGTGATTGATGTCCAGGAATTGCCGGTTAGCAGCGGCCATCACGCGGCCGTGTTGCTCATCTATAAATATGACGTTGCAGGCGTGTCGTATGAGTGCTCGCAGGATGTCACCTACCTGCGCCAGTGGATCAATCTGCATTCCTGCCGTCTGGGGCTGCCCACGTCGGTGAAGTACGATCCGCATAATCCGGGGAACTCGCTGGTGGTTTCGGAGAGCTGGATGGGGCTGAGGCAGTAACCAGTGATCAGTGGTCAGTGGCTAGTGAATAGGGAAGCGAGCCAAACGCGCGATTATTGCGTCACAAAAACGGTGACGCGTCGCGGCGGCTCGCCCAGATTCCTCACGGCGCAAAGAACGCTTGTTCGGAATGACAAAGTTCTTACTGGTCACTGGTAGTCACTGGTCACTGATCACTGCCTTTCAGATCTGGTAGTCCTGATAATCGTCCTGGAACAAATCCTGGGGAGAAATGTTTGCGGGTGAACCTTCCTCGTTGACCGTTGGGTTTGGTTCGGCGCCTAGAGATTCGTGGGAATGCTGCTGGAACTTTTCGCGCAGGTCTTGCACTTCCTTGGCCAGCTGAATAATCACGTCGGAGAGCGGGTCGCGGATATCTTTGGGGTCGGTGATGATTACGCGTTTGCCGTCGCGCAAAACGATATGCCCCGGGACGCCTACGATCGTGGAATTGGGCGGGACGCTGCGCAGCACGACTGAGCCCGCGCCCACGCGGCAGTTGTCGCCTACGGTGATGTTGCCCAGCACCTTGGCGCCTGAGCCGATCACGACGTTGTTCCCGATAGTGGGATGGCGCTTATCTTTTTCTTTGCCTGTTCCGCCCAGAGTTACTCCCTGGTAGAGGGTGACGTCGTCGCCGACTACGGCGGTCTCGCCGATCACCGTGCCCATGCCGTGGTCGATGAAGAGACGGCGTCCAAGCTCCGCGCCGGGGTGAATCTCAATGCCGGTGAGCACGCGCGCCACCTGCGAAGTAAATCGTGCCAGGAAGCGCATGCCGTGAAGCCAAAGCCAGTGGCTCAGGTGATGCGCCCACACGGCGTGCAGTCCCGGATACAACAACAGGACTTCGAAGTAAGAACGAGCGGCGGGATCGGACTCGAAGACGGCGGCGATGTCTTCGCGGACTGAGCGGAAGAGCATAAGGCAGTTCTCAGTTCTCGGTTCTCAGTAAAATCCTTTGTGCTTGCTGCTCAGATTGGCGCTTGCCGCACTGCTGAGGGCTGAGAACCGGGACTTACAAGCTTCTTTCTTCTTCCTCATGAACGTAGCCTAGGAAGGGGAAGAGTGCAAGTGGGCAGCGGCGGGTGCTCGGGGACGGAGAAAAGCCTTTAACCGCGAAGATCGCTAAGGTTCGCGAAGGGCGCAAAGAAATGCCTTGCCGAATCCGGCACGAAGGTCCAAAAAGCTGAGAACTGAGAACTGGTGTGAGCTAGCTGCCGGTCTGGTAGCCGCCGCTGTGGGCGACAGTCAGGCGGAGATACTTGTAGGGATTGACTGGAGTGTCGTTGATGCGGACTTCGTAGTGGAGGTGGGGGCCGGTCGAGCGTCCACTCATGCCGACGTAGCCGATGGTGTCGCCGCGATGGACTTGCTGTCCGGGCGTGACTGCGAAGCCGGAAAGATGACCGAAGCGGGTGGCGATGCCGTGGCCATGATCGATCATGATGGCCTTGCCGTATCCGCCGAGGAAGTCGGCGAAAGTGACCACGCCATCGGCGGGCGCGATGATCGGGTGGCCGTAGGTGCTCCCGATATCCACACCGCTGTGAAACGCACCTTCTCCGTTAAATGGGTCGATGCGCTCGCCGAAGCTGCCGGTGACCGGGCCTTCCACCGGCCAGAGGTTGGGCGAGGAACTGGCGCGGGCCCAATCGGCCGTGGTGGCGTTGCGAGTCATTCCGAGGCTGATGCCAACTGTGGCTGCGCCGGTGAGGGCGGAATTGCGCAAGGCGCCTAGCTGGTCGAGGGACGAACTGACCTCAGCGTCCTGAATTTTCTGCTGCGAGGCGGTGACTAGCGCGGGCTGCGACTTCAATCCGTAGAGTGCGGAAACTTCACTGGCAATCGAGCCCAGCGAAGCGACCTGCACATCGCGCTCTTTGGCGACCTCTTCGAGGCGGGAGTAGCGATCCTTCAACTCCTCTTTCTCAGTGCGCAACTGATTGTAGTGCGAAACCTTGAGCAGCATGCGGGCATACGAGCTGGCGATACCGGTGAGGCTGAGGAATCCGATGGCGGCGCCGACTACGAATACATATAGGTAATGGACGGGAATGGAGATCTTGCGCAACTGGCCGTCGTCTCCGCGGGCCACAAAAAGGATGTAGAAGCGCTTATGCAAATGCCTTCCTTCCGCCGTAATTCCGCGTTTGACGATCAGGGCCGGAACTCCAGGCAAAGTTCTGAGGTTGCAGAAACCTGTTCGGACCACCTGATTTTTTCGGGCCACGCTTCCCATCTTGGGAATGGAGACTTCTGAACGTGCCCTTTTTCCTACCGGAACCGAGGACCCGGCTGAAACCATTTAGTCTGCAATTGACACAGAATGCAGAACTTAAGCCGGCCCAAACTTTACTGACCAAACTCTTATGAATGTCTGGGTAAAGGTAACAAACTGGGTTCCCCCCTGTCAACGAGGCGGAGGGGCATTAGAAGTTACTTAAGGCGGGTAAGCAAATGTAGCGGCGAGACAGATTACTTCGGGGGTGCTGGCAAAGGATGCTGGGAGCCTGGTTGGGTTGGCTATTGAACCCTGGGGACGATGGGCAGCATCCGAAGCTGGGCCTCGCTTATAGTGGTGTCGTGGTGATTGCCGAAAAAGCGCTGATTGCTCAAGTTCGCCGTCTGGCGACGGCTGGGTTGAGGCCTGCGGTTGTGGCTGGAATTGGAGACGACTGCGCCGTGCTGCGACTTCTGGCAGGCCGAGGCAAGGAGAAGGCGAAGGACACGCTGGTTACGACCGACTTCACGCTGGAGGGAACCCACTTCCGGCGGGATTGGCATTCGGCGGAATCGGTTGGACACCGGTGTCTGGCGCGCGGGCTGAGCGACATTGCGGCCATGGGCGGGGAGCCGGTAGCGGCGTTTCTTTCGCTGGCGCTCCCGCGGGCGTTGCCGCAGAGCTGGTTGGGCCGCTTCGCGCGCAGCTTGATCAGCCTGGCGGAGAGATACAGTGTGACTCTGGCCGGCGGCGATACGGCGGAATCGCCTGATGGAGTTCTGGCGGATATTGTTGTGGCGGGCACTGTGCCGAAGGGGAAGGCCGTGTTGAGGTCCGGGGCGCGCCCCGGCGACCAGATTTATGTGAGCGGGGAATTAGGCGGTTCGGCGGCCGCAGTCTGGCAGATGCAGAAGAAACCTAAGCGGAAGCTGAATCCGCGGGAATATTCGCGGCATTTCTTTCCGGAGCCGCGAATCGAACTGGGGCGGGTGCTTCGCGAAAAGGGTATTGCCTCCGCGATGATCGATACTAGTGACGGGCTGTCGATCGATCTGGCTCACATCTGCGAAGAAAGCGGCGTGGGTGCCGAGTTGCAGGCGGAAGTTATTCCGAGGGCGAGCGTCGGCAAGCCGGCGCGGGAGGTCGACCTGCAATTTGCGCTGCACGGCGGAGAAGACTACGAACTCTTGTTCACGGCGCCCCGAGGCAGGCGAGTCCCGTCGCGCATTGCTGGAATCCCGATCACGCGGATCGGGCACATCACACGGGGGCGGAAGATCTTCCTGAGGAACCGGGGAGGTGTTGGGTACGAACTGGAGCCGCTGGGGTGGGAACACTTCCGCCGGTTGTGAGTACTTCGGTAACGGGTGACCATCTGTGTCTATACCCGCGCGGGGTAAAGGGGACTAAAGTAGGGGTATTATGTCGTCCTCCCGAAGTACCTGCCTTCGTGTTTTGGTTGGGTTGCTCGTGATCTTTGCCGCAGCTGCAACCTTGTCCGCCGGAAAGAAGCCGCCGCCTCCGCCGCCGGCCCATGCCAAGTCTCCCGTGCCGGCGGTCACCGACGAGTATGTGCACAAGGAGTTTGGCGACAACTGTTCGGTGCTGGCGGGGCCTCCGCAGTTTGCCGGCGATCTTGATGGCGACGGCGTGGATGATCTCGTAGTCGCGGCGCGCTGCAAGAATCCGATGGCCGACCAGGCGGAATACGGCTTCCGCGTGGCCGATCCTTACAACAGCTTTATGGGTTTCGGGGACGTGAAAGTCACATCCACATTTGCCTCGGATGTGCCGGAACGCAAAGGGGTTTCTCTCCTGATCGTTCACGGCGTAAGTCCCGAGGCCTGGCGCTCCAATAAGACGAAGCCCAAGTTCCTGCTGATCAATTTGCCCTTCCAGACGCTCACCGTGAAAAGGCTGGCGCTGAAAAAGAAGACTGTGCTCGGGATCTATATGGAAGAGAAAGGCGAGGGCGAAGCGACCTCTTCGGTCATCTTCTGGGATGGGAAGAAGTATCGGTACCAGATATTGGGATCGGACCTGGAGTAGCGGACGTCTCATCACTCGGTACAAGGTGTAATCGTTAACGCGATCGAGAACTCACCTACACTCTCTCCCACGGCGGAGGGATCTTAACCGAGGCCATGCCCGCAGCCTTGGCTGCCTGAATGCCCATCTCCGTGTCTT
This sequence comes from uncultured Acidobacteriaceae bacterium, assembly GCA_963771895.1. GTDB lineage: Bacteria > Acidobacteriota > Terriglobia > Terriglobales > Acidobacteriaceae > Sulfotelmatobacter. The sequence continues at coordinate 103,589 of CAVYVQ010000016.1, read as the reverse complement.
CGAAAACCAGACAGCGCTCCGGCGCCACCCCGAGCCGGGCGGCTGCAAGCAGAAAAGCTTCGGGATCGGGCTTGCTCTTCTGGTAGTCTCCGGCACAGACGAAGATTTCGAATCGATCTAGAAGCTTCAGCGAAAGCAGAGACGCAACCACCGACTCCTTTGTGCTTCCCGACACGACCGCAAATGGAATCCTGCCATGCCTGGCCGTGATATGTTCCAGGACTTCGGGAACAGCTTTGAGCTGAGGAAGCAACTCGAAATACAGACTCTCCTTTCGACGGGAGACAGTCTCCACCGGCATCGTCAGTCTATGTTTTTCGTTGAGCGTGTATATGATCTCAGCCACGGGCATGCCGCCCCATTCGTAGAAAAGGGCTTCCTCAAATTCGCAATTCCATTCTCCAAGCGCCTTCTTCCAGGCCAGGTAGTGAAGCGGCATGGAATCGGCAATGGTGCCGTCGCAGTCGAATAAATACGCTCCAAATGAGCCATCGGGCAATTTCAGCTTCATGCGGTGAGTGTTCTTGTTTCCAAATCATTTTAAATGGAGCTGTGAGCCAGCGCACATCTGGGTGCCCGGCCACCCGCTATAATTCTTTCGCCATGAATCTCGAGGAAAAAATCGCAGAACTGAAAAAGCGCAACCGGCTTGCAGAAGAGGGCGGAGGCGCGAAGCGGCGCGAGCGGCAGCACAAGGAAGGCAAAATGTCGGCGCGGGAGCGTATTGAGTTCCTGCTCGACGAGGGCACCTTCGAAGAGACCGACAAGCTGGTCACGCACCACTGCAACGACTTCGGCATGGCCGAGCAAAAGCCTTACGGCGACGGCTTTGTCACCGGCTATGGCCGCATCGAAGGCCGGCTGGTCTATGTGTTCGCGCAGGATTTCACGGTTTTTGGTGGATCGCTCTCCGAGACGAACGCCGGGAAGATCGTCAAGATCATGGATCTGGCGGCGAAGATGGGCGCGCCTGTGATTGGATTGAACGATTCCGGAGGCGCGCGCATCCAGGAAGGCGTGGCGTCGCTGGCCGGTTATGCCGACATTTTTCTGCGCAACACGCTCTACAGCGGCGTGGTGCCGCAGATTTCGGCGATCATGGGCCCGTGCGCCGGCGGCGCGGTGTATTCGCCGGCCATCACCGATTTTGTGCTGATGGTCGACAAAACCTCCTACATGTTCATCACCGGACCCGACGTGATCAAGACCGTGACCATGGAGGAAGTCAGCAAGGAGCAGCTTGGCGGCGCCATTACCCACAACGAAACCTCAGGCGTGGCGCACTTTCTGGCGCACGACGATGCCGAGTGTCTGTCTATGGTGCGCGAACTCCTGAGCTTTCTGCCTTCGAACAACCTGGAAGACCCGCCACGGAAGCCGTGCACCGACCCCGCCGATCGTAAAGACGCGCGAGCCGACGCCGCGATCGACAGCATCGTGCCCGCACAATCGAATCTGCCATATGACATGAAGGATGTAATCCACGCCGTGGCCGACGACGCGTACTTCTTCGAGGTGCAGGAGCACTACGCGAAAAACATCGTCGTTGGATTCGCCCGGCTGGATGGCCGCTCAGTCGGCATCGTGGCCAATAATCCGGCCATGCTCGCTGGAACGCTCGATATCAACGCGTCGGTCAAGGGCGCGCGCTTCGTGCGCTTCTGCGACTGCTTCAACATTCCGCTAATCACGTTCGAAGATGTCCCAGGATTTCTTCCCGGCACCGCGCAGGAATATGGCGGCATCATCAAGCAGGGCGCGAAGCTGCTTTACGCCTTCGCCGAAGCCACGGTCCCAAAGATCACGGTGATCACGCGTAAAGCCTACGGCGGGGCTTATTGCGTGATGGCGTCGAAGCATATTCGCACCGACGTGAACTACGCGTGGCCGACAGCGGAGATCGCAGTCATGGGCCCGGAGGGAGCCGTAGATATCGTTTACAAGCGCGAACTCGATGGTGCGGCAAGCCCGCAGGAGCGCCAGGAATTGCGCCAGAAAAAGATTGAAGAATTCCGCGACCGCTTTGCCAGCCCCTACGTCGCCGCCGACCGCGGCTTTGTCGACGCCATTATTCAACCCCGCGAAACCCGCAAAAAGCTGATCCAGGCCCTGGCGATGTTGGAAACCAAGCGCGACAAGAACCCGCCGAAGAAGCATGGGAACATCCCACTGTAGACGCATTACTTTCCGATACAGAACCTGCTGAAGATCAGGTTGAGGATGTCGTCGGTGGTGGTGGCGCCGGTGATGGCGTCCAGGGGGCGCAGGGCGTTGTAGAGATCGAGCAGGAGCATTTCGTGGGGGACTATGGCTGTTACAGCGCTGGTAGCGGCGTCGAGCGCGGCCAGCGAGTCTTGCACCAAGTGTTGATGGCGGACGTTGGTAAGGAATCCGGCTTCGGCTGGAGTTCCGGTTTCGCCCCCGATGTGGCGCAGAATTTCGGTGCGCAGTTCGGCGATGCCCTCGCCAGTCAGGGCAGAGGCACGAACTGTAGACGACTGGCCACTGGCCACTGACCACTGACCACCGATTTCCAAGTCGCACTTGTTTCCCACCACGATTGTCGAGCGGCCCTCTGCGTGGCGCAACAACTCATCATCTTCCACCGTCGCCGGCTGCGATGCGTCGAGCACCACCAATACCAGGTCGGCGTCCGCCAGCGCTTCCATCGACTTGCGGATGCCGATTGATTCCGCTTCGTCGAGCGCTTGCCGGATTCCCGCCGTGTCGATCAGGCGGATCGGGATACCGCCGATGGCGACGGTTTCGCTGACCGGATCGCGGGTGGTGCCGGGCGTTGACGTGACGATGGCGCGCTCGCGCTCGACCAGGCGGTTGAACAGGCTTGATTTGCCGACGTTCGGGCGGCGACGATGGCCAGCGTCAATCCTTGATGCACGATCTTACCGTAGATGAAGGTGACGGCAAGCTGTTCGAGCGGTCGGTGGACGGCGGCGATGTGTTCGAGGATGGCTGGGCCGGGCAGCACCGAGACGTCGTCTTCAGCGAAGTCGATGCCGGCCTCGAGCACAGCGATCAGCTCGACCAGCCTCTGTTTGACTGGCTGCAAGCGCCTCGACAGAGCGCCTTCGAGCTGTTGGGCGGCGATCTTCGCCTGGTAGAGCGTCTGAGAGTCGATCAGATCGCGGACGGCTTCCGCCTGGGTGAGATCGATGCGGCCGTTGAGAAAGGCGCGCATGGTGAACTCTCCGGGCTCGGCGAGGCGCGCCCCGGCGGTGATGCACAGCTCTACTATGTGGCGGAGCACGACCGGAGAGCCGTGGGCGGCGATTTCGATGATGTCGTCGGTAGTGTAGGAATGTGGCTTGGCGAAGTAGGTGATCACGACTTCGTCGATACGCTGGGGAAGTAAGGAAGACTCGTGTAAGGCGGACACTGTTGTCCGCCTGCCGGCGACGTGTCCCGAGTCCGCAGGAACTTCGGGTTGTCCCACGTCAGCAGAAACGCTTTCGGCGATCGTTAAGCGGACAGGACTGTCCGCTCCACACGGTTCGATTAGCTCCCCGAACACTGCGCGTCCCGGCTCCAGATCATGTTTGAGCCGCAGCATCGGCTCCGAGATCTCACGTGCTCGCGGTCCGGCTAGACGCACCACGCCAATGCCGCCGTGTCCGGGCGGCGTCGCGATGGCGACAATTGTGTCGTCGAGGTTCACCGGGTGATTGTAGCGGTTTACCGCGCCACTACTTTCTCAATCTGTGCCTTCAGTTGGTCATACGGCAGAGCGCCGGGATGGTACATGGCGACCTTGCCGGTGCGGTCGAGCAGCACCAGCGTGGGCGTGGTCGAGGCTCCGTACACATCGAAGTTATACTTGCTGATGGGGACGGGCATGTCGAGCAGTCCGGCGTAGAAGCGGTGGCGCACGGCATCGATGTAGGCTAGTTCGTCGCCGGGCGCGGCGTTCTCGACTTGCGCTGTGTATCCGTAGAGCCGGGTGGGACCGAGGACGGCCAATCCCTTGGACGCGAATTCCGTTCGGAGTTGCGTGATTATAGGCGCTTCCGCCTTGCAGTCGACACACCAGTGCGCCCAGAAGAAAAGCAGCACGGGCGAACCCTTAAGCTGGGCCAGCGCGGGCGGTTTCGAGCCGAGGAATTGCTCCGCTCTCAGAGCGGGCGGTGGTTTTCCTTCGAAAGCGAGCAGATTCAGGTTTTTCTGGAGGCGGGCGCGGATCGAAGTACTGCCATAGGTGTGCAGGGCGGTCTGCAGAACTGCGATGGCTTGAGTGCGCTGGCCGCGAGCCGCCAGCGTCTGCGATTCAACTTCAATGGCCGCTCCCACGGCAATCGGTAGGTGGGGCTCGGCATCGAGTGGACGCTGCTTGAGTTGGTCGAGGGCCAAAGCCTTGGTCTGTTTGGCATACGCCGCCGCCTGATCGTACTCGCGAGCGCTGAGAGCGGCACGACCCATCCAGGAATAGGCCTCGACGTACTCGGGCGTGACGCCGTTCGTGGCGCGGTAGGTATTCAGTTGCGCCTCGGCTGCGGAGAAACTATTTTGGGCCAGCGCCGTGCGGACGTCTTCGACAATCCCCGCCCAGGCCGGCGTCACGAGCGCGATAAAAATCAGGAGCTTGCGGAAATGGAGGTTCTTCGTCATGTATCTCTAGATCATGTATCTTTTCACATCACGCTGGCAAATCGTGCGTCTGGCCCGGTTGAGAGCATGGGTGGTAAGTTTATTAATTGCAACTATTTAAGTGCTAAAGACGTAAAATACTGTGGCATTCTTGGGGCAGTTCCCTTACAATTTAGCTGCGTTTGACTTTAGAGTTCTTTCGCAGTACCCAGTTTCTCCGCCAACCAGCGCGTGACCCTGCCTGCAGAAGAAGCCTTCCAAAGTTTCAGCGCTACATCAAAGAAAAAGGAACAAAGCAACACCATGGAAACAGGAACAGTGAAGTGGTTTAACGACGCCAAGGGCTACGGTTTCATCAGCCGCCAGAACGGTGAGGATGTATTCGTTCACTTTTCGGCCATTCAGGCGAGCGGCTTCCGCAGCCTCCAGGAAGGTCAGCAAGTGCAGTTTGACGTGGTCAAAGGCCCCAAGGGCTGGCAGGCTGAGAACGTGAAGGGTGCATAAACCACTTCGCAGCTAACAACTCGCAAGAAAGGGCGGCCAGCAATGGCCGCCCTTTTGATTTCAAAGCAGTGACCAGTGTCCAGTGGTCAGTGGCCAGTAAGTTCCGTTTGGTTTTACTGACCACTGATCACTGACCACTGCTCCGGATCAGCACCACATCCGAATCCGTATGCCCGCGCGACATCGCCAGCCGTTTGCCATCCGGCGACCACTCAAAATGGCTGATATGTTCTGACTTGAACGCCGTCTCCCATTTGCCCGCCGAGCCGTCCAGCGGCTGCCGCCAGATGTTGTCCACTCCGTTTTCGCGGACCACATATTCCAGCGCCTTGCCATCCACCGAGTAGCGGATTGGCCCGGTCCACGGCTTCTGCATCGTGACCTCCCGCCGCACCTGGCCCGTGCCCGCCGCCACTTCCACCACCTGTTCCTTGTGCCCCTTGGCGTGATTCACAGTGACAAACAGCAGCTTCGTTCCATCCACGGAAACATCAAAGTCGACCGTATGCAGGTCGGAAATTCTCTGCGGCGTGCCGCCCTGCAGCGGCACTCTCATCACCACGCCCTCAGCGTAGTCGAAGAAATAGACCCACTGCATATCCGGCGAACAGTGGGGGAATGCCTCAGAAGACCCATTGGTCAGTTTTCTGGGGTTCTGGCCCGTGGCATCCATGCTCCAGATACTGATCTGTTTGCTTTCTGGACTGTATCGCGTGTACACCAAGCGGCCATCCCTGCATCCTTGCTCCAAATACTCTGGCATGCCAGGATCAGCCCCAAACATCGCCTGTGTTCCGGTTTCCGGGTCAATCGCATGCAGACGATAGTCCTTATCCGTGATCAACTTTCCATCCGGCATCCACGCAAAGCTGAAATCTTCGTTGGCTTTGCCCAGCACCTTGGAGTCAGAAGCTCCTGCTCCCGCAGCCATGAGCTCAATATTCCAATGTTCTTCTTTGGCCACTGCCGCCAGCACGGGGACGCTGCGCGCCGCGCTGATCATTTCGTAGTTGCTGGCATCGCGCGTGAACGGCGTCAATGCGCCACCGGGATAGGAAATGCGGACCACCTGGTTTCGTGTGTAATTTGAACTCGCCTCCTCGTAGGTCGCCAGCAATCCGCTGCCATCGGGCAGCCACTCAGGGTGCCACACGATTCCGTTTTCGCTTCGCATCAGCGCCTTTCGCTGCCCGGAGTATGGGTCCACTACGTCCAGACCAGTAAACGCGCCCTGCGGTTGGATGATGCTGCACACAATCACCTTTCCATCGGGCGACCACGCCAAATCGCTCAGTCGCTCCTTGTTCGACCCGCTCACCAGCGGCGTCTCCGCCCCGCTATGAAGGTCTTTGACGATCAGCTGGTACTCACCCGCCTTCGGGTTGTCGTAGCGCATGAACGCCAGTTTGCCGCCATCGGGGGAGAACGTTACATTCGTGTCCACGTCTTCCGCGAGCTTCTCCGCTGCTCCGCCCAGCAGAGGCGCGCGGTACAGAAACTTGAGCTCATCGTTCCCCGGATCGCTGCGCACAAAATAAAAATGGTTCCCATCGGGCGAGAAACGGAGCCCGTTGTATTCCACGTCGGCGGGCGGTTGCACCTGCGTGGTGCTGTTGGTGGGCACATTGCGCAATTGCAGACTGCTCAGGCCATTGTTGCGCACCAGCGACAAAATATAATTCCCGTCAGGTGAAATCGCGGCCAGCAATGCGTCGCCGCTCTCAGTCACTTTCGTGATCGTATAGTTCTCAAATGCCTGGTGCTTGCCACGGCGGGACAGCGAATAAACCCCATAACCTGCCGCTGCCAGCACCGCCAGCGCTACCACTGCCGCGATGCCCGCCCCCGCTCTGTTCTGCCTCACAGCCGAGACGACAGCCGAACTCCGCCCCGCAGTTTGCGCCGCCGAAGTCGAAACCTTCGAGGAAGCCGGCGTCACCACTACATTGCTGGAGCTTGTTGCCCCCGCCACCTTCCTCCCTGACTCCGTGTCCCGCTTCAAACGCTTAAGGTCGCCGCGCAGATCGGCGGCTGACTGGTAGCGCAGGTCGCGCTCTTTTTCCAGAGCCTTCCCGATGATCTCCTCAAGCTTCGGCGGAAGTGCGGAATTCAACTGCGTCGCGGGAACCGGATCAAGCTCAAGAATGGCGTGGAAGACCACCGCGGAGGTGGCGCCGGTAAAGGGAAAGCGTCCGGTCGCCATCTGGTAGATCACGACGCCAAGGGAAAACAAATCGGTGCGCGCATCGAGTTCTTCCCCGCGCGCCTGCTCCGGCGACATGTAGGCAATCGTGCCGACGGTCGATCCCGGACTCGTGAGATTCAACGGCGCTGGCGAATCCTGCGTCGCTCCGATGGTTTCCATCTGCATTTCAGGGTGCGCCAGCTTGGCCAGGCCGAAGTCGAGTACTTTAATCTGCCCGCGCGGCGTGATAAATATGTTCGCCGGCTTGATGTCGCGATGGATGATTCCTTTGGCGTGCGCGGCGTCGAGCGCATCAGCCAGCTGAATACCCCATTCGAGCAGGCGATCCAGCGGCATCGCACCCGCGGCTAGGCGGCGATCAAGCGTCTCGCCCTCCAACAACTCCATCGCGATGAACGACTGCTGATCCCCGTTTTCAAGCTGCACCTTTTCGACCGCATAAATGGTGCAGATGTTGGGATGGTTCAGCGCAGACGCGGTGCGCGCCTCCAGCAGAAAGCGGTCCAGCGCATTCTGATCGCGAGAGAGCTGCGGCGGCAGGAACTTCAACGCAACCTTGCGCCCCAGATCAAGGTCTTGCGCTTCGTAAACGATCCCCATCCCGCCGCTGCCAAGCTGGCCGGTGATGCGGTAATGCGAGATGTTCTTGCCGATCATGGGATGAACTTACGCGGAAATTCATCTTAGGAGGGATGGGAAACGCAGTCAAACGAAGAACAGTGGTCAGAGATCAGTGGTCAGCGGTTAGTAAAAGCCCACGGTTTTACGGACCACTGATCACTTTCCTACGCTGCTGTGGCTTCTTCGGCTGCGCTCACAGAATCGAAGAAGCGGAAGAATTGCTCGACGCGCGTGACCTTGAGCGCGTTGTGGATACGCTCACTTACTCCCACCAGCGCCAGGTTTCGCCCGCCATTCTGGCGCGTGACGTAGGCTCCCACGAGCGCCCCGATGCCGGCAGAGTCCACATAGGAGACGTTAGTGAAATCGATGATCAGCGCGCGCGAAGTGTCGGCGCGCACGGTGGATTGGAAACCGAACACGGTGGGCATGACCAGGGCTCCGTCGAGGCGAAGAACGCGCTGTCCAGGCTGCGAGCCGGCCTGGTCTTCAATGCGAAGGCTCTCTTGCGGCATGCCGGAGATATTAACCCTTGCGTAACATTGGATTGTTAACGCACCGTTAATTTTGACCGAACGGGGAAATAGGTCTTAGGCCTGACCTGAAACCGAAACCGCCAGGACCTAACACCCAAGCCTAGATGGCTGCCGCCTGTTCACGCCTTCGCGCCTGGATTTCGATGAAGACGTTCACTAGCGACACAGCCGCCGGTGTCACTCCGGGGATGCGCGAGGCCTGGGCCAGGGTGCGCGGCTGCACATGAGTCAGCTTTTCCTGCATCTCGCGCGAGAGCCCGCTGACCGAGCGGTAATCGAACCAGCCGGGAATGGAGCGCTGCTCCGACTTTTTCATTCGCTCCATGGCGCGTTGCTGTTGCAGTAAGTAGCCCTCGTACTTAATTTCGGTCTCCACCGACTTGAGCTCGTTGCGGATTTCTGAGGAAAGTGTGGCTGCGGATTCGCGCGGGTTCACCCGAATTCCTTCTCTTTCAAAGAAAGCCGGATCCAGTTTACGAAGAATGGGCGCCAGCTTCTCGATGACGATCTCGGGGCGCTTCAGCAACTGGGCGCAGGTCTGGCCGATGGCCGAGTTCCAATCATAGGCCGGTTCTGGGGCGCTGCCGGCGACATCGGATTCCTCGTCGCTTCGCTCCTCGGAATGACAGGGTTTGATGCTGAAATGACAGGATGATGCAATGTTGTCCAGCATTTCAGTGGTCAGCCTGATGCTTCCCAGCAGCTTCTTCATGTGCTGCAGCCGCTGCTGCTTCGCTTGGAAATCGTCCCAGGCTTCGTTCGAGATTAGGCCCACGCGGTGACCGTGCGGCGTTAGCCTCAGGTCGGCATTGTCAATACGCAAGTGCAGGCGAAATTCTGCCCGCGAGGTAAACATTCTGTAGGGCTCGTTCGTCCCCTTGGAGATAAGATCGTCGATCAGGATCGCGGTGTAGGCCTCGGTGCGGTCGAGAATCAGCGGCGGCTGCGCCTTCACCTGCAAGGCCGCGTTGATGCCCGCCATCAGGCCCTGGCACGCTGCTTCTTCATAACCGGACGTGCCATTGATTTGGCCGGCGAGGAACAGGCTGGCAATCTTTTTCGTTTCCAAGGTGCGCTGCAGTTCGGTGGGATCAATCGAGTCGTACTCGATGGCGTAACCCGGGCGCAGCATTTCGGCGCTCTCCAGACCGGGTATCGATTTCAGAATCGCAAGCTGGACGTCGACAGGAAGGGAGGTGCTCATGCCGTTGACGTAGATTTCGTGCGTGTTCAGGCCTTCGGGTTCGAGGTAGAGTTGGTGCGTCTCCTTGTCGGGAAATTTGACGATCTTGTCTTCGATCGACGGGCAATAGCGCGGACCGATCGACTGAATCTGGCCGCTGTACATTGGGGAGCGATGCACATTCTCGCGGATAATGCGATGCGTTTCGGGCGTGGTCCACGCGATGTAGCAGGGCACTTGCGAATCGTGATGCGCAACGCGCCTGGTGCGGAAGCTGAAGGGCGTAGGGTCGGCGTCGCCCGGTTGCACCGGGAAGCGGGACCAATCGATGGTGCGTCCGTCAAGCCGCGGTGGCGTTCCGGTCTTCAAACGGCAGCCGCGCAGCCCGAGCTTCTTCAGCGCTTCGCCGAGAAGAACAGCATTCGGTTCGCCGGAGCGCCCGGCGGGATACTGCTGCTCGCCGCAGTGAATGAGGCCGTTGAGAAACGTTCCGGTGGTGATAATCACGGCTTGCGCACCCACGGTGCGGCCGTCGCGGAGCCTGATGCCGATAACCCGGGCTTCGGGCTTCGGCTGTGGGGCATCGGCGGAAGCATCTTCATCACCATCGTCGCGGGGCGGAGGGTTGCCCGAGGCCCGAAGCCCGGAGCCCGAAGCCCGCTCCACGATCAGATCCGCCACCTCCGCCTGCTTGATCTTGAGATTCGGCTGCGACTCCAGCACCTCGCGCATCTTGAGGCGGTAGGCCTGTTTGTCGCACTGCGCGCGCGGGGACCACACCGCCGGGCCGCGCGAGGTATTGAGCAGGCGGAACTGGATGCCGACTGCGTCGGTGATCTCGCCCATGATCCCGCCGAGCGCATCGACTTCACGAACCAGATGACCCTTGGCGATGCCACCCACCGCCGGGTTGCACGACATCTGCGCGATCAAGTCGACATTCAGCGTGTAGAGCGCAGTCTTCAACCCCATGCGCGCCGCGGCCATCGCGGCTTCGCATCCGGCGTGGCCGGCACCGACGACGACTACATCGAATTGTTCCGTGAACTGCATCTTTGCTTTCATTCTAGCAAGTCATCCACCGGAGTCCCAATCACTTGCCCACCTGCAATCTCGCCCGTATAGTAGTCTGTCATACCGTAAACGACAGGAGGCCATCATGAATACCACACAATTCTTCGAACAACTGCAGGCATCGATCGCTAGGTACGATCTGCTCTGCCATCCCTTTTACAAAGCGTGGGCCGCGGGCGAGTTGACCCGCGGCGCTCTGCGCGAGTATGCCCGCCAGTACTACCATCACGTGGAAGCGTTTCCCTGCTATCTGGCCGAATTCGCGCTTCGCCTGGACGAAGGCGAGCTGCGGCGCGCGGTGCTGGCCAACATGTGTGATGAGAAGGGCGCAACGAGCGAATATGGAAAGGATTCCGTGCCTCACTCTGAACCTCATTCCGAACTCTGGCTGGATTTTGCCGAGGGGATGGGAGCACGGCGGGATATGCGCTGGCACATGCCGGTGGCAGAAGTTCAGGAGCTGATGCGGCATTTCCACCGTATGGCCGGTGAAGGAACGCCGGAAGAGGCGCTGGCCGCGTTCTACGTCTACGAATCGCAAGTGCCGCGTGTGGCCAAGGAGAAGGAACGCGGCCTGCGCGAGATGTACGGCGCCGACGACAAGACTTGTGGCTATTTCGCGCTGCACGCCACCGCCGATGTCTTCCACTCGAATGTCTGGCGGAAGCAGCTGGAGAATCGCATCACGGCCAATCCGGAAGCGGCGCAAGCCGCGCTAGATGCAGCCGAGAACACGGCGCAGTTGTTGTGGCGGGCTTTGGATGGGATCGAAGCGGTGCGGGCGGCGGTCGCGGCGTAGGGCAGAATGTTTCTTGTATAGGCTTGGGCCAATGATTCCTGGGAATCGTTTCCTCGAATCTTTGGCCCTTTGGTTTCCTGACCTGGAAGTGCGTCGGAAGTAAGTGCGAAGTAAAAGGAGATCAGCGTGGCCAGAGAGGTTCCGATGGGGGCGCGAGGCGAAGCTAGGGAAACAGTCGAGTTCAAACACACGCTGGCCTCGCATGACGCCAGATTGCCTCCGGTTTATTCCACGCCCGACATGATTCGACTGATGGAGACTGCGGCCTTTCTCGCGCTCCAGCCCTACTGCGAGGGCGACGAGATCAGTGTGGGGACTGCGATCAACATCGAGCACCGCGCCGCCAGCGGCATTGGTGCGCAGATCAAAGCCGAGGCCGTGCTCGAGTCGTTTGACGGACGCTTCTACACGCTGCGTGTGACTGCACGCGACGATGTCCAGGAAATCGGCCGCGGCACTGTAGGCCGGGCCTTCGTTAGCATTGGGAAGTTTGTCGAGAAGATGAAGGCGAAGTGAAGAGAGCAGAAGGTACCTAGTACCGAGTACCGACAACTGAGAACTGCCTATCTTAATCGGCGTCATCTCCGATACGCATGGCCTGCTACGCCCGGAGGCCATCGAAGCCCTGCGCGGATCCGAACACATCATCTATGCCGGGGACATTGGTTCGCCCGAGATTATGGAAGCCCTCTCGGCGATTGCTTCGGTGAGTGCCGTCCGGGGCAACGTCGACAAGGGTGCGTGGTCTCGCACCCTGGAGACCCAGGTGCTTGAACTGGGCGGCGTTTCCATCTACGTGCTGCACGATCTGGCGCTGTTGGACCTCAAGCCCAAAGCAGCAGGATTTGCAGTTGTGATTTCCGGGCACAGTCACGTTCCGAGACAAGAGACGCGCGACGGAGTGCTTTATTTCAATCCCGGCAGCGCGGGGCCGCGCCGATTCAAACTTCCCGTAAGCGTAGGCAAGTTAACCGTGGAGAGCGCCAGCGTGCGCGGCGAACTCCTGACTTTGCCGGCCACCGGTCCCGGGAAGCCATAAATCTTCTGGGGCGTCGTCAGTCACCAAAAAGGTGCTTTGCCATGGCGTCTGCAATCTCCCTGACCGGTGCATCGTCCTCGTTCGCCAAAACGATAATCACGACATTCTGATCAGGATAGCGAGCCTCAAAAGCCGCGAATCCAGGATCGCCGCCCTCGTGATACGTCTTCCTGCGCGGTGACGTTTCAACGAACCAGCCATAGCCGTAGTTGCCAGGTGGATGTGGGGTGAACATTAACTCAAGCGCATGCGCACTTAATAACCCCGGCGAATCCAGAGCCTTGTTCCAGCGGAGGAGATCCTCTGCGTTCGTATAAATTCCTCCCGCGCCAGTCTCCATACTGCGGTCAAAATATTCCCGGCGGCGCAGAGTGCTACCTTCGAGCGTGTATCCCTCTGCCATTTGTGGCACGATGGCTGCCATCGTTGCGAACCCCGAATGAGACATCTTCAAGGGTTCGAAAATATGATGAGCTAAATACGTTGCGTACGACTCTCCAGAAAGCTTCTCGATAATGAAGGCGAGCATGTAGTACTCGGTGTTCCTGTATTTCCACGAGGTACCTGGCTGGAAGCCCAAGGGACGGTCGCGAAACGTCTTGACCTGTTCATCCGTTGTGTAGGGCGCGCACTTACCCTTGGCGAAGTTTTCCCATTCGTTCTCAGGAAGCCCCGAGGTGTGCGTCAGAAGGTGATGGATCGTCATACCCTTCCAGCTTGGAGGGCTTTCCGGGTAGTACTTGCTGACGGGATCCTCGACGTTCAACTTGCCGCTGTCTGCCAGCTGCAGAATCGCAGCTGCGGTGAATTGCTTGCTCACCGATGCGATCTCGAATTTTGTCTCCGGAGAGTTGGGTATCTGCCATTCCTCGACTGCTGCACCATAGCTCTTCTCGACCAGAACCTGGCCGTTCCGCTCGGCCACAATAGTCCCACGAAAGTGTTTGGCAGGAGCGAGGCCCTTTACATACGAATCGGTCCATTCCGCCAAATCCTGGGAGCCTGGGAGAACTCCAATGCTGAGGATGCCGAGAAGGACGAGAGACCATTTTGAGATCATCGTGGAGAAAACTCCTTTCCGAAATCCGCCCTTACCTTATTCCCAACGCTGGAGGATTGCTACAATCGCAACGCGAATACTTAAGAACGCATGTCCAACGAGTTCCAGGTCGAGACCCGCGCCGGAGCAGCTCGCTCCGGGCGGCTGCTCACGCCGCACGGGGAAGTCGAAACCCCTGTATTCATGCCGGTCGGCACCGTCGCTTCGGTCAAAGGCATGCCGCAGGACATTCTTGAAGAACTCGGGGTGCAGATTCTTCTCGGCAACACCTACCACCTCTACCTTCGTCCCGGAGTCGAAACGGTCCGCAACCTTGGCGGGCTGCATGGTTTCATGGCGTGGGCGCGGGCGATTCTGACCGACTCCGGAGGCTTTCAGGTCTTCAGCCTGAACGAGCTTCGCAAAGTCACTGAGGAAGGCGTAACGTTTCGCTCGCATCTTGATGGCTCGTCGCATTTTTTCAGCCCAGAGAGCGCCATGGCGGCGCAGATCGGCCTGGGCGCTGACATCATCATGGCGTTCGATGAGTGCACGGAGTATCCCGCTGATCGCGCCCGCACGAGAGCGTCGATGGAATTGACCCTGCGCTGGGCCGAACGGAGCAAGCGGTATTTTGAGGAGCATAAGAGCGAAGTGCCGTGGAGCAGTTCTCAGTTGTCAGTTCTGAGTTCTCAGTCAGCCGGGCGCAGTGGCGCGGGCGGCGAACAGCAGGTTCCTCCTCTTCCCTTCGGGAAGGGGAGGAATGACAAAGTCGGGGAAGGTTCAACTCAGTCCCTCTTCGGCATTGTTCAGGGCGGAATAGATTTGGAGCTTCGAAGAGAATCGGCCGAGCGGACTGTCGAAATCGGCTTTCCCGGCTACGCTATCGGCGGGCTCAGCGTTGGGGAACCCCGGGAGCGTACCCGCGAAGTTGTCGAAGCCACGCTTCAGCACCTTCCCGCCGACAAGCCGCGCTATCTGATGGGGGTGGGCACGCCCGAGGAGATTGTTGAGTACGCCGGCCTCGGGGTCGACATGATGGACTGCGTCCTGCCTACGCGGGCCGCGCGCCATGGGCTGCTGTTTACTTCCGAGGGGAAAGTCTCCATCAAGCAGGCGCGCTACACTCACGATGCGGGGCCGCTCGATCCTAATTGCGGCTGCCGGGTGTGCGGGCGTTACTCGCGGGCCTACCTGCGGCATCTTTATGCTTCGAATGAAGTGCTGGCTCAGGTCTTAAATACCCTGCATAACCTGAGTTTCTACCTTGACACTATGCGCAGGGTGCGTCATTCTATTCAGCTTGGGGAGTAGTCCAGTTTTTATTTAGTGTCTGGTCTCGACCGAGACCGTAGACCTTCCTGGAAAGACTTCTAAGGTTTTACGTTTCAAAGTTGCAGGGTTTCAAGGGCTGTGCAAACTTGCAACGGGCGGTGGTTCGCGGGAAAATACCCACTTCTTGCAAAGGACGCGAGGCACTCGGCGCGAGGCTAGGCCTTAAATAGAGGAACATGCAATCCTTCTTGGCAATGCAGGCGGGCGGGGGCGGAATGGGGTGGTTGAGCGTCGCCCCGCTCCTTTTTATCTTCGCCATCTTTTATTTCCTGCTGATTCTCCCCCAGCAGCGCCGCCAGAAAAAATGGACGGCCATGCTCGACGCCCTCAAGACCGGGGACAGGGTGGTCACCAGCGGCGGCTTGCGGGGAACCATCATGGCGCTCAAGGACGATAGCGTTCATTTGCGCGTTCCTCCTAATAATCTTGTATTGGAAGTGACGAAGGCCTCCGTCACGCAGGTCACGACCACGGAAGAAGAGACGAAGACCAAGTAGTGCGCAGTACAACCTAATGTGTACAAGCTGATATTTGGACTCTGTTTTCATCATGAACAAGAATTTTCTCTGGAAATTTGCACTTATCGTGGCAGTTTTGCTTGCCTGTCTCTATGGGATATTCGGCATTCCGCAGAGCTTTTCGGGCCACGGCCTGCTCGATGCCATGACCAAGCGCATTAACCTTGGGCTGGATTTGCGGGGCGGAACCCACTTGATCCTGCAGGTACAGGTCAATGATGCGGTGAATGCTGATTCCGATAATGCCGTCGAAGTCCTCAAAGAGCAGCTCAACAAGCGCAAGATCGCCTTCTCCGACATCTCGAAGCCCGACCCGACGAACATCCCTGACAAGATAGTGGTGAAGGGCGTCTCGCCGGATGGACGCAAAGATCTGCTCGATATCGTTTCTGAGCGCCTGCCTGAATACAACCTGAATTCGGGAGCGGACAACACCTGGACTTTGAGCATGAAGCCGCAGATGCTGGCCGAATTGAAGACCAAGGCTGTCAGCCAGGCGATCGAGACCATCCGCAACCGCATTGACCAACTCGGCGTCAGCGAACCGACCATCCAGGAGCACAGCCTCGGCCAGTACCAGATCCTGGTGCAGTTGCCCAGCGTGGATGATCCCGGCCGGGTGAAGGACATCATGCAATCCACGGCCATGCTTGAAATCAAGCAGGTGTTGGATGGACCCTACACGAGCGAACAAGCCGCGCTGCAGGCAAAGGGCGGGATTTTGCCGCCGGACGCGATTCTTCTGGCGGGGCACTCCGCTCCCGGAACGCCCGGAGATGAACAGGCCTGGTATGTGGTGTCGCGCGTTTCCGCCGTCCGCGGTAAAGATTTGCGGGACGCGCAAGCCAGTACAGACCAGAATGGCCAGCCCGACGTGCGCTTCCAGTTAACCGGCGAGGGAGGGCAGCGGTTCTTCAACTTCACTTCTGCGCATGTGGGCGAGAGGCTGGGAGTAGTCCTGGACAACAAAGTCCAGGAAGTTGCAAACATCAAAGAGGCGATCCGCGATACCGGCGAAATCAGCGGCGGCAGCATGACCTCGCAGCAAGCCAAGGATCTGTCGATGATCTTGCGCTCGGGCGCGCTGCCTGCGGGCATCAAGTATCTCGAGGAGCGCACGGTGGGGCCATCGCTCGGCAGCGATTCGATTCGCCACGGCGTGAGTGCTGCCATCGTCGGCATGCTGGCCGTGCTGATTTTCATGCTGGTCTACTACCGCGCGGCGGGCGTCAACGCCGACATTGCGCTCATTCTGAATCTCATCATCCTGCTCGGCTTCATGGGTTACTTCGAGGCGGTGCTGACGCTGCCCGGAATCGCCGGCGTGATTCTTACGGTTGGTATGGGCGTGGATTCGAATGTGCTGATCTTCGAGCGTATCCGCGAGGAATTACGAAACGGCAAGACGCCGCCATCCGCCGTGGATCAGGGTTTCAGCCACGCTTTGGTTACCATCATCGACACTCACGTCACCACCATTGTGTCGGCGGGAATCCTGTTCCTGTTCGGAACCGGTCCGGTGAAGGGGTTTGCCGTCACGCTCACTTTCGGGTTGCTGGCAAATCTGTTTACCGCCGTATTCGTGTCGCGCCTGATCTTCGACTGGGTCTTAAGCCGGAAGCAGCGGGGAGAAGCTTTAAGCATTTAGGGAATTGAGTAATTGGGGGAATTCAGTAATTGAGTAATCTGAAACCTGTTGTGGTTGGCACTTCGGGTTGAAATTCTCCAATTACAAAATTTCCCAATTACTCAATTCCTGACGAAGTCTATAGATCGGATAAGGGGTCCAGACTTGGAGTTCTTTCGCAATACAAACATAGATTTTCTCGGCAAGAAGTGGTATTTCCTCGCCTTCTCGCTCGTGTTCAGTGTGGCAGGCCTATTTTCCATGTTGTTCTGGCACCACATCCCGTACGGGGTCGACTTCCGTGGCGGCACTCTGGTGTACGTGAAGTTCTCGCATACGCCGGACGACAACGCTTTACGGGCTGCAATGGATCGCGCGGGCCTGCACAACTTCAAGCTCCAGCGCTATGACGTTCCGTCCAATAACGAGGAATTGATCGACCTCGACGTGCAGGAAACCAGCGATCAGTCGCTTGACCAAGGCAAAACGAAGATTATCAATACGCTGGAGACGAACGCTCCGGCGGGCAAACAAGATCTCAACAACGCCAGTTTCCTGGCCATCAAGAGTTATTTGATGGATAAAGACCCCATGCACTTGGGCTCGGATGCCGACCAGAGATATAGCCAGCAAGCCCAGGCGGTCGTTGACACGCGGGACAAAGTGCACGGCTGGGTGTTGAGTTCGCTCGATCAGCTAAAGGGGGTGGTGGACTCGGCGGTATTGGCTAGTCTGCCGGATGGCTTCTTCTTGTCGGACTTTCATGTTTTTAATGTGGAGATCGTCGGCCCGCAGGTGGGCGCGCAGCTGCGCAAGCAGGCCCTGCTGGCGACGGCTTATTCGCTCGCCGGAATGCTGATTTACCTGGGATTCCGCTTCGAATGGATTTACGGAATTGCCGCCGTGGTTACAGTGTTTCACGATACGCTGATCACGGTGGGTGCGTTTTCACTGCTCAACAAGGAAATTTCCCTGACCGTCATCGCCGCCATTCTGACCCTGATTGGTTACTCTAATAACGACACGATCGTGGTATTTGACCGGATCCGGGAAAACATTAAACTCATGCGGCGAGAAAAACTGTCGGAGATCGTCAACCGGAGCATTAACCAGACTTTAAGTAGAACCATCTTGACAGCGGGCCTGACCTTCCTTACCGTACTTGCACTCTATTTGTTCGGGGGCGAGGTGTTGCGTGGGTTCAGCCTTGCGCTCGTAATTGGCATATTGATCGGAACGTATTCGTCGATCGCGATCGCGGCGCCGATTCTGGTTGCTTACCAGGATTGGAGGACGGAAAAAGGCAAGAAGGCAGCTGTGATGTCCGTCCGGGCGAGGTAATGACAGCATCGCGCTTGTTTCTCGTTAGTCGTTTATTTGCAGAGGGTTGCGAAGTTAATCGTCTGCGCCGGAAGAGGCTTGGTAGCCACTTCTGCGTAAGTGGTTGAATTCGGGAGCAAAGGGGAATCAGTCGGTGTCTAAGTTTACGTAGGCTCTGAAGCAGGGAGGAACATTTATGTTTGAAGATAGCCTTCTGGAATCAGGTGGCAGGCTGAAGACAAAGCGAGGACGGACGACGACTTTCGCCATCATTCTTGAGATAGGGCTGGTCGGCCTTATGGTTTTGATGCCCCTTATCTTCACGGAAGCTCTGCCCAAGCAACAGTTGATGACATTCCTGGTGGCTCCCCCACCGCCTCCACCGCCTCCCCCCCGGCCGCAGCGCCGGTAAAAATCGTAAAGCAGATCCAGACCGATATCGTGAACGGTCAACTGCGCACGCCCACCAAGATTCCGCAAAAGGTGCAGATCATCAAGGAAGACGAAGCTCCGCCGCCGTCGATGGCATCGAGCGGCGTAGTCGGTGGCGTTCCGGGAGGCATTCCCGGCGGCCAGATGGGTGGCGTGATCGGTGGCATTATCAGCTCCGCGCCGGTGGCCGTGCCCAAGGTTGCTACTCCGCAACGCGTGCGCGTTTCGGCGGGCGTGACGTCGGGTCTGCTAGTTCGTAGGGTCAACCCGGTCTACCCACCGCTGGCAAGACAGGCGCGCATCCAGGGCCAGGTGGTCTTAAGAGCGCAGATCAGCAAGGATGGTTCCATCGAAAACCTGCAGTTGGTCAGCGGGCATCCGATGCTGGTGCAAAGCGCCCTCGACGCCGTCAAGCAGTGGAAGTACAAGCCCTATCTGCTGAACGGCGAACCTGTCGAAGTGGATACGGAAGTATTGGTCAACTTCACCCTGTCCGGAGGCTAGAATTCCGGCGGGTGTAGCGCGAATTTCACGGCAACGTTGGAAAGCGTAGCTGGAACGGCCCTCCCCTCCCACCTAATGACGGTGGCCGGGAGAGTCCTTTTGCAGGACACGGCCGCTGCGCCTTTCACCTCGGGTACGCGAACCGGGCTTTTGCGGCCGATTTTCTGCCGTCGAGCTTTGCCGAGTGTAAAAGTTCTCGCATCAAAGTCTAAGAAGTTCCGAGGAGGGAAAAGCAACTCATGTTAGCTAACTTGGCAGGGGAAGTTTTCAATCATGTGCCTAAGGTGGCCGCCTGGATTGTGCAGGAAGGCGGCACTGTGGGATGGGATCCGATTTCGCTATGGAAGCAGATGGGCATCATCGCGAAGATCGTGGTCGTCATTCTGTTCATCATGTCGGGCTGGTCGATCGGCGTCATGATTGATCGCGCCATGGCATATAACGCGGCCCGCAAGCAGTCTCGCGCCTTCGCCCCGGCGGTAGCCGGAGCGCTGCGCGATGGCCGCATCGACGAGGCCATCAAGGTCGCCGAGCGCAACAAGAAGAGCCATCTGGCCAAGGTTGTGACCGCTGGCCTCATGGAATTCAAAGCTCACCAGGATAGCCCCGGCGCCATCCCGGGCGAGACCATTGAAGCTTCCAAGCGCGCTCTCGAGCGGACCGAAGCCATTGTCCACGCCGAACTGAAACGTGGTTTGGGTGGTTTGGCGACCATCGGTTCGACGGCCCCGTTCGTTGGCCTGTTCGGCACCGTGATGGGCATTCTGAATGCCTTCAAAGGTATTTCGGAGCAGAAGGCAACCGGTTTGGGCGCGGTCGCAGGCGGCATCTCAGAGGCGCTGGTGACCACGGCTTTCGGGCTGCTGGTGGCCATTCCCGCCGTCATGATGTTCAACTACCTCACCGGCCGCGTGGAAGCGTTCGATGTGGAGATGGACAATTCGTCGAGCGAATTAATCGACTACTTCCTGAAGCGGCGCGACGTTCGCCGGTCCTAGAAGTTTTGGACTGCAAATCCGCGTGAGTTGCTGTCCGGCGCCGGGAGCATCCCGGCACCGGCTTTCCCAACCGAGGCGGCACAGGTTTTGCCGGCACCTAGCCGCCGTCAACTGCTTTACGGAGAAATTATGGCATTAGCCAAAAGGAACGAAGGGGCCAACGTCAACTCAGACATCAACGTCACGCCCATGGTGGACGTGATGCTGGTGCTGCTGATCATCTTCATGGTAATCACGCCGATGTTGCAGAAGGGCATCAGCGTGGATATGGCCAAGGTGAACAATCCTACGCCGATGCAAGATGCGGACAAGGAAGACGCGTTGCTGGTTTCGGTGATGCGCGATGGGACGGTCTATTTCGGCGCCGACAAGCTTACCGGCCCCGTGGACACCTTGACCAGCAAGGTGAAGGATCGCCTGACCAATCGCACGAACAAAGAGGTCTACCTCAAAGCGGATGCCCGCGCTCACTTCGGCAATGTGGTCGGGGTGGTCGACGCGGTGCGTGCCGCTGGCGTGGATGATCTGGGTTTGCTCACCGATCAGAGGAAAAGCACTCCAAACGCTCCGCCGGCCACTCCGACGGGCGGGCAATAGAGGAGAACGAATATGAGTATGGCAGTTGGAACGGGCGGAGGCCAAAGCGCGAACATTAACGTCACTCCGCTCATTGACGTGCTGCTGGTGCTGCTCATCATCTTCATGGTGATCACGCCTTTGACGCCGAAGGGTTTGGACGCGCTGGTTCCTCAACCGCC
Source organism: uncultured Acidobacteriaceae bacterium (assembly GCA_963771895.1). Lineage (GTDB taxonomy): Bacteria > Acidobacteriota > Terriglobia > Terriglobales > Acidobacteriaceae > Sulfotelmatobacter. The sequence goes on along the minus strand of CAVYVQ010000016.1, from coordinate 82,494 downwards.
TCCGCCCAACGCGCCCAAGAACAATACGCCCGACCGCACTATCGTGGTGCAGTTGATCGATCGCGGCGCCGGTCAGGATCCCGGCCTCAAGATCAACCAGGAAGATGCCACCTGGGACAACTTGCAGGGCCGTCTGGCCGACATCTATAAAACCCGCGCCGAGAAAGTCATGTTCGTGAAGGGCGATGACGCCATCCCCTTCGCCGACGTGGCCAACGTGATTGACATCGCGCATGCTGCGGGGGTAGATAAGGTCGGTCTGATTACCGCGAAGATTGAAGCGGGCGGCTAAGAGCAGGCTAGGCGTAAGAGGCAAGATCTGAGAGTGGAACATCGCGCCCGGAAGGTCGCATAGGTGCACTCCTCCCGCGGCGCGGGAGCACAGTTCCCCTGCCGCCTGCGGCTACGACTTGTCAACCCGCTGTCTCTTGGCCTAGGATGCTGTGGCAAAGGGAGACTGATAACGCAATGAATAGACACGTTCGAATGCTAACGCTGGCTGCGGCTGCGCTGGCGCTCTTCTCTTCCCTGGGCTGCAGCAAGCTGCGCGCCCGCGACCAGCTTAACAAGGGCGTGACCGCATACAAGAACGCTAAGTACGAAGAGGCCATCGATCATTTCCAACAGAGTGTTGCTCTCGACCCCTCCCTCATCAACGCCAAGATGTACCTGGCTACCGCTTTTGCTCAACAATACATTCCCGGCGTCGAGGGCGGGGATAATCTTAAAATGGCGGAGCAGGCCATTGAGCAATACAAGCGTGTGCTCGATATGAACGCGGCGCGCGATCAGAAAGTAAATGCCGCCAAGGGAATCGCCTACCTCTACTTGAACATGAAGAAGTTCGACGATGCGAAAAAGTATTACCGCATGGCCGCCGACATGGATCCCAACGACCCCGAGCCTTACTACTCCGTAGGCGTGATTGACTGGACGGCCTGCTACCAGCCCCGGATGGAAGAGCGAGCCAAACTGGGTCTGAAGCCAGACGAGAACCTGAACCCCAAGAATAAAGACCAGAAAAAAGTCTGCGCCGAATTGAAAGAAAAGAATTGGCCCTCGATTCAGGAGGGTATTGAGAGTCTCAACAAGGCCATTCAACTCCGTCCGGACTATGACGACGCCATGGCGTATTTGAACCTGATGTATCGCGAGAAAGCCGACGTGGAATGCGACGACCTCGCCGCCCGCCAGGAAGATCTGAAAACCGCCGACCACTGGGTGGACCAGACTCTGATCACCAAGAAGGCCAAAGCAGAGAAGCAGCCGGGCACGCAGGGCATCACTATGGATCAGCCGAAGTAAGCGGGGTCCGGAAACGAGCCGCACAGCGGCGGTAGAAATCGGCCCACGGCGCAAGCCGTGGGTTTCTTCTTGCTGCCGCAACGAGCCCTGGAGGGGCGATTGCAACAACCGGAACAAAGGCCCGGAATCCAAGTGATATTATGCAAGAAGCCCGCGATTCAGCGGGGTTTCGCATGATGAGTGTGGCATCGCTCGCGACATCACCGCGTGACAACACTGCCGCCGCCGGTCAGCGGTGGGCGGGATGCGTGTCCGTCATCGTACCCGTCTACAACGAGATTGCGCATGTGGATGAACTTCTGCAGGCCATCCACGGCTCACCCGTCAAGAAAGAAATCATCATCGTGGACGACGGTTCCGCCGACGGCACCCGCGAAAAACTCCGGGCTATGCCTCTCGCCAACGACGTTACCGTCGTCTTCCACGAAAAAAACTTCGGCAAGGGAGCGGCCATCCGAACGGCGCTCCAGTATGCCCGCGGAGAATATATCCTGATTCAAGACTCCGATCTCGAATATGACCCCCAGGACTATCCCGCGCTGCTGCGGCCACTGGAGCAGCACGCAGCGAACGTAGTCTACGGCGTGCGCCCAGACCGGCCGGAGCGCGGACTCAGGTTCTTCCTGGGAGCAAAGCTTCTGACCCACCTCACCAATTTGCTCTATGGCGCGGGCATCCACGACGAAGCCACATGCTACAAAGTCTTCCGTCGGTCTCTGATCTCGCAAATTGATTTGCAATGCCGGCGCTTTGAATTCTGTCCTGAAGTGACGGCCAAGCTATGCCGCATGGGGGAGAAGATCGCCGAAGTACCCGTCGCTTACGCTCCTCGTTCGGCGGGAGAAGGCAAGAAGATTCGCCATTCGGATGGCTGGCTAGCGATCTGGACACTGCTCCGCCACCGCTTCAGCCGCCGCGCCCGCTGGGCGAGATCAACTGGCGCTACTCCGTTTGCGGTAAGTTTTTCCCGCGTGCCCCCGGAGTAAAGACCATCTGATAAGGAAGCCTTGATGCGATTCATAGATCGCGAAGAAGTCGCCCGGCGGCTCACCTATGAGGTGTGCATTCCGATCGTGCGCGAGGCAATGATCGCATTCTCCCGCGGCGACACGCGGCAGCTTCTGCGGTCGATCATTCCGCTTGCCAACGGCCGGATGTTCGGCGTGATGCCCGGCGCGATGGGCGCGCGCGCGCCGTTCGGCGCGAAGTTGATCAGCGTCTTTCCGGAAAATTTTGCTCTGGGAATACAGTCGCACCAGGGTCTGGTGATTCTCTTCGACCCCGAAAACGGCGCGCCGGTTTGCGTCGTCCATGCGGGCGAGGTTACGGCCATTCGCACCGCGGCGGCCAGTGCGGTCGCCACCGACGCATTGGCGCGCGCAGACGCCCGTCGTCTGGCGATCCTGGGGTATGGCGAACAGGCTGCGACCCATGCACGCGCGATCGGCAACGTGCGCAAACTGGAATCCATCACGATCTGGGGACGTTCCCCGGAACGCGCAGGGGCCTTCGCTGAGCGGATGCAAGCGGAACTAGCGGTACCAGTCTTGAGCACAGGAACCGTGGAAGAGGCCGTCGGTGAGGCCGACATCGTTTGTACCGTCACTTCGTCGCCAGAGCCGATCCTGAAGGGCGCGTGGGTGCGGCCAGGCACGCATTTGAATCTTGTAGGCTCAAGCCACGCGGGGCCGGTGGAAGTGGACAACGATTTGGTCGTGCGCTCGCGCTTCATTGCCGACAGCCGCGAGGGTGTTCTAAACCAGGGCGCGGAGTTTCTTAGGGCCAAGGCTGCGGGTCTAATCGGTGACGATCACATCGTCGCTGAAATTGGGCAGGTGCTGGCGGGCGATGTCGCAGGCCGCCGCTCGGCGGGGGAAATCACGGTCTACAAGTCGCTTGGCCATGTTGTTCAGGATTTGGCAACCGCGTGGGCGCTCTATTCGCAGCCCGAGAATTTGTCCTGAAGTCCTTCGTGCCTTCTACGGTTTTGTTGGCTCTTCCATCTCCTGTAGAATCTTGAGTTCTGCCGTCCAATGCCGATGTTCTAGAGAATGTTCAAGAAAATCCTGATAGCCAATCGAGGGGAGATCGCGGTGCGCGTGCTGCGCGCGTGCCAGGAAATGGGAATTGCCGCGGCTGCGGTTTACTCGGACGTGGACCGCGCCGCGCTGCACGTGCGCAAAGCCGACGAAGCCTATCCCATCGGCGCAGCGGCGGCAACTGAATCCTATCTCAACCTTCCTAAGATCCTCGATGTGGCGAAGCGTTCCGGCGTCGACGCCATTCATCCTGGTTACGGATTCCTCTCCGAGAACGCGAAGTTCGCCCGAGCCTGCGCCGACGCGGGAGTGAAATTCATCGGTCCAACCGCGGCCGCCATGGAAGCCATGGGTTCGAAGACGCGCGCCCGCCAGGCCATGGAGAAAGCCGGAGTTCCTTTCGTACCCGGTACGTCACGCGGAGTCGAGTCATTCGAGGAAGCAGAGAAGGTGGCCGCCAGAATCGGCTATCCGGTGATGTTGAAAGCTGCGGCGGGCGGCGGCGGGAAGGGCATGCGGCTGGTTCATGCTCCCGAGGAACTGAAGTCTTCGCTCGAAGCAGCCCGCAGCGAGGCGGAACGATCTTTCGGCGACGGCGAAGTTTATATCGAGAAGGCCATCGTCAATCCGCGGCACATTGAGATGCAGATTCTAGCTGACGAGCACGGCAACACCGTCTATCTCGGCGAACGCGAATGCTCGCTGCAGCGCCGCCATCAAAAGGTACTGGAAGAAGCGCCGTCACCGATCGTCGATGCCGACATGCGGCGCCGGATGGGCGAGGTTGCGGTCCGCGTCGCTCAGGCAGCGCACTACACCAACGCCGGCACGGTCGAGTTCCTGGTCGATCAGGGGAAGGATTTTTATTTCCTGGAGATGAACACGCGCTTGCAGGTGGAACATCCGGTGACGGAACTGATTACGGGGCTCGACCTTGTTCATCTTCAGATTCGCATCGCAGCCGGGGAAAGGTTGCCTTTCACGCAAGACGATCTGCACATCCACGGCCACGCCATCGAGTGCCGCATCTATGCGGAAGACCCCGACAACAATTATTTTCCCAGCCCCGGCAAGATCACTCTGCTGCTGGAGCCTTCGGGCCCGGGAATCCGCATCGACAGCGGCATGTATGAGGGTTGGACTGTGCCCATTGACTACGATCCGCTGCTGGCCAAACTGATTGGCTACGGTACCGACCGGGACCAGGCCATCGCGCGACTGACGCGCGCCCTGGGCGAATATTTTGCGGGCGGGATCAAGACGAACATTTCGCTATTCCGGCGCATCTTGCGCGACCGGGATTTTCGCGCCGCCAAGCTCGACACCGGATTCCTCGACCGGATGTTGAAGCGGACTGAACACAAGAGCGTAGATTCAAGGGCAGCGGAAGTAGCGGCCGTTGCCGCGGGTATGTTCGCCGCGCTCGGCTCAACCGCGGCCGCCGCGGGTGAGCGCACAGTCGACAGCGGTGCGGGTGCGGTCGAAGCAGCGTCAAAATGGAAAGACGCCAGTCGCCGCGATGCGCTTCGTTGAGGGACTATGCGACTCGAATGACTGGCCACTGATCACTGACCACTGATCGCTGGCCATTTTCTTATGCTCTACGAAGTAACCATCGACGGCAGGAGTTACCGGCTCGACCTCAACCACGTTGACGGACGCTGGTCCTGCCGTCTCGATGGGCAAGACTTGGAGGTTGACGCCATCCTCACCCGCCCCGATGTACTTTCGCTGCGCGTCGGGAACCAGGCGTTTGAGATTAAGTCGGAGCGGGTGGCCAACGATTTCTATTTGTGGGTAGGCAGCACGCGCTTCGGGGTTGAAGTCCGCGATCCCCGCTCGCTGCGAGCCCGTAAGCGGGCCGGAGACAATCACGGCCCCAGGAAAATCGTCGCCCCGATGCCCGGCAAAGTAGTCCGGCTGATGGTTCGCGAAGGAGACGAAGTGGAACTGGGTGCCGGCGTTGGTGTGGTCGAAGCGATGAAGATGCAGAATGAAATCAAATCGCCGAAGAAGGGGACGATCCAGAAGATTCTACTCAGGGAAGGCGCGACCGTGAACGCGGGGGACGTTCTGGCGATTGTCGAGTGATCAGGTACCTCAGCGGCTGGCCGGCCAGCTTGAATGCTCTATTCGCGGCGCTGAAGCGCTGCGCCACCCAAGATCAACCTCATGATCCGGTGCTACTTCATCAGCCCGCTAGTATCCAGCACTTTCTTGGCGAAGTAGTTCTCCACCTTGGCAGAGTCGCGGAGCACTTCGTAGTAAGCGGCCTTCAGCAACTGCTCACGCCGGTCGTGGAGCTGCGAACGGATGGCTTGCTGCACGCGTGGATCCGACAGATCGCGCTGTCCCGCAGGCTCCTTCGACACCAGCTTCACGACCCGGAATCCCATTACCTGCTTATTCGCGGGGTTGGTCAAGGTGATGGTGCTGCTGTATTGCCCTGGCTTCAGTTTGATGACCGCCTCGCGCGTGCCCGGATCGGTGTTGCGCAGGGAAGACTCGGGAAGAGTTCCCAGGTCTCCGCCGTTGCCGGAAGTCTCCGGATCCTCGGAATAATTCATGGCGAGGGTTGCGAAGTCGTCCCCGCTGTCCAGCCGGTTGTTGATCATCTGGATCTTCTTGCGGGCGTCGGCCTCGTTTTGCGCCTTGTTGTTCTGGTTGTGTACTTGCGGATTCGGCGCTGGGGTCACGAAAATTTGTGCCAGGTGGTATTGCGGTTCGATCAGATTAAATTCCGACTTGTGCGCGGTGAAGTAGTCGTTAATGTCCTGGTCGGTCACTGTGATTTTGGACGACACTTCCTTGTTCATCACCTTTTCCACGGTGATGGAGCGGCGGATGTCGCGCTTGAAATCTTCGAGCGTGATCTTTTTCTCCTGCAGTCTCTTATCGAACTCCTGCTGCGTGTAGGGGGACTTGATCTCGTTGAGCTTGCGGTCTACTTCTTCTTCCGTGGCCAGAAGGCCGAGCTTTTCGGCGCGGCGCATCACCATTTCGTCGTCGATCAATTGGCGCAGCATGTTCAGGCGGAGAATCGTGGCTTGTTCCCCGACGGGCGCTTGCTGAGCACTGGCCACGTAGTTGTCATAGTACTTGTCGACGTCGGAACGGAAGATCTTGCGGCCATCCACGGTGGCCATGACGTCGCCGCTTACTTGCGACTTGCAGCCCAGGAGCGTTGTCAGCAGGACGGCAGCAGCCAACAGTACCGTAAGCCGGGCAAAGTCCGCGTTTCTTTTCAAAAGAGTTTCTCCCTCACAATGACGATCCGCTGCACCTGATCTGCTGCATTTGAAATGTGCGGCGGCTTCAAACACGATTTTTCCCTGCGTCGCCGAGATCATTTGGAGGCCGGCGCCGCGGCCGCGGCAGCCGCGTGCTCGGGCACAGGCAGGTTGGCATCTTTCAGCGCGTGATCCAGCGCGGCCCGCATCTGGGCGACGGACTGCGCCCCTTCAAACTTCTCTCCATTCACGAACAGGGTAGGCGTGGAGCCTTCCGCCCCTGCCGCTTCCGCCTGTTTCATGGATGCCTTTACCGCACTCTCATCCTGCGCCTTGATGCAGGATTGCAGTTTCACATCGTCCAGATTGTGTTTCTGGCCCTGCAGCATGGTCATCTTGTCGAGCGCTTCCAGGCGCGCCGCAGGCGTCTTTTCGCCGTTCACCTCGTGCTGGTTAGCGTGAATGTAATCCGCGAAATCCCAATAGGCGTCTCCGTTCTGCGCTGCCAGGCAATTGGCGTCCACGGCCGCGTGCATGGCCCAGGGATGAATTTCCGACAGCGGATAATCTTTGTAAATGAACGTGACGCGGTCGCCGTATTCCTTGAGTATTTCCGGAAACAACGTCTGGTGCATGCGCGAGCAGAACGGGCACTCGAAATCGTCGAAATTCACCAACACAACCTTGGATGCCTTCGCTCCCCGCGTGGGCCGCCCGGTGACGTCGATCTTGTTCATCGTTTCCACGAACGGATCCTTGCTCAGGTCGAACTTGGTCAGCCGCATCAGGGAAGAACGGTCTTTCGAAATCAGGAAGGTGAGGTCCTGCTTCTTCTCCCCGGTGTCCACCGTCACCACAACCGAGTCGTAGTTGGGAAACTCCGGATTGGGCGAAGGCACCCCCACGGTAACGTGGATCTCCGGCGGCATCCGGTAGAAAGATCGGACCTGGCGCTCGATCTTTTTGTTTAAATCGGGCGAAGCAGACTGGGCAACACAGCCCAAACAGACCACCAGCAGCAGTAGAAAAGAGCGTCGAATTAGAGTCACCAAGAACCGCCTCAACATCACAGGTTGACTGTTGATTATCTCACAGGGCGGAGGGGGGCGCGGGTCCGCCGGGGGTTCTCCGCGCGCTCCGCGGACCGTTCTCCGCAACCTTCGCGAACTAAGATTCTGTCACTGCCGGGTCAACGCCTGACACGTGGAGACCGCCGAGAACAGCCGCGGAGGAAAAGAAGATAGCAAATCCTTTGTCTGGCCCGTTCTTATTCCCTAGCCCGTCGGAGGGAACAACTTCTCCGCCGGCAGCAAGGCGTTCATCGAGCCGGAGCGGAAGCCTTCCAGGTCGAGGGTCACAAACTTGAAGCCCAGCCCTTTGAAAATGGCGGTGAACTCCGCCGCCATGGCAGGATCGAGGGCGCGCTGCAATTCATCGCGAGAGATTTCAATGCGGACGATCTCCCCGTGGTGCCGTACTCTGAATTGCCGGAAGCCCAACGCGCGCAGAGCGTCTTCGCCTCTTTCCACCACGTCGAGCGTCTCGCGTGTAACCGGACGGCCATATTCAATGCGCGACGAAAGGCACGCGGATGCGGGCTTGTCCCAAATACGCAAGCCGGCAGCCCGTGCCAAGGCGCGAATTTCCCCTTTGGGCAGCCGCGCCTCGAGAAGAGGCGCCACGACATGGTGCGCGCCCGCCGCCTTCTGCCCAGGACGGAAGTCGCCCTGGTCATCCAGGTTGACGCCATACGCGATGGCATCGAAGCCGCGCGCCACGCGAAGGTTCTCCATCAGGGTGAAGAGTTCATCCTTGCAGAAGAAGCACCGCTGCGCATCGTTGCGCACATACTCCGGACGGTCGAGTTCCGAGGTCGCCACCACCTCCAGCGGAATCGTCTGCTCGCGGGCAAAGGCAATCGCATCGGCAAGCTGTGTGCGCGCCAGGCTTGGAGAGTCGGCGATGATCGCCAGCATTTGATCCCCCAGCGCCTCATAGGCAGCCCAGGCCAGGTAGGCGGAATCCACGCCGCCAGAGTAGGCAACGAGAAGGCGTCCCAGGGTGCGCAGGTGAGCCTGCAGCAACGCGCTCTTAGCGTCAAGGTTTGTTCCGGCGCCTGACATGCACACCATGTTAGCAGGGCGACGTGCTTGTGCGGGCGAAAGCGTTTTTGAGGCCAGAAGTGTTCGTTTTACTGGCCACTAACCACGGCCACTGACCACTGCTCTCAATACAGCCGGTCCTGTGGCCGCATGCTGCCGAATCCTCCGATGTTGGCCAGCGTGAAGGTGAAGCGGAATAGGTTTTCGGTGCGCACGTTGGCTACCGTGTAGCTTCGATATTCCATGGTCACGCCGCAGCAATCCCAGTTGTACGTAGTCTGTGCGCTGACGAACTGCAATGATCCGCCCTCCGCGTCGAAGCCCACGCTGCCGGCGGCACTGAAGCCGCGCTTGACGTTTCGGCCATATCCCAGGGCCGTACGAAATTGGTTGAAGTGGGCAGGTTCCGCCGAGCCTGAAGACAAACTTGCACGCCCGGGGATCTGCAGGATGGCATCGCCGCCGCCGATGGTTACCTGCCCGAAGTGATAGTTAGCAAGCAGCGTGCTGGCGTTGACGATATTATTGTGGAAGTCGTAGTCTAGATCCCACTCCGCGTCCGTACGTGAGCTGGTCTCGATGCGCAACCTCGAAACCAGCGGGGAGAGATGGCGCGGCTCGCTAAGAAATGCGATTCCAGTCAGGTCGGCGGTGGTGGTGAACACGTTGCGTTGGCCGGCGATCAGCGCTCCGCCGAATGTGGGATCCAGAAAATATTTCTGGTCCAGTTCCCAGGTCACGACCTCGCGCACTTGCGGCCCGGCCGGGCACCCGGCATTCGCCTGCATCCTGGCGGTTGGATGCTGCCAGGGGATGATCGATTCCGGCGCAGGGCCGCCTACCATCAGAGCCTTCATGATGACATCGCAATCCTCCGGCTTCTCCGAGGTGCGCTTGGCATAGAGCCGCGTCACAAAGCCATACTCGACTTCATGAGTGTCGGTGAGGATGTCGCGGTCGTCGAACTTCAAAATATTTGCGAAATTATTTACGCCGGTCACAAAGCGGTATGCCGCGCGCCCCTCGATGACGTGCTTCCACTTTCGCCCCAGGAATTCTTTGTCGAAGACGCGCTCCAGCACCGCCGGCCGCAGTTCCACAGCCGTCTCCAGGGCTTGGCGGTTAATGGCGTCGTTCACTGCGAGGCCGCGCTCTTCTCCATTTGCTCCAACCAGCCGCGACGTGTAATAGGTTTCATGTAACGTCAGCGTGGGACGCAACGACCATCCTCGGAACAACAAGGGCAGGGAAATCTCCGGATTCACGTCGAATCGCCCGAGCAGATTTCCGGTCCGGAAAGGCGGCGTGCAAAACTGAAGCAAGGTCATGGCCGGACACCGCCCGGGCTCGCTGCGCGACAGGCCGGCCGCCGATTCATCGAACGACCAGTAAAGAGGCGTGTGTCCCAGCCGTTGTTCCACGCTCGAAGAATCAAAGCTGGGGGCATGCGAAATCGTGATTACCTGCCCCGGCGTCGTACTCAGGAAGTTCTGGTAGCGCTCCACAAATCCATTCACGCTGAAACCGTCGGCGGACTTCGAGAGAAACGCCTGCGATTTCACCTCCGAATACACGGCTTGGCTGAAAACCTCGTTGAAGGCCAGCCGGAAGAGAAATGAACTCAAGTAATCGATGTTCGCCACGGCGCGGAAGCCATCGAGAGTTCCGGCTGAGTTCAGACGCACATTCTCTCCACCTTCCTTGAGTGGCGGCGAGCCGATCCCCCGGTCAATCACCCCGAAATAGTTCAGATCGACGTAGGAATGTTCTGTGGGCATAGCCCGAAAAGCTCCCCGCTGCGACCAGCCTCGCAGGGAGAAGTACTCGGCGCCCAGGGTCGCGTCCATCCTGCGGTTGATGGCCCAGTAGTAGGCGTCGCCCACGACGTAGCCCTTGGTGGAAGACCGGGCCACCGTAGGCATCAGAAATCCGGACTGCCGCGATTCCTTCTCCACGGGGTGAGTCGCGAACGGAAAGTACAGAACGGGAACTCCGTGCAGCAGGAAATTGCTGCGGTAGATTTTGGCATTGCCGCCCACGTCCACACTGATTCTGCGCGCGTCGAATTGCCACTTGGGATGGGGCAACTCGCAAGTGGTGATGGTGCCGTCAAAGACCAGGTAGTGATCGGGACTGGTCTTATCGACAATTTTGCCGGTAAACGCGAAGGGAGCGGTCGACGTCAAGATCACCTGGTTGCCGCGAAAGCGCAGCCCGGTCGTCCCACGCACATCGTAGAAGCGGCCCGTTTCCAGATCCAGATTGTAGATCCCTCGCGAGGCGCGAATGTGATCGTCATTGGGACCGCCGTCGAGCGCGAAATGTCCGGTTGCGGTCACTTCCTTGGTGTCAGAGTTATAAGTCGCTTCGTCGGCCCGAACCACATAATTCTGGTAATAGATTTCAACCCCCCCGTGCAACTTGTAAACCGAGCCTTCTTCTTCCTGCTGAATGGCGCAAATGGTGTCGATATTCTCTCCCTTTTCTTTCTGCGCCGCGGCTGCCTGGGCGCACGGCGTTGCCTGAGCGGGCGCTGACTTTTCCAGTGCGCCGGCGGGTTTTCTTGCGGCATTCCCGGGTGGCAACTGGCTGGTAACTAATGGCGGGACGAGAAGAAGGTGACAAAGCACCGCCGCCGTGATAAGGAATCTGTTGCGAAGAGTCATCGGAACGAGATCGTCGGAACAAAGCCATCCGAAACGAGCGCAACAATGTCGGAGGCTTCTACCGGCAGCAGTCGAGTGAACTTAGCACGGCTGAGCCTTGGGAGGCAAAGCCGCCCGAAGTCTTGGATTCCGGTGGCACCTTCCTGGTTATTGACAAAGTTATCGAACAAAGTTGCCTAACATGGTTATCCGACCGGCTCTGAATTTCGGCATTCTTGTAAGACTGTGATTCATGCCTTGTCCGCTTTGTGGTGACATCTGCCGCTGCCCGACCGCCGCGCATTCCGCCGCCGCGCCGCGCTGGCTATCCGACACGAATTCATGCTCGGCCGCTGTCCCGCCGCCTGTCGCCCCGGCGCCGCCGGAAATGGAGACAGTCAGCCGGCGTCAAGCGGAAGTCGCAACGCCGAACAGCGACAACACCAACGAATCCGCCCCCGAAGATTCCGCGACCTGGCGCCAGGAAGTCGCCGCCCGGCTGAATCGTTATCAAGCCCGGCGCAAGCCGCGACCGCCCCGCTATCCGTCGCTGCGGCTGCGCTTCGACGAGGATGGTCCCGCTCGCGACGCAAGCAGCATCTCTGCCGAATCCCAGGCGTACCAGCAGAGGATCGCCACAGCTTCAAACCAGGCTCTGGCCCTGGATCGATTCGCTGACAGCGCTGTTGACTCTCTCGATAGTTCAGACTCCACACTTACGCCCGCAGGTCAAACTCCAGAGGCGACTGCAGCCGTCCCCGCTGGCGCAGAATTGCCTCAGCCTGCGACTCCTGCCAGGGCCGCAGCGATAGGAAAGATCATCGAGTTTCCACGCTCTTGGACGCCTCCTCCCCCTCCGCTCGACGAGCTGGCGGAGCCGGTTATGGACCGTGACCGCCCCCGAATCCTAGAAGCTCCCGAAGTTGTCCCTCCGCCTCCGGCTCTGGGCGGAATTACGATTGAGCCTGCCCAGCAACCGGAGATGGAGAAACGACCGGGCATCGATATCCCGCTGCAGACCGCGCCGCTTAAGCGGCGAATTTTAGCTTCGGCCATCGATGGTGTCATCATCGCGGCGGCCTGCGCTTTGTTCGCGTACATTTTCTGGAGAATGACGGAGACCGCGATCCGCCCACCGCGATTCCAGATGATCGGTATAGCCGCCGGGCTCTCCGGCCTGTTCTGGGCCGCCTACCAATACCTGCTCCTGGTTTACTCGGGCAGTACGCCAGGCTTGCTCCTGGCGCGGCTCCAATTGGCCCGCTTCGACGGCAGCCCTGCTGGCCGCCGTCTCCGCCGCTGGCGCGTCCTGGCCTCATACCTCTCGGCCGTTTCTCTCGGCATGGGATACGCCTGGGTCTTCCTCGACGAAGACTCGCTCTGCTGGCATGACCGCATCACCCACACCTACCTCGCGCCGAAAAGGATGTGAGCCCGCCGCAAAGGATCTGGCTGATGGCTTCCGACTGAGGCACGCGGCGACACCGCTCGTTTCATGACCACTTGATCCCGGATGTTCTACAAGGGTAATCTCTCATCAATCTCTCCGACAGGACTGGCCTTGGACATTAACGAGGAATAACAAATGTTTGCAGTGACTGGAATTACCGGCAATGTGGGTGGGGAGGTGGCGCGCAACCTTCTGGCCGCTGGCCAGCCCGTCCGAGCCGTGGTTCGCGAAACCCGTAAAGGCGAAGCCTGGGCGAACCGGGACTGCGATCTCGTCGAAGCGGACATCAACAACGCGCCGGCCCTCACGGCGGCGTTTCAGGGAGCCGACGGGGTCTTCGTGCTCGTTCCATCGAACTTCGATCCGTCACCTGACTTTCGCGAGGCGCGGGCTATAGCCTCCACGTTGCGATCGGCGCTCGCCGCAGCGCGTCCAGGTAGAGTCGTGTACCTGTCGACGATCGGTGCACAGGCGACCCAATCGAACCTGCTCAGGCAGCACTCAATAATTGAGCAGGCGCTAGGGGAGTTGTCGATTCCAATTACTTTTCTACGCCCAGGATGGTTCATGGAGAACTCGAGCTGGGACGTCGCTCCGGCGATGAAGAACGGCCTGATCCCGAGCTTCCTGCAGCCCCTCGACAAGGCAGTGCCAATGGTTGCCACAGCGGACATCGGGCGTGTGGCGGCCGAACTTATCCAGACCACGTGGATCGGCCGCAGCGTAGTCGAACTGGAAGCGCCGCGTCGTGTGACTCCGCAGGAGATCGCGGCCACATTCGCCGACCTGCTGGGCCGTCCCGTCAGCACGGAAGCGGTGCCACGCGAGACTTGGGAGTCGCTGTTCAAATCGCAGGGCATGAAGAACCCCATGCCCCGCATTCAAATGCTCGACGGCTTCAACCAAGGCTGGATTGAATTCGAGAGCGGCGAGGCTGGCTCTCGAAAGGGAAAAGTCGAGCTGAGAACCGTGCTCCAAAAGCTCATAAAACGCGCGACCAAGTCGTAAGCCTCTCGAAGGAATTCCACCCTTAGCTAGCATTTATCCCCACCTCGCCTATGCTATCTTCAATAGGTTTACCCTTATAAGCAGTTCACGCATTCTTTGAAGCATGGCTACGTCCGCAGGTTCCAAACCGGCCATAAAGGTCTTCGTCGCCACCACGGTGATGTTGAGCTTCATCTCCTTCTGGCGCGCTTCCGCCATCGTTCTCTCCGACCTCGCGTCCTCCGCTTACTATGCCGGCGGCGATGCCGAGAAAGTGATTGGAAAGAGCGCTCCCTGGTTCATCCTCGCGGTCATGCTGTTCAGCTACGCGGTGCGTGCGCTCTACATCGAATCGAGCAGCATGTTCGTCCGCGGCGGCGTCTACCGCGTCGTCAAGGAGGCCATGGGCGGCGGCCTGGCAAAGTTCTCCGTCTCAGCCCTGCTTTTCGACTACGTTCTCACCGGACCCATCAGCGCCGTCTCCGCCGGTCAATACCTGGCGGGCTTCATCAAAGACATTGGCGTGTACATGCACCGCCCCCTCCACTTTTCCGACGACCACTTCGCCGCGGGATTGGCCGTCATCGTCGTCGGCTACTTCTGGTGGAAGAATACCCAGGGCATGCACGAATCCAGCCAGAAAGCTCTGCAGATCATGGCGATCACAACGGTGATGGTGGTGATTCTGCTGATCTGGTGCACCATCACAGTTTTGCGCGCTCCCATCCAGCTGCCGCCGAACCCGCTGCACCCGGGCGTGGTGCCGCTGAATAAAGAATCGCTGGGCTGGCTGGATACAACGTGGTTCAGGCATCTGCCTCTCGGCATTCTCACCACGATTATCCTCTTCGTCGGCTTCGGGCACTCGGTGCTGGCCATGAGCGGCGAAGAAACTCTGGCCCAGGTCAATCGCGAGATCGAACATCCGAAGCTGAAGAACCTGGAGAAGACTGGGCTGGTGATTTTTATCTACAGCCTGCTGTTTACCTCGCTGGTCTCGTTCTTCGCCGTGATGATCATTCCCGACCATATCCGGCACGAACACTTCGCCAACCTTATCGGCGGCATCGCCATGTACCTGGCCGGGCCCGAAAGCCTGAAGCTGCTGTTTCACGGCTTTGTGGTTCTAGTGGGCGTGCTCATCCTGGCGGGCGCGCAGAATACTTCCATCGTCGGTGCCAATGGTGTTCTAAATCGCGTGGCGGAAGACGGCGTGCTCACCAGTTGGTTCCAGAAGCCCCACAACCGCTTCGGCACCAGCTACCGCATCATCAACCTGATTGTCGGCTTGCAGTTGCTTACCATCGTCCTGAGCCGCGGCAACGTCTACATGCTGGCCGCGCTCTACGCGTTCGGCGTGATCTGGAGCTTCGCCATGAAGTCCATCGCCGTGCTCGTGCTGCGCTTCACCGAGCCGGGCAACCGCGCATGGAAGGTTCCGGGCAACCTGCACATCGGCAAGACCGAGATCCCAGTGGGGTTGATTCTCATTTCCGCCGTGCTGCTGATCACCGCGATCGTGAACCTCTTTACCAAGTACGAAGCTACGATCGCCGGAGTCATTTTCAGCGCCGTTTTCTTCACCATCTTCACACTCTCCGAGCACCACGTTACTAAAGAGCGTCACGGCAAACCGGAGCAGCTCGATCAGTTCCGCGTCTATGGCAACCAGGAACTAGGCAGCGGCGCCATGGGCGTGCGCCCGGGAAACATTCTGGTTGCGGTGCGCGATCCCCGCAATCTCTACTACCTGCGCCAGGTGCTGGCCCACACCAACACCGCCAAGCAGGATGTCGTCGTGATGAGCGCCCGCCTCTACCATCGCGAGCCCAGCTTCGGCGGCAGCTCGGTCATGGACGCCAGCCAGGTCTTCGACCACTACGAGCAGGAACTCTTCACCGCCGCCGTCGCCGTCGCCGAAAAAGAGGGAAAGCCGATCTCTCTGCTGGTGGTCCCTGCCACCGACGTGTTCGACTCCATCATGGTCACAGCCCAGCGGCTCGATTCCTCCCGCGTGATCTGCGGCCTCTCCAACAAACTCACCGCCGACGAGCAGGCCAAACTCACCGGCGACGCCTGGGAGCGCCTGCCCGAGCCCCGTCCGCGCCTGTGCCTGGAAGTCTGCGCTCCCGACGGGACGGTTCGCGAGTACCTCATCGGCCCGCACACCCCGCGCATGCGGCCGCAGGACGTCGAACTCATGCACAAGCTCTGGCTCAACATCACCACTGATCCCAAATTCGCCGGAGCCCACCACTACCACATCGTGGCCCTGGCCCTGGAAGAACTGCAGCGCGAATTAAGCACAGACCAGCGCACCCAGCTCCTGCAAAAGCTGCAACAAGAAATGAATCGCTCTGGGGAAAAGTCAGCCGCGCCAGATTAGGATGAGGTTGTCATCCTGAGGCGGGCGATCTTTGCCCGCAGAAGAGCCTGTCCCGAGCTTGCCGAGGGAATCCGGGCGAGCCGCGCGACGTGCCGCAGCCTGCCTGCCCTGAGCGAATCCGAAGGGCTTCTTGCGGCGCGTTACTCGCGCGTTCGGCTCGCTTCCTTAATTTATGCTTCGAGCGCGTTATCGCTTCAACAGCCCCTCCAAAGACTCCCGCAACTCCCCATACCGAAACAAATACCCGCTGGAATTCAGCTTCCCAGCCTCCACCTTCTGCCCGCCCAGCAGCAGTTCCTCACCCATCTCCCCAAAGAGCGCCTTCGCTACAAACGCGGGCATCGGAAAAATCGCCGGACGCGATAACACGCTGGCGAGCGTCGCGGCGAACTCCGCGTTTCTAACCGGTTTCGGCGCCACCATGTTCACCGCTCCCCGCAGCAGTTCGTTCTTCAAAATGTGGTTGATCCCGCCCGCCATGTCCTGCACATCAATCCAGCTCATCCACTGCCGCCCGTCCCCGGTTCGCCCGCCCAATCCCAGCTTGAACGGCCCGAGCATCGCTCCCAGCGCGCCGCCCTTGGGGCTGAGCACGATTCCCGTCCGCAAGTGCGCGGTGCGTATGCCAGCTTGCACCGCGGGCGTGGCCGCTTCCTCCCACTCCTGGCAAACCTGCGCCAGAAATCCTCTGCCCGCCGCGCTCTCTTCAGTGAGGGCTTCATCGCCGCGATTGCCGTAATAGCCAATCGCCGATCCGCAAACGAAAACTTTCGGCTTCGCCTCCGCCCGAGCCAGCGCCTGCGCCAGATGCAACGTCCCAGCAACGCGGCTGTCGCGAATCTTCGCCTTCTTCGCCGCAGTCCATCGTCCAACAATGCTCTCCCCCGCCAGATGAATCACAGCGTCGAATCCGGACACCTCCCCAGGAGAGATCGGTTCCGCAGGATCCCAACTGATCTGCCCGCCGCCCGCGGCCCCGCCACGCACCAGCCGCACTACGGACCATCCACTATTTCGAAGGCAAGGAAGAAGCGCAGTCCCAATCGGCCCCGACACCCCACTGACCAGAATCCTGGAATTCATGACTAGCCGATTGCAACTCTACCAGCAAGCCAAGCGTGCGAACAAATTGCAGATGGATTTGAAATCTTTTAAGCGCCAGAAATCGCGCATGGGGGGATGGCCGCCTCGGCCGTCCAAGGAGCGAAGCGACGCCCCTCACCACCTGTGCCGTTTCGTCTCTTCTTCGTCAGGTGAGCGTCGGCGAGGGAGTCTCTTTGCCGAGGCCTCGGATCCAGGTGGTTCACGGAACGGTTCCACAGAAATGCGCTGGTAACACACTTCCAGCACGGTCAAGTATTCTGTACCGCCCGGCAATTGCAGGACTACGCTGTCACCCGCTGCTGACTTCATCAACGCGCGCCCCAGAGGTGACACCCAACTGATGTGGTTGCGGTTGAGATCGATCTCGTCTGTGCCCACGATGCTCACCACTCGCGATACTCCCGCGGCATTGGCATAGCGCACGGTCGCTCCGAAGAATGCCCTCGTCGCCGCCTGCCCCGCTCTCGGAGCTTCCGGGTCCACCACTTCCGCGGCTTCGATTCGCTTCGTGAGAAAGCGAATCCGCCCATCGATCTGCCGCAGCCGCCGCTTGCCGTACTGATAGTCGGCGTTTTCACTGCGATCGCCGTTGCTGGCAGCCCACGCCACCACCTCCGTCACGGTCGGGCGTTCCCTGGTGAGCAGAAACCGGTGCTCATCTTTGAGGCGCTCCAGCCCGCTCGGCGTGATGTAGTTCTTGAGGGGCGTCGCGGGCTCGTCCGGTTTTGGTTTTCTCGTAAACCCTTTTCGCATCTCGTCGTCTTTCCAGGGCGAATCCAGTGGGCGCAGCAATGAACGGGGATGAACGCCGATAAAAAACACCGTAGGTTATCCGCGTTTATGGGAGTTCATCTGCTGCGGCACTGGCTTTTTCCTTCGCTGATACAATCTCTTCTATGAGCGAAGCGGTGCCAACCCAGCCCTGTAAGACGTGCGGCCATCCATTCGCCAAGCACGCCAGAGACATTTACGATACCGGTGGGATGAAGACGGACTATCCATCATCGAGTGACAGGGGATTTGACTTCCAGTCAGGCCGCGAGGCGGGCACGTCAGGCTGCACCGAGTGCTCCTGTCAGCAGTGGATTTCGCCCAGCTATTAATCCCAAGGATCGTCAGCGCATTTGTACCCCTTCTGGAAAGCTCCTCGGAGCACCATCGCGGCACTGATGTAATAGTCGCGATCTTCCTTATCGTTGAGTGGTATGTCTTTGAGCATGAGGTCCAGCTGATCTTGCAAGTCGGTTTTCTCCGCTTTAGTAATCAGCAGATGACTGACATGATTTTGGGAGTCTGGCTTTTGGTCTATCAAAGTCATGAACACCAACGGTGCCGCTTGAAACACGGACTTTCGGGAGTCATCCAGTTCAGCGCGAATTTCCGGAACCTTGGCCCCCAGTGCTTGATAGTCCACGCCCTGCTTCGGCCCGGCTAAGAACTTGTCGCTGATATCAATCAGCTGCTGGTGCAATTTAATCTGATTCCCATAAAACGCGACCAGACTTGGGATCAAAGTGTCGAATGGATCGTTCAAATGCATACTTTGAAGCATGTGGATCTCAGAGCGCAACTCCAGTTGTGTGGACTTGCTGTAATAAATGCCGGCTGAGAACTGCTCGTTTGGCGTCTTCGCCTCACTAAGTTCCTTCTCACCGTTCGTCTTTAAAGCCTCGGCTTCAATCAGTTCACGTACGTATTCCTTCACGACATTTAAGTGGGGCGCGTCGGGTTTAGGCGTCCGCACAGGGTGCGCGGGTTTGGTTTGCCCTACCGCAATGTTTACCAAGAACAGCGCGATGGCTATCTTGTTCACGGAGTCTCCAGTGGGGGGAGGGAGCCGGGGAACGCCACCGGATTGTAGCAGAAGGAAACCCTGCCAGAGCGGCAGGACCGTTCTTTGCGATAATTAACCTAGAGATGTCAGTACGAGGGAAGAAGCGCGATTGGTTTGATCTCGGCGCTAAAGCGTACAGTCAGGCGTGTCCGGGTATATACGCTGTGCCGACGTACGTGTGCCCAATTTGCCGGAAGCCGTTCACAGTCGAGGCGCTCGACGATGGTCGGCTTTCGAAGGAGCACGTGCCGCCGCAAAGCGTCGGCGGTCATGAGCTCCTCCTCACCTGCACGGAGTGCAACAACACGGCGGGAACCAAGCTGGACGCCGATGCAAAGACAAAAGAGGACGTACGCCTGGCAATGACGGGCAGGCCCGCCCGGCCGCATCGCATCAAGGCGACCATCGGCGGAATCGTTGTGAATGGCCAGCTTCACGCGAAGGACGGCTCATACTCGATCACGATCCCCAAGCATCTCAATAGACCAGGAACGAGCGAAGAACTTCAGCGGCTCGGACGCGCTGGTACCTCGCTGACTGTGGAGCACGAACGGTACTCGGAACTTGGCGCACGCATTAGTTGGTTACGCGCGGGCTATCTCGCTTTGGTGGCGATGGAGGGTTACACGATTGTTCTCGACCCTGCGATGGACATCGTGCGAACACAGATCCTAGACTGCGATGAGCGACGCATGCTGACCTTCGTTGCTGACGCACAAGAGGACTTCCCCCTCACGATACGACGCGTTTTGCGCGTACTTGAGCCAGCATGGCACCTCGGGTGGACTGTGCAGTTCGGTCCCTACCTTGTCAATCTTCCAACCCGTGGCGATATGACCTGCTACGAACGACTCGCAAATAACGGCTTGAGCCCCACCGTGCAAAACACGACCTACGAGTACGTGGGCTGGCTGTGATCCCTCAAGAGGTTGTACCGTTCGTGGGAGAGCGGCTGATGGGTGGAGCGTATCCGAGGCTACCATGCGGGCGGGCAAAGTTGTAGTAGTGGAGCCAAGGGGGAAGTTGCTGATCCCGTTCTTCGGAGTTGGTGTAGTGGCGGACATAGGCCCACTCGCGCAGAGCGGTTTGAATGAAACGTTCGGCTTTGCCGTTGGTGCGGGGAGTGTAAGGGCGGGTGAAGCGATGGCGGATGCCGAGTTCTTCGCAGGCGGCGCGAAAGCGATGGGAGCGATAGCAAGATCCGTTGTCGGTGAGCAGGCGGCGAATGGAAATGCCGTGCTCGGCATAGAAGGCGAGGGCGGCACGTAAGAAGGCCAGGGCGGAGTCAACGGTCTGGTTGGGCAGCAGGCGGGAGAAGGCGAGGCGGGAGTGATCGTCGATGGCAATGTGTAGGGCCTGCCAGCCGGCGAACTGAGGGCGACCGCGACGGCGGCCGTCGCCGCGGATGGAGACGCTCTGATAGCGGGTCATGGCTTTGATATCAAGATGGAGCAGGTCTCCGGGAGCGGCGTGCTCATAACGCACCACCGGCGGCGCAGGATGGAGATGACGCCAGCGGTTGAGATGAGCGCGCTGCAGGATGCGGCTGACGGTGGCGGCACTGAGCTGGGTGGCCTGGGCGACGCGATAAGCGGGATGCAGTTGACGGCGCAGGGCGATCACTTCTTCGGTCAGCGCGAAGGAAGTCCGGCGCGGGCTGCGCCGGGGGCGGGAAGAACGATCCCACAGACCGAGCGGCCCCTCCCGGCGAAAACGGTGCACCCACTTGGCGACGGTTTTGGGAGTGACGCTGAAGTTGGCCGCGGCCAACTTCAGCGTCACTCCCCGGGCTACATACTCAACTAAATCCTCTCGACGGCGCAGGCTAAGTCGGGCATTCTTGTGAATGTCCATTCGATCTCTCCTCAGAGGTGATTGCTCGCTACAATCAGCTTCTCTGGTTCCGGTCGAATGGACAACCTATTGAAAGATCACAGCTGGCCCACCACCCCAACCTTCGGCCTACTGCAAAACGAGGCCACATGAGACCGGCGGAAGATGGACAAGCAGGTAGAGATGGTCCAGGTGCTCATCTTTGAGCCGCTCCAGCCCTCGGCGTAATGTAGTTCTTGACCGGCGACGCGGGCTCGTCCCCTTGTGGTTTTCTCGTAAACCCTTTTCGCATCTCATGGTCTTTCCAGGGCGAATCCAGTGGTCGCCCCAATGAACGCCGATAGACCGCCCTTGCAACGGGAGAAGGATTAAACGTCGTATAATCTCGTGCGCGCAGCTTGGGAGCAGAACATATGAATGTACAAGAACAAATCGAGAAGTATATTACCAGCCAGCCGGAGTCGAAACGCAGCGACATGCGCGAGTTGCATCGGCTCACACTTCAAGTGTCACCAGAATGCAAATTATGGTTCTTCGATGGTAAAGACACCAAAAATCATACTGTTTCCAACCCTACGATTGGATATGGATCTCACACAATAAAATATGCCAATGGAAAAAGTAGAGAGTTGTTTCAAATTGGTGTGAGTGGAAACAAAACTGGAATCTCTGTCTATATTCTTGGTCTCAAAGATAAGAAGTACCTAGCTAAAACGTATGGAAAAAAACTAGGCAAGGCGAGCGTGACCGGATATTGCATTCGGTTTAAAGCTCTAAAGGATATAGACATCGATACGCTTGAAGCGGCAATAAGATATGGGCTTGCAGCTTAGAACGAAAAAGGGAGGGTGGCTCATCTTTGCACCATTCCCACGGAGGGTGCCCCATCCTTGCGTTTTTTTGCAAGGATGGGCAGCGATGTTGCCGGCGCGACTCTTGTTCTTCCGCACAAAGTCGGTTGCGCATTCGTTCGTGGTACCCGCTCTTCGCAAAGTACGCGAAGGACGGGGCACCCACAGTTACTTGGCTTCGGCCGTTCAAAGGCTGGGCCACCCGCCCACCGAACGAATCGCTCAGAGCATCACCTCGCCGCGCTCGCGTAGAGCGCCCGCTCGAACTCCTCCTCCGCCGCTAGCCCCCCATCGTCGCTGAACGGCAGCGTCTGCATCAGCACCACCCCGCAGGTTTTCCCGGAAACATCAATCCAGAAAAACGTGTTGAAGATGCCGTCCCATGCCAGCGACCCCGCCGCGCGCCCGCCTTCCACCGCCCGGCTGTTGATTCCGAATCCCCATCCAAACTTGTCGGGCGAACCCGGCAAGCGAACGGGATTCTTGATCAACTGCGGAATCGTGCTCCTCAACTCCGCGAGCTTCATCTCGCCGATCTGGTTGTGACTCATCTCCGCCACCGTCTCCGCCCGCAGAATCCTTTTGCCGCCGAACATCCCGCCGTTCAGCACCATCCGCTCGAACTTCAAGTAATCCCCCGCCGTCGAGTAGAGGCCGCCGCCGCCGCTGAAGAACCTCAGCGGCTTCATCGGCTGCGGCGGCGGTTCTACAAAACTCCCATCCGCCTGCCGCAGTTGAAGCGCCACCACCCGCGCCTGCTTTTCCGCCGGAACGTTGAAGAACGTGTCCGTCATCCCCAGCGGCTCGAAGATGTGCCGCCGAAAATATTCCTCCAGCGTCTCCCCGCTCACCTGTTCCACCAGTTCTCCCAGCCAGTCGTAGCTGATTCCATATTCCCAGTGCGTTCCCGGATCGAACATGAGCGGCGCCTTCAGAAACGCGTCACTATCCCCCGTAATCGCGGGAGCCAGTCCCACCTCCACGTACTCGTGCAGCCGCGCATCGAAAAAGTCGTAGCCAAACCCCGAAGTGTGCGTCAGCAATTGCCGCACAGTCGGCGGCGTCTTCGGTGGCCGCAGCTTCGCCTTTTTCCTCGCCGGATCGAATTCCTCGAGCACTTGCACCTTCGCCAGTTCCGGGAGATAGGTCGCCGCGGGCTCGTCCAGCTTCACCCGCCCGCTCTCAATGAGTTGCAGCACCGCCACCGCCGTCACCGCCTTGGTCATCGAAGCGATGTGGAAAATCGAGTCCAGCGTCATCGGAACATCTTTCGTACTGGCGCGCTTCCCGAACGCCCCTTGGTAAATGACTTCGTCTCCCCGCGACGCCATCGCCACCACCCCCGGTGCCTTCTTTTGCTCCACCGCCTCCCGCAGCACCAAGTCGATCGAGTTCCCCGGCTTCGTCCCGCTTCCCGCAGCCAGCGTCAGGATCACCATCCCCGCCAGCGCCGCTGCCGCCAGCAAGCCTCGCCGCACCGCCCCTCGAACCGCCTTCATCCTTTTCATTCCCGCCCTCTCAGTTACGTTCGAAATCTAGGGACAGACGGGACGTTCCCCAATTTTTCGACGAATGGACATTGTCGAACGTCCCGTCTGTCCCCGATCTTTATGTCCCGGTCTTTTAAGCCTCCGCCGCCCACCCTTAGGTTTCCGGACCGGACCCGCGTTGCTTTACGATCAGATCTCGCGCATGACAATCATCAAAACTCCAACTTCTTATTTCGTCTGCGCTAGCTTCGTAACAACTGCGGCAACTTTATCGAGTATCTGGTTCCAGCCCTCTAGTTGACCGCTATTTTTCGCGCTCTCCATGGGTTCATTTCCAATGTGGGTAAGTTTCGTCTGGCCGTTTCCGAGATCCTCAAAGATGGTCACGTCGTACGCACCGTCTATGGCCTCATGTTCTATTCCTAATTCCGCAGGCTCAACCTTGTTTCCCTTCGAGTCCGAAAAGTACATGGAGGAAACGATCTTCTCGTGCAGAACAATCTCGTGGTATTCAACCGCATTCCAGCACTCCTGCCCATCCGGCGTTTTCATGCAGAGGAGAGATTTTCCCCCAACGCGAAAATCCATCTGACAAACCGGCGCAGTAAAGCCCTTCGGTCCCCACCACTGCATCACGTACTTCGGGTCTGTCCACGCCTTCCAAACCAATTCGCGTGGGGCATCAAAAACTCTTGTAACGACCATCCGCTCTATCTCGTTCACCGTGTTGTTTGTCATCTCTGACCTCCGTTTTTTTCATTTGATTCACAACCACTTCCAGTTTGTCGAAGCTCTCTTCCCAGAATCGGCGATAGCTAATCGCCCAGTCGCTGACCGTCTTGATCGTCTCGGGCCTAAGCGTGCACACACTCTCTCGTCCACGCTTCGTCTTGATCACCATCCCCGCCCGCACCAGGTAGGCAATATGTTTTGAAATCATCTGCTGCGAAAGTGCAAACGGTTCCGTCAATCCATGCACAGAGGCAGGCCCATGTGAGAGTCGTTCGATCATGGCCCGCCGGGTTGGATCAGACAAAGCCGCAAATGTTGTACCCAATCTATCCACAACCATATGGTAGTGGATTTCTTGCCAATGTCAAGTGTGAATTTTGCGATCCCTGATTTCTGTTCACTAATCCCCAATGTGCCAAGCGTCGGCGCAATTTTACAGCCGGGCTACACTGGAAGAGGCAGCGCTCGCGCCAACTCCCGAAGATGGCGTCCGGTACTTTTCCCACACTATTTGGACAGGATTTCCACAGCCTTTCCCACAAGCCCGTTCTAGGCAGCACTCGACGCCCGCGAGTGCTCGGAAGGTCTTCTCGCCCTCCTAACCCCAGCCGGCCGTTGCACTTGAGAGATTGTACATACTTCTGCCGTACATACACTATTGGATGGACAAAATGCTCCAGTTGGAACATAACTCCAATATGTTCCGGTGGGAACATTCAGCCTGTATGTTCCAGTCGGAACATTCGACGCGAAGGCGCAGCCGAGCCGGGCGTCCCGGCCGACTCTCCAACCTGCCTCTCCCCGCGGGATATAATCGTACATGGCGAGCTTGCGCCAACAGATCGCGACCACCGCTCTTACGCTCACCAAGTTCCGCGAGCTGATGAAGCGGATCGAGGAAAATCGTCCGCAGGACGACCTCTCCATCGTCAAGAAAGCCTACGACTACTCGCTAAAAAACCATGAAGGCCAGACCCGCGCCTCGGGTGAGCCTTACCTCGCGCATCCCCTCGAAGTAGCATTAGTACTCGCCGAAATGAAGATGGACCCGGCCGCCATCGCCGCCGGCCTGCTGCATGACTCGGTCGAAGACACCTCGGTCACCATCGTTGACATTCGCAAGGAATTTGGCGAGCAGGTCGCGCACATCGTCGAGGGCGTCACCAAGATCAGCAAGATTGATTTCGCCACGCGCGAGGAAGCGCAAGCTGAAAACCTGCGCAAGATGATGCTCGCCATGGTCGACGACATTCGCGTGGTGCTCATCAAGCTCGCGGACCGACTGCACAACATGCGCACGCTCGAACACCTTCAGCCCGATCGACAGTCCAAGATTGCCGAGGAGACGCTCGAGATCTACGCGCCCATCGCTCACAGATTAGGTATGGGAAAGATTCGCGGCGAACTCGAAGACCTTGGCTTCCGCTTCCTTGACCCCGCGGGCTACGAGCAGGTCGAAAAGGCTGTGAACGCGCGCCGCAAACAGGGCGAAGCTTTTCTCGCGAAGATGCAGGCGATCATCAACGACAAGCTGAAAGAGGCCGGTATCCAGGCCAGCGTGGAGAGCCGCATCAAGCGCCTGTTCTCGATCCACAAGAAGCTGCAGCGTCAGCGCATTTCCGTCGACCAGGTCTACGACCTGTTTGCCATGCGCATCATCACGCGCTCATTGCAGGATTGCTATGCGGTGCTCGGCATCATTCACAACATCTGGCGTCCGGTGCCGGGGCGCATCAAGGATTTCATCGCTATGCCCCGGCCGAACTTCTACCAGTCGCTGCACACCTCGGTGATCACCGAAGATGGAACGCCATTTGAAATCCAGATTCGCACCGAAGAGATGCACAAGATGGCGGAGGAAGGAATCGCCGCGCACTGGAAATACAAAGACGGTCCCGTGTCGGCGCAGGATGAGCAGCGCCTGGCCTGGCTGCGCCAGGTGGTTGAGTGGCAGCGGGACGTCAGCGATCCCAATGAATTTCTTACGGCGCTGAAGGTCGATCTCTATCCCGAAGAGGTCTACACCTTCACGCCCAAGGGCAAAGTTGTTGTCCTTCCTCGCGATGCTACTCCCGTCGACTTTGCTTACAGCATTCACACGGAAGTCGGGCACACTTGCGTCGGAGCCAAGGTCAACGGGCGCATGGTGCCGCTGCGTCACAAGCTGCATTCCGGCGACATCGTCGAAATCCTTACGCAGGCCGGCCACAAGCCCAGTCGCGACTGGTTGGGGATGGTGAAATCCTCGCGCTCGCGCAACAAGATCAAGCACTGGCTCAACGTGCATCAGCGGGAGCGCGCGATTGAAATCGGCCGCAAGGTGATCGAGAAAGAGGCGCGCAAGTACCGCATCGCTCTTAAAGAAATTAAAGACGAAGAACTGCTGAAGGTCGCCAACGGTTACGGGCTGGGCAAGGTGGACGACCTCATGTCCGGCATCGGGTACGGAAAATATTCGGCGCGGCAGGTGCTGGCGCGACTGTTGCCTGCGGGCGCGACGCCTTCGATGGCGGGCGACATTGAAGCCGAGGGGCTGAGTTCACAACCTGGCGCGATCGCCAGCGTGGTGCGGCGCGTCTTTGGCGATCACAACGCGATCATGGTCAAGGGCCAGGGGGACATGCTGGTTTACCGGGCGCGCTGTTGCAATCCCATTCGCGGAGAGAGCATTGTCGGCTACATCACACGCGGCAAAGGAGTGGCGGTGCATGCGGTGAACTGTCCTAACGTGACGAACCTGATGTATGAACCGGAACGCCGCATCGATGTGGAGTGGGGCCGCGACGAGCACACACCGACGGCTTATCCGGTGAAGCTTACGGTTTATTGTGACGACCGCTTTGGTATGCTTAAAAGCATTACTAGCATAATAGGAGATGCTAAGAGTAATATAAGAAACATCGGGGCGCATACTTCGAACAGCCAGGCCAGCGTGGAGATCGTCCTCGACATCTCGGACCTTAAGCATCTTGAGCTGATCATGGCCGGGCTGCGGAAGATTCCGGGCGTGCATGAGGTGCAGAGGCTGCAGAAGATTTAGAGGCAGTGGTCAGTGGTCAGTGGCTAGTGGTCAGTAAACACCCTTCCCGAGCCAGTTATGCTCCGAGCTCTCCAGCCCCTTGGCCTTGATACTGATCATTGTTTCCCTCGTGCCCGCCCTCATCGCGAGGTGTTCTTTCGCCGTCGCTGCTCGCTCTCATTTATGATTTCACTCAAATCGGTCGCGTCGGGATTGAGCGGCGCGGGGAGCAGCTTCCTAAAGTAAACGACGAACTATCCTGAACTCGTTCTCAAGTTTCGTATCTGAATCCCGATTCGACATTGTGACTCCCGCCCGAGGTGTGGTCCTGGCCGGGGCGAACGCCTATCGAAAGCAATTATTGACCGGTGATCGTAACATTAGAGAGTAACATGCATATGTTGGCAGCCTGCATGAATAAGATTTCTACTTTACTAAACACGAGTGATCTAGAAGATAACGCTATAGTGTAACGTACTAATAACACGTAATTTAGAACTGCACTCAGCTGCGCATGAAGCCACTAGACATTAGGATATCGTGAAAATACGCAACTCGATAAAGGAACAAGTACTTGAAAACAATACTATCAACTGCACAAATAAATGTGAAATAATATTGCCATATAATCATAGGTGGCTTGACAACTAAGCTTCCTATGTGCTCCCATTCTAAGAAGGACCAAACCTCGGGCGGGAGTCACAATGTCGAATCGGGATTCAGATACGAAACTTGAGAACGAGTTCAGGATAGTTCGCCGTTTACTTGCACTCGCGCTGATTGAAGGAAAGTCGAAGGGTCAGCAGATTCAGCTATTGTCTGATGCCGGAATGGAGCGCCAAGAAATCGCGCACCTTGTAGGCACAACAGTGGGAACCGTGAGTGTTGAGGTTTCCAATCTTAAGAAGCGGAGGTCAAAGGAAACACGTGGCAGAAGAACCTAGGACGGAACTGGAAAAGTCGTTGAGAGCTCTGCTGCTGGTTAGTTTGGAGCCATTAAAGCAGAAGCAGCAAATTGTGATTTTGGACAAGGCAGGCTTTGGGCCATCCGAAATCGCAACCGCGATCGGCTCAACTTCCAACACCGTAAACGTTCGGCTTTCGGAAATCCGCAAACATTCTCGAAAGAGCAAATCGAACGTGAGGAGGGTTGTGTGATGGAAAAAGACGTTCAAGTGCAAATACTCGCGACCCTGCAAGACTTACTCATTTTCCAAATGGCTTCCAAGGGTGTGCCACAAGGCCAAATTCGCGAGGCCGTCGGATTGGACATGAATCGAGTAAGCCGGATCGCCAAACTGGCGAAGAAGTCTGCAAAATCGGAGGAGTGAGATGGCAGAAGCGGGATTTCCAGAACTCATCAAGCGGCTGGATGCCGTGATCGGCTTGTTGGCCGTAACGCTTCCTCAACCGGAACACCCACGCTCATTGCGGGATCAAATCAAATTACTCGACGCGGCAGGTCTCGCACCAGCTGAAATTGGTCGCATCGTGGGCAAGCCCGGCAAGGATGTGAACTCAGAACTCGCGAGGATTCGCGCCGCAAAGAAAGGTGACAAGAAATCACGGAGGAGGTAGCCGATGCCAAATGACGGAACAGGACGACTGATTGAACTGTTCGAAAAAGCTCTCATGCTTCAGCTTCACTCTATGGGAGCTGCGCAAGGGGACATCGCCAAGATGTTGAACAAGAGCAAGACCGATGTAAACAGCTTCTTGAAGCCGATTGCTAAAGGGAAACGGTAGACAGGAGCTAAGCCCCAATGACCCATCCTGTCCTCGATCTCGGCTCCAATCTCGAAGAGAACCTGCAACGGTGGTCGAACGCTCTTAAGGGCCTCGGTGCCAAGCTTGAGGTTTGGAAGGTCATCTACTCCGGCAAGCGAAAATATTGGACGGCGAAAGAGATTTCCTCGAAGCTCAAAGGTAAGGTCACCCCGAAACGTGTAACGGAAGCAGGCAAGCGATTATTGGGGGACGGTCTCATCACTCAAGTTTCGGGTGAGTATCCGATCGTTTACGAGAAGATTCCGGATGTGCATCACCACAAACGTCGAATTTTGGTCCTCGTGTACAGCAAAGCAAAACGTGATGCTCTTCCCACAAAACGCAATCGCACTCACGTCACCGTCAATGTCAAACAACCCAAAATGAAGCAGGGTGAAGCAGTTGAGATCACGATTGATGACATCGACCAATTCAAACGAGTCAGGCGGCTGAATAAGAACAGCCAGAGGCCACTGTCGCCCTTACCTGAGAGCCGGTTCAAGAAAGGACTTCAACGCCTGTTCAAGAATTATGGCGAGCACAAGGATCATGGTGCGGAGATCGATGATTTCTATACCAACCAGCTTCGGATGGGAGGCAAGCGTTACAGCGTCGCATTCGCTCTCAAAGGGCCGGGCGCCGGGGTCAAGATTTTAGAACCGGGCAAATGGGGAAAACAGGGCAATCAAATTCAACGCTTGCTTCAAGCTCCGGCCCGTGTGTTCCTTCTGCAATCGGAATTGCAGATCGGCGAATACTCCCTCGATCAACTAAAGAAATTAACGGAGCACAGGGCAAATCAAGAGAAGCGCAAGCTCTTCTATGGGTACATTGATCCACATGATTCTACGAGGTTGCGTAAAGCATACCCAAACGCATTCAAGGTCTGAGGGGCGGGTGGCCACCTTTAACATCTTGCGTGCACCATTCCCACTGTGTTCGCAGGCAGGTGGCCCACTCAAGCCGGGTTTTGGCTTGAGTGGGGATGTTCAGATGTCACAGACTTAGTCCGGCGAAAGAGCTAGAGTGTCCTCATGTCAGGGGGACTCACGCGATTTCAGCACGGCGGGCAGAGTCATTTCGTCACTTTCTGCTGTTACCATCGCCGCCGTTTACTTACCAACGACGAAACCCGGCGAATATTCGAGGCAGCCTTGGAGCGGGTGCGGCGCAGTTTTAGGCTTCAGGTTTACGGGTATGTGGTCATGCCGGAGCATGTGCATCTGCTGCTCAGCGAACCGCAGCGGGATATTGACAGCAGTGGAAGTGCCCCACTCAAGCCAAAGACGGCTTGAATGGGCCACCGGTCGGATTGAGTGGTCCGGTCTGCTTGAATGGGCCACCTGTGGGATTGAATGGGCCGCCGGTTGGCTTGACAAAACAAACGACGCTGGCCGACGCGTTGAAGTCGTTGAAGCAGGGTGTGTCGCGGCGTTTGATTGGCGACGCGGAGCATTTCTGGCAAAAGAGGTACTACGATTGCAATGTTCGAGATTATCCGCAGTTTGTGGAAAAGCTGCGTTACATTCACCGCAATCCGGTGAAGGCGGGGTTATGCGAACGTCCGGAAGATTGGGAGTGGAGCAGTTTTCGCCACTACGCAACTGGCTGTGCGGGACGGGTCGAAATCGAGTCGGAATGGACAGCGCGAGAACGCGAACGAGCGGCGGGGAAAATGTGTCCGGCAGTGGAACTGCCCCACTCAAGCCAAAAGACGGCTTGAGTGGGCCCACCCGAGGGGCTGATTCTCTTCGAGAATCAGCCCCTTCGCTCAGGATGACAGGAGCGCCAGGACGAGAGGGGCGCTTGGCTCGCGCCATCAGAATTTGAATTGAATGTCTAGTTGCATGCGGCGTGGGGGTTGGGCGGCTACTGGTTGTCCGAACAGGGGTGACGTGATTGTTCCTATGTAGGTTACGTAGTTGGGGTGGTTCAGGACGTTGAAGGAATTTAGCGCGACGGAAATTATCCTAGATTCTTTCTTCTTTTTCGAGAGGGGAAAGTCGTGGGCCAGATTCAGGTCGAGGCCGATGGTGCCGGGGCCGGGCATGGTATTGCGTCCTATGCCTGCGGGGCGATCGTTGATGATGCCGTCGTGATTGTCGTCGGCGCCCGTCGTGATGGTTACGGGCTTGCCGGAATAGAGCGAGAGTCCTGCACCGAAGGTGAAGAAGCGGGTGGGCTGGCTGGAGGCCAGCAGGTCGAATTTGTGGAGGCGGTCGTTATCGGAGCGTCCCCAGTCGGCGGAAGGATTGTAGCTGTTGGCGGGAAAGAACGTGATGCCGCTGGTGTTGTTGTAGGTACGGCTCAGCGTGTATTGAACTTGCCCTGTGAAGTATTTGCTGGGCTTGCCGCGGAAGGTTAGTTCCAGCGCGTTGCCTTTTAGGTATCCCTCGGATTGAATCTGGCGGTTTTGTCCTAGAGTCGGGTTGGGATAGATGTAGTTTCCTCCGGACAGCACGGGCGCGTTGGCGTCGATGGAGCGAAAAACGTCGATGCCGCGGTTGCCGATGTAGACGGCGCTGGCCGTGCTCTTGGCGGTGACTTGCCGCTCGACTCCGATACTGTACTGGATCGTGTAGGGGATGCGGGCGTGGGAGTCGAGTGTGACCAGGCTGGTGGGCACCTGCGCCAGCACCGCGGGGCTGATGGGATAGGAGACCAGAGGCGGATCGACGATGAAGCGGAGCAGGTTTACGCCGTTGAAGTGGAGCAGATCGCCGATCGGTCTCGGTCCGGTGCGATCGTAGAAGACCCCGGCGCCGCCGCGAATTACCGTCTTGCTGCCGGCGGTGGGGGCATAGGCAAAGCTAACACGCGGGGCGAAGTTGTGGGGAACGTCGTGGAAGTAGTTCTGAAAGTAGTAGCGGACTCCGAGGTAGAGAGAAAAATTCGGTTTCAGGCGGATGTTGTCCTCGACGAATGGGCCGATGATTTTTTCCAGAAACACCACGTGCCCCTGACCGGTCTGCACCAGGTAGGTGGCGGGGATGGCGGCGGCGAAATCGGCGCTGCTGGCGAAGGTGTAGGTGCCGGCGCGGTTGGTGAAATCGTCAAGACCGCGGCGGCTGATGTCGGGGACGTCGATGCCGAAGCTGAGTTGATGCCTACCGCTGGCGTAGGTGGCGAAGTCGGTTCCATCGAAATGATATTCGGTGCGGCGGGAATCGGCCTGGGCGCCGCCGGCGGTGAAGAGTCCGGAGACTGCGAGTTGAGGATCGGCGCTGATGCTGCTGACGGAGTTGTCGTAGTGGCCGACGAGAAACCTAAGCTGGTTGAGCCAGTGCGGAGAGAATTGATGAAGGTGGCTGACGTTGATTTCATGTTCGAAGAAATAGGAGTCGGAGCCGGCGGTGGGAAGGACGGTGCCGCCGACATTCTGATTCTTAGATGACGTGTGTTCGTAGGAGTAGCCGATCCAGAACTGGTCGCCGTTGGCGAAGTCGTGGAAGACGCGTCCGGAGCCGAAGAAATGGTGGGTAGGGTTGGGAACGGTTTGGGCAAAGGGGCCGAAGCCGAGGGACTGGGCGGCGGCGATGGCTTCGCTATCGACCACGCCTTGTTGATCGAGGAGGTCTTCATCGAGCGCGAGCAGGAAGGTGGTGTGCTTGCTGTGGCCGATGGGTCCGGTGATGGAGCCTTCGTAGTCTGGCGGCGCTCGGGAGGCTTGACGATGGCAAAGGCATTGCTGGCGTCGAAGACAGAGTTACGAAACATGAAGTTCAGCGAGCCATGATAGGAGGGCGTCCCGCCCTTGGTGACGATTTCCAGCCGCGCGCGGCCGGGGCGCGAGAAGCGCGCGGAGTATGGGTTGTTGTTGATTTTTACTTCCTGAATGGCGGAGGGAGTGACGCCGGGTCCGTTGGCCTCAATGCCGTTGACGACGAGCGTGACGCCGTTGGTTCCGGTGGCGTTGTCGTCGAGGAAGCGGGACATGGTGGTGATGTAGTCCTGATCGAAGACGGGTACGCGGTCGAGCGCGTTGCGGTCGATGGTATTGGCGTTCTGGTTTTCGGAACTCTCGGTGCTCACGAGCGGCGCGGAATCTCCGGTGGCGACAGTGACGGTTTCGTTAGGAACCGCAACCTGCAGGGTGAGGCGGATCGGGGTCTGACGTTTGTTGGTTACGGTGGTTTGGATGCGGACGTCACGGAAACCCTCGGCGTGAAAGTCGAGGGTGTAGTTGCCGGGCGCAATGTTGTCGAAGCGGAACGCACCGGAGCTGTCAGTAGCGACTTGAGCGAGGAGCTTGCCGTCAGAGGCAAGGAGCGACACCTGCGCTTTGGCGATCGCCGCTCCCGAGGGGTCGAGGAGCGTTCCTGTAATGGCGCGAGAGGAGGGAGTCTGATCTTCAGCGGGGATTGCCGCACGGAGGCTTCTGGGACGGTCCAGACCCTGGGCAGAGAGCAAGGCCGGCGGCGAAGAGCCCAGAATCGCCAGCAGCAGCCACAAGAATTGAGACCTCAGATCAAATGCCTTCCTGAAAATGGTTGCCACTAGGAATTTTGTCCTGTCCGATCACGCAGAAAATACGATTCATATCACGATGAACCTAAACGCTTGATTAATAAAGGGGCCATGGGGTGCAGAAGGCTAGAGAAAATTTTGGAGTAGTGGCCACTGACAACCGGTTTTTTCAGCGTTTCAGCGAGGCGGCTTCGTTGGGTAGATATTCTTCGAGGCGGGCGGCTAGCCAGGCGGTTAATTGTTCCTTCACCTCGGCGGAGACTTGAATGAATTCCATCCCAGCCTGTCCTGCGGGGTCGCGCCAGCAGACTTCCGCGTTGATTTTTGCGGCGGCCCGGGTGTGGGGCAGCGTGAGGCGAAGGGCGACTCTGTCACCTACCTGCAATCCGGTTGAGCCGGAGAGGGCAATGCCGACTTCGCTGATATTGATGGAAGTGGCCAGAAATTCAGGCTGGGAACCGAGCGAGACATAGACGGGGACCTGCACGGGGCAGCGAAAGGAGCGCCTTTTTTCGTTCACCATGAGGGGATAGGAAATTCTGAGGGTGCGCAGCAGGACGGTTGGAGACAGCGGTTTGACGAGTACGAAGCTGGCGCCGGCGCGGAAGGCACTGGGCATTTCGTCGTTGGTGTTCAGGACGGCTAGCACGACGGCGGCCTTATGAGAGGTCATTTGGCGGGACTTTTTGAGCAGGTCCAAGGCTTCGGCTCTTTCCTTGAAGTCCACTACCAGTGCTTCGAACTTGGAATGGCATAGTTTGCTCGTAGCGGAGGCGAAGTCGGGGCAGACGTCAACGTGCATCGCCATCTTTCCCATCGACTCGCAAAGAGTATCGATAGTCTGAATGTCGCCGCTTACCAGCAGAACGCGAACTCCGAGAGTCGCCGCGTGGGATGGCTTTTTCCCCGACGCAGTTGTGTTGGGTGCGAGCTTTTCCTGAGCGATGTGGTCGTTGCCGGATCCAATCGCGCTGGCCAGTGCATCACTCATACGGCATCACTCATACGGCTTCACTCACACAACAAGGGCCTCGGGGATTTCCATCTCTCCGTGCTCAAAGGCGTTCACGAATGCGTCGACTACGGCGGGGTCGAAGTTTGATCCTGCACTGGATACGATGATTTGGCGGGCTTCGAATGGGGTGACTGCGCGGCGGTAGGGGCGATCGCTGGTCAGAGTGTCATAGGCATCGGCCACGGCCAATACTCTGGCTTCGACGGGGATCTCGGCACCTTTGGCGGGACCGTAGCCGGAGCCGTCGAACTTATCGTGATGGGAGAGAATGATGGGGAGGACGCGGCGCAGCGATCCGCCGACCGGTTCGAGCAGGGCGACTCCCTTCTGAACGTGCTTGCGCATTTCCGCCATCTCCTCCGGGGTTAGGCTGGCGGCTTTGTGCAGGAGTTCGCGGCTGGTTTCGAGCTTGCCGACGTCATGGAGCAGGGCCGCCGCCCGGACGTCGTCGATACGATCCTGGTCAAACCCCATGCGGGTGGCGATCGATGAGGCGTACAACGCCACGCGGTAGGAGTGATTGTGGGTGTATTTGTCGTTCGAGATGAACTGCTGCAGAATCGTCAGAAGGCCAAAGTAGGTCTGGCGAAGTTCCCGCATGTGACGCTCTTTTTTGTCACACAGGGTTCCCATCGCGTAGGCGGTGATCAGAAGCAGGCACGCCCAGGTGATGAGTTCGGACCACTGGTCGTAGTTCAACGCAAACGGAGCTGACCCGGCAAACAGGCCAGTCTCCTTCCATAGAAGGATGAGGACCAGGAAGATGCTGGCGCTGGCGGTGAGCACGGCGTGTCTGCGGCCGTAAACATACGCTGAGAAGATGGTGGGCAAGGTGTAAAGACCCAAGATCATGCGGTGAGAAGCGACCAGCCAGTTGAACAGGCCTGCGATCACAAAGAGAGAGAGCACGAGCCATAGTTCCTGGTTGATGCGGGCCAGACCGGCCTGGAACCTGGATTTCGGGTCTGGAGCATCGCCTGAGACGCGGCGGCTGCCGAGTACGCGTTCGTTAATCAGAGTTGATTTCATTTCGTTTTCCATATTGACAGCTGCGTCTCGGCGAATGAGCCTCCCAATCTCTCTATCGGCTGGTTCTGGCAAGAACTTTAGCAGTCGTCAGTAGTCAGTGAAACCGTCTCAGGTTGACGTTTGCTGTTCAATCTGAGTTAATGAACCTTCGGTGGCGCTTACTGACCACCAGCCACTGACCACTGGTCGCTATCCATGCGTGAAATTGTTTCTACTAAAGACGCTCCTCAGGCGATAGGGCCTTACTCGCAGGCCGTCAAGGCTAATGGATTTGTGTTCACGTCGGGGCAGATCGCCATTGATCCTTCTACGCAGCAAGTCGTTGCCGGCGATGTGGCGGTGCAGACGGAGCGCGTGCTGCGCAATCTGTCGGAGATTCTGGAAGCGGCGGGCAGCGGTCTGGGGAAGGTTGTCCGCTGTACTGTCTTCTTGAAGAACATGAACGATTTTGCCGCTATGAACCAGGTTTACGGGAAGTATTTCAGTTCTGCTCCGCCGGCTCGCTCCACCGTTGAAGTGGCGCGCCTGCCCAAAGACGTGCTGGTGGAGATAGATGCCACCGCGCTGGCGTAAGAAAACCGGACCGTACTCGCGCACGGACGTGTGGTCCCACCACAGCGAAGATGAAAGTTAGCATCCCCCGACGCAAAAGCTCTTAACCGCGAAGGTCGCAAAGAACGGCCGCGAAGGGCGCAAAGAAGACCTGAGCAGATGCGGGCGTTCGGGGCTGGAGCGAAGACTCACGCGAATCGGGAAAACCTATGTGCATCTCTCTGCTTCTTATGGTTAAGATATTCCTCTAGGAGGGAAGTATGGCGAAGTATCTTGCGGCG
The DNA here is from genome assembly GCA_963771895.1 of uncultured Acidobacteriaceae bacterium. Lineage (GTDB taxonomy): Bacteria > Acidobacteriota > Terriglobia > Terriglobales > Acidobacteriaceae > Sulfotelmatobacter. The sequence goes on along the minus strand of CAVYVQ010000016.1, from coordinate 46,376 downwards.
CTTGCCGTCGTTTTGGCGATGACAGTGTTCGTGAGGGCGCAAGACGCGACCGGGAAGTCCGCGACCCCGAAAACCGACGCTCCCACCAAGGTTTCCGGCGATGGAGTTAAGACGGACTCGGGCCTGCAATATTGGGACATCCGGGTGGGCAACGGCGATGCGGCCAAAGAAGGCAGCCGCGTGCGGGTTCACTACACGGGCTGGCTCACGACGGGCAAGAAGTTCGATAGTTCAGTCGATGCGGGGAAGCCTTTCGATTTCACGATCGGCGACGGCGAAGTGATCAAGGGATGGGAAGAAGGAATTACTGGAATGAGGGTTGGGGGCAAGCGACAGTTGCGGATTCCGCCGGGGCTCGGGTATGCGGCGGACGGTTCTCCGCCTGACATCCCGCCTAACGCCACTTTGATTTTTGACATTAAGCTGCTGGGCGTGCAGTAAGCCTTTAACACAAGAGGGCCCTGGGGAGAACAGGGTCGTTGCTTTTATGCCTTAACTACTTTGCCGCTGCGCAGGCAGGAGGTGCATACGCGCATGCGCTTGGTGGTGGCGCCTACGCGGGCGTGCACGGGGCGGAGATTCACGTTCCAGCGCCGCTTGGTGACGTTGTGGGCGTGGCTGATGCGGTTTCCTGATTGCGGCTTTTTGCCGCAAATATCACACTGTTGGGCCATGACTGCTATAGATCCTTTCAGAGGGCTTGACCGAAACCACTATTCTACCGGATTCGGGCCATTGCCGACAATTCCGGTTGAGTGATGCCCTGATAGATCGGGGCAAATCGACAATCAAAACTCAACCATCTACAATTCCGATCATGGGCGGGCTCATCCAGCCAACTCGCGCCGGCGAAGAAGCTGATTCCAGCCGGCGGACAATCGTTATCGCGGTTGTGGTGGTGATGGTGGTCGCCGTGATTCTGGCGGTTCTGCTTCGCAGCCAGCCGAAGAGCGCATCGGGACCGCCTGCCTACGCCGCGAAGCTGAAGCTCTCCAATTTCAAGATGAGCGCTGCGGAGAACTTTGTGGGCGCCACGGTCAGCTATGTGGACGGAGCCGTGAGCAATTCGGGCGACCAGACCGTGACTCACGTCATGGTAGAAGTGAATTTCAAAGATGACATGGAACAAATTGCGCAGCGGGAAAATATTCCGCTGCAGGTGCTGAAGACCACGGGGCCGTATCCTGAAGCCGTGGACTTCAGCATCTCGCCGCTTGGGCCGGGGCAGAGCACGACTTTTCGGCTAACGTTTGAGGGCATTTCCGCGCAGTGGAACCATCAGTATCCTGAGATCCGGGTCACCGATGTTGCGGTGAAGTAGTAACCCTCCTGTGATTCCGTGTCTCCGTGGTGAGAGTCCTTTTCAAATCCGCGACTCGGTACAATGGCTTCATGGCCGATGGCAAGCCATTCCGCCTTACGGAGTCGGTGAAAGCTGCGGGTTGAGCGTCCAAGCTGAGTCCGGCGGCGCTGGACACGGTGCTTGGGAAATTAGCCCGGCAACACGACCCCAATGTTCTGGTCGGCTTTGATCATGCCGACGACGCCGGAGTGTATCAAATCGCGCCTGACCAGGCGCTGGTGCAGACCGTGGATTTTTTCACGCCGGTCGTCGACGATCCCTACACTTTTGGCCAGATCGCTGCGACCAATGCTTTGAGCGATGTTTACGCTATGGGCGGAAAGCCGCTCACCGCGCTGGCTTTGGTTTGTTTTCCTGAGAAGGCGGAGCTGGAGATTCTGGAACGGATTCTCGCCGGAGGTCTCTCGAAAATGATCGAGGCCGGATGCACGGTGATCGGCGGGCATAGCATTCGCGACGAGGAAACCAAGTTTGGGTACGCGGTTACGGGGCTCATTGATCCGAAGAAAGTTCTCACTAACGCCGGGGCGCGGCTGGGCGATGCTCTCGTTTTCACGAAAGCCCTGGGCACGGGTGTGATCTCTACGGCGATTAAAAAAGGCAAAGCGGAACCGGCGTGGATTGATGCCGCTGTTCAATCGATGACCACGCTGAACAAGCGTGCTGCAGAAATCATTCAGCAAAGTAAATTCCACGTTCACTCCATGACGGACGTCACCGGCTTTGGCCTGATCGGTCATGCACGCGAAATGGCGCTGGCCAGCAATGTCGCGCTGCGATTTTATTCGAAGGACATCCCAATCTTGCCTGGAGCTTTGGAGTGTATTCGCGCGGGCTATGTGCCCGGTGGGCTTTTGGCGAACCGCGAGTTTGCGGAATGTGTGGTCGGCTATGAGACGGAGATCAGCGACGAACTGAAGACTCTGCTTTTCGACCCGCAGACTGCTGGCGGGCTTTTCGTCTCGATTGCCGAGGACGATTGCCAGAAGCTCGTCTTCGAATTGCAAAACGCTGGAGTCTGGGCGCTCCGCATCGGCAACGTCACTGAATCCCGGAAGCCATTGATCCGCATCTATTAATTAGCCCGCTCATAAAACTCAACACATTCTCTTCGGGCGCAAAGGAAATCATCATGAAATTTCGCGAACTTGGACGCAGTGGTCTCAAAGTCTCGGCCCTCGGACTCGGCTGCATGGGCATGTCGGAGTTTTACGGCGGCCGCGATGACGGCGAATCTATCGCCACCATTCACCGCGCCTTCGAACTGGGCATCAACTTTCTCGACACTGCCGATGTGTACGGCCCTTACACAAATGAAGAACTGGTAGGACGCGCGATCAAAGGCAAGCGCGATGGAATTGTTCTGGCTACGAAGTTCGGGATCGTCCGCGATCCCGCAAACCCCTCCGCGCGCGGGGTCAATGGCAAGCCTGATTATGTTCGGCGTTCCTGTGAAGCAAGCCTACGGCGCTTGGGGGTTGAGACGATCGACCTTTACTATCAGCATCGCGTCGATCCTGACACGCCCATCGAAGAGACGGTTGGCGCGATGGCTCAACTTGTTCAGGGAGGCAAGATTCGCCACATTGGGCTTTCCGAGGCCTCGCCGCAAACCCTGCGCCGCGCGGTGAAGGTTCATCGCATCACCGCGCTGCAAACCGAATACTCGCTCTGGAGCCGCGAACCGGAGAATGAACTCCTCGCTGCCTGCCGCGAGCTTGGCATTGGTTTTGTGGCTTATAGTCCGCTAGGACGCGGCTTTCTTACTGGCCAGTTCACGCGGTTCGAGGATCTCCCGGCGGACGACTACCGTCGATCGTCTCCGCGATTTCGAGGGGAGAATTTTCAGAGGAATCTCGATCTAGTGCGCCGGGTCGAGGAAATTGCGACGGAGAAGAAACGTAAGCCCTCTCAGTTGGCGCTGGCGTGGGTGCTGGCTCAGGATAAGAACATCGTTCCCATCCCAGGAACCAAGCGCCGCAAGTATCTGGAAGAGAATGTTGCCGCGATCGATGTGAAGCTTACCCAAGAGGATCTGCGGCGGATCGACGAGATATTTCCGACGGGCGCCGCTGCGGGACAGCGTTATCCCGAGCAGATGATGAAAATCGTCAACGGATAAGGCGTCCGTCGGTCCACACTGTGCGAACTAACGTGCCAGTGTAACGAGTTTTGTTCTTGACCTCTGTTCGCAAATCGCGAATAATGTACTACCTTCGCGATTTGCGAAGCTCGTGCGCGGCGATGGGTTCGGACCTTGAGAGTGCTCGGAACAGAAGTCCTGGACAAAGCGAAGAAAATACATCGCGATCTGACATCCTCAGTCGCGACGTGGTTGATGATTGCGAGAGAAGCCCGATGGAAGAACCTGAATGAAGTGCGTTTGACCTGGCGCAACACCGACTGCGTGAAAGGGCAGACCATTTTCAATATCAAGGGAAACCGCTATCGCTTGATCGCGATGGTTAACTACCCGAGTCAGACCATTGTGGTAAGAATGCTCGTCACGCACGCCGAGTACAGCAAAGAGGAGTGGAATAAATGAGCCCAGTAATGGAATACAAGCAGCTCATCGCCGAGGTCCCCCCGAAGATCATCCACACGGAGAAAGAGAATCGCTATTATCTCGCGAAGCTGGAACAACTAAACGATCGCTGGACTGAGCTAACCCAGGCAGAGCGGGATCTGTATGCCACCCTTGGTGTGCTGATCGAAGATTTCGAGAAGAAGACCTACAAGACTCGTGCGGCAAATCCGATTGAAGTGATCAAAGAGCTGATGGCTGCGAACGCTCTTAAACAGAAGGATCTGATCGGAGTGTTCGAGACCGCCAGCGTCGTGTCGGAAGTTCTCAATGGCAAGCGAGCTTTGACAGCCGACCACATTCGCCGTCTCGGCAAACGATTCAACATCTCGCCGGCCATTTTTCTGTAGTAGTGGCAGGAGCAAAAACGAGGGCGGGCCGTCAGGCCGCCCTTCTTAGAACTCTGAATTGACCCTACGCTCGCGCAGGACTTTCTCCGCCCTTCGCGATGCCGCGTCCCGGTTCCGGCTTCAACACCTGCTGCACGCCGTCGTCAGGCTTGGAAGGAGACTTCATCGGAGGCAGTTCCTTGCCGTCAACAAGCAAGAGCACTTCGGAGGCATCCAGCACTTCCCGCTCCAGCAAAGCTGCCGCAATCTTCTGCAGAGTGTCGCGGCTGCCTTCCAGAATCTGCTTTGCCGTTTCGTATCCCTGGTTCACCAGTTTGCGGACTTCGCCATCAATCTTGATGGCAGTGTCTTCGCTGTAGTCGCGGTGCTGGCTGATCTCGCGGCCCAGGAAAATTTGCTCTTCTTTCTTGCCGAAGGTGAGCGGACCAAGATCGCTCATGCCCCACTCGCAGACCATCTTGCGCGCCATTTCCGTGGCCCGCTCGATGTCGTTTCCCGCGCCTGTGCTCATCTGGTTGAGGAACAATTCCTCGGCCAGACGGCCGCCCATCAGAATCGCCAGGTCGGTCTTCAAGTATTCCCTGGTGTAGTTGTGCCGGTCATCGATGGGCAACTGCATAGTCACGCCGAGCGCCATGCCGCGCGGAATGATTGTGACTTTGTGCACGGGATCTGAGCCCGGCAGCTTTGCCGCCACCAAGGCGTGGCCAGCTTCGTGGTACGCCGTCACTTTCTTTTCCTCATCGGAAAGGATCAGCGACTTGCGCTCCACGCCCATCAGGACTTTGTCTTTGGCGACTTCGAAGTCAAACATCAGCACAGCCTTGCGGTTCTGCCGAGCTGCGGCCAGCGCCGCTTCGTTCACCATGTTGGCCAGGTCGGCGCCGGAAAATCCGGGAGTGCCGCGCGCGAGTACCGAGAGATCGACATCTTCGGCAAGAGGAATCTTGCGAGTATGAACGCGCAGGATTTCTTCGCGCCCGCGGACATCGGGACGGCTCACCACCACACGCCGGTCAAAGCGTCCGGGCCGCAGCAATGCTGGATCGAGCACGTCGGGCCGGTTCGTCGCCGCCATAAGAATGACGCCTTCGTTCGACTCGAAGCCGTCCATCTCGACCAGCAACTGATTGAGCGTCTGTTCGCGCTCGTCGTGACCGCCGCCCAGGCCAGCGCCGCGGTGGCGTCCAACGGCGTCAATCTCGTCGATGAAAATGATGCAGGGCGCGTTCTTCTTGCCTTGCTCGAAAAGATCGCGTACGCGGCTGGCGCCGACGCCCACGAACATTTCCACAAAGTCCGAGCCGGAGATCGAGAAGAAAGGAACGTTGGCTTCGCCGGCTACGGCTCGAGCCAGGAGCGTCTTGCCGGTTCCCGGAGGTCCAACCAGCAGCACTCCCTTAGGAATCCTGCCGCCGAGTTTCTGAAACTTCTGCGCCTCGCGCAGGAACTCGATAATCTCGCGCAGCTCTTCCTTGGCTTCTTCCACGCCCGCAACGTCTTTGAACGTGACTTTTTTCTGCTGCATCGAAAGCAGCCGCGCCCGGCTCTTGCCGAACGACAGCGCTTTGTTGCCACCGGTCTGCATCTGGCGGATCATGAAGAACCACAGCGCGCCCAGCAGAATCAGCGGAGCCCAAGTCCCGAGCAACTGCAGCGGCCAGCTTCCGCTATTGGCGTCGCGGAAGGTCATAGCGACGCCCTTGCTTTGGAGCGACTTGATCATATCGGGGTAATTCGCCGGAACCGTGGTATGGAAGGCCGAATTGTCGCTGAATTTTCCGCGCAGTTGCATGCCGTCCACGGTGACTTCATGCACCTTGCCCTGGTCTACATCACTCATGAACTGGGAGAAGTTGATTTCCGCGTCCTTCTGCCCGTTGCGGCCCTGCTGAATCACGGTCCACAACACAAGGGCAGATACACCAATCCCCACCCAGAAAAGTACGGTCTTTACTGTTGAATTCACCAAAAGCTCCTGAAGAAATCGGGCTCCGGACTACTAAGCGAAACCCGAGCTCCTGCTGCTAGTTTAGATGCCGCTTGGCCAATTTGGATAGGGAAAATCCCTAAGCTCACTATTCTACCTTTTCCAGAGGAAAAAGGCGCGTCGCCCGCGGCGTAACTTTAGTCATCTGTGCGAGGGGCTGGCGGCAAGGTAAGGGATATTGCGGTTGGTCTGCTCTGCGGCGCCTAAGCCGTAGCCCACGAGGAAAGCCTCATCCACGAGAAAGCCGAAGTAGTCCGGCTGCACGGCGACGCGGCGGGCTGATTGGCGGTCGAGCAGCGTCACCAGCTTTACGGAGGCGGCGCCTCGCGCGCGCAGGTCGTTCATCAGGAACTCGCTAGTCACGCCCGAATGGACGAGGCCTTCGACCAAAAGGATGTGCTGGCCGCGAATATCCGGTTCGTGGCTGAAGAATATCTCCACGATCTCTCCTGCCTGGCTGCCTTGCTGCTTGCTATATTTGGGCTTGATGAACTGGCAGACCACCGGAACCTCCAGCGCCCGGACCAGGTCGGCCATGAAGATGAACGCGTTCTCGAGGACTGCGAGCATCTGGATGGTTTGTCCGCGGTAGTCGTCGGAGATGTGGCGTGCGAGTTCCTTCACGCGCTTCTGGATCTGCTCGGCGGCAATGACCTGGCGAAGTGGCTCGGCTTTCGGCTGGTTCATGAAGTGGCTTACCTCTTAAATTAAGTGCTCCTCATCTGGCCACGGCATCTCACGGATCAGTACCGCTGCCTCTCCCGCCTTGGCTTGAGCTCTTGCGGGAACCGGAAACCCGCGCATCCAAACGATCTCATCTCCGCTCACCACGACGGGCCAAAGCCCGCGGCCAGGCTGGGTCACATGCCGATCCTGCAGCAACTCTTTGACCTTCTTTGGCGCTTTCGTATGCACCGGCCAGAACCGGTCTCCCGGACGCCAGTTCCGCACGATCAACTGTTGCGGCAACAGATCAGCGCGAAGAAGTTGCTGCGGATTATACTCCGCAGACTGCGACTCCGGAGTGGTCTCTGCATTGACGAGCAGCGCTTCGATGGCTGCCCCCGCTTCAAACACCAGGACACGACCGGGGACCGGCAGAGAGTATTCGTAGTCCGGTACCGGCTCCTGCTGCAGGCGCAGGTCAGGCGTAAGGAACACCACGGCCTCCGGCTCACGAAGCAGTTTCCAACCCAAGGGGAGCGACAACTCTTTGCCAGCGGGACCGTCCTCGGCCGCGAAGCGGAGGATTTCTTCGATGTGCTTGAACTCCAGAGGAATGCCCGCGTGCTCGCCGATCGCCTTCAGCACTCTTCTTTGTACCGCGCGTGGCTCGGTCAGCAGCCAGGGCCGGCTGACGGAGGCATTCATCACGAGCCACGGCGCGCCCGCGATCCGCGACCTCAAACCTAAATCCATCGGCACGCATGTCGACTGGCTACCGCCCGCCGGCTCGATCTGGACGAAACTTATGTCCTGCACGTCGCGAGTCCACGCAGGCTCGGACCACTGCACCACCGTCCCCAGCCACCCCGAGATTTCGTTCTCCCAGTAATCTTCCTCGTCGCGGGCGATCTCCGCCAGTTCGGCGAAATTCTCGACCACGGCGGGATTGAACTCCCGCTCGAGCAATGGCAGCACAAGACTGCGCACCCGGTTTCGCGTGAACTTGGCATCGGTATTGGTAGAGTCTTCCCGCCAAGGCTGGTTGAGAGCTTTGAGGTACTGCTCCAGTTCGCGCCGCCGGATTCCAAGCAGCGGGCGAACGATCTCGCCGTGGCCGTTTCCCGCCTCGTGCTCGACCACGATGCGCGGGTAAATGCCGCCGAGCCCGCGTAGTCCCGTACCCCGAATCACGCGCATGAGCACGGTCTCGGCCTGATCGTCGAGCGTGTGCGCGGTGGCGATCTTGTGCAGAGCACTTTCCTGATTTTGTCTTTGAAAGGGCACGGCTTCAGCCGTGCCGTTAGACTTCGCGTGGGACTCGGGCTTTAGCCCCTGAGGGACGCCGGGCTCGATCTCATCACCCTCACCTGATCCCAGGAGCCGCCGAAAGAATCCATAACGCAGTTCCCGCGCAGCAGCTTCCACACCGGAGTGTTCTTCGGCGGCAAGCTGGGCCACATCGCCGCTCTCGCTGTAAAACTCCAACTCGTGCTCGCGGGCTAGTTTCGCGACAAACTTCTGATCGGCTTCGGACTCCGGCCCGCGCAGTCTGTGGTTGAAATGAACGACGGAGAGAACGATGCCAAATTCGTGACGCAATTCGATTAGCAGGCGCAAGAGCGCAACCGAATCGATCCCGCCCGAAACAGCGACCCCAACGCGATCTCCGGCGCGCAGTAATTCGTCTCGCCGGATATGGGCCAACACGCTCTCTGCTAGTTCATGCACGGCAACATGGTACACGTCGGAGTTCCTGCGGATACCTTAGACACCTTGGTCCAGTAGGAAATCCCGCCACTCCTCAGACTCTCCTACCCGCTTGATGCAGCGATTCCGGCGGTCTAGCAACGACCGCATATGACTCCCAAGCACGCTCTCGGCCAGGGTTCCCAACAGCCCGAGAGGCGGTTCGAACACCATGAGATCTTTCATGCGAGTCTGGCCCGAAATGCTCTCGAAGTAGTGATCGTGGCAGAACGACCTAAAGGCGCCTCGAACCATGCAATCCTGGAAGTGCCAGGGTCGATCGAAGGCAGTGATTCGGCTGGTGTGCTGAATTCTGAGCCCGAAATGTCGTCCCCGCCATGTGACTTCCTGATCCAGGCTGATAAGGCCGGAGGTCACGCCCGCAAGGCCATGTGTAAGTTGATGCTCCGCGAGAGATCGAAGCATCGTTCGACAGGCGCAGTGATATTCGTGACCAACTCGGTGCGAACCATATCCCCAGCGGAGCGCAGTAACGCTCGAAGTCTGGAATCTACAGGCCCGGGCTCTTCTCCGCAATCAGCTTCTTAATCCTCTCGACGAACTCGCCTGCCGCCATGTCCTCGGTCTTCTCTTTCCCGCGAGTACGCACGTTTACCTTGCCGGCCTCGGCCTCTTTATCTCCTACGACCAGCAGGAACGGCACTTTCTGCATGGCATGCTCGCGGATCTTGGCGTTCATCTTTTCGTTGCGCGCGTCTACTTCCACGCGCACGCCGATAGCCTTGAGCTGATCCGCGACCTTGTTTGCATACTCCGCATGGCGCTCGCTGATGGGGATCATCGCCACCTGCACCGGCGACAGCCACACCGGAAACGCGCCCGCGTAGTGCTCAATCAGCACGCCGAAGAATCGCTCCACCGATCCGTAGAGCGCGCGATGCACCATGACCGGCTGTTTGCGCGAGCCATCTTCGGCCACATATTCGAGGCCAAAGCGCTGCGGCAGGTTGAAGTCGAACTGCACCGTCGAGAGCTGCCACAAGCGGCCGATGGCGTCCACCAGCTTGATGTCAATCTTCGGCCCGTAAAACGCCGCCTCGCCAGGGATGGTCTTGTACTCGATATTCCTGCCTTTGAGCACTTTCTCGAGCGAGTGCGTCGCGTTGATCCACTGCTCTTCGCTGCCCACAAAATTCTTCCTGTCATCAGGATTCCACGTTGAAAGCTCGGTCTGAAATTTGTCGAAGCCGAAGTCTTTCAAGACATCGAGGGCAAATTCGAGACAACTGGCAATCTCGTCTTCAACTTGCTCCGGCGTGCAGAAGATGTGGGCGTCATCCTGCGTGAAGCCGCGCACGCGCAGCAGGCCGTGCATCACTCCCGAACGCTCGTAGCGGTAGACCGTCCCCAGCTCGCCAAGGCGCACCGGCAGATCGCGATACGACTTCAGCGAGTCCCGGTAAATCAAGATGTGGCCGGGACAATTCATTGGCTTCAGGCGGTATTCGGCGTCATCGAGTTCCATGGCGTCAAACATGTTCTGCGAGTAATAGCCCTCGTGTCCCGAGGTAAAAAACAATTGCCGCCGCGCCACATGCGGCGTGTAGACGAGCGAATAGCCGCGTTTCACGTACTCCTCGCGCATCCAGTCTTCCATCTGTTTACGGATGATCCCACCCTTGGGATGCCAGAAGATCAGCCCCGGACCGGCCAGTTCCTGAATCGAAAACAGATCAAGCTGCTGCCCCAGCACGCGATGATCGCGCTTCTTCGCCTCTTCTACCTGCTGCATGTGCGCATCAAGATCTTTCTTCGAAAAAAACGAAGTCCCATAAATCCGCTGCAGCTGCGGATTCTTCTCATCCCCCAGCCAGTAAGCGCCCGCGATGTTAAGCAACTTGAAAGCCTTGATCTTCCCAGTGGAAGGAATGTGCGGCCCGCGGCAGAAATCGACAAACTTGCCAGTGCGGTAGATCGAAATCTTTTCATCGGGCTTGGTGAATTGCTCGATGAAATGGCACTTCATGAAGTCGCCTTCTTTTTTAAACTCGGCCAGTCCCTGATCCCGAGGCAGAAACTCGCGCGCGTAAGGAATGTTCTGCTGCACGAGCTCCTGCATCTTCTTCTCGATTTTCTCCAGATCCTCCGGGGTGAAGGGCGTGGGCCGGTAGAAATCGTAGAAGAATCCGCTCTCGGTTGGCGGACCGTGGCCCAGCTTGGTCTCAGGAAAAAGTTCCAGCACGGCCGCTGCCAGCAGGTGCGCGGAAGAATGCCGGTAAACTTCCAATGCTTCGGGATCTTTTTCGGTCAAAAGGCGTAGGTCGGTATCTTTTTCAAGCGGACGGGTGAGGTCGATGAGGTCGCCGTTGGTTTTGGCCACCAAAGCCGCATCCGCCAGCCGCGGGCTGATGGACTTGGCAATGTCGAGCGCGGTCGCGCCTTTGGGAACATCCTTCACGCTCCCGTCGGGAAGCTTCACATGAATGCTGTCTGCCATAAGTTGGGACTACAGGTGTAGTGAATCTCTACAGTTTATTGGAGGGACTGAGGAGGGTCAAACCGGACTTAGCCCGTGTTCACTGCGTGACAGTCGCCTGGTAGCTGACGGTTTGCCAGTGTCCGTTGCGGCGGACCCAGACGCGGGTATAGCGATAGGGTCCGCTGAAATCTTCGCCGAGTTGGTGGCCTTTGACGTCGGCGCGGGCGGTGACTACGGCGGTATCGCCGTAGAGCCGCACCACCATGTCGGTGACGTTCATCGACTCGTAGCGGAGTTGCCCGCTGCGGCGGGCAGAGATGGTTTCCTGTTTGGCCGTTACCTGGCCGAGGGGGGTGATGGCGACGTAGTCTTCGGCGAGGGTGCGCAGCGAGAAGTCGGCGTCGCGCCGGAGGCTGGCTTCTTTGCACTGGCGCTCCATGTCGACGATCTGACGGATGGTTTCCTGTTCGCCGGAGTCGAAACCGGGCCTGGGATGAAGGGCAACGTGCTGACCGCAAAATGCAGGTAAGGCTGCGAGCACGCAAAACAACAACACAAAACAATTGTTGATCACGATGGGACCTCCGCAATCCGCTAGCGGGCAGCGATCCGCTTGCACCCGAATACGCAACATTGGATGCACAAGTTCCGTGGAAAGTTCTGCATTCCTGGAAAGAGCTGAACAAAAGTGGTCAGTGGCCAGTGGCCAGTGGTCAGTAAAACCACCACCGACAATAATCTCTGCGTTCAACTGGCCACTGATCACTGACCACTGTTTCTCGCGGTTTCTAGTAGAATCAGGCATCCTGCACCATGACTGACGTCCGCCGCGGTCTGATCATCGTGAACACCGGGCCGGGAAAAGGGAAGACAACCGCGGCGATGGGCACGGCCTTGCGAGCGGTGGGCCAGGGCATGCGTGTGCTGATGCTGCAGTTTCTGAAAGGCTCATGGCACTACGGGGAACTGGATGCCGTCAAGGCCTTTGGGGACAAGTTTGTGATGAAGCAGATGGGCCGGGGATTTGTAAAGGTGGGCGCTGAGAAGCCCGACGCGGAAGACGTCAAGATGGTGGAACAGGCGTGGGCGGAGGGGGAGAAGGCGATCCAGTCGGGGGAGTGGGACCTGGTGGTGCTCGATGAGATCAATTATGCGATCAGTTACGGCATGCTGGACCCGGCGAAGGTAGTGGAGAGCCTGAAGAGGAAACCGGAGATGGTGCATGTCATCTTGACGGGAAGGAACGCACACCCCACAATTGTCGAGGCCGCAGACACGGTGACGGAGATGCGGCAGGTGAAGCACGCGTACGAGAAAGGTGTGATGGCGCAGAGGGGGATCGAGTACTGAGTACCTCTTCCCTAGTACCGAACAAGTCTGTTTTGAGTCGGTAACAGGTACTCGGTATCAGCAACTGAACTATGGCTTGGTTCAAGCGCGAATCCGGGGAGCTTGACACTTCGGGCAAGAAGACCGTACGCACCGAAGGGTTGTGGGTGAAGTGTGAGAGCTGCCGGCAGATCATCTGGAAAAAAGATCTGGAAGAGAATTTGAACGTGTGTCCGAAGTGCGAAAAGCACTTTCGCATCGATGCGCGCACGAGATTGGCGCTGCTGCTGGATGAAAATCAATATGAGACGTTCGACACGAATCTCTCCTCGACCGACCCGCTCAAGTTTGTAGATTTGAAACCGTATTCGTCCCGGCTGCGGCAGGCCGAACACGACACAGGACTGAAAGACGCGGTGATCAATGCGCACGGCAAGCTGCTGGGGCGGCCTGTGATCGCCAGTGTGATGGAGTACGCGTTCATTGGCGGCAGTATGGGAGCGGTGGTCGGCGAGATGATCACGCGGGCGGTGGAACGCGCCGCGGATTCGAAGACGCCGCTGATTATCGTGTCGGCTTCGGGCGGGGCGCGAATGATGGAGGGCGTGATCAGCCTGATGCAGTTGGCCAAGATTTCGGCGGCGCTGGCTCGACTCGACAAAGTGAAGGTGCCATACGTTTCGGTGCTGACTGACCCTACCACGGGCGGCGTGACGGCATCGTTTGCCATGCTGGGCGACTTGAACATCGCCGAGCCCGGTGCGCTGATTGGGTTTGCCGGGCCGCGGGTGATCGAGCAGACGATCCGGCAAAAGCTGCCGGCAGGATTTCAGCGAAGCGAATTTCTGATGGAGCATGGAATGCTGGATGCGGTAGTGCACCGCAAGGAACTCAAGCCTTACATCGCGCGGGCGCTCGATTTTATGGTGGCGTGAAGAAAGCTGTCAGCTATCAGCCTCTAGCGCTCTCTAACCGCCATTCCGATTGTCATCCCGAGCGAAGCGAGGGATCTAGGTGTTTGCCTGTGGCGGCAACAGCGTCGGCGCAGGCAAGGACCTAGATCCCTCGCTTCGCTCGGGGGATGACAATGGGTCTTAGTCGCGACGGCTGAGAGCTTTCCTATGTCCTACGAAACCGCGGTCGCCGCTATGTTCGCGCTCGGACACGAATTGGCGCAGACGCCTTCGCACAAATTCGATTTGGCGCACATGCGTTTGCTGTTGCGGGCGCTTGATCATCCGGAGCGCCGTTTGCCAAGCGTGCTGATCGCCGGCACGAATGGCAAGGGGTCGACGGCGGCTACGCTGGCCTCGGTCCTGCGGGCGTCGGGATTGAAAACGGGTCTCTATACCTCGCCGCATCTGGTGCGGATCAACGAACGGATGCGGGTAAATGGCAAGGAGATCAGCGACGACGATTTCGCAGCTCTGCATGCCAAGGTGGATCAGGTTGCGGAACGGTTGGTCAAGCAGGGTGAGTTACCGTGGCATCCCAGCTTTTTTGAAATGATGACTGCGATTGCGTTCGAGTATTTTGCCCGGGAGAAAGTTGATCTTGCGGTGCTTGAAGTCGGCATGGGTGGCCGGCTGGATGCGACGAATGTGGTTGACCCGCGGGTGAGCGTAATTACCGACATTTCTCTTGATCATCAGAAGTTTCTCGGAGATACGGTGGGCGAGATCGCGCGGGAGAAGGTGGGAATTATTCGTCCGGGTGGAGCGGTGGTGACGCTGCCGCAGTTGCCCGAGGCTAACGACGTGATCGGGAATACCATCCTCGAACTCGGGGCGCGGGCAGTGAACGCGGTTCCGTACGTGCCGCCGGTTTCGCCCGCTAGTCCCGAGTACCTGGTTCCTAGTGCCGAGACCGCCAAGTCTCGACGGGTCTATCGTTATCCGCTTCAGGTTCTTGGCGAACAGATTCTGGTGGAGACACCGCTGGTGGGGCGGCATCAATTGCGCAATGTAGCTTTGGCCATCGCAACGGCGGTCGAGTTGAATCAGCAGGGATTCAGCGGCATCACGGCAAAAAGCATCGAGCGCGGCATCCCCGAGACGCGCTGGCTGGGGCGGTTTCAGGTGATCGCGGCGCGGCCTGGTTGGCCTGAGGTGGTTATCGATGCAGCGCACAATCCTGCGGGCGCGTGGGCGTTGCGTTCGGCCCTTTCAGAGCAGTATGAGGACCGTCCGGTGATTTTTGTTTTCGGCGCGATGCGGGATAAGGCAATCTCGGAGATGACGGAAATTCTGTTTCCGCTGGCGGAGCGGGTGATCGCGACGCGGCCGGAAAATCCTCGGGCGGCGTCGGCGAAGGAGATTCAGCAGTCGGCCGCCCGAACCGGCGTTGAGGTTGAAGCAGTGGAAGACGTGCAACAGGCCGTGGACCGGGCTCGATCACTCGCCCAGGCGGGGACAGTTGTCGTAATTACGGGATCGATTTATCTGGTGGGCGAAGTGATGCGCAGCGTCGGCGCGGAAGTTTGAGGCAGCGCCTGCGGACGGTTTCCCCTAGAATGGAAGTGTGCAGGAAGTGAATTCATCGGTGGAAGTAGAAAGCGGCGCAGAGGCAGCGCCGGCGGCTGCACCGCGGCGAAGTCCGCATGCGATTCCAGGGGAGAGTTACGGCTGGTTGAGTCGGCTGCGGTCCTATCTGATCCTTGATCCGCTGATCTGGTTTTACACCCTGGTTCTGGGATTGCTGGCGCTCCCCGGCGGACTGTTTGACCGCACCGGCCGCCGCCTGCACTGGTTTTCGCGGGCCTGGTCGTGGCTCATCATGAAAACGATCTTCTCGCCGGTGAAGGTCACGGGCCTCGATAAGATCGATACGTCGAAGCCCCATGTCTACGCGGTGAATCACGGCTCGGCGCTCGACATTCCAGTGCTCTACGTCTACCTTCCCTTTCAATTCCGCATCGTTTTCAAGAAAGAATTGTTGTCCTACCCGATTGTGGGCTGGCAGTTGAAGCGGTCTGGGCAAGTCTGCATCGACCAGCAGAAGCCGACGAATTCGATTGCGGCGATCCGTTCGGCGGTGAAGAGTTTGAAAGCCGGTATGCCGCTGGTGATTTATCCCGAGGGTGGCCGCACTCCAGATGGCGAGATCAAGCCGTTCTTGCCGGGAGCTTTTTTTCTGGCGATCAAGGCGCAGGTGGATATTGTGCCAGTCGCGCTGGTGGGAACCTACGAACTACTGCCGATGAATACCTACCACATTAAATGCCGCCCGCTGGAGATGCGCGTGGGCGAGCCGATCTCGACTGCGGGGCTGAAGATGAAGGATTTGGAAGAGGTGTCGGCCAAAGTGAAGAAGGCGATGGAGGACTTGTACTATGCCGGAAGCCCGGTCCCAGCGTAAGTTCGATTTCCTTGCGTAACTTTTCCTAGTGTCCCGCCGTTATCCCTGTGTAACACTACTCCGCGCGGAGAATTCGTTGAAGGCTCTGAGGAAAGAAGCGGACGAGCGGCTTCTGATCGAGGCGGCGCAGAAGGACCCTGCGCGCTTTGCGGAGCTTTACGAGAACAATTTCGAGCGGGTGTACGCGTACGTGGTGCGGCGGGTGGGAAACCGCGCGGAAACGGAGGACCTTACCTCGGAGGTATTTCATCATGCGCTGGCCAACTTGCGGCGGTTTGAGTGGCGGGGGATTCCGTTTGCGGCGTGGCTGTTCCGGATTGCCGCCAATCTGATTTCGGACCGCTGGCAACGCCGAAGCCGGGAACAGGTGACAGACGAGGTGGAACAGATCGAATCCGCGCCAGCTAGTGGCGCGGAATTTGAAGAAGTCGAGCGGCGGGCTACCTTGTTTCGGCTGGTCGATACGTTGCCGGCGGAACAACGGCGCGTAGTGGTGCTGCGATTTGTGGAGCAGAAAAGCATTTAAGGAAGCGGCGCGGGAGATTCGCAAGACCGAAGGCGCTGTGAAACAGTTACAGTTGCGCGCCCTCAGCAGTCTGCGGGCGCGCATGGAGGGTGCCGATGCCTAAGCGCTCTCTGAATCCAGGCGGAAACGACGCGGGGAAGATCGAACAGCTAAACCGCGCCGTGGATGCTTTGCTGACTCGGGCGGACGGCAGGCCCGCGAAGGTGGATGCAACCGTGGAGCCGCTGGTGCGCGTGGTGGCCGACTTGCGCGAGCTGCCAAGCGAAGAATTCAAGATACGACTTAAATCTGAACTACTGGAAGGGGAAAAGACTATGAGCACCGTTGCCGAACCCGTTAGGTCAGCGCACACGAGCGCAAGCCCAAGATTGACCTTCAAAGATGCCGCCAAGGCCATCGAGTTCTATAAGAATGCATTCGGCGCGAAAGAGACTATGCGCTTCGAAATAGGCGGAAAAATCCCGCACGCCGAAATCATGATCGGAAACTCAGTCGTTATGCTGACGGAAGAGTGGCCGGAAGGTAACCGATTCAGCCCGGAAACGCTGGGAAACTCGCCCGTCATGATGTCGCTGAGTGTTCCTGACGTGGACAAGTTCTTCGCCCATGCGATTGGCGCGGGGGCCAAGACCGTGATTCCCATCGCCGATCAATTTTATGGACATCGCGAAGGAACGCTTCAGGATCCCTTCGGATATCTGTGGTCTGTATCCACGGTGACCGAAGAGATGTCGGTCGAAGAGATGCACCGGCGCATGCGTGCGGCGATGAAAGGGGATACGGCGGGCGAGACTCCGGCGGTGAATCCGATTCCGCCGGGCTATCGCACGGTCACGCCGTACCTGGTAGCCGAGAACGGGCCTGCGTTGCTGGAGTTCACCAAAGAGGCGTTCGGGGGCGAGGAGACGTTCCGCACCGTGGGCACGGCGGGCGGTCTGCACGCCGAGGTGCGCATTGGCGACTCGATGCTGATGGTTGGCGGCATTCCGGGGCACGAGTTCCGAACCACACCGAGAACTCACGCGCTGCATATTTATGTCGAAGACGCGGATGCGGTCTGCAAGAAGGCGCTGGCTGCGGGAGCGACTTTGATTGACGAACCGCGGGACCAGGAGTACGGCGAGCGCTCAGGCAGCGTGAAGGATCCGGCCGGAAACATCTGGTACATCGCCACCCATAAGGGAGAGAGCTACATTGCGAAGGGGTTGAACAACGTGAATGCGTACCTGCTCCCGCTACGGGCCGAGCCGGTAATCACGTTCCTGAAACGCGCGTTTGGGGCGCAAGAACTGGGGAAGTACGCTTCGCCGGACGGTGTGGTGCACCATGCCGAAATTCGTGTCGGCGATTCGGTGGTGGAGATGGGTGAGGCCTATGGCCCGCACAGGAAGTATGAGCCGATGCCGACTATGTTCTATTTGTATGTGCCGGATTGCGATGCGGTTTATCGGCGGGCCCTGGCGGCGGGGGCGAAGTCCACACAGGAACCGGCGGACCAGGCTTATGGAGACCGCACATCAGCCGTAACGGATCCGTTCGGGAATATCTGGTATATCGCTACGCACGTCAAGGACATGACGACCTAGAACGACTGTCGTGACCTGTCGAGATTCCTGGCCGCACGCATCGGTCTACAATGAGCTTTCGTCTTCGAGGAAGACTTCATGACCCTGACCAGGAATCAATCGGCTCGAACGCGTCTACGCTGCTCGCTCTTGATTCATCTTGCGATGGTGACAGCACTGTGCTCCGCTGTCTCCGCGCGTTGCGTCGCGCAGGATCCTAAACTCGCTCCTGAAAAGCGCACTCAGATCGAAGCTGCGATCTCGAAGTTCATGGCCTCGACGCATGTCCCCGGCGTCTCTGTTGCCGTAGTCGAGAACGGAGAATACGAGTGGGCTCAAGGATTCGGATTCGCCGATCTCGAGAACAACGTCCCGGCCAGCGAACACACGCTCTTTCGCCTGGGCTCGATCTCCAAACCTCTCACCGCCACTGCGGCCCTGCAGCTCTGGGAGCGCGGCAAGCTCGATCTCGACGCCCCAGTGCAGAAATACTGTCCTGCGTTTCCTCAGAAGCCCTGGCCCATTTCCACTCGCCAGGTGCTCGGACACCTTGGCGGAATTCGCCACTACAAATCCGGCGAAAACCAGGAGGACCTCGAAGGCGGCAACACGAAACACTTCGACGATCCCATCCAGGCTGGCCTCAATTTCTTCAAGGATGATCCCCTCGTAGCCCAGCCTGGCACAGCGTTCCACTACTCGACACAGGGCTACACCTTGGTCGCCTGCGCGATCGAAGGCGCGTCGGGCACGAAGTATGTCGACTTCATCCGGCAAAACGTCTTCAGACCGGCGAAGATGGAACAGACGCAGGCGGATGATCGGTTCGCCATCATCCCCTATCGCACTCGCTTCTACCAAAGAAAGAACTCGGGCGCCGTGCGCAACGCCGACTTCCTCGACTCCAGCTACAAAATCCCCGGTGGCGGCTGGCTCTCTTCCGCCGAAGATATGGCGCGCTTCGAAGTCGCAATTTTGAATGACGGGTTACTCCGTCGTGCCACCCGCGATCTCATGTGGACTCCGCTCAAGCCGACCGACGGCTCGCCGGACACTTACGGCTTAGGCTGGGGTTGGGGCAAACACAACGAACACGAAGCTGCCGGCGTGGGTCACACCGGGGGCCAGCAGGGAACCAGCACCGCTTTCGCGATCGCACCAGATGTGCGCGCCGGTGTCGTTGTGCTCACTAATATGGAAGACCAGCCGGCCGGCGATCTTGCCAGAGAGATCCTGAATATTCTTTCTGCCGCTTCGGAAAAGAAGCCCTGAAAGCAGTTGCCGGAGAAATTACCCGAAACGATTCGCTTCTTTGGACATCGCAGGTCCGTTCGAAGGCGACTGATCTTGTTCGCCGCCCAACAGCGGCGCGGCGATCCGCAGAGCTTCGACTTGCCGTTTCACTTTCAACAACTCTTGTTCTTTCGCCCGCAACAGCTCCATCACATCTCTCATGACTCTTTTCTCCAGTAATCACGCCAGGGTATCGGTACATCAAGAGTTTACCTGAACAACTTTAGGCGGGCACGCCCCTCAAAACAACTCACTAAGGTACACGCTGCGTTCCTCGCCGGTTCAATGCCCGGAATGATAGGGATGACCCCTTAGAATTGTGAACGCCCGGTAGACTTGCTCCAGCAAAACCACGCGAGCCAGTTCGTGCGCTAGCGTCATCCTGCCCAGCGAAATCGTATGCTGCGCCGCGCTGCGGGCCACGTCGCTGAATCCATTTGCCGGGCCGATGCCGAAGACCAGCGGCACAGGATTGTGCTCCTGATAGTCTCCCATGAAACGCGCCAACTCTTCTGACGATAGCTGCTTTCCACGCGAATCCATCAGGATCAGCGTCAACTTCCCGGCGCTTTCTGTCTTCGCTTTACGAGATGCCGCGCGCCCGCACATTTGTAGAAGGGCAGCCTCATCCCGCAGCGCCAGCCCTTCGACCGGCGCATAACGCGAGATCCGGTTCAGATATTCGTCCGTCAGCGACTGAATCGCCGGCTCTTTCGTCTTCCCGATCCATGCGATCTTGATTTTCACCTGAGATAGACGACAACGAGACTACTCTTTCTTGCGACGCGTAGCTGCCGCTGCAGCGCGCTTGCGCGGGGTTGCCCCTGTCTTCGGCGCCGCCTTCGACCGCGCCTGCGGCTTTAATTCCGAGGGCTCCAGCCGTTTGGCCGTTTTCCACAAGCGTTCCAAATCGTAGAACTTCCGCGCCTTCTCGGAAAAAACGTGAACCACAAAGTCCAGGTAGTCGACCAGGATCCATTCGCCCTGCTTGTAACCCTCGACGTGCGCCGGACGCACCCCCGCCGTTTTCAGACGCAGCTCTACTTCGTCCGCGATGGCCTGGACCTGCCGCGGATTCGTGCCGCTGCACAGCACGAAATAGTCGGTGAATGCCCCCGATCCTTTTTCCATTTCCAGGATGGAAAGTTCTTCCGCTTTTTTGTCGAGACAGGCCTGAATGGCCGCCGTTACCTGTCGCTTCAAGTCGCTTTTTTTCATGCAGGGTAGGTCGTAGTTAGTCGTTGGCCCAGCACGGCCGAATTTTCATTGTAAACGACAGATCGCTTCGCTGCGTTTTCTGCAGTCGGTAAACGCGGCCTGCGGCAGAACGTTTCGGCGAACGACTAACGACCTTCCTTAGCCTGCCCTGAGCAAGCGAAGGGACTAACGACCTTTATACAGTCCCACTTTCTTGATGTAGTCCGCGACCCCAGGCTCCAGGAAGCGCGTGATCGGCTTGCCTGCAGCTGCGGCGTCGCGAATGGTCGTCGAGGAAATCGGTTGATAGACCTCATCGAGCAGATGGATGGTGGCGCCCTTCAGCACCAAGTCCCCGGTTGCGGCTTGCTTGTGAAATGGGTGAGTCACTTCCTGCCGCGGGCGCAGGCTCTCTGGCAGCGCGTTCGCGACGTCAGCCAGCGAATACCCAGGCCTGCTGGCAACCACAAACTCGCACTCGCGAAACAGCGCCTCAGGCTGATGCCATTTGGCGATTTCGTCGAAGGCGTCAATGCCAATCAGCAGAAAAAGCCGGTCTGCCTTCTTGAACGACTGCTTGAGACGCCTGATGGTATCGATGGTGTAATTTGGTTTTGCCGTGCGCGTCTTGCCCTTGCCAGGCCCGCCTGAGTCAAAGTCTTCCGGCGCCTCCAGCAGCGAGGGCACGAAGTCTTTGTCTTGCGCCGTGGCCAGAGCAATCATGGCATAGCGGTGCGCGAACGCCGACAGCGGTTGGTGCTGCTTGTGCGGAGGAACGTCGGCTGGCACGAAAAGTATGCGCGAGAGCTCGCAGCGTTCCCGCGCAGCGCGCGCCAGCGCGAGGTGTCCGCGGTGGATGGGGTCGAAGGTGCCGCCGAAAAGGCCAATATTCATGCGCCGCTAGTGTCTCGTTTGCAGGCCCCGTTGGCAAGCCCAACCGTTGTAACGAGACCTCCTAGGGCATTGGCCGATAGTCCACGGTTGCATGGTCTATTCGGCACACCGGCAAATGACGAGGAACCCTGGCCCCGAAGAATCTGGAATGAACTCCTGTAATCTCGCGTTTTTCAGATGTTGGTCCTAGCATAGGTTACATGCGGGTAACCCTCCCCCTACTTCGCATCCAACCCGCCCGCGCGCCCATTCTGCGCTACGGAGTAGCCGTTCTCAGCACTACGTTAGCGCTGATCCCTGCGCTGTTGCTTCCGAACATCACAGAAAGCCGGCTGGCCGTATTCGCCGTCGCCGTAATGGTGAGCGCTTGGTATGGCGGCTGGAAGCCGGGACTGGTCGCCACCTCGTTCGCGCTCACCGTGAGCGCATACTTTTCGTTTACTGGAGAGCACACTCCCGCGCAATACCGGTCGACGATGGTGCGGCTGGCGCTCTTCGTTGTTCTCGCACTACTGATCTGCTGGTTCAACGCCGCCCTGCGCGCTGCCCAGGAGGGCTTGCGGCGCTCCGAAAAGAATTTTCGGTCGCTCGTGACCAACGCTCCCTACGGCATTTGCCGCTGCGATTCCGCAGGCCAGTTGTTGGATGCGAATCCGGCGCTTCTGACCATGCTGGGATATTCGTCAGCCAGGGAACTGCTGGGGGCGCACCTCGGAGGGCTCTACGCGGACACCCAGCAGTGGTTCGAACTGGCAGACCGTTTGCGCTCCACGGCGCCCTTCAACGGCCTCACCGCAGACTGGCTGCGGAAAGACGGCACCGCCACAGTGGTTCGCGTTTCCGGCCGCACTGTTTCCAACGGCGGCAAGGAAAAAACCTTCGAACTCTTCGCCGAGGATGTGACCGAGCGGCGCGCCCTTGAGCAGCAGCTTCGGCAGTCCCAGAAAATGGAAGCCGTGGGCAGACTAGCCGGCGGCATCGCACACGATTTCAACAATCTGCTAATGGTGATTTCAGGATACTCGGAATTCCTGCTCGATCGCTTGGGCCCCGAACCTGCGTTGCGGGCGCCGGCGCAGGAAATTGCCAGCGCAGCCGTGCGAGCCACGTCGCTCACGCGCCAGCTCCTCGCCTTCAGCCGGAAGCAAATGCTGGCCCCGAAAATTCTCGACTTGAATGACGTGGTCACGGAAAACCTGAAGCTGCTCACCCGCGTCATCGGCGAGGATATCGACCTCGTAATGGTTCCAGCCACCGGACTGGGCGCCATACGCGCCGATGCCGGACAGATTGAGCAGGTCATCATGAATCTCGCCGTGAACGCGCGCGACGCCATGCCATCCGGAGGCAAATTGACGATCGAGACGTCCAACGTCTTGCTCGACGAAGAGTATTCCCGTTTGCATGCGTCACTCAACCCGGGAAACTACGTGATGCTGGCCATCAGCGATACCGGCGCGGGCATGGATTCGGACACCCAGTCCCATATCTTCGAACCTTTCTTTACGACGAAAGGGCTTAAGGGCACCGGGTTGGGGCTCTCCACGGTTTACGGAATCGTGAAGCAGAGTGGCGGTTACATATGGGTCTACAGCGAGGCCGGCAAGGGCACGACGTTCAAGATTTATTTTCCGCGCGTGGCGGGAACAGCCGAGAACGCCGCCCAAGTGGTCACTCCTGTGGAATCGGTCGCCGTCGAGCCGGGAACGGAAACCATCTTGCTCGTTGAGGATGAGGCCAACCTGCGCTATCTGGCCCGCCAATTCCTCGAGAAGCAGGGTTATCGGGTCATCGAAGCAGCCGATGGCGCGGTCGCCATGCAGATCGCCGTGGCGCACGATGCCGTGATTCATCTGCTGCTAACCGACGTGATCATGCCCGGCATGAACGGCCGCGAACTGGCACAGCGCATTTCGGAAATTCGCCCCAACGTGAAGGTGCTCTATATGTCCGGTTACACGGAAAATGTAATCGGACGCAATGGCACGCTGGACGCAGGTGTACGCCTCCTCCAGAAACCCTTTACCCTGCGCGACCTGAAAAGCAAAGTTCGCGAGGTGCTCGATTCCACCCCATTTTCCAGCGAGGATGCCATGTCAGCTCGTACTGCTCATGCCGCGGCCGCTCAAGGACTGCAACAATTACCTTCATCGCGTGCGCAGCGCTTTCAACTTCACTTGCCCCTGAAATACCGCCGTCTCGATGAAAAGAATTGGCACGACGGGGAAACGAGAAACATCAGCCGCTCCGGTCTCCTGTTTCAGGCGGAAGATCTCTTGCAGCCGAACGTGGTGCTGGAAATTAATTTGGTGCTGCCGGCGGAGATTGCCGGGCTCTCGCCCACAGAAGTGGTTTGCCGCGGCGAAGTCGTGCGAACCATCGAGCCTGCCGTGGAGAAAATGCCTCCCGCCCTGGCCGCGAAGATTCTCCAATATCACTTTCAACACGGATCTCATCTGCCCCGGGCGTAGATAGGAGCCCCGGTCATCGCCGTAACTGTTCCTTCTGTCTGTGTCCGCCGCGCCGGCTTACCCTCACCCCTGTCTCATTCAAAGCGCCTGTCACAATCCGGATTTTTGGAATACAATCCCAATCGCATCTTCAATGCGACCAATGTAGTCGTCAATCAATCGTGTGTCGCTTTAGTCAGCCGAGTTGGTTGAACACAACCTATGCTGAACCGGCTTCATCCAACACGCACCTCATCGAGGATCGCTTCATGAATAGAACTATTTTCGTCCCGCTATTAAGTGCCATTTTCTTCGCCATGATGTTCGCGCAGGATAGTTCCGCGGCGCTGCTTTATCCCGCCACTGCTCACCCCGCTCCAACTGCTGCCTCCAGCCAGGACGCCGCGCCGCAGCAGATGAACCAGCAGACCGGTCAGAACGATCAGATGCCGATTTTTCGCGTGCAGGTCTACGCGCGCACCACCAAAGCCGTCAATTATCGCCATCGCGGCGGTTCCACCACGGTGGATTTTCGCGGCACAGATCTTATGCCTCAGGTCGAAGGGCATGCGAAGGTCGACGGCAAGGCCGGACACCTTGCCATCAGCGCCGAACTCACCCACATGCAGCCGGCCTCCAGCTTCGGCGGTCAGTATCTCACTTACGTGTTGTGGGCAATCACTCCCGAAGGCCGCGCAGTGAACCTGGGCGAAGTTCTCCCCGGTGAGAGCGGCAAGGACAAGATTGACGTCACTACCGATCTGCAGGCATTCGGCCTGATTGTGACCGCCGAGCCTTATTATTCCGTCACGCACCCCAGCAACAAAGTTGTTGCGGAAAATATTCTTCGCCAGGAAACCAAAGGTTTCGAAGAACCTATCAACGCCAGGTTCGACGTTCTGGAAGGTGCGCAGTACACGATTGACGTACCCGCCGACCAGCTTCCCGCCAGCCGAGCCGATCAGAAGGTCCCGTTGGATCTGCTCGAAGCTCGCAACGCCGTGGCCATTGCGAAGGCAGCCGGCGCTCAGCACTACGCCCCCGATAGTCTCGAGAAAGCCGAGGACATGCTGCGACGCGCCGAGGACTACCTGCAGCGCAAGCAAGGCCGCACCCCGATCGGCACCGCCGCGCGAGGGGCCTCGCAGATGGCGGAAGACGCGCGCGTCCTGACTTTGCGCCGCAAAGAGCAGGAACGCATCGACGCCGAAAGACGCGCCCACGAAGAGGCACAAGCTAAAGCGGAAGCCGACGCCCGCGCCGCGCAGGAGCAAGCCACGCAAGCTCAGGCTCAAGCGGAGGAAGACGCCCGCCGCCGTGCCGAAGCTGAGCACGCGCAAGCCGAGGCCCAGCGCCAGCAAGCCGCTTCATTGGCACAGCAGCAGCAGGCGGAAGCCGCAACCGCAGCCGCGCAGCAAGCCGCCGCGGAGGCGGAGCGCCAGCGGCAGGAAGCCATCCGCCAAAAGGAAGCAATGCGCGCCCGCCTGTTGGCTCAGCTGAATCAGGTTTTACAAACCCGTGACACTGCCCGCGGGCTGATCGTCAGCATGCCCGACGTGTTGTTTGATTTCAACAAGTACACCCTGAAGCCGGAAGCTCGCGAGCGCCTCGCGCGGATCTCGGGAATTGTGCTCGCCTATCCCGACCTGAAACTGCAAATCGAGGGCTATACCGACTCCATCGGCAGCGACGAATATAATCAGACCCTTTCTGAGAAGCGCGCCGGCGCTGTCCGCGGCTATCTCATCAGTTCGGGAGTTTCCATGGACAATGTTTCGGCGCAGGGAATGGGCAAGGCCGATCCCATTGCCGACAACAGCACCGCGGCCGGGCGCAAGTTGAATCGCCGCGTCGAGATGATTGTTTCCGGCGACGTAATCGGCAGCGAACTAACTCCGGGGGCTCAGGTTACTCCGGCCACTCCGCAATAAGGCGGAAAATTGGTAAGCCGAACGAGTGTGATTCAAGAACCGGTTCCTCGCCGATTTTCTTGCGTTGGGGATGGATTAGGTGCTGGCGCTGTCCGCGGTTTCGGCCTGCTGCAACGCCTTTTCGCGCAATGCATCCACTTCTTTGGCCATGGCGTATTTCAGTTCGTCGATGCCCTTGCCGGTCACGGCAGAAATTTCGTAGAGCTTCAGCTTGTGCTTCTTGCAGTAACGCTTCAGCGCCGCCACTTTGTCTTTGTTGGCCACATCGATCTTCGACGCGACCATGATCGTGGGTTTTTCTTTCAGGTGAGCGCCGAAGCTGGCCAGTTCGCCAAGAATCACTTCCACATCTTTCACAATGTCAGCCCGGCCGCTGGCGTCCGACACATCGGCCATGTGAACCAGCAAGCGCGTGCGCTCGATGTGCCGCAGAAACTGTGTGCCCAACCCTGACCCAGTGTGCGCGCCCTCGATCAATCCAGGAATGTCGGCGACTACAAAGCTGATTTCATTGTTCGGATCACCGACCGCAACCATCCCGAGATTAGGTTGCAAGGTAGTGAAAGGGTAGTCCGCAATTTTCGGCCGCGCCGCCGAGATGCGGGAGATCAGGGTGGATTTTCCGACGTTCGGATACCCGACCAAGCCAACGTCCGCGAGCAGCTTCAGCTCGAGCTTGTAGTTGTGTTCTTCTCCGGGACGCCCGTCCTCATGTTCGCGCGGAGCCTGGTGTACCGAAGTAGCAAAGCGCGCGTTGCCGCTGCCGCCGCGACCGCCTCGGGCAATCACCACGCGTTGATCAGGGGCCGAAAAATCGAACACCTTCTCGCCCGTTTCCTCGTCATACACAATCGTTCCCACGGGAACCCTCAGGAGAATGTCTTCCCCCTCGCGCCCGCTCTTATTTGAGCCTTCGCCGTGGCGTCCGCGCTCGGCCTTGTATTCGGGATTGAAACGGAAATGCACCAGCGTGTTATGGCGCTCGCTGGATTCCATGATCACGTCTCCGCCCTTGCCACCGTCGCCGCCCGAAGGCCCGCCGCGCGGAACATATTTTTCGCGGCGGAAGGCCATGCAGCCATTGCCGCCGTCGCCCGCCTTAACCCGAATTTTCGCCTCATCAATGAACATGGTTACACCAAGAACATGCTTGTCATCCCGAGCGAAGCGATGGACCTTGGTTTGTGCCTGCTCCGCCAGTGTCGCTGCTGCGGGCGAACCAAGATCCCTCGCTTCGCGAGGGAGGACAGTCCTTCCAAAACAAAAAGCCTCGTCCCGAAGGCGAGGCTGAAGCCGCGTCTGACAGCTCGCCGCGGCCGCTAAAACGCAATGCTGCTTTTCGGCAGACGAGCCCGAACTACTCCGCAACTTCCATTGGTTCGACCATGACGAACTTGCCCATTGATCCCTTGTGCAGGAACTTGATCCGTCCCGTAATCTTGGCAAACAGAGTATCGTCTTTGCCGCGGCCGACATTGAGCCCCGGCTTCACGCGAGTGCCGCGCTGTCGCACGATGATGGTCCCGCCGGGCACGATCTGCCCGCCGAATGCCTTGAATCCCAGCCGCTGCGCGTTCGAGTCGCGCCCGTTTCGTGAAGTGCCTTGCCCTTTTTTATGTGCCATGATAGATCAAATCTCTCAGTTCTTTGAAAATAGCGCGACAAAAGTAGCGCCGGCGCCCGCCGTCTGTCGCGAAGGCATCGTACCCCTCGCAGTCTATTTCTTCTTTGAAGCCGACTTCTTTGCCGCGGCTTTCTTCGGAGCGGCTTTCTTCTTGGCGCGTCCCTGCGTGGTCTTAGCTTCGGCTTCGTGCTCTTGCGCCGCAGCCTTCTTCACCTTGGGCTGCTTTTTCTCCAACTCCGGAGCCTTGAAGCTCTGCCCGTCAAACGCGATCTCCGTGATACGCACGGCGGTGAAGGACTGCCGGTGTCCGCGCAGCTTCTTGTACTGCTTCTTACGCTTGTAATGGAAGACCAGAATCTTCGCGCCGCGTCCTTCTTCCACCAGTTCACCGACGACCCGCGCTCCCGATTGTGGCTTTCCGATCTGACCTTCTCCACCCGACACAGCCAATATCTCGGGGAACTCCACCTGGCCGTCGGTGCCCGTGGCCAGTTTCTCCACTCGAATCACATCTCCGGGCGCCACCCGGTATTGCTTGCCGCCGGCGCGGATAACCGCGTACATACATCTGCCTCCGTCAAAATATCGTGAAAGCTTGCTGTTTTTTCCGCCCCGGCGCGTCAGCAGACAGGGCAGGCGTCCCCAGAACGGGTCGGCGAGTACAGGCAAACTCAACCATTCTAGCGTGCGCTGTAGAAATCGGTCAATGCGCCCTTTGCGGATTGTTATGCGAGAATTTCCGCCGACTGTTCGGATCAATCGCGGAGGAACCAACAATGAAGCGCCTTTACACCATTTCGCTGTGCCTGCTCACCCTGACCCTGTCTGCCCTTGCGCAGCCACCTGAGACTTCCAAGAAATCGGCAACGCCGCCCCCTCCCGACAAGGCCTACCTGCAGAAAATCTGGGATGGGTGGTCCACTCTCGATCCCGCCAATGTGGCCAAGTTCTATGCCAGCGGCCCGCACGTCTTCTTCGACATCGCCCCTTTGAAATACAGCAACTGGGAGGAATATGACAAGGGAGTGAAGGTCGTGCTCTCCGACTACAAAAGCGCGAAGTGCGCCGTGAACGATGACGCCGTTATCCATCCCCACGGAGATTTGGTCTGGGCCACCGCGACGATAAGCGAAGAGATGACGACAAAAGTCGGCAAGGTGGAGATGGGCAATTTCCGCTGGACTGTAATTTTCGAAAATCAGGACGGCAAGTGGATGATCGTTCACGAACACGTTTCTGAGCCTTTGCAATAGGAAGCACTCTGCCATCCCACCCGGGGGTACGATTACCTGCGTAATCTCCGGTAACCCCATTCTCTTGCAGAAACAACTCCGCTGCGCCAGTGTTAATACCAACTGAACGTGGGAGATTTGCCATGCGCGACCGAATCATCGCTCTGATTTCGCTCTTCCTATTAGCCAGCGTGACCTGGGGCCAGCAATCACCAGGCAGCACACCGTCCAGCGGCCAGCAGAGCATGCCGGGTATGGACATGCCCGGCCATGACATGTCGAAGATGCATACGAAGGACATGCCCATGGCCACAGATAAAGATAAAGATGCGGACAAAGACAGCGATGCCAGCGCTCACGCCATGCATTCGATGGAAGGCCACATGGACATGGGCCCGCACATGAAGATGACGGCCCTGCGCCCGCCGAAGCCAGGTGACGCCGCGCGAGCCGGGCAAATTGTGGAAGCCGCTCGCAAGGCTTCAGAAAAATACCTCGACTACCATGTTGCCCTGGCCGAAGGCTACCAGATTTTCCATCCTGAGGTTCCGCAGAAGATGTATCACTTCACCAACTACGGATACGCGATGGAAGCGCGCTTTCGCTTCGCTCCCGAGCACCCCACGTCGCTGCTTTATGAAAAACATGGCGACGATTACAAACTGATTGGCGTAATGTACACCGCCCCGAAGCTCCTCGACGAAGATCAACTCGACCAGCGCGTTCCGCTTAGCGTCGCGCAATGGCACGAGCACGTGAACTTTTGCGCTCCGCCCTCCGAACGCCGCAAGGAACTGCTGGCGCCGCATCCGCAGTTCGGTCTAAGAGGATCGATCGCCTCGCAGGAGGCCTGCGACGCCGCGGGCGGAACCTTTCATCCCGTAATCTTCAACTGGATGGTGCACGTCTACCCATTCGAAAAAGATCAAGCGAGCATCTGGTCGGTCGACCGGCAGCATGGCGACGGAGACTAACGCTGCAAACGGTTATTCGTCCCAAGACACACTGAGACTGTCCCAAGGCGCACTGAAACCGTCGACACTGGAGACTACGAACACACCTCGTAATTTGTTCCCTGGTTCCCGCCGGACAAAACAACACCGCCGCTGTTGCATCTCTTGACAATGAATTTACAACTGCTTGCTACCAGAAATGCATACGCTTCGTCCATAGACGTGTGATCGGAAGCTCTCAGACGTCGAGTAAGAACTGTCGACTAAGAGCCCGGGAACTTTGGGTGAAGCGGCTCCGTAGTAGTGCCAGTGGAAGTACTGCGAGCAGCCAGCCAGCGCAGCATTAAGACTGGCCGGATTTTTCCAAAGCAGGAGTATCGCGGGGTCAGGGGATTCTCTCACTCTCGGTTTGGCGGCCCAGGTGAGAAAACCCCCAGCACAGCGCGGCAGGCCTGGCGGCGTGTCCGCTGATCCCCAGCGCAATGCATTGTAGGCGATTCGCGGCAAAACGCAAGGGTTTTCTCGCGGAAGTCATGAACCGGGCCGCCCCCAACCGTTTCCCGACGTCTTTTCGGGAAAGAAATAAGGAGCAGTCATGAAATTCGCGAAACTGTCAGTAGCAATATCGAAGACCCTGGTGCTGGGGGCGGCGTTGCTGTTAGCCTCGAGCGCCTTTGCGGCCACCAAACCCACATTGCAACTTAGTCATCCAGTGACGGTCAACGGAACAACGCTGCAGCCAGGCGATTACAAAGTCCAGTGGGAGGGCAACGGGCCCAACGTCGAGGTAAGCATCCTCCATGGCAAGAACGTTGTGGCGAAAGCGCCCGCGCACGTGGTTGAGCTGGAGACGCCCGCCGCCGACGATGCTGCCGTGCTCCGCAAAAATGACAAGGGACCCAACGCACTAGCCGGCATCCGCTTCCAGGGCAAAAAACTTTCTCTGGAGTTGGGTGAAACCAGCGAAGGAATGCAGGAAGGTTCCAGCAAGTAACCGCGGCACAATTCCAAACAATTAACGGGGAGCACAAATCGTGCTCCCTGTCTTTTCTCCTGATGTGCTGCTGAGCGAAGCGAGCTTGTGTGGCAACAGCCGCCTCGGCGGTCCTCTTGGCGGAAACGATGTTCAATCCAAATCTGTGCTGCGCCGCACAATAGAAAAGCGAGCGCCAGCGCGCTCCCTGAAAACTGCCCACTGACCACTGCCCTCAATACTTCGGCACCTTAGGATCCACGCGCTCGGCCCACGCCGTAATCCCGCCCGCAAGATTCTGCACCTTGGTGAACCCCGATTGCTGCAAGAACGCGACCGCCTTCGCGCTGCGTCCGCCCATCTTGCAGTGGACAACGATCTCTCGGCTCGAATCCAGTTCATGCACGCGATTGGGCAGATCGTTCAGCGGAATGAGATGTCCGCCGATGTTGCAAATCTGATACTCATGTGGCTCGCGCACATCGAGAACGAAAACGTCCTCCTTCGCATCCAGCCGCCGTTTCAACTCTTCCACTTGAATTTCCGGAACTCCCGTTCCCACCGGTTTTTCCTCCCCACGAATGCCGCAAAATTGGTTGTAGTCTATCAGCTTCGTAACCGTAGGATGCGCGCCGCAAACCGGGCACTCCGGATTCTTGCGCAGCTTAAGTTCGCGAAACTTCATGCCTAGCGCGTCAATCAGCAGCAAGCGCCCGATAAGAGGCTCGCCCACGCCCAGAATTAATTTGATTACCTCAGTGGCTTGCATCACCCCGACCAGCCCCGGCAGAATGCCCAGCACTCCGCCCTCCGCGCACGAAGGCACCAGCCCGGGCGGTGGCGGCTCGGGATAAAGGCAGCGGTAGCATGGCCCATCTTTCGTCGCGAACACGCTGGCCTGCCCTTCAAACCGGAAAATCGATCCGTAAACGTTCGGCTTCCCGGTAAGCACGCAAGCGTCATTCACCAGGTAACGCGTCGGAAAATTGTCGGTGCCGTCGGCGATGATGTCGAAGTCGCGGAAGATTTCCAGCGCATTCTCGCTGCTCAACCGCGTGTCGAACTTTTGAATATCCAGGAACGGATTGATCGCCGTCAGCTTCTCCGCCGCGGAATCCAGTTTCTTCCGTCCCACATCGGCCGTCGAATGGATAATCTGCCGCTGCAGGTTGGTGTAATCCACCACATCAAAATCCACCAGGCCCAGCGTGCCCACGCCCGCAGCCGCAAGATACAGCGCCAGCGGCGATCCCAGCCCTCCCGTGCCAATGCACAGCACGCGCGCCGCCTTCAGCTTCTGCTGCCCCTCCATGCCAACCTCCGGCATGATCAAATGCCGCGAGTAACGCAGGATTTCATCCTTGCTCAGAGTTACTGGAATTTCGGTAAGACTAGCCATAAGCTCCTCAGTTGTGATTTGAAAAATTGCTTTCCAGACACTAAGCGCAGGCAGGATACATACAACAGCGTTTCTGGGTGGAAGGTTTCAACTTCGTCATCCCCGGCAACACGCCAATATTGCGCCTCCCGCAATCGAAGGCACGATAGAAATGTTATCACCTTCCTTCACCGCGGTCGCCTCTTTCTGCAGATAGCGGATGTCCTCATCGTTCACATAAAGGTTGACGAAGGCTCGCAGCTTGCCTTCCTCAGTGTAAAGATGCCGGCGCACTTCGGGATGCTGCGCCACCAGCGCACTCATGGCTTCGCCCACGGTCCCGGCCTTCACTTCCACAATGGCGTGCTTGCCTACATATTGCCGCAGCGGAGTAGGAATGTGAATCTTGCTCATAGGTCTAATGATAATAAGTCTAACGATAAAAGATGCCGAAGGACTCTGGGAAGATTCAGGACTGCGGGTCTGATCTCAGCGCAGTCGAAATACGCCGATCATGCGCCTGCCGTAAAATGGCAAAGAATACAAGGGAGAAACTACGATGACGATCTTCGATCCAGCTCGAGGCAGAATTATTGACGGCGGCGGCAGCGGCTTCGGACTTCTGCGCCTGATCGGACTTGGCCTAGCCGCTTTTCTGCTGGTGATTCTTCTTTTCAGCTCCGTGACCAAGGTAGGCACCGGTCACGTCGGAGTGCTCACACTGTTCGGCAAAGTGCAGTCCGGCCAAACCCTGGGCGAGGGCATTCACCTCATCAGCCCGCTGAAAACCAATAACGAGCTTTCCATCCAGACGCAGACTCTGAAAGAATCCGCCAGCGTGCCTTCCAGCGAAGGTCTCATGATGAGTCTGGATACCTCGCTCATTTATCATCTCAATCCCGACCGCGCCGCTGAGGTTTTCCAGAAGATTGGCTCCGATTACGAAACCGTCGTGGTCGAGCCCACGCTCCGCTCCGCCATCCGCGAATCAACCGCCTCCCACACCGCCAACGCTCTCTATACCGGCGAACGCGAAATGGTAGCCAAGCAGATTTTCGATCAGGTCAGCCAGCAACTCAATCAGCGCGGCCTGACCGTCGAGAACGTTCTGTTGCGCGACATCCAACTGCCCGCCACGCTGAAGGCTGCCATTGAGGCCAAGCAGCAGGCCGAGCAAGAATCGCTGGCCATGAACTTCCGCCTGCAAAAAGAAACCCAGGAAGCGCAACGCAAGCGCATCGAAGCCGCCGGCGTCCGCGACTTCCAGCAGATCGTGGCGCAAGGCATCACGCCATCGCTGCTCGAATGGAAGGGAATCGAAGCCACCGAAAATCTGGCCAAGAGCCCCAACTCCAAAGTAGTAGTAATCGGCAACAACAAGAACGGCCTGCCCTTGATTCTGGGACAATAAGTTTTTCCGCGGGACAATAAATGCCTGGGACCTGAGTCGCATGTGGGGACAGCCGCCCTCGGCTCTCCGTCGGCGCAGGCGACGGCTTTGCGACGCTGCTACCATGGCATCGTGACTCCGCTGCTCGAAGTCCGTCACCTGAACATCGACTTCCCTGCCAAGACTCCTGTGGAGACGACCCGCGCGGAGACGGGCCGCTCGCCCGTCCGTCCTGCGCAAAGCGGAAATGTCCTGCCCGCCGTCCGCGACCTCAGCTTCTCCATCACCCCCGGGGAAGTCCTCGGACTAGTCGGCGAATCCGGCTCCGGGAAATCCATCACATCCCTCGCCATCATGCGCCTGCTCCCGCCCCAGGCAAGAGTTTCGGGCGAGATTTTGTTTTCGGAGAACGGGGCAACACGCAATCTCCCAGCTTTGCCCGACGACTCCATGCGCCAACTGCGCGGCTCCCGCATCGCCATGATCTTCCAGGAACCGATGACCGCTCTCAATCCCGTCATGCGGGTCGGCGACCAGATCGCCGAAGCCGTGCTCGCCCACAGCACGCATCCCACGAGCGAGGCCGCCAGGCTTGCCGTTCAAGCCATGACCGACGTTGCCATCCCAGAGCCCGCCCGCCGCGCCCGCGATTATCCGCACCAGCTTTCCGGAGGCATGCGCCAGCGCGTCATGATTGCCATGGCCATCGTCAACCGTCCGCAATTACTCATCGCCGACGAGCCCACCACCGCCCTCGACGTCACCATCCAGGCCCAGATCCTCGACCTACTCGCAGAACTCCGCGCCAAATTCGGTTTGGCAATGCTTTTCATCTCGCATGATCTCGCCGTCGTTTCACAGGTCGCCGGGCGCGTCGCCGTGATGTATGCCGGCAGTATGGTAGAACTCGGCACCAGGCATGAAATCTTTCGCTCCCCGGCGCATCCCTACACGCGTGGTCTTTTGCACGCCGTCCCCGACCTCAAGACAAAACGTGGAGATCCTCTGGAAACCATCGAAGGCACTGTCCCGCCGCTGCAGGCCATGCCGCCGGGATGCGCCTTCGAGCCGCGTTGCGCCTTCCGCGTTCCCGAATGCGCCCGCGCCCTGCCGCCGCTAGTGGAGGTTGCCGAAGGGCACTGGGCCCGCTGCCCCGTGCTCAATCAGAGATAGCGATAGCTTGTCATCCTGAGCGCGCATTCTTTGCGACGCATTAATCGCGCGTTTGGCTCGCTTCCTTATCCCCTGTATCCCTTCCATTCCCGCTCGTTCTATAATCCCCACTTTGTCTGGTGCTCATTGCGCATACTGCTGCTTAGCGACATTCACGCCAACCTCGAAGCGCTGGAGGCCTGCCTGGTGGCAGCTCCGCCGTACGATCTAGTTGCCAATCTTGGCGATGTCGTCGGCTATGGCGCCAGCCCCAACGAAGTCATCGAGCGCTCCCGCGCCCTGGGAAAGATTTTCGTCCGTGGCAATCACGACAAGGCGGCGACCGGCCTCATCGACCTGGAAGATTTCAACCCCATGGCCGCCTCTTCCGCCATCTGGACCCGCGACCAGCTGATTCCAGAACATCACGATTGGCTACACTCTTTGCCGCAAGGCCCCCTCTCTCTGGAGGGCTTTCCCGAAGCGAATCTGGTTCATGGCTCCCCCGGCGATGAAGATGCCTATATAGTTTCCATCGGCGACGCGCTCGTCCCGCTCCTCGCGCTTACCACGCCTCTCACCTTCTTCGGCCACACTCACCTGCAGGGCGGATTCTTCGCCAACGGCTCCAGCGCCGATGGCTTCCGTCCCGAATACCGCACGGTGGGACAAGCCGAGTCAGTCTCGTTGCAACTCAGGCAGGCCACGCGTTACATGATCAATCCAGGATCGGTCGGCCAGCCCCGCGACGGAGATTGGCGCGCCGCCTTCGCTCTGTTCGATACCGAAGCCCGGGTAGTCCACTTCCACCGCACGCCCTACAATCTGAAAGCTGCGCAAGACCGAATCCTGTCCGCCAACCTCCCACCCCGCCTAGCCACCCGCCTGGCCGCCGGCCGCTAATCGCTCTGTCATCCGGATCGGAGGAAGACGACGAGCAAAGCGAATCGTCTTGCTCAGTCGAAGGACCGCATACCAGCCTGCGCCACTAGCGGCCTCGCAAGGCGTTTCCATTATTGCTTCGCGGCGTTCGCCTTCCACCCAATCAGCGTCGCCGCATTCAAGCGCCGTTGTAAACTCGTGGCATGCCCTACCGCCGCACCTCAGGAACCAAACCTCTGTTTTCCCATCGCGACGACTCCCGCGAGAATCCCCCCGACCACTATCTAATCGCCCACAGCGACGGCGGCGCCCGCGGCAATCCCGGCCCCGCCGGCTACGGCGTAGTAATCCAGGATCAGTCCGGGAAAAAAGTCGCCCACTTAAGCGAGTATCTCGGCCACCAGACAAACAATGTCGCCGAGTATCAGGGCCTGATCGCGGCGCTGGAATACGCGATCCGGCACGGCCCCAAAGCGTTGAAGCTAATCAGCGACTCAGAGTTGCTGGTCCGCCAGATTAAAGGCATCTACAAAGTGAAGAACCCGACGTTGAAAGATCTGCACGGCCGCGCCAAAGAATTAATCGCCCAACTGGAATGGTTCTCGATAGGCCACGCCTTCCGCGAGCACAACCAGGAAGCCGACCGCCTGGCGAACGAAGCGATGGACAAAGGCGCGAGACGGGCAGGCCACCCGTAGCCCAAGGGCGATTCGTATCGCACAACGATTCGTATCACGGTGTGCCTTCAGGCATACGGCGATAGGCAAGTGTTATGAATGCGACTTTAGACGTTGTCTTAGCGCCGGAACCGAATTCCCTGCCGCTTCCCCGGCCAGTCTGCAACCAGGGCTTTTCTTGGCGCCCTTCGCGGTTAGAAGCTTCTCCAGCCGCACTCAACGAATGCCGCGAAGGGGTAGGCAAAGCTCTAAGCTAATGGTAAACACCCGCAGTATCTACAGGCTAACACTTCATTCTTCCGCTGAAGTATGGTCATGCACAATCTTCCATCCCCCGGGAAACTTGCGGAACACCAGCGTGAACAACCCCCGCGGCGTCTTACCGTCGGACATCGTCAACTTCCACGAGCCACGCACAAAGGCCGAGTCCTGGCCCAGCACCACGACGCGCAAGCCGGAGAATTCCAGCTTCCCCATCTCGTGCCCTGGACTGCTGTAGGTCGCGAGATAACGTTCAATCGTGGCCTGCCATCCGTCGTGCTCCTTCGCGCCAGAGAAAAACGTCAGCTCCGGAGAATTCCAGTAGCCCTTCATGAACCCCTCGAGATCGTGCCGGTTCCAGGCTTCCTGCTGTGCGCGCAATACGTGCTCAATGGCTTTCGCATCGTTCCCATAGCTGCCCGACACATCCTGGGCAAGCGCCTGATTACTGGCTGCCAGGAACACGATCGGCAAACAGCAGGAAGAGAAAATGAAGTAGAGGACAAAACGGCTGCGCATGCAACCTCCCAGAGATCCAGCTAAACTGAGCGCACCAGTTTCGCACGACGGGAGGCAACTGCGGGAGGATTTCGAACGGAGCTACAGCGATTCTAACGGCCTATGCCCGGCCCTTCTTGACGGCGACCGCTTTGCCTGCAACTTCCCAGGGCCGCTTCGGACGATCCACCGGCGCTTTGTCGTCATCCTTGAGGCGGTCGTAATGGTAGGAATCGCTCACCGTCCCCAGCGACTCGTTGTAAAGGCTGGGAAGTCCGAGCGCGATTTTCAGCTCTTCGGCAAACGATTGCAGTGCTTTGAGGTGTTCGGCGGTCGCCGGCACTTCCGTCTTCGAGGTCTTCAAGAACTGCTGATAGCCGCGGTTGACCAACTTCGAGATCTCGCTGCCAATCAAGTATCCGGGATAGGCGAAAATCTTCACGCCATCGTCGGACGTCTTTTGAATCGCGGCCGAGACGTTGTATTTTCTGAGGAACACGCGTCCATTCGTGCCCGGTGCCTCGGTGACGTCGAAACCGTGCTCGCGCAACCAGGCCAGCGCTTCCTCGTAGGTTCGTGCTTCGATTGCTTTCGGCATTTTCTACTTTCCAATCTTTCTGTTAGATGCAGGCTCCGCACAGAATGTACGCTCTTTGTTCAGCGCTGCATCGACTTGCAATCCATGTCATCTAAAGACACCATACTACATAGCGTGTTTCGGTCGCCGTTGCATATTACGTTGGTCACCAGGGGATAGTTCGAATATGGTTCACAGTTCGGCCAAGCTGGCGGAAACTCTTCCCGCGCATCGCGCGCCCGAACCCGCCATGGCGCGTCCGGGGCTGACTCTGCGGGAGCGCATCGGCAATACGCCGCTTCTGCGCTTTGACCAACTCACTGCGCAGCTTCCCCGGGTAACACTTTTGGGCAAGGCCGAATGGCACAACCCCGGCGGTTCAGTGAAAGACCGCGCCGCCGCCAATATCGTTGCCGAAGGCCGCCGCACTGGCCGGTTCAGTTCGGGCAAAATCCTGCTCGACGCCACCAGCGGCAACACCGGCATCGCCTATGCCATGCTGGGCGCGGCTGAAGGATTCCCGGTCACGCTGTGCATGCCGCAGAATGTTTCCGCCGAGCGCAAGAAGATTTTGAGCGTGTATGGCGCGAACATTATTTATACGGACCCCGGCGACGGCTCCGACGGCGCCATTCGGATGGCCCGCGAACTCGCCGTCAAGCATCCGGACTTGTATTTCTATGCCGATCAATACTCCAACGACGCCAACTGGCTCGCTCACTATCACGGCACGGCCAACGAAATCTGGCAACAGACCCAAGGGCGCATCACTCACTTTGTTGCCATGCTCGGCACCAGCGGCACGTTTGTGGGCACGACGCGCCGACTGAGAGAACTCAATCCCACGATCCGCTGCATCTCGCTGCAGCCCGATTCCTCTTTTCACGGCATCGAAGGCGCCAAGCACATGGCCAGCGCGATCGTTCCCCAGATATATGATCCGATGTTGGCGGATGAAAACCTTGAGATCGCGACCGAAGACGCCTACGCCACGGCCCGACGCCTCGCGCGTGAGTGTGGACTGCTGCTGGGAGTCTCAGCCGCCG
Source organism: uncultured Acidobacteriaceae bacterium (assembly GCA_963771895.1). Classification (GTDB taxonomy): domain Bacteria; phylum Acidobacteriota; class Terriglobia; order Terriglobales; family Acidobacteriaceae; genus Sulfotelmatobacter. The sequence continues at coordinate 8,052 of CAVYVQ010000016.1, read as the reverse complement.
CCGGCATCGCCGGCAGCCTCAGAGTTGCCGAGCAGCTTGAACTAAGAGGAGAGCAGCAGGCGGTGATTGTCACCATTCTTTGCGATTCCGGTGACAAGTACCTGGGTGAAAGATTTTGGACGGAGGGCTGAGCGAAGGCAGGAGTCAGAAATGGAGAAGTCAAAAGTAAAAAGATCAGCGCTTACTGCATTCTGACTTTTTACATCTTGTATTCATTCATGCTGAAGATCACATCCAAAGATTACGCCGCCCTCCGCCGTCACGGTGAGGAAACGTACCCGCATGAATGCTGCGGCGTGCTGCTCGGCCGTGTGGACGACGACGGCACTCGCATCGTGACCTCGACTGCGCGCTGCGGCAACACGCGCACTGATTCGCCTCAGAACCGCTACAACATCGATCCCCGCGAACTGGTGCGCACCCAGCGCGAGGGCCGCGAGCGCGGTGAGGACATTGTAGGTTTCTACCACTCGCACCCGGACCATCCTCCACGCTGGTCGCAGACCGATCTCGCTGAAGCCCACTGGTTCGGCTGCTCCTACGTCATCACCAGCGTGGATAACGGAAAGGCGTCGATCACCAACTCGTTCGAACTCACTGGCAGCGATGAGACCGAGAAGCAGTTGGCGGAAGAGAGAGTCGAAGTCGGCTAGACATTAATTTTTCGGCAGGCGCGCTGCGATGAAACCCGACGCGTGTCCGGCGGCCTGTGGATCGACGTTGGCCAGAACGGCAATGACGTATCCGGATTGCGGGCAAATCTTCAAATCGCCATTCATCCCAGGCGCGCCTCCACCGTGGCCAAAGCAGCGGACGCCGTCTGCCGAAATTTCATCGCCGAACCCATAGGCATACTTCGAGCCGCGTGGCGTTTCCACCTTGCCCGTGGTGAGCATGTCGTAGTGCTTGGCGTCAAGCAGTTTGTGGTTGACAAGCCCATTGGCGAAGGCGAGGAGATCCTCCACCGTCGAATAACCTCCGCCTGCGGAAGTTCCTCGATAAGGAAGCGTATCCACATTAGGGCGCCACTCTCTCGTGGCATCACTTGACTTCGTGTAGCCGACAGCTCGGCCAGGGACTGCCTGGTCTTCCGGGAGAGAGTCAGTGGAGTTCATTCCAGCAGGCTTGAAGATGTGCTCGCGAACATAGGCGTAGTAGTCCTGGCCACTGGCTTTCTCGACAACCATGCCAAGCAACAGGAAGCCGTAGTTGCTGTATTCCCAGCGGCTGCCGGGCTCAAAGGCCAAGCCGCGCTCGCCGTAGAGTTTGACGTAGTCCTGCAGGGTGTGCAACTCGAGGCGATGCTTGTCGAACTCCGGACCGAAGAAATCGCCGGTGCCTCCCGTGTGAGTGAGGAGGTGGTGAATGGTGACTTTAGCAGCCACGTCTTTGTTGGGGTAATCGGTGAGATACCTGCTGAGCGGATCGTTGAGATTGATTTTGCCGGCTTGTACCAGCTGCAGCACTGCGGTCGCGGTGAACATTTTGTTCATGGAGCCGATACGGAACTGCGTGTTGAGCTGGTCAGGAATTTTCTTTTCGCGGTCGGCCATACCATAAACGGCGGTGAATACCGGCTTCCCATTTTTCGCAACCAAAGCCGCTCCGGAAAAATGGCCGTCAGCAGCGGCCTGGTCGAGGTACGAGCGAAGGGCCTTGAGCGCCTCCGCTTCCGTCATGCGGGTGATTGGAAAATCGGCGGGGCGCGGAATGGCGCGAAGTTCGACCTCTTTGATAACGTGCGGCTCTGCGGGATCGACGTCCATGACGATTCTTGCAAACTGGTCGGAATCGCGTTCCTGCAAAATGGCCGAACACTTCGCGACGGCGCAATCATCGGCTTTCTTAAGATCGAACCCGGCGGTTTGCTCGCGGAAACCCATTTCACCGTCAATGTCCGCTGCGCGAGCGGGGAAGTTTTTTTGCAGGAACGTAAGAAGGGCGGCTCGATCGCCGCTGTTGAAAGCGGCCAGCCAGGCGGAAAGTTGATGGGCCGCGGGTGTATTGGGAAGTTGCACCTGCGCGAGCAAGCAGCCGGAGACCAGGAGGATTACAGCCGCCAGTCGAAGCTCAGTCGGGGTTTTCATGCGCCTACTATGGTCTCCTCTCGATTTTCCTGTTGCGGACGAACCCTTGCAAAACGCGGCATTACCCCGCTTTTTCACAATGACCGGACTAGTTGCGCAAGCATCAAGCTTATTCCCGTCGAGGCTTCGAATCTTGCAAGAAGCAACCGATTAGACGGCCAGCACGGAATGCAGTGAGCGCAGATGCACTAAATCCGGTCATATGCCTGTGAATGAGCTGCACTCGATTGAAAATACATCCCTTATAAAGCGCGATTTTTCATTGACTCTAAGAATAGAAAGAGTAGAAACATAATCGTTCTTTGACAGCTTCTAAAGTTTTTCCGGTTGGTGCGGCGTCCGGGACTCAAGCGCAGTCACCCTGTTCATGCAAATGACCAGGGAGGGCAAGCAAGGGTCTATAGCAAAGCGCTGGTCGAGGAGAACAAGAAGAAACGTCGAAGGCAGGATAGAGTTCCGAGGCGTTGGGTAGGTTTTTCCGGTTGGCGGTAAGCCCGGAGCCCGAGCGAAGATCGCGCGTGGCACCCCGCAAGGGAAGCTGCGATAGCAGGTCAAGCGAGGGTCTAAAAGCGAGCTACTGGCCGAAACGAATGGACCCAACACCACCTCGGAACTCTCATTTTTTGCGCTACTTCGACAGCGCTGCCAGGGCTCCCCGGAACAAGGCATCGAATGATCCGCCTTTCTCGCCTTTGCCCGCGCCGTTCTTAACCGCGTTCGCCAATGCCCTCTCGGCTGCGGCGCGCTGGTAGCCCAGGTTAACCAGCGCAGAGAGAACATCTTCCTCCATCGCGCTCATGAGAGACACAGTCGGCGTGGAGGTCCCGGCAGCCGTCGGCAATTTGTCGCGCAGTTCCAATACCATGCGCTCGGCGGTTTTCTTGCCGATGCCGGGAATCCTGGTCAGGCGCGCCACGTCATTGCCGCGGATCGCGGCCGCCATCTCGTCGGCCGCCATCCCGCTCAGAATGGTGATAGCGAGCTTCGCCCCGATTCCGCTCACCGTCATCAACTTCTCAAACAACTGCTTTTCGGCGGGACGCAGAAACCCGTAGAGCGCGATCACATCCTCACGCACATGCGTGTGGATGTGCAGCGCAACCTCCGAGCCACTGGCCGGCAATTCGGAGAAGGTTGGGACGCTGATATTCACCTCGTAGCCGACGCCGCAAGTCTCCACCACAACTTGATTGGGATGCTTCGTCAGGAGTTTCCCGCGCAGATGGGCAATCATGTTAGTTGAGAGTACCGTGTACCGAGTTCCGAGTCACGCCGCCCGCCTCTCGGGACTCGATACCAGGTACTCGGTACTGAAATGACAGGCAAGGAAAACGGCAGGGCCGACCCCTGCCGTTTTCGTTAAAAATCCAAAGCTCTCTGTTTTCGCTGTCTTCGTTATTGTTATTTCTTGTTGACGGTCTTCTTCAATTCGGCCCCAGGGGTAAACTTCGCGACCTTACGGGCGGCGATCTTGATAGTGGCGCCGGTTTGCGGATTGCGCCCGTTGCGGGCCTTTCTCTGCGATACCGAGAAAGTGCCGAAACCTATCAAAGCTACCCGATCCCCTTTCCGCAATGCACCAGTAATGCTGCTCACAGCGGTATCCACCGCGGTTGTAGCCTGCGCCTTGCTGATTTCGCAAGCGCCTGCGATCTTATCCACCAGATCGGCCTTATTCATTATGTTTCTCCTCGCAGGTCTCTTTATTTTGCATACCCAGCCGACACCGGGAGGACAAAAGCTTGTGGCTGAGTTGGGAAACCCGACGGGTGGTATTCTCCTCTCTCTGCGCAGAATGTCAACTGTGAAAATCCGCGTCCGAAGCCTGTTTCGCACCCCCGTGTCCCGGATTGGTGCTGGAGGGGCGGGTTCCAGGCCGGGAAGGGGTGGTTTTCCTAAAGACCGTTGGCCAGCGGTAAGTGATCAGTGGTCAGTGACCAACTGGCAGATGCCTTCATTGACCTTTCACCACTAGCCACTGACCACTGACCACTGTTTTTCCATCTCCCCTTCACAGGTTGTACACAGGTGCCTGGAGTTTCGCACTTGCAGGAAGCCGGCATTCGGGTGCAAAGTCAGATAACACAGACTAAAAGGATCCAAGAAGAAGGTTGAAGTTGATCAAGACAGCAGCCGAAGTTTGCCCCCTCTGTGAAGGGACAGGTTGGAAGACGATTCCACCCAGCCCCAACGTGCCCGAAGACACGAACAGAGACCGCCGGGTCACGCGCTGCGATTGCCAACTGCGGGCGCGAAATCAGACTTTGCTGGCGGCTGCGAACATACCTCGCCGTTATGAGCATTGTGAACTTGCCAGCTACACAACGGATTTCCCCGGGGCCCATCCCTCGTTAGCGTTCGCGCATTTGTCGGCTACGAAATTTGCGCAGGAGTACGATCCTCGCGATGGAACGGGTCTTCTGATCATTGGCAAGATCGGCACAGGCAAGACTCACCTGGCGGTTGGGATCACTAAAGATCTCATCCTCAACAAAGGCATTCCTTGCCTGTTCTACGACTATCGCGAATTGCTGAAAGAAATTCAGAACTCCTACAACGCCACGGTTCAAACCACCGAATTGGATGTTCTTCGTCCCGTCTTTGAAACCGAGGTCCTGGTTCTGGACGAATTGGGCGCGGTGAAGCCGACGGAATGGGTTTGGGACACGGTCAGCCTGATCCTGAATACCCGCTATAACGACAACCGCACCACCATCATCACGACAAATTTCGAGGATCGCCCTAAGCGCGACCACCGGGAATGTGAGCAGTCGCAGCCCCGAAGCCGCCAAATATTCGGCTGAGAAAGATACCCTCGGCGATCGCATCGGCGACCGCATGCGCTCCCGGCTGCACGAGATGTGCCGCATTGTCAAGATGGAAGGCGAAGACTTCCGTCAGAAGTTCCGCAGCGCCAGCTTTCGCTGATTCTTCACTGCGGATCTGCTGCGACACAACGATCTTCAGTGAGAAGGGAGCCACTATGCGTTGGTACCACTTTGTAGCCTACTTTTTCGGTGGCGTATTCCTTGCTAACGCCTTGCCCCATCTCGGCAATGGAATCTCGGGCCATTCCTTCCAGAGCCCCTTCGCATCACCACCCGGAGTAGGCTTGTCCTCCTCGGTGGTCAACGTCCTATGGGGCCTCTTCAATCTTGCCGTCAGCTATCTGCTCGTATGTCGTGTCGGCAGCTTCAATCTGCGCAATACCTGGCACGTTCTCGTCCTCGGGGCGGGCATCTTGATCATGTCGCTGAATCTTGCCCACTATTTCGGAGGGCTCCACGGAGGGCTGTGAGCCCGCCTGGTAAAAAGAACAGTTGTTGTTTTCTCTGCGCCTCTGTGCCTGTAAGACTTGCTTACAATGGCTTCGTGCTGACCGAGCGGCTGGAATTTGTCCCCGAACGCGATGCGGAAGTCTTCGCCGCCGTCCCGGCCGCTCCGGCAGTGTTTATGCTTCAAGGCGACGACGCGCAGGCCGAGCCTTACGTCAGCAAGACCGCCAATCTCCGCCGACGTCTTCAACGCTTGCTAGGCCCGGTCGAAGAGCGCACCAAGAAACTCAATCTGCGCGACCGCGTCCGCTCTATCGAGTACGCGCCCACCGGTTCCGACTTTGAATCCGGCTTCCTGCTTTACCGAGTCCTGCGCGAAATATTTCCCAAGACTTACGCCAGCCGCATGCGCTTCCGCTTCGCGCCGCTGGTCAAGCTGCATCTCGAAAACCAATATCCGCGGGCTTCCATCACCACTCGACTGGGACGCATCAAGGGCCCCGCGCTTTACTACGGGCCGTTCCAATCCCGCACGGCTGCCGAGAAGTTCATGAACGACTCGCTCGACTTCTTCAAGATGCGCCGCTGCGTCGACGATCTGCATCCCGACCCACAGTTTCCCGGCTGCATCTATTCCGAGATGAAGATGTGCCTTGCGCCTTGCTTCAAGGGCTGCACCGACGAAGAATATTCCGCCGAAGTGAACCGCGTGCAAGCCTATTTTGATTCCGGAGGCGAATCTCTGGCTCGCGAATTTTCCGCGCAGCGCGACGCCGCATCGGCCAATCTGGCATTTGAAGAAGCTGCCGCCATTCACGTCCGCCTGGAAAAGCTGAAGCCGATCCTGAGCCAGTTCCCCGAGATAGTCCGCCGCCTCGACCGTTTTTCAGCGCTGATCGTTCAGCCCTGTCATCTGGCCGACTCCGTCACCTTCTTCCGTGTCGAAGATGGAGCGATCTCCGGGCCGGTGGTGTTCTCGATCCAGCCCGCCGAGCACACGAAGTCGCAGTCCATGGAATCGCGAGTGCTGGCAGTTCTCGATTCGTTCCCGCCAGACGAAAGTACGGCCCGCGCTCGAAACCATGGAGCACCTCGCGCTGCTCAAACGCTGGTACTATCGCGGCCGCCGCATCGGCGAAATATTTCTTGCGGATGATAAAGCTGTTTTTCCCATGCGCCGCATCGTGCGCGGCATCGGCCGCGTGTTTAGAGGCGAGGGCCCGGAGGAAGCTCTTGATCGCTTCGGCGAGTGACGATTCGTATCAGGGTATGCCTTCAGGGATACCTTAAGCTGAATCGCGCCTTCAGGCGCATTTTTTAGAGATTCACAGTTCTCCGAAGGCAAGAGAAGGACCAGATGGCCATCAAAGACCCAAACAGCAAACAACTCCGCGAGCACCTGCTCTATCTTCTCAATGGCGGCGGCGCCCACGCCCGCTTTGACGATGTCGTGAAAAACTTGCCGGAGGATTTGCGCGGCATGAAGCCCAACGGCCTCCCGCACTCCGCCTGGATGCTGCTCGATCATCTTCGCCTGGCACAGTGGGACATTCTCGAATTCAGCCGCAACTCCAAACATACGTCTCCCGAATGGCCGAGGGTTATTGGCCGAAGACGGAAGCTCCCCGAGCGCGGCGGCATGGAACAAGAGTGTTCAACAGTTCCGCAAGGATCTGAAAGCCATGCAGGATCTGGTGGCCAATCCAAAGACCGATCTGTACGCCCGCATCCCTTGGGGCGACGGCCAAACGATTCTGCGTGAGGCTTTGCTCCTGGCCGATCACAACGCCTACCATCTGGGTCAGTTAGTCGACGTGCGCCGTCTGCTGGGAGCTTGGCCCGGCTGACCTCTTACCGGGAAGAGAGGTGTCAGGCCGTCAGCGTAGGATCGAGGCGATGTCCAGTGCTTGGGCGTTCTCGGCAAATACGGTCTCCAGCCTCCTGCCAACGTTCGTCGATCCCCACAAACTCCCATTCAATCTCAGGTGAAAAGTAGCGTAACAGCGTATCCGTGGCGGGATGCACGTGCAACGCCGGAGCCACGAGAAATAGCAACGGCTTCTCGGCTGACAATGCTCATGGCCCTCGAAGTATCCAAAGCGAGGAAACTCGCCGCTACGATGGTGCCACTCCACACGCGACCAGTAATCCAGCCCCTGCAGCGGCAGGTGGATGTCTTCATCGGCCTTCAATTCCACCACCGCCAGCCGTCCCGCATGCGTGGTCGTGAGCACATCGATCATGGCGCGGTCACAAGCGGAGAATGCCGGAACCTGGGAATAAAGACGCGATGGCTTCAGTTGTCCGTCTACCATGCTGACATCGCCAACCACCAGCGACTCCAGCCATCGCTCTGGACGCAGCCGCCACAGGGGATGCTGCCGCGGTCCATAAGGGTGGCGAGTGTCGCGCAAACAATTGGCAAGTGCCGAGAATTCGGCTTCGTTGCGTGCCTCAAGAACTCGCTCCTCTGCGCCGACGCCGAAAACAATTTCCTCAGTGTTGCGAAACGATCCCGCACTGCTTCCAGCCGCGCCCGCGCAAACTCCAACCCGCGCCAGCGGAAGACGACCTCCGCCGCCGATAGCACGGCGACTTCGCAGTTTGGCATAACCTCCTGAACTCGCACAATCGATTCCTTGAAGCGTTCGCGCGCCGCATCATCGTCGGCTGTGTGCACCAGCCGCGTC
>CAVYVQ010000015.1:0-97128 GCA_963771895.1 uncultured Acidobacteriaceae bacterium | reverse complement strand
CGGCCTCGGAGAGCAGGGCCAGCGAATGGGCGCGGATTCCGGCCACCACCAGCAGAACGATGTAGGCAAGGGTCACGCCCAGCGAGATCTTGAGTACTCGCTTGGGACCACCTGCGCCATGAATGTGGGCGTGCATTCTTTAAGTGTACGGGCGGCCGAAGCGGGCTTCAAGGGTAAGAAAGTGGTCAGTGATCAGTGGCCAGTATGACCTCCTCAGTGGCTGACCACTGACCACTGATCACCGACCACTGCCCATCAGCGCTTGAAAAGATTCTGCAGATAGCGGTCGTTATACACTGTGGTCGAGTTCTGCACGAACTCCAGAATGCGGTACATCTTTTCCCTGGACTCGCGGCTCATCTCCTTGAATTGCACCGCCACGCCCGATCCGGGATGGATTCTGGCGATCTTGCCTTCTGCGTTCAAAGTGCCGTCATCCCCGTCCATCGAGAAGACCAGTTTTACATTGGAGCCGGGAGTCAGAATGGCGCTGGTTTCCACATAGCAACCGCCCAGGCTGATGTCGATCAGATTGCCGAAGATGGGTCCGCCACCCGGCTGAGGATGCAACTCGATGGTCAGCCGGCAGTTCATCCGCGCATGCAGCCGCTGGTCTTTCCGTGAAGGTTGTTTTTGCTTCTCCACATACATGCGGCGGTCGGCGTGGGTGAGAAGTTGCTCGGCGTCATTGCCGTCGGCCGGAGACACTGCCACTCCCACGCTCAACGAGAGAATATCCTCTCCGCAAACGTCGAACCCGGCTTGCCGCGCGAGCGGACGAATCTGCTCGACTCTTTTGGCGGCGTCCTCGGCAGCCAGGCCCGGAGCGATCACCACAAATTCGTCGCCACCCATGCGGGCCACGTAGTCGTACTCGCGGCAACTGTCTTTCAACGCCTGGGCAAACAGACGCAGGACGCGATTTCCCTCCAGGTGCCCGAAGCGGTCGTTGATCTTCTTGAAGCCATTCATGTCGCAGACCATCAGCGCGAGCGAGGCGCTGTCGCGTTTGCAACGGGCCAGTTCGCGGTCGAGTTGCAGAAACAGCGACCGGGCGTTGGGCAGGCCGGTAAGATAGTCGGTGGTGGCGGAGCTTTCTGCCTGCTGATATTTGAGCGCGTTCTCGATGGCCAGAGCCATCTTGCCGCTCACCGCGAGAAGAATGCGCAAATGATCGGAAGTAAACGCGTCCTTCTCGGCGCGGTACAGGGCAAGAACTCCGATCACGCCGGCCACGCCCTCCAGAGGCAGGGCCAGGGCTGAGCGCAAGGTGCTGAATTTGCCGGGATCATTTAAATAACCGGGCTCGACCGAAGGGTTTCCGTTGACAATAGGCTTCTTGTTCTGCGCCACCCAGCCCGAGAGCCCGTCGCCCACAGGAATCCGCAACGAGGCAAATAGGCGGTAGTTGTCGCCGTTCACATACTCCGGGATCAGCACGTCGTCGCGCAGAATGTAGATGGCGATCGCGTCGTAGGGCACCATCGGTTTAAGTTTCACGGAAAAAACAGAAAGAGTTTCACCCAGGCTGAGCGACGCTCCCAGATCCTGGCTCAACTCAAACAGCGACTGAGCCTCCTGGCGCGCCGCCGCGATCGAGGAGAGGAAAGTCGCTTCCCGCCCCGGTGAATCCGAGACCGTTGCATTTTCAAATCCTGCATCCGGCTCCGGTGTGCGCCCGATCTTTAGCTCCGCGGGCAGTGCGAGGACGCCAGCTCCCGCCGTTTGCGCCAAGGCCAGTTGTTCCAGAGTTCGATAATGCTTCTGCAGAACATCCACCACCTTCGGATCAAACGCCTTACCCGACTCCGCAATCAGCTGTTGCATCACGTCATCTAGCGGCATGGCACGCCGGTATTGCCGGTCGGATGCCAGAGCGTCCAGGTAATCGACGGCGGAAAGAATACGCGCGCCGATCGGGATCTCCGCGCCTTTCAATCCATAGGGATAACCCGACCCGTCCCATTTTTCATGGTGGGCGCGCACGATCGGCACCACAGGATAGGGAAAGCGAACCCGCTCCAGAATTTCCGCTCCCACCACGGTGTGAATCTTCATCTTCTCGAACTCTTCGGGCGTGAGCCGCCGGGTTTCGCAATGATATGTTCGGGCACTGCTAGCTTGCCGATGTCGTGCAGCAGCGCGGCAGCATGCAGGGCTTCCAAGTCTTCCCCTTTCATGCCCAGTTCCTTGGCCACTTCAATGGCGTAAATGCGAACCCGCTGCAGGTGGTCGTGAGTAGTTTGGTCTTTGGCCTCGATGGCCAGAGCCAGGGCCTCAATGGTTCGCAGATGAAGGTCCGCCATCTCTTCCACATGCCGCTTCTCGTCCTCCAGCTTGCCGAGGTACAAGCGGTAGGAACGGTAGATCAGGTAAATGGCCGGGACGAACAGCAGAGAGGTTTCCCAGTTGAATGCGTGGTCGAACCAGGAAATCGCGCCCGCAACTCCGGCTCCAACCAGGTAGTAAGGGAACGACCAGAAATAGCATTCCACCAGAATCTTCTGAAGAGGTTTCCCTTCGCTGAATGAAATGACAACTGCGATGCATCCGGCATTGACGATGAAATAAGTCGAAGCCGCCAGACAAAGAACCAGAGGGCGGTTGACGATGAGCGTGTTGGCCAGCGAGTTGTGATAAACGAGGTAGGCTAGAGCGGTAGAAAGCGAACCCGCGCAAACGTTGAACGTGAGCTGGATCGCCCCCGACCGGCTTGGGTACCAACATTGGGCGAGCATGGAAATCGCGCCCAGGGTAATCGCCTCGGAATAGCTCAGTTCGGCGATCCCCACCAGGATGAACAGGAAGTTCACCGAAAGCGTGCCGGTGATGCCGGGCAGAGTGACGCGCAGCCGCGACGCCAACACCGCGATGCCCAGGTAGCAGATAAACTCGGCGATGTTCTTGCTGTTCTGGTGCATCGCAGCCGGCAGCAGGGACGCCATGCCCGCGGCAATCACCAGGCCGATGAAAGCCTTGGCGCCGAGAGACAGGCCTTTCCATGAGTGTGCGCTGGCGGACATTCGTCTTCAGAGGGCGGGGTCCCACGCTGTTTCCTGGGGCAGCGCGTGATACACCGCTCGAATTCAAGGATAGCCAGCTAAGAGCTTTAGGAACAGTGATTTGTAAGCGTTTCCGGAAACTTCGGTAACACCTGGGATTACTGATGCGAGGCAACTCTGGGCGGGCGGCGACCTACTTCGCAAGCCCCCGGTGCGTCCACACGCAAGGTATTGAAAAGATTGGTGGCGGCCCTTGGACTCGAACCCCAATCCAATTGCGGGTTGGGGAATCTAATGCACCATGCGTATACGAAAAGAGTTAATTGGTTTCATCGCAGCGGTTCAGTCCGTTCTTTTTTTGACTCATTATCTCCTCTACGAGACGTGGACATTTTCGCTGACAGGAAGCGATGCTCATAAGACGTTCTGGATAAAACTGGCCCTCGGGTTTTTGTCAGTAAGCTTTGTTGCCGCTTCGCTACTTGCCTTCCGCTATACAAACGCCGCTCTGCGCGCGTTTTACAGGGCTGCCGCGGTTTGGATGGGGCTATTGAGCTTTCTCTTTCTCGCGGCGGTTTCCTCCTGGATTATTCTCGGAGTTGCGCGACTGACGGGCCTGGACATAAACTTCCATCGGACGGTGGAATTGCTGTTCGGCGCTGCCGTAGTGGCTGGAATCTACGGGGTTTTCAACGCAAGCTGGACGCGGATCACGCGAACGACGGTGCGTCTGGCGAACTTGCCGGCCGCCTGGCGCGGGCGAACAGCGGCGCTGATCAGCGATGTTCACCTGGGGCACGTGCGAAACGGCAGTTTCTTGCGGCGCCTGGTTGCGAAGATTTCGAGGGAGAAGCCAGATGCGATTTTTGTTGCCGGTGATTTATATGATGGAACCGCCATCGACGCACGGCGCGCAGCGGAGCCATTGAACAAGCTCGTGGCGCCACACGGTGTGTACTTCGTCGCGGGAAATCATGAGCAATTTGGGGACGACAGCAAGTATCTGAATGCCGTCACGGCAGCCGGAGTGCGCGTGCTCAACAATGAGAAGGTGGAAGTGGACGGTTTACAGATTATTGGCGTTCCGTACCGCAACGCGATACAGAACGCGCAGCTAGCCTCGGTGCTGCATGGCATCGGCTTAGATCATGATCGCGCGAGCATTCTGTTGACGCATGCCCCCGACCATCCGGAGATCGCCGAGGCCGCTGGCATCTCGCTGCAGTTGTCCGGGCATACGCACCTTGGACAGTTCTTGCCCTGGAGTTGGATGGCACGGCGGATTTACCGGCAGTTTGTGTACGGCTTAAGCTGGATCGGCAAAATGCAGGTTTTCACTTCGAGCGGAGCGGGAACCTGGGGACCACCGCTGCGGCTGGGATCGAATCCCGAGATTGTAATGGTTCAGTTCGAGTAAGGTTTAGCAAGCTCTGTCCCTTCCATTTTCAGCAAGGCAAAATTGAGACGCGAAACCGAGCATCGGCCGGATCTGCTGCAAGTTGTTGAGCAGATTGGTGGCGGCCCGTGGACTCGAACCACGGACCTACGGATTTATGAGTTCTGCAACACCCATTGCAGACAAAGAAGATAAAGGACTTAACCCGGCAGACTCCGGCAAAGTCCTGCAAAATCCGCATCTCAGCTCCTTCCTTTCGCTTGACTCTGGACTGCACTCCAGATTGTATGATGTTGTCATGGCGACCAATCACCAAACTGAGAACATGGCGATGCAGATCGGCGAGATCGCAAAACGCAGTTCCCTAACCGTAGACGCGATCCGATTCTACGAGAAGCGCAAGCTCTTGCCCAAGGCGGTTCGCAGCGCAGGTCGGTTCCGATTGTACGAAGAGGGCACCATCGAGCGACTTCGCTTCATCCAGCAAATGCAGGGGCTCGGCTTCTCATTGCGCGAGGTCGGGGAATTGATTGAGCTTCGAGAGCGGAAGGTAGATGCCTGCGAATCGGTAAAAGAGTTGCTGAAAGCAAAACTGATCGACGTGCGGGCAAAGCTGCAAGAGGTACGGCGTCTGGAGTCGGAGCTAGAAATGGATTTGCGAAGGTGTAACCGCGAATTGAACCATCGTCGGCGGCACGCAGCCTGCGCTTGCCCGGTGCTCGACGACGTGGGAGGAGTGAGTCAATGAGGATTGAGATTCTGTACGTCCCCGGCTGCCCGAACTATCAGCCTACGTTCGAGAGACTTCAAGCGGCCTTGGCATCCGAAGCGGTGAACACTGGAATTCACGGGATACCTGTAACCACCGAAGTTGAAGCGAAGGCTCTGTTATTCCCCGGTTCTCCCACCGTCCGCGTCAACGGTGAGGATGTCGAATCACATCAGATGAGCGTAACCACCCTAGCGTGTCGCCTGTATGAAAATCGGAGCGGCATTCCGTCAGAGGAGTCGTTGCGGGTGGCGATTTCTGATGCGAAGCGGAGGGAGCTAAAATTCGCATGCGAGTAGCAGAACGAGCAACGCCCGTGGCAGCCGTTATCGCTGTGCTATCGACCCTAGCTTGCTGCTTACCATTTACCTTTCTGGGAGCGCTTGGTTTGGCGGGAGCAAGTGTCCGGTTGCAGTCACTGCGTCCTTGGCTGCTTGTCAGCGCAGCCATCCTGCTCGGCATCGGTTTCATTCAGTTGTACGTGGGGCGCAATCAATGTCAAAAGCGAAGTCCGTTGAGCGTCGCCCTGTTCTGGGGCGCTGCTTTAATCGTCCTTCTTGTGATCCTTTTCCCACAAGTGATAGCCAACTTGATTGCCGGGTAGGACATGCCAACGCGAAGAGTCAAATACGCCTTTTGGCTGGTCGGAATCATTGCTGTGCTCTTGATCGTCTGGTATCTCTGGCTGTCGAAAGGAACGCCACCCGGTCAACCCCCACTCACATCACTGACACAAAATAACCTCGACCAGTTTAAGCAAGATTTCAATGGCGCGGGCGACGAAGCTCGCTTGGTGCTGCTGCTGTCGCCGACCTGACCGACTTGTCTGCGGGGGTCTTCCGCGATTGAGGAGATATTGAAGCAGAATCCGTCAACGCGAGTTCGCGTCCTTGTCGTATGGGAGCCAATGCTTCCGACAGACTGGTCAAGACCAAGCGGATGGGTTCAATCAAGAATTCCAGACCCACGGGTTGCGCAGTTCTGGGATAGGGAACATCTTGTGGCGAAGGAACTTCGTCAGCAGCTTACAAGTCCACCTAGCTGTTGCCAAAGTGGGAGCATTCTTTGGGATATGGCTGCGCTCTATCCCAGACAGGCACAGTGGGGAAATACTCCGCCTGTGCTTGCAGATGGCACGGTCATCAGTGCTGCCCCTGCACTGAAAGAGAAACTCGCATCGCTGACAGGCGATGAGAGGGGAGGTCAAACATGAACGACAGCGGGAGGGCGTCACAGTTCTTGAATTGGTCGTTGTGCCAGACATCAGTCGAGGTCCGGCTCGCGCTTCGCTCAAGAGTCTGCGCTTGTCTTGACTCCGCTGCGGGTAGCGAACGTTGATCCCGAGCATGTCTCAAAGCGATGTATGGCAATGCCCCGCTATGAGGTGCCAGCTCGCAAGCGCCCTTACGTTGGCAGCAGCATGAGCCAGTATCATTGATGACTCTCACTGTTAGTCGCGTTCGCGCAACGCGCCTTGAAGTCAGAATAACGGTCCCAATCCAGCGCTACAGATGCACGTTCAATGCTCAGGCCGGAGCGGAACGTGCTTCCAGGACTCCCGCGATCATCCATAACGAGCCGTGGGCCTTTCCACCGGCCATAAAGGTCGAAGTAGCCCCGCCGTTGTCCGACGTCTAGAATCTTTGGTTCGAGTAGGCGAAAGTTCATGAGGCTACCTTCTGTGCTGCGCCACCCGCCGTAAATCGTGCCGCTCAGTTTCAGGTATTGCGTAACACCCTGCGAAGTACACATCCAGCCTGAGCCCTGCAGGCCGCCGGTTGGGCGCAGCCCGTCCAAGTGAAGGCGAGAGAAATGGGCGGAGGGAAAGAAGAAAATGTAAAGAGGATAAGTTCCGTGCTTTGTGATTAGCTTGCCAGACCCTGACCAGTACAACAGCGGCGTCGAGCGACCACCGATATGAAAGGCCCACGGATTGGTCACGACAACCGCTCCGTAGACCGAGGCAATACCAAGGACAAGCACACCGAAAAGCCTGGCCACATTCCCACCCTGATGCCATGTTGGCACGCCACCGATTTTATCCCGTGACGGTGGATTCTGTATCGGCAAGGCATCGCGAAACACGGGCCTGATGATGGCCGTTTCCGATCTTGCGTTGATCGGGGTGCTGCTCACGACTTTCTTCTGTGGTGACTGCGATCCAGACGGTCACATCCGAGTCAGTGAACTGGCCCTCGTATCTTTGGCACTCATTGCTTGCTCAATCTCTGATACAACCTGCCGAGCAGGAACATCGACGTGCCCATCAACAGTGCGAGGTCGCCGATGCTAAAGAACTGGAGCGAAGATTGGTCTGCTAGAAAAAGCAGGTGATTGCCACTCTGCGCCGCGTGCCATATAGGAGCTGCCGTTTGAAAGTGCAGGGGCATACCGAGCACTGGCATCACACCATCGTTGAACTCGGTGACTACTGCGTTTAGAACCACACCCAGGAGAATGGTCAATCCGCCACCGTAGCGAATCAGGCGCGCAGAACGAATGACCCAGATCACACTGAGCCAGAAGGCAGCACACATCACAACATTCGGATGCTCCTTCCAGACGAACCAGAGGACCAATGTAAGAAGGATTGGCATGCCTTTACTGACTTTATTTTCATCAGGCTCATAATGCGAGCAATACTTGGGTAGTGGGCACTACTCGGTTAACCACCCTGCGAGTGGTCTTCGACTTTCCTGCGCCGAGAAATGAATCACCATCGAGATGATGCGCCTGCGAAATAGTGCAGCCCATTGCTTGCGATGCCCCCGTACGGGATAGGACTGCAATAAGCCGGGCTGCAGGTGCATGGCTTTCAGGAAAAACCGAAATGAGGGATTGTGGCGGACTCTCTGGGCGCCTGTAAGGGGAAAGACAGAGGGAGCTGGTGTCGTCCGCCCCCAACAGTGAGACCTTGGGAATCTCTGGTGCGGAGCCTGCTCAGTCGCGGTCGTGATCGTGCTCGTCCCAATCGCGCTCGGTGTGCCAGCGGTGTTCGTGCTCATCCCACCACCGGTGACGTTCACGCCAGCAACGCTCCCGAGCCTCGTGCAATTCACGGCGCTCGCGGTCTGCCTTGGCGCTATGGCGTCCATGTTTCTCGATGGCCTCGTGAAGCTCATGCTCCGCGTGAACGATCCGGCGCTGACACCGGTCTTGGTCTTCGGCGCGGAGTCGCGATACGGTGGTGAAAAGCAACGCTGCCGTCAAAAAGGCTCCGGTAAGCAAGGATGCTACAGAGGCGGAAAGCTTGGGCTGAGCGTTCATAACGTATGCCTCGTTTGATTTGGATGCCTGAGGATTCTCAAGGTTTGTGCAGGTTTTCTCTCTTTGGAACGGGAAGCCTTCTTCAGAGCCTCACAGTCTTGACGCTGAATTACGTGAAGCCTACAAATTCCTCCGCTGGGTTGAAATCGCGGGGACTCTTCCCGATCTTATTCCGTGGTGGCGACCATCTCGCCTTCCGTGCTGTTAGCGGCAGCACTCCTGATGGACAGTGTTGTCGCTGTTCATTAATCTTGCAGTCTTCAGCGACCTTGTCTCATTGCGTCCCAGTGTGGCATACCGATCAGTCACGTCTAGAGAGCGGTTTACGAGACATTATATTATTGGGATCGCGTGTTAGCTGACCTTGTGCAGCCGTGGCCGGGGCTGTTCTTTTGAGATTTTCCAGTCGGCGTACTCTTGCGCTCTCTCGCGAGCCCCTGGGCCGGAGAAAATGGCGACATACACTTGGCCTTCGTTCTCATGATCCCTTCCCTCAACGCGCCAATCACCGACGTAGAGCTCTTCTGCAAAACAGAACCAGTCCATTTGAACCTCCAATAAACTAGCTCTGCCATTGTCTGCCAAGGCTGGTCCGAGGTCAATACAGTGAGTTCCAGAACATGTAGCACCAGATTTTTCGAGAAATTGAAAACTCCACCACCGGGGTATGCTCCCCCAAACACGGACCCGTCTCTGCCTCTGGCCTATCTAACGTTCATTGAAGTTCCCAGCGTCACGCCACCCCTCATGCAGCATTAGTCGCAATTGTCTTCCGCTCGTCCACAATTTGCGCAATAAGGTAATGGGAGTTTTCTGACCTTACCGCTATAGGAGAAAAATGTGGCATCCAAGTGCAACAGTTTGGTGCCGCATTTCCGGCAGAGGGCGAAAGAAAGGAGGAACGCAAACACCGATCGGTGGATTCTTACAAACCCATGCGGCTTCAGCTTCTCGGTGATCGCCGAAATCGACTCGCGCAGCAGATCCGACGCTGCGTCTCGCCGCAGCAGCACGTAGTTGCCCTCGGCCTCCACCACACTGACATCCCGCGGATCGATAACAGAATCCGCCCGTTGCTTTTGATGCCGATTTTCGAACCGTACTGTCGTGTGATCGCACTCAGATGCGGCCGGTATTGCAGCCCCATCGACAGCGCGAACCCGCACCAGAACGCAATCGACATCAGGTATGCCCGGGCGATTCCGCGCAGGGACAGCGATTTCATGGCGTCATTCTAGTTCGTTATGCAGACCGCGGTGAGTGCAAACCACAAAGAAACGGCGATCGCATTCCAGTGTACATTCTTAAGGGGGCGGCCATACTGTTTCTGCCGTCAAAAAAGCCGGGGCAGCGCAAGATGCAGGCCCTGCACCAACCCCGGCGTAGAGTTTTTATTGCCCTCGCACGAACCCGTGCGCCACGCCGCTCGCATCCACCAGATAACCGCAGATCGCTCCCGAGGGCGTGTTGGTCAGCGGAAATGTCCCTTGGCTGGCGCCCGTTCCCGCCCCGGGAGCATCGAATCTGACGATTCTTCCCGTTGCTGACCGTGCGAAGCCGTGCGCCACTCCGCTGGCATCGACGTCATATCCCGTTACTGCGCCCGACGGATTAATCCCCTGCACAAATGTGCCCTGGCCGGCAGCACTCCCCGCTCCGGATATGTTGATTGCAGCGAACGTGCCATTCGCAGCGCGCACGAACCCGTGCGCCGCACCATTCGCATCAAACGCGAATCCCGGAATCGTGCCTTGCCCGTTTACTCCCGCCGGATCGGTTCCTTGCCCCGGCCCCGTGCCCGCTCCCGGAGCATCAAAGCTCATGATCGTTCCGTCGGACATCCGTACGTAACCGTGCAACACGTTATTCGAATCGATGTAGGTCCCAGTGAGTGTCGCCGCGGCGTTGAGGCCAATCACTGATGCCGTGCCCGTGCCTTGCCCTGCGCTCGTGCCTGCTCCTGGTGCGTCGAAGATCGCGAACGTGTGATCCGGCGCCAGCAGGTAAGCGTGCGCCACCATCGCCGAATCAAAGAAGAATCCGGCGACCGTCCCCGCGGCATTGATGTCGTAACCGAACGTGCCTTGCCCCGGAGCCGTTCCCGCACCCGGCGCATCGATGATCGTAAATGTCCCAGCGGCTGTGCGTTCGAAGCCGTGCATAACCCCACTCGCGTCAATGGAATACCCCACGACTATACTGGCGGGACTCACGCTGAACGCAAACGTCCCCTGGCCCATGGCCGCGCCTGCGTCCGGAGCGTCGAACGTGGTAAAGCCGCCCTGAGCGGAGCGCAAGAATCCGTGCGCTACGCCGCTTCCGTCCAAGTAATATCCAAAGGCTTGCCCCGACGCGGTGATGCCCTCGGCCAGCGTGCCCTGGCCTGCGGTCGTACCCGCACCCGGAGCTTCAAACGTGCTGATGCTCTGCGCGTGCATCAAACCACATCCCAGAATGAACAAACCCACAATCTTCCAAGCGTGCCATCGATTCATAACTTTTCTCCTCAGATCACTTCGGTTGAAGTTGCGTTGACTTGAATTGAACGAAGCCTAGATCGCACAACGCCCGCTGCGACTGCATTACCTTTGCAAATGGACGTATCTGGAAATGTCGAAGCGCGCCTCGCGTGAGCCGCGTTCCGACAACCAGCTCTCGTCGAGCGCACCATAGCTGCGCTGATGAACCGATTTGGAGACTTCGCAGGCTTTCACCTCCGCCCATCGGCAAACGCTCGGGCTGACTGTGCCCTGGCAGAAGCAGTAAAGTGTGTATTCGTCAGAAGAGCTCGTGCCGGCGCGCACTAGGTAGGCCCCATTGCGATACGGGCTGGACCCCACCAGATACCACGTGTGACACTTCGGACACTTCACGCAACGGCGGATGCTGAATGACATTCACACGTGAGTTCTGCATGCATGGGTCCACCCGGCTTGTGCTCGTGGCGAAATTTTCCGAAAAATGACAAGACAAGCGAAAACAGATGTGAGCTTACAAGCGGCAGCAACAGAATTCGGCGTCCACAATGGCGTGTGAACGCGCAATACCTCAATCGGGTAGCATATTGAATTGTCCTGTATGAAAAACGCAAACTCTGCCGAAGAGATATACAGAAAACGGAAGACTCACCGGAGTTATGTGTTCTCCGCGTGTGATGTTTCACGGCGCCTGCCGCGAGAGGCGCGCAGGATGATCAAAAATCTGTCTATCTCGTTTAATCCCAGGTAACTACTCTCGCTGTTATGGGTGAGTGGTCAGGCAAATCGGAAACGATCCATAAACAGGCTTGGGGAAGATCAATCGCGATTTCCTCGAAGCCGACTTCTGGCCCGGAGTAGCTTCCGTTGGCCCGTCGTCCGCCCGCAATCGGCGGCCAGTATCAATGCCGCCTGAAGCCCGCCAACCAACCCGGCAGTCCGTGCTACCCTCTGCCCGCTCCCTGCCCCGATTCCTTTTGAAGTGCCGCATCTCCGCTACGCCCAATGCCATCTCCTTCCCAAACACACGTCATAGAAATTGCGTCCACCATGCAAATGCCTTTCATGAGCCTACAAACATTTGCAATACCTCGCGTACAGTTTCGAAATCCCTCACTACAAATGCTGCACGGGTAGGCCCAGGACCAACGTGTACCGTCCAAGCCCCGTCTGGCATGCGTTCGAAAAGATCTTCATCTGTGCGATCATCACCCGCGGCGAACATAAAGTCGCAGCCCTCGCAGGCGGCGAGGAGGCGCTCGAATGCTTCGCCTTTACTCGCCCACACTGGCCTTACCTCAATGGTTTTGTCATCACGGAAAGCTCTCAGTTCCGTCTCCGCAAGCATGGCTTCGAGCATCGAGGCCAGTTCGTTCGCCAGCCAATCGCCGAATTCTGGCTCGGCCATACGGTGGTGCCAGACTAACCCGTATTTTTTTTCTTCCACAAAGCTCCCGGGCGTGCGATCGACGAAGTGTTCCAAAATCGGCATCACCGTGGATTTCCAGTCGGTCGAAACTGGCGAACGCAGGGACTCCCAGGTCGTTGCAAGCGGAGGCTTCAATTCAGCACCGTGCTCGGCGATGAGCCACAGGCCTTCAACGGAACCAAACCATCGATCCAAATTTTCTGCCGTCCTGCCCGATGTCAAGGCCACGCAATTGCGAGGCTCCGACGCCAGGGTAGAAAGAAGACGTAACAAGACCGGGGAAGGCGCAGCTTGCCACGGCTGTTTGGCACATGGAGCGAGTGTGCCATCATAGTCAAGGATCAACAAGCGATGGCTAGTGCGCATATATGCATCGCGGATCTCCGATAACCGAAGGCGCTTGGGTTGCGTGTCAATATAACGTCCGCGTGCTGATACAGCTTCCTCCAGCGAAGCCAGGAATCGGTCCCCCCAATGAAAAACGTTGTTGCGCAGGATCCTATTGTGCAAGGCTTTCATGCGCTCCCTCCGCTCTTGCTCCTCAAGACTCAGCGCACGCTCGACCGTGGATGCGGTACGATCCTCATCGTAGGGATTGATCAGCAAGGCTTCTCCCATCTCTGCCGCGGCACCTGCAAATTCGCTTAGCACCAGCACGCCATCGCCGTCGGGCTTGCAGGCGACGTATTCCTTCGCCACCAGGTTCATGCCATCTCGAAGCGATCCCACCCAACAGATATCCGCCAACTTGTACAGTGCCACCAATTCCGCCCGCTCAATGGAGCGATTGATATAGACAACCGGGGTCCAATCCGGCGTTCCCAATTTTCCATTGATTTCACCTACAAGCCGGTTTACTTCTGTGCGCAATTCCTGGTACGTGTCGATCCTCTCCCGAGTGGGCACGGCAATTTGGATCAGCGTGATTTTTCCTTTGAGTTCGGCGGACGACCGCAGCAAATCGGAATATGCCCGCAAACGCTCAAGCACGCCCTTGGTGTAATCCAATCGATCTACTGCGAGCAGTACTTTCTGTCCTTTGTAGCGCGCAACCCACTCGGCATAATGCCGAGCGGTGGTTTCGTCGTGCTTCAGCAGATCGGTGTACTCCTCCGGAGCGATGCCAATGGGGAGGGCTTCGAGACGAATGGGACGACCCCCGACCGCGACCTCCGCGACTTTGCTTTCGGTCCCGAGCACCCGCAGCAGGGCAGAACGGAATTGTTGCAAGTGCCCATGGGTCTGAAAAGCTACGAGATCAGCCCCCACTAGGCCCTCCAGAAGCTCCTCCCGTCGCGGGAGGATCGGGAAGATTTCAGAAGAAGGAAATGGAATGTGAAGAAAAAAACCGATCGCGGCATCCGGCAGTTCCTGACGCAACATTTGCGGAAGCAGCATCAAGTGATAGTCATGCACCCAAATCAGGTCGTTCGGCTTGTAGCGCATCGCTACTGCCTTGCAAAAGATTCGATTCGCCTCGACATATGCTTCCCAGGCTTTCGCATTAAACTCCAGTTGAGAAGGAAAGTTGTGAAATACCGGCCATAGAGTCTGATTCGCAAAACCTTCATAGAATCCCGTCGCGACATCCGTCGGAAGTTCGACCGCGAAACACTGCTCTTTCTGCTCCCAATCCTGAAGAACGGCACTGCGCTCTTCCGGATTTTCATCTCCCGTATCGCCAGCCCAGCCGATCCAATCCCCGCCCCTTCTTCGAAGCAGTGGGTTCATGGCACTGGCCAGGCCCCCGGAACTTCGTTCTGTCGTCCAGCGACCATCGACCATACGGAGCGTCAGCGGGAGCCGGTTGGAAACGACTATGAGCCGCTTACGTGTTTCTGAAGTTAGGGCGATAACTCACCTTGCACCGATCCGTTCGTGTAAGGGATGGGTGTCTTGCCGCATTCTAAATGCAGCAGAATCGGAACGGGAGTAGAAACCTGCTTATCGGTTCTCGATTGACAGATTAACGGAGAGAGGGGCATGAAGTAGATGATTGGCTGCAAGCGGAGTCAGAAGTGACTCAACAGAAAATAGAAAATGAAGACCGTCAGCGCATAGAATCTCGATCTGGAGGAACAAGGGCGCCACAGACTCATCGAGTCACGGGGCGCATCATTGGAACAGCCCTTCCCCGAAGTCTGCTCACATCCACTCTACGTTTCGATGTGCACGGTGGAAAATGGCTCTAATGCCTACGCGGCGTCAGCGCCGTCTGCGCCAACCGAGCCACATACCAAAACCGATGCCCACGAGCACCGCGCCAGTCAGCTTCTTGCGGTCAGTGATCGGAACGAAACGAGTCTGCTGATCACTGATCTCTATGACACCCACGGGAACAGCTCGCACTCCTCCTCCGCCTCCCCCACCTTCGCCCCGAGCACTGGTGTCGCCCACACCACCAGTGCCTGCCCCAGCGCCGTAGAAGTACATTATTTTCGCAACTGGTACGATCGTTTTGCCGTGGCCCGCGATCGGTTCGCCATAGATGGATTTCACGCTCGCTTGGCTGAGAATGCTTTCCTTCAGTGATTGCAGCAGAGGTAGAGTGCTCATTTCAGAACTCCTTAAGGCAACTATTATCCTCCTTTCCTTATCTCGATCTGGCGCTGGGCGGTATGCGGTCGTTGAGGCCGTCGTCGGCGATCAAGACCAACCCCTACACCTAGTACGACACGTTCTTCAGGCGGGAAGACGGTTGGGAGAAAAGGTTCCTTCGGGATAAATCCGGCAAAGTGACCGGAATTCTCTACACCCACGCACGCAGCTGCCCCAAGAGAGCGAAACCGAGATCCCCTCGAAAGTTGTTGATTTGATTGGTGGCGGCGCGTGGACTCGAACCACGGACCTACGGATTATGAGACCGTCGCTCTAGCCACCTGAGCTACGCCGCCACGTTGTAGAATCAACAGCTTACGGACACGTTACCGAAGAGTCGTTGCATAGACGTTGCACACTCCGCTATTCTTGCCTTGTTGGTAGGGCAAAGGGGGAAGCGATGGCTCGATACCAAAGTGGTCACGTCTTTGAGGCTCACGGTGCGTTTCATGTTCGGTACTATGCGACTGAGATTGTAGATGGAAAGCCGCAACGAGTGCAACGCTCGAAGCGACTCTGCACGAAGGACAACAAGCATCACTCGAAGACCTGCAAGGCAGTGAAGCAACTCGCCGCTGCTGAGATGGAGAAGGTCAACGGTGAGAGCGGAGTGACCCAGCAAGGCGACATCACCGTCACCGATTTCTGGGAGACGATCTATCTTCCCCACGTCGAGAAGACGACCAAGCCTTCGACACAGAGCGGATACAAAGCGATCTGGCGTCAGAATCTCTCCGCTGTCTTCGCAGACCGTAATCTCCGTGACTACCAAACCCATCATGCAACTCGTTATTTGACATCCCTTGCCGACAAGGGTCTTGGTCCGAAAACAATCGCCCACATCAGATCACTCGCAAGCGGAATGTTCAAGCACGCTCTCCGGCTCAACTACATCTCTGTCAATCCGTGGCGGGATGCTGGGAGTTTGACGCCCATCACGAAGAGTGAGGCGACACACGCTTACACGCTCGAACAGGCTGAAGCTATCAGCAACGCATTGATCGACAATCCGCCTGCCCAGGTCGTCTTCTGCCTCGCTGCGTTCCTCGGTCTTCGCCCTGGAGAAATCTCAGCGTTGAAGTGGGAAGACATTCAGTGGAATGACGACGGCGTTTCTTGGATTCACATCCGCCGTGCTGCGTGGCGTTCCTTCGTGGGCACGACGAAGACTGAGGAGAGTGTTGCAAGCGTCCCACTCATCGAACCTGTCAAATCAATGCTACTGTCGTGGAAGGCGATGACCGCCGGAGAGTGGGTCTTCCCGAATCGTAGCAACGAGCCGATGCAAATGGAAGGATTTCAGAAGCGGGTCATCGCTCCCGTCCTGAAGAAAAAGAAAATCGCATGGCACGGTCTGTACGCAGGTCGCAGGGCTGCTGCGACACTCCTCGTTCAGTTGACAGGCAACGCCGTCGCCGCTCAGTTCGTCCTGCGTCACAAGAATCTGACGACAACGACTGCGTTCTACGTCAAGCCCGTGCAGACTGCTGCTGTCGAAGGCATGAAGCTCGTCGAGGAGAAGCTGGCGAGTCGCAAGGCACTCGCTGAAGCGAACGGCAAGTGAGGGACTGTGCTCAAGACTACCGCCCGCCTCGCCCGTACCCTTGACCTTGTGCGCGCCGTAAGAACTCGTCGGCTTGTTCGAGCTGTCGAGACTTCGCAGCAAGTTCTTTCTGAAGAGTTGATATTTGCTCCTGATGAGCGGCATCGAATATGGCGACGCGACGCCAGCCCGCCGTTTCCATCTCCTTCTGACAGTTGTCAGCGTCTTCTCGGTTCTCAAAGAAGCCGAGATACTTCGGGTTGTTGTGTGAATCGCATCCAACGACTGCAAAGCTCCAACTCTTCTCGTTCATAGCGTCTCCCGCTGGCGTCCCCCAGACACGCACAGTGTATACTCCCGCCCAAAGGCGAAGGATTGTGATGCACGCCGCTGAGACCAGTTGGCATCCAGCGAGTACAAGGCCGTGCGCCGAGGCTTAGGAGGTAACGTGAAACGCTTTTGTGGCTTACTGTTGTTTGCCGCATTGCTTGTCTGTTCGTCGTGCTCGAACATCAAGAATGAGAAGGTAACTGACGAGAACAAAGACAAGATTCTGAATCAAATCTCGACAAGCAAAGACTTGACGGACGAAGAACGTCAACTGCTTGCAGCCTATGTCGTCCGCCAGAACATCGGCAATATTTTCGGAGGTGGGAAGCCGGGTTTGCCCACGGGAAAGACTGTGGGGGAGATGATAGCTGAGCAACGTCAGTGGGCCACTCAGGAAAAGACTGAAGAAGACAGGCAGAAACAACTAGCCGCAGCGGTCGCTGCCAAGCAGGCTGAAATGCGGAACGTCATTGGGGTGGCTCTCTACCTGTTTGCGACGCACGAAGAGGGCGAGGACCTGACGCAATATGTCGAAGTCGGATACGCTTATGAGAACAGGTCAACGAAGGATGTTCGTGCTTTTGAAGGAGAAGTCGCATTCAAAGACATTCTCGAAAATGACCTTGCCCGACTTCGGCTGAAGATTCTGACTCCACTCAAGGCTGGCCAAAAGGCCAGTGTGACCGAACGGCACTCTCTAAGTTACTTGGGGGGCCTCGGAGACCTTCGGGGTAAGAAACTCGAAGATGTTAAGATCGAATGGAGACCGCAGAAGATTCTCTTTGCGGACGGTACTTCGGCGGAAGATGGCAGCATCAAGGAGTAGCTGAGTGCCGAGAACCTTGATTGGTGAAGGCGATGCGATTGTCGTTGGTCTGCCTTCGGGGTTCGTCCTAACGAACGTTCTCAAGAAAGCGGACAAGGTTCGACTTGCAACTGCATTCGCCCACCTCAGCGGATGGAAACATTTTCGTGAAGGGATTGCTGGCGGAACTACGTCAGCGAGTCTTTTGACAGGGCTGGAATACTGCCAGACGGACCCAAAGTTGCTGAAGGAATGGCTTCAACTCCAGTCACAGCAGCCCAAGCGCATTGAAGCGAAGTTAGCCTCGCCAGAGACATTCTTTCATCCCAAGGTACTAATCGTGACATTCGCGCATCAGCACGGCGACTTTGCAATCGTTGGCTCTGGCAATCTGTCACAAGGCGGAGTGGACAGTAATACTGAATGCTCCGTGTTTGTGCAAGACGACGACTTAATCAAGCGATTGATTTTCTGGTTTGACATCGAGTTCTCAAGAGACGCGGCAGTTCGGCTGACGAAGAAGAGAATCGAGGCATACGAGCCTTCGTACAAACGGAACACGGAACGACGGAAGAAACTAGCTGAGGAGCAACGGTTAGCGCAAGAAAAAGTTCGTTCGGCAATCCCAGCCTGGGATTGGGAGAAAGCATTGAAAGAGGCGAAGAAATACTTCGCCAGTCAGAAGTTCCGTGATGAAGACTACCCATCCCGCAAACGCGGAGCAGCGGACATCTTGAAGGCGCTCAAGTATCCCGAGTTCACGTTCGACCGCCAAGGGTTCAAAAAGTTCTTTGAAATCGGTGCTCTTGGCTGGCTGATCCCCATCAAGCGAGACAGGATTTTCCGAAGTGCGACTCGAATCAAGAATGGGCTGCGTGCGCTCGTCGCAGGCGGTGAAGCCAAACTGTCATCCGTTCTCAACGAGGACGGAAAGTTTTATGTTCCCGGCTTCAGGCTGAACGCAGTGACGAAGTTCCTCGCAGCGTATGACCCGAAAAAATGGCCCCTATTCAACAACCGTGTGCAACGAGTTCTGGATGACTTCGGCTATTCCAAGCCGCGTGGCTTCAGTGCGACTGAACACTACCTCGCTTACAGAGAAGCAATGGAGAGATTCATGGACGCCTGCGAAGACGGACACGGAGAGCTAGATGCTCTGGCGTTGGATTGCTTTTTCCTGCATCTCTCGAAGGACATTGAGAAAAAGCAGGTCAATCCGAAGTCTCAATAGACGGGGCAGTCTGACGATCTGTTCGGAGGTCCGCGAGGAAGCCCACGGAGTGACAAACTCATCGCTGCAAGCATTCAGTGGGCAGCGAGAATCATGGAGAAGATGGGCGAGCGATTCACGTCGGCAGGCCGCGAATGATTTTCTCAAGTGCTCTTTGTCCGAACACGCCGTCCACATGGGCAGGCTTCTTCTTGTTCTTCTTCGGAATCTGGTGATAGATGTTCCAAAACGTGTGAATCAGGGCCGCTTCGAGAACCTTCCAAGTCTTCATGTTTTGGCGTCCCGAACAGGTCACTATGAAGACATCAATCTCCCTGACCCCGTGGTCTTTGTAAAAAATCTGACTCGCCTTGTTGACAGCAGACGCCGCCGGACGCCCTGCTCCCTTTGCGGTTGTTCCGATGTAGATGACGCGAGACCTCAACCCTGAAGTAGTCGTATAGGACTTGTCCGCGAGAAGAATGTACGCCATTTTCTTCTTCTCCCACTGCCTCCCTCGCAGCAACGTGAGAGACGGCTTCTTGGAACACTTCGCCTTCAGCTTACGCACGAGACCTCACTTCCTCTTCGTCTTCAACACACTCTCTGCTCCGATCCGTCAGGGATGCTCAAGCGGTTCGTCATGTCGCCCTTCCTATGGCGAAAACGTTTCAGCGAAGATAGCCCTTCCGCCGTGCCTGCGATAGCAAGTCCTTAAACAAAGGCTCGTTCATGAACGGTGCCCATTGTCCGTACTTTTTCTTCCCAGCCTGGACATGCCAGTAAGGTAGCCAATAGGCTTGAGTCCTCCCACGACTGAGAGCCACCAAGAAACGGATAGAACACCACATCATTCCATCTGGTCCGCCTTTTCGGAAGGAACACATCTAGCACTCTGCACTTTGTTCGCCCTACATCTAAGCCGAAATCAAAGTAGAGAAGCAGTTCCATCGCGTTGCCGCAGTTGGGGCACTGTTCGCTAGTGCGAAAGTTCTCAAGGGCATCGAACAGGTTTCCAGCGCGTCTCTTGTAGTGGCACTCGCTACAGACGTAATCGCGCCAAGTCATTGTCGTTCACGAATCGCATTCCAACAGCGTAGTCGTTCTGTTTGATTCCTTCGATTTGCGCCACTGGACGATGGCAGGACGAGCGTCACATATCTGAGGCTGCGAAGAAGTTCCTCAGACTCCCCAGCCTTCTGTCCGTTGAAACAAACCAATCCAAGTCGTGGGCAAGTCGTCTTCAACGTATTGAAGTCATTGAGTTCCGACTCCGTGATGTCTTTGTCCATGCTTCCCGGACGAACGCAGTAGTGATAGATGTCCCACAGACCGATTCCGCAGTCCTGGAGTGTTTCGATTCTGCGTTTATACGACAGGGTCACGACATTCTGGTTCAACACCTGTCCGATGAGCTTCCAAAAATCATTCGACGGGTTCGCGTAGTACTCACCCTTGGCTAGCGAAACGTCGCTCGGCAGCGTACCCAAAATCAGAACTTCTGTCTTGTCGTCGATGACGGGAGCAAGACCGAACTTTCGCATATCGGTTCAGGCGACTGCCGTTCCTTTGTACCGATGGCTACGCGGGCATTCCTTGTTGGCGGTCAGATGCTCGAAGTGAGCAGGATGGTACACGTTGTCCGTTCCAACGCCCGCCTCATGTGGTTCGACCGGAGCGTTGCACTCGACACAGCGAAAATGCTGGGCGAGAGCTTTGTCAAGGTTCTTGAGGGCGAGGGCAAACTCGACGCTGATGGCACACTCTTTCGCTCTGACCATGCAGGCATTATCGCTGGGGCGTCACTGTCGGTCAACGGTTCGGGTGAGAAATCGGGCAACAAAATCGGGCGACTCAGGAAAGCTCGACACCGAAGTCATTCTCCCGCAGACGCCGCGCTCGGTCCTCTTTCATGCGAGCGAGGTGCGCCATCTCACTCGGCGAATACCACTGTTGAATCCGTGCCTTGAATCGAGCCGATGCGTCTTCGGGGCTGCGACCTGCTTGTGTGCCCCAGAGGTTGCTCTTAGAAGGCATACGCGCGTCGGTTGTCAGGACGTACAGACGCTCAGGCTCCTCGCTCATGGGACGAGTATATAGATAGACAGAGCGCAGCACTCAAGCGCAGCACGTAGCATCCCGTGGACCACGCCCGCCGACCATCTGTTAGAAAAGAACTTTATGTCACAAAGTGAGACAAACTCTCGATTCTGGGCAAAGTACGACGGTCTCTGTGACCATCATGCCAAAATAAAGCTCGTGTTTTCAATCGCTTATAGACCCCGTTGCACGGTTGTTGCATGATCCTCGCCCTCAATGAACTCGGCATCAACCCCGAGAACGGCGTCGCAGACCGCTCTCCAAGCGGGTTTCTGACGCGCTACGGGCGCTCTTGCACCGCTCGAACTACATTTTCAGCGATCCGCTTGCGCCCGCTGCGCTGCGATCCGACGATCCGCCCCGCTGCGTGTGCGTCCCGGCGGATCAGGGGTAACAGGGCACAGAAAATCTTCGAGATGGGTCCCCCTGCTACCCACCTCTACCATTGAGCCGTACGGCGGGGAGTCCGCCCAGTAGTTCCGCTGCCCGCAGGCTTGGCGAGGCAGAACGACGTGCGCTGTGCTCTGCGTTGTCTATTGATACAGCGTTCTGGGTCCTCTGGGTCCCCTTTTCCGCCGTTCTACAGGCAGGGATTCTCTTGGGTCCCATCTGCGGGTGTCCCTCGGTCCGATGCTAGGTAGGAATTTTTGGGATGCAGTCAGTGATGTGACAGCAACCTGACGACCTCAGCGACAAGACCGTGAGCCATCGCAGCACCACCAGCGTGTTCCAGAACATGCCGGATCGAACGGAAACACTCGGTGATGACAGAGGTCTTCGGGTTCGGCGAATTGAGTTGTGCCTTGACCGTTCCAACATCCGCCACAAGTTCACCCTTGTCCGCCTGAGAAAGGCCCAGATCATCAATCGACCGCTCGATGCCTGCAAGAACACGGAGAACATCACTCTCCATCGCTTTGTAATTGATCGTTGCTGTTAAACCGTCACCTTGCTGAAGATTAGAGTTGTAGACACTGCCGTGAACGGTGATGCTGCTGGATTGCGGATTCATATCTCGCAAATATTTGTCCCGCTTCACTAACTCATCAATGATGACAGTGCGGTTGATGTGCCAAGAACCGTCAGGAGAGATGTTGACGTAAGGAATTTTCAACCCGATGGCGAGGGTTTCGAGTTCATCGTCATTCATGTCCCAGTAAGTCCGCTGCTTGCTGGTCATCATGGTGCTCCTTTCCGCTAGATAGCCCCAAAGACCCTCGACCTGCCTTTTGAAATAGTCGTCATCGCAGTAACGCTCGTCGCTGTACGACACCGATCCGCTGGGACGGCGTGCTGTCGGACGGGAAGAACCAGTGATCAGGTGTTCGAGTCGGTTGTCAGGAATCCGAAAGGCGACCAGACCTTCATCCCTCGAAGAAACTTGAAGTTCGTGAACGAGAGCGTTGTACTCCTCGACGACCGACTCCGTCGCATTCGGCGGAAGATTCTTTCGG
This sequence comes from uncultured Acidobacteriaceae bacterium, assembly GCA_963771895.1. Classification (GTDB taxonomy): domain Bacteria; phylum Acidobacteriota; class Terriglobia; order Terriglobales; family Acidobacteriaceae; genus Sulfotelmatobacter. The sequence continues at coordinate 74,748 of CAVYVQ010000015.1, read as the reverse complement.
AGGGCGTTTAGGCGTGCCATCAGAACATCCCGTTGCAGCATTCCCGAATGATAGCAGGCTGACAGTGACCAAACGAGTCGGTCGATTCTCCAAGGCAGCGGGCGGTTCTCTGCGCCTGGATTAACGATGGGCAGCGATTCTCACCCTGTTAAGCAAGCCTGAAGCGGTTCCAGACCCCATACAGTGGAACTGTTGGAACTGCTTCACTGAAGAGCAAGGGAGAATAATTCAACTCTCTCTCTATCTGTAAGAAAAGACGGAAGCAGTTCCATTTCTGAATTTTGGTTCGGAAGCAGTTCCAAAGTTCCAGCGGAACTGCTTCATGGGGTCGTTCGCTAAGCCAGCGGCGGGGAACGCTCGGTCGTCGTTTATATGTAGACTCATGCAGCGCTATCGCGCGCGCGGACCCGCATAAACATTGGTCGAAATCACATTTATGGCTTGACGTTCAGCCCCGACTTCGATATTCTGAAAGTAGGGAGATACATCTCCCAGTACAAGACTCCAAGCCTGTTTGCACGGTTCGATTGGCTCCCCGCCGTCGAACACGCTCAGCGGCGCAAGTTCAGGCGATCACGGAGCGCGGCGCTCGTAACGTAGCGCCCTCAAATCCAGCAAGCAGTTCCTCGCTGGTCGGAGTTCCCATGAACATGCACACAGCGACACAAGCCTGCCCCTGTTCGTTTTGCCAGACCCTTCGTGCTCAAGTGCTCGGCATTCCCTTGCCAGCGGGATTCAAAGTGAACCGAAGCCCGAATCGGTATGCCCCGACGTACGCAGAACGGCATCCGAGATTCCGCAACGCCCAGACCCCACAGACCGAGCAACTCGTCGCATGTGCGGGGAGATGAATGCTCAGCACGACGCACGACACGAAAAGGAAAGCTAATGAAAAAGTTAACAATGCAAGACCTCCAGAAGAGCTACACCCAAACGCCGTCAGGTGTCTGGGTCGTTGACAATCTTCTTCGTACCAACCGCAAACGCATCTCCCTTCTTTGCGGAAGTCCCCACGCAGGAAAATCTACACTCGCTCGGCAACTTGCCGTCGCTGTCGCTCACGGAGAACCATTCCTCGGGAGAGCCACGCTCAAAAGCAAGGTTGCCTACTGGCAGTCCGAAGAGACAGAGCAGGACGCCGCTGAGGATTTTCAAAAGAGCGGGATGGCTATCAATGAACCTAACTTCAATCTGCTCCACGCTGACCCCGCAGAGAACAACTTGACGGCACTCAACAAATATCTCAATGACGACTCTGACATCCGCCTGGTCATCCTTGAAACGCTCGACGACTTTCTCCAGATGGATGACCTCGACAACAATCCGTCAACTCGCCGCGCATTCGAGAAGTTTGACAGCGATGTGGTCAACGAACATGCACACCGCTGTTGCTTCGTTGCCCTTCATCATTTCAAGAAAAGTGATGAGCAGCGTGGTTCCTCTTTGCACAAGATTCTCGGGGCAACAGTCATCGCTGGCAAGACGGACTGCAAAATGTTCATGCGGGGGTGTGGAGACTCCGACCCACGTCGGGTCATCAACGTCCAGACTCGGAAAGGGATTCCGATTGAACCGACCTACCTCGTCTTCTCGGAAGCGACACAGTCCTCGACTCTTGGGCAAACACTTGCCGACGAACACTCTGAGTCAAAGAGAGCCGTCGTTTCAATGAACGCTTCTGAGCTACGGAGCCGCTGCCTCGAAGTCATCGCTCAGAATCAGGGTTTGGCGAAGACTGAAGCCTGCAAGCGAGTTGGAGGACACAAAGCGGCGGCACTCAGCATGTTCGACAGCCTCATCAGCGCGGGTGTCATCACTTCGCAACTCGGCGGGGCGACGGGCACTGCACATCTTCTCTACATCAAGGGCAAGGCACCTCTCGTCGAGTCTCACGAGGACCAACTCCGCAAGGCGAGGGAGTATCTGGGGGATATGCAAGAGGCAAAAGCGAAGTGTATCCGCGAAGGATATGGAGACGGAGCACCGTGGGATGCAAGGATTCTGCAAGCTCAGAATGCGGTTCTTGAACTCGAAGCGGGAGCAACTCAATGAACACCGACTTAAAAGCACTCTGGGAGAACACTCTCGGTGAATCTCCAACAAAAGAACAGTTTGCTATCTGGGAAGCACTCTACACGCCCGAGGTCATCAAGCGGGCGATTCTGAAGACCGCGATGAAGAATCAGAGTTTGAAAGGTCAGATGACTCTCGAACATCGGCAGAGATTTGCCAGTCGGGTCATGATGACGCTGACCGAGCAGGCAGCGGAGCACGCTGCGAACAGGGCACTTCTGCACGATGAGATGTTGAGAAGGGGGGAAACATGCCAGACGCCACAGTAAAACGAAAAGGTCGTCCGCCGTTACCGCCCGCACCGCAGAACGCGGAAGATGTTCGGACACTCATCGCCCAGGAGACAGTCAAGACGAAACCACGGGAGCGGACGCTGAGGTATCTCTACCGACTACTGAAGGTGTTCGAGCATGCTGACGCTCAAGCAGCAACGGACGAGAACAACAAGCTGCTTGCAGAAGCGAATGCGTCGCAGCGGACCAAGAACGAGTTGATGCGTGCTGAATACCAGAGACGCTATGCGCTCGGTCAGCAGACGAAACAGTTGAAGCAGGCGAGGGGGTGATATGGATGACCAAATCTTAACGATGGGAGAGGCAGCAGACATTTTGAAGATGACTGAACGTCAGGTCTATGAGTTGACGAGAACTAGGAGTGTCGAGCGGATGGAGATTCCCTTTCCTGCGTTCTCGATTCACTCAAAAGCAAAACGAATACGCAAGTCTGACTTGCTGAAGTGGATCGAACAGTTAGCCCAGGGGCGTGCCCGATGACGACAATAATACCGACGCTTCTCGAATGCGTCGAGCAGTTGACTCCCGCCGAGATCGCCGATCCGCACAACACGGTGCGGATGTATGTTCTGTTCGTCCTGACGGAACTCGTACGATATCGCACCTTGATTGAGAAGCTGAGTGATTCACGTCTGCGGGACTTCCGACAGATTCTTGAGGAACTCGATGACCCGACTCCGAGTCTCAAGAAGTGTTCGGGACTCGCATTGAGCCTCGCAGACTCTATCGAAAGCAACAACAGCGGGGAGCATGACGCAGACGGCTCAGCGATACGCAGGTTGCGAGAGTTAGAGGACGCCGTAACAAAAAGACAGAGATGTGCGCGATGACGCTCGAAAACGATTTCAGCGTCTTCGACCGGAGCGGTGCTTTTGCTGTTGATCTTCAGGGTTACGTCAAAGAGTTCGCCGTCAAAGGTCTGTGGGACGCACTCAAGAGTTTCGGCTGTGGAGACTTCGAGGCGGATGCACAGATCAGGTGGTTTTGGCGAGTAGCGCCGACCTGGGCACCGCAGAAGTCTCAGGCGGATTTCAATCGGTACGCACGAGAACGAATCTCGGATCACGTCGGCTACTCTCGCCGCCGTGCTATCGCATGGGGCGTCATCGACAAGTTGTATGACAAGGCACGGGAAAACGGTGTCAGTTTTGAAGAGGTCATGGATGCGATTCGATTTCTGTGCCCGACACAGCCATTTCCCATTGAACTCTGTCAGCAGAACGGTCGTCACGTTCTTGTCGATCTGACGAAGCGAGGCGATGCTCCGAAAGTTCTGAAGGTCGATTCCGATTTTTGGGTCATCCTCCAGGCGCTCTATCCGTGGGAACGTGTTGAGAATCGAATCATCAAACAGATTCCAGTCGGCACCTCGACTCGGGATTTCGATTTGCGGACGCTGGCATTCTGGCGGCTCTATCCCGACGCATCACGCGAAGAGAGAGAGCACGGTGTTGAGTTTCACAAACCAGACCCGCTCGATTGGACTGCTGAGAACCTGTACAGCAAGTGGCGCGGAGGCCCAGACTTCGAGCGATACCGGGACAGGTTCTGGGGGACGCCGATGGAGAAGCGGATGCCGAACGGCGATGTGAAAGTCATCGGCGGTAACGTCATCCCAGCGTTCGACGACAATCTGCTGTCCGATGAAATGGTAGCGCATGCAACGCCGACTGCTCACGTCCTGAACGACCGAAAATAAATCTGAGAAGTTTCCTGTAGAAGCCTCGGGACGATCTTCCAAGCAAATCCGCTGATTCTGCACGACCTCGACTCCAAACTGTCGAAAATCTAGCACGGCGGTCTTGCTAGGTGTGGAAGGTTGAAAAGTTTCGGACGAGACGCATCGACGTTGACGACTCCGGGACCGTGGAGAAATCCACGAAGGCGGCGTCGGGGCGACCTGCATCGCCCCTAGCGCCGCAAGATTTTCTGGAGTCAGCATGATTTATAACGTCCCGAAATCGGCAAAAACGGAACTCTGTGCTTTGCTTGCATCAATCAATCGGTCGTCGATTCTGAAGAGCCGAACTCGACTGCGCTGCGTGCAACACGGCTTGCAACGAGTACGTGAGGTCTACAGCGGGTCGCACACTTGTCATCTTGATTGCGGTTGTCATCGGTCGATTGCAACGAGCGGGAGTTCTGAGTTGCTCGACACGGAGATTGCGCGACTGGAACGCGAGATTGAGCGCGAAGAAAAACAACGGGAGGGAACGCTGGTATGAGCGGATCATCAAGGACGACAGATTTTTGGCTGGCGAGTGCCTGCGTTTATTTATACGGCGAAGAGGCTCTGCTCTCAATCGCCGACCTCGCGCACCGTCAATGCGAGTTCCTGCTCGACGTTCCTGAACTCGATTTTCAAGAGATCGAAGCCCAGTATCGCCGGGGAGAGTTGGCGATCAGCGATCTCGCCGCGTTCGTCTCTGCGTCGAATCGGATTAAGGGAGTTCAGTGCAAATACAGACAGCGGGGTGAGACAAGCTGGACTTCACCAGCGTGGATTAGTGGGAGAGGGTAGATGCCAACGAGAACAGACGCCCTAACAGCATTACTGGCAGCGCAGAGCAAACCGAAGATCGTGCTGTCGGGGACTGAAGGGACTGATCGCCCTTCGAGCGCGGGGATGGTCGGCACAGTCGGGACAGCATTTTCGAGAACACGCGACCGTGTAGAGGCAGCAGAAGTGTCAAAGCCTGCCCCAGTGAAGCCGACTCCGCAAAATGCGAACACAGCGATGTGGGCGCAGTACGAGGAGAACTGGCGCAAACGGCTGGGTAGTTACGTGAAGTTGTAGGAGGAAAAGATGAAGAAGAAACATAACCGCAGTTCGCTGGAAGCTCTACTCGCAGTTCAGACGGCTCCAACGGTGAAGTACACGGCTCCACAAGGGCGCGAGACATTGAGTTCATTCACTCGGGAATACGAGGCAGCAGAGCAGCGGAAGAAAGATGCAGAAGAGCAGGCTCGACTCGCTCCAGTGAAAGCCGCCGAGCAACAGTTGACAGAAACGCTGAAGGCGCTTCGTCGAGAGCAAGCACAGGCGTTGCAAACAGTCGAATCTTACTATCTCAACACAGAGTGCCCACTCATACAAGACGGGGACTTCACCGCACAGGATTCCGTCGAGGCTATTCGTGTGCGGGTCCGCAATGCGTTCGATGCTGCCAGACAGACCCTGGAAGAGACAGACGGTGTTCGCCTTGAGCAAGGCGCGTTGGAACGTTGCCAGAGGGTGTCGAAGTTGAACTTGCAAGTGTCGTGGGTGACTCCGAAGGCGTGGGAGACACTCATCCGCCACATGATTGAGTTGGGCGCATTCAGTCCTCATGACGTGACGCATCTTCGGGCAGCGCAGCCTGTTGAACAGCCCGTGCAGGAGACGCCAGTCAATACGCTCGATGCACTTGACGCTCTGCCGAACAGCCGTGAGGGAGAACGCGCCGCGCGGGAGTTGGCCCTGCGTCACTATCTTTCGGTCGAAGCGTCGGAGATGTTTTTCAAGTGGCTGAAGCATCTCTACGACGACTACAACGGCTTCTCGCCCAACGAAGAGCAGAAGAAAGCAGCGATTCAGTTCTTCCAAACATGGAACCGCTCGTATCTGAACTATCAATCTTGGGACGAATGCCGACGCTATCTAGTCGCTGCACACGTCTTTCCAAGTCATCTTTTGACGCCGGACGAGAAGTTGAGCATTGAACTGGAAGACGCCGACCTGACTGACAGAAATGTCCGCGTAGAGTTCGCCCGTCGTTCACGGCTAATCAACGGTCGCTAACATAGATTTCAGTTTCACACGGAACACGTTCGGCGGTCCTCCGAACGTTGCAGCCGCCGAACTGCCCACCCTGCAACGTTCAGATTTTAAGGAGAAAAACAATGTCATTTTCAATCGCAGACCTCGCGGGTGAACCGCAAACGAATCAATCCGCGACACCACAGGCGTCGAAGGCGACTCCGACGAGCGCAGCGACTCCCGACGCGGGAACTTTCTCTGCTTCAGAATTAGGTGGAGTGGAAGCCGAGAACAAATCTTCGACAGTGAACCAGTCGAGGTTCGCTCCATACAATGCCGCTGCGTTCGGTCGGTACACGACGCCAGAGAATTATGAAAAGTGGGCATCGACACAACCGAAGACCGGACCCGATGCAAAGCCCGGAGAGTTTGAAGCATGGACAAGTGCGAACACTCCCGGCGGCTACAAAGAGACGCTGAAGACGATTCCAGTGGCGGCGGCGGAAACCCTCGCCGGGATAACGGGGGCTTATGGACTCGGGTCGATTCCAGAGTTAGCAGCACTTGCGGGACCCTTTGCAGAGCATATCTCTAGCCAGATATTAGAACACGGCACTGAGTTGGCTACGAAGTATCCCAACTTCGTGAAACTCGCGGGTAAGTTGGTTCCGCACATTCCGCTGTCAACCCTTGCAGCGGTGACGTGGGCGTACGAGCATTTCAAGAAGTAGTGAACGATCTTATACAGAGAACGGAGGAGAGATGGAAACTGAGCAACCCGTCGTCGCTTCGCGCAGCGTCACGCCGATCTCAGATTCAGACGTGCGGTGTGAGACTTGCCACACGACGCAGGGCGCGACATTTTACGATCAACGGGTCAGCCCGTTGCGGCTGTGCCTCGGATGCTTCAAGAGGTCAGGCGGGGTCGATCCACGCCCTCAGTCGTTGACATCGCCAACAGTCTTGTCAACAGGTCCGATGTGCTCCAAAACCCCGCTTTCTAGCCCCATTAACAGCGCTGAGATATCGTCACAACCTGACGGACGGGTCATAGAGCCATCTGAGCCGCGTGACGATACTTCCGATGGTCGCAGCCGACGACGGAAGTACGCCAGTCGTGCCGAACAGCAGAAGGCATACCGAGCACGGAAAGCCGCGCCCCAGCAGCCTTCGGCGTAACAAGTATTAATAGATTGGAGACTTATGGCAGCACTTATCTCGGTCGCAGGGACGGGCGGATTCCAGGCACCGAACACTCAGCCTATCGCGCTCGGCACGATGACGGCGGTTCTACAGGGCGATGTCACCCTTGCGGATTCTCAAATCTGTGCAGGACGCAAGGTGACCTTTAACCTCGACGCAAACGGGAACATAGCAAGCGGTTCGCTGTGGGCACCCGCGATGTATCTCTTCACTGCGTATAGCGCTGAAGGTCAGCAGGTTTGGCAAGGATCAGTTGATCTGACTATTCCGCCTCTTCCGGTTGGACAAAGTTATCTCATCCATCCCAACGGATTTATTCGCTACGTGACCCCCGCGGGAGTGATCAACACCTTGGGCATCTCAGCCTTTAGTCTCATTTCGGGGCTGGCAATCGACGGTCAAGGTAATCTTTTTGTGGCGGATGTGAACGCCAATAAGGTTTATAAAGTCACTCCAAGTCTTGTTGTCAGCGTGGTTGCAGGCACGGGAAGTTCTGGGTTCTCAGGCGACGGCGGATTGGCAACGGCGTGTACGTTTTCTGGACTCAATCAAATCGCTCTCGACGAGGCTGGGAATATTTTCATTCAGGACGCCAGACGGATACGGGTTGTTAATACGCAAAGCACTACTCAATCGCTGCTAGGGATTTCAGTCGCAGCAGGATGTATCCAAACAGTAGCGGGGACTGGAAGCGCGGGGAACAACACTGGCGATGGAGGAGCAGCAATCTCGGCTCACATTTTCTGCCATAGCGGGATGTGTGTGAGTGCTGCGGGACTCTACTTCACCACGTCGAACAGTAGCGCGTACTACTTTGTTCGATTCATTAACCAGTCGGGGATCATTACCACTGTTGCAGGATCGACCACCAGTTTCGGTACTTCATCCCAAGACGGTGTCCTTGCGACCTCCGCAAAGTTTGAAGTCATAAGCGGAATATCCTGTGACGCGGCGGGTAATCTTTTCATCGTCGATCAAAACGTCGGCATTGTCTATGCTCTTAACACACAGGTGACGACCCAGACGCTATTTGGCGTCTCTGTTCCGAGTGGTTATCTAAAGATCGTCGCAGGGATTTTCAACAATACACAGAGTTATGCGGGCGATGGCGGTCCCGCTCTCAGCGCACATCTATACGTCCCTCAGTGGGTTTCGTTCTCTGTCACGGGCGACCTGTACGTTTATCAAAACGACGCCCCAGCGGTTCGTCGGGTCGATCACACCACACAGATCATCACGACGGTGATTGGAACTGGCGTGAACGGTTTTTCAGGCGACGGCGGACCTGCGACTTCAGCAAAAATCAACGCAATAATCGCTCCACTCGCAATCGTGCAGTGAACATGAGATTTCAACCCGCAATCTTGATCGCTTGATGTTTTGAACGGAGGACAGATGGACGAGCAGAACATTGACCAGCAAGAGCAGACGCCGTCAAAGCGGTCGAGGAAAAATCCTCGTCGGCAACTCGAAGACTCAATCCAGCAGTTCGATACGCTACTAGCATCGAAGACGCTCAAGGAAAGCAAGATCGCTGACCTCCTCGTCGAGAAAACATCGTTGCAGAAGATGCTCCTGCAACTCACCCTCGACGAAAAGCGAGATGAGCAGACCCAGGAGATCAGCAGACTCACGACTCAGCACACGGCTGACGCAGCACGGGTCACCGAACTCGAAGCGCAGAACGCCGAACTCAAGCGTCAATCAAGTCGTGTCGAGACTGTCACCGTGCCGGACCCTGAGCATGCGAGGGTTCGTCGTCAAATGGAGGACTATCGAGCGGCTGTCGATTTTCTGACGGCGACCGCTGGCGGAAAAGAGAAGGTCGCTGTTCGTGCGGTTCAAGCGCTCGACCGTGCGAGTGCGACGATTATGTGCAACGCTCTCGGGATTCCGTGGAACGATTACGCCTGCTGGGTTCGCAGCTATAACACCGAGATCAGTTTGCGAAACGTCATCGAGAAAGCAACCGCTGTGGACGACAGCCCGCTGCTGAGATTTTGCAGAGCGAGTCTCGCAGTCAACTTCGATACGCTGCTGGCAGAACCACGCTCCCGATTAACTCCCCACAAAGAGGAGAAAGTCGAGACGCTGACTGCTGAGGAAAAACTCGACCAAGCAAAACGTCTGACTGGGACGAAGAAAGAACTGCTAGCCGTAATCGGGGACTTTCGTCCCAGGGTGCGGCAGTGACGACCTGTTCACCTAGTCGATGCTCTTTAGTGCGGCTTCCAACGCCTTGTCTCGTTTGTCCAACAGTTGCACGTCCCGCCCATTACCGCAGAAGATTCGTGAGTTCGCATCGTTCCCATTGCACTCGCCACTGAACAGCGTTTCGGCGGTGAGGAGGTCAACAGCCTCGTATTCGTACAACGTAATGCGATTTCCACTCTTGCCACGGGTGACTGCGGCGATGCACGAATGGCGGGCTGGACTGAACTCAACCCGATCCAGCAACACGCTCGTGTTCTCGTCCGAGTTCCTTTGCAGGTAATCGTCGGCTAGATGTTTGCATTGTAGGCGTTTGTTGAGTCTGACAGCGTGCATCATAAGACCCACTCCACTCCTACCGCCCTCCCCGCTCAACGCCCGAGCGATCTTGATGTAGGCGGACTTCCTTCGCTTCTGTTGGGTTGCCGTGGGTCGCTGGTTATAGAGGTTCCGTTCGATACGGAAAAGCTCTTCAAATCCCTTCTTAGCATTTACGAGAAGTTCCGCCACTCGTTGTTCATCAGTCTTTGACATTCTCTTACTCCTTGCTGCCGTCGTCTGCCGTCGTGCCATCTGTGAAGAGAATCTTCTGGGGACGCCAGTCTATCTTGACATCTTCGAGCTTCTTCCCTCTTAATCCGTGGTAAGCCATGAGGAAAAGGTTGTCGGTGACGCTTGCCTTAGCTCCCGCCTTAATCGGAGTCAGCACTTTCAAAGGTACTTCCTCAAGGTTGTTGCCGAGCACATCCGCGAAGGCAATCTTACCCTCAAATGCACGCACATCCCTTGTTGACCGATTCTCGTACGCGAATCCGGCTTCGACATAATCGGCGTAACCACTCTGCCGTTCCGTGAAGTTATATAGAGCGACTCCGATTACATTCCGCATCTCAGCTTGTTTGGCAGCCACTTCAGCGGCTAGTTGCTTCTGCCTGCTCTCCTCCGCCTTCTCTTGAGCGACCCACTTTCGTTGCTCTTCTATCATCTCGCGCACGGTTTTTCCGGTCGGCAATCCGGGCTTCCCACCTTGAAAAACATTTGCGAGGCTCTGACGCATCACATAGCCAGTGAGCAACTGCCGTTCTTCATCCGTCAGGTCTTTGCTCGTGGAAACTTCGCTTAGAATCTTGTCCTTGTTTTCCTCGGTCACTCTCTCATTCTTTAGGTTCGTGCAGGATGAGCTGATGAGAAGTGCGGTGCATAGGACGAGCACATGCAAGCTCTTCACGTTAACCTCCTCAGCCTTTCGGTGACCTTCGTTGTGCCCTTTTCTCCCGCCGTCTGCGTGCTTTCTGAGCACGAGCCATTTTCGCTCTTGTCGCCGCTGAGAACCTTCTCTTGTGGCTCCCCGCCTTCGTTTCGACGCCGTTCAACGCCTCTATCGCCCGTGTCAACCGTTCGACCTGGGCAACTGCTCTCTGGCGTTCGTACCGCAGTTGCTTGATGAGTCCCGTGAGTGCCATGGGGTCAAAGTATCAAAGTATACAGTTTCACGGATTCGGAGCGGAGAGTTACCTCAGTCAACAAGAATCCAGACAGTCAGTTGACACCCTGCGAGAGCCGGACTAGCGTTGCGTCTGAGGGGGTAGGAGGAGTGTCATGTTCTGTCCTAAGTGTGGTACTGAGACTCCTGAAGACTCGCAGTTCTGCCGGAAGTGCGGTCAAGGTCTATCTGCCCCTGGGACCTCGACAGGAACCGCAACAGCAGTTGCACCCCCACGGATTCCAGACCTCACGCCTCAACGCAAGCTCGTGCGTGCTCCCTTCGCAGTTGCCGGAGTCCTGTTCCTCCTGTTGCTGATTTATGGTTACAACGCCAGTCAACGAGCAAACCCTAATCCCGCTGCGAACCCGATTGACCGAATCGTCAAGCAGCAACACACGACAACCGTGTCGAACCCCGCTCTCGCCGTCAATGCCCTCAGCTTCTCTTATTTCAAACTCGATGTCCCGACAGGAGCGACGAGCGTCCTGCTCCACGGGAACTTCACCGCAAGCGGGGGGATGGGGAATGACATCGAGGTCTTTGTTCTGCCTGAGAGCGACTTCGTCAACTGGCAGAACGGTCACTCTGCGAAGACGTTCTACAACAGCGGGAAGGTCACGGTCGCAACGCTCAATGTGACGCTGCCCGCCGACGCAGGGACGTACTACCTTGTCTTCAATAATAAGTTTTCATTGTTGACTCAGAAGATTCTCCGTGTCGATGCCGCTCTGACGTATTACCAGTGACGCCACATGCCAGCACTCACACCAGAACTCGTCAACCGCTACATCGAGAGTGCCGAGCCTTTCGTCGAATCGAAGACTGACCGATTGATAGTTGAACTCGCTGACAAGTGGAACACCCCGCCGACATATCACAACTACTACAACAGAAAACGCAATCCCCACGTCGAAGAACCCGCACAATCAAAAGCTGAAAGACAGGTCCGCTCAGTGGAGGATTTAATCTGGACGGAAGTCCATGCGGCTCTTTGCAAAAGAGCCGCTCGGTATCGGGAACAAGTCCACGCCATCAAGAACAACGTGCATCTGCTCATCGGGGTAATCGCTGGTTACGTTGCTGGGAAACTTGGCTTGGCCGTAGCGGTCGTCGCTGCCTTGGTCGCAGCGTTACTGCGTATCGTCTTGCAGATGGGCATCTCAGTGTTCTGTCAGAAGTTTGAATCGGGCTTTTTCTGAGTGAGGTCAAATGGAAACGCTTTTGCTTTACGGAGAACATGGCGCTCAGCACCGTGCCCAGGTGCATCAGGAACGCAGCAACGTCTCGTCGATGGACGGCGTCGGCTCGATACCGGGGATGAAGACGATCCGCTTGGCGGATGGCACACCGTTGAACTACGTGGACGAAAACACATTCGAGAACCCCATCACAGGAGAACTGCTGTCTCGCACACCCCAGCAACGGCGGTGAGCGACGGTCCTTGTCGCCGTCACTCAAGCTGACTCCCGGCGAAAACCTGTCGAAGAGTGACGGTCCTTTTGCATGTCGCTCAGACCCTCTACAACGTATATTCGCTGTTGCATATTCGTTGCATCGTCAGTCCCGGACACGCCCGAATGCCGTCTTTTTGGGGATTTCAGAGGAGGGTAACCCGTTGGAAACACAGCAGCCCAGCAGACATCCCGTCGATTATGAGACCGTCGCTCTAGCCACCTGAGCTACGCCGCCACGTGCCAACCAGACCGGACAACACAGGCTGGCATAACCATTGAGACAGAGGTAACAACCACCGTTTGATTCTAAGAGCCACTGCAAAACAGTGTCAAACTTTCTCCGCCGTCGGACAACTGCCATCGCTTGTGTAGTATGGTCAATCGATCCATGAAATCCGTTGCCATCATTCCCGCTCGTTTGGCCTCCACCCGTCTACCGCGCAAGATGCTGCGCGAGATCGCGGGTAAGCCGCTGGTTGGCTGGGTTTACGAGGCGGTTCGCTCGTCGCCTCTTCTCTCTGACGTGATCATTGCCACCGATTCGGAGGAGATCATGGAAGCCTGCCGCAGACATGGCTGGAAGGCGCAGATGACTTCGTCCACCCACCGCAGCGGCACCGAGCGCGTGCAGGCTGTGTCGAACTCAGTCGCGGCGGATGCTTATGTGAACGTACAAGGCGACGAACCACTCGTGCGCCCGGAACAAATTGCCACGCTGCTCGAGGTGATGAACGACCCGGCGGTGCAGGTGGGGACCGTTAAGACTCCATGTCCGCAGGAAGACGTCGGCAATCCCAATGCGGTTAAACTCGTGACCGCCCCCCGTGGGCGCGCTCTTTATTTCTCCCGCGCGACAATTCCTTTTGATCGCGATAAGACCGGGCCGGCCTACTTCAAGCATCTTGGCCTTTACGCCTACCGGAAACCTGCGCTCGATCTCTTTGTGAGCCAGCCGGAATCAGCGCTCGAAAAAAGCGAACGTCTGGAACAACTGCGCTTCCTGGAAAATGGAATCGCCATCTATGTGGCCGAGACTCCTTACGATTCGGTTGGCGTGGATACGGAAGAAGATCTGCAGCGTGTAGCGGAGATTCTGCGCAAGCGTTGACTCTCTCACGTTAGCGACTCGGGACTGGTAGTCCTAAATCTGACCCGCATCCTGCGCGCGCCGCCAGGCCTCCGCGGCGGCCACTCGCTTTGATATTGCGGGATGCGAGTGGAACAAGGCCTCAATCCACTTCGACGGCGTGCGCTCCGCCAGATTTTGCTGCGCCAGCTTATTCATCGACGAGATGAAGGGCTCCACGCTGATGATAGATTCAAACGCATATCGGTCGGCCTGCCGCTCGTTGTAGCGCGAGTAAGCGTTGAGCGCCGGCAGCAGCAGCAGCGAAACCGCGGTTGCGGTGAGCGCCAGCAAGGGCAGGTTGGCGAAATCGGAAAGCTCTTCGAGGTTGAACATGTGACGATCGGCCGCGTAGTGAAGCACCCAGTTCGCCACCCAGAAACCGAGCAAGGTAGTTCCAGCCTGCACGAAAATGCTCTTCAGGATGTGCCGGTGGACGTGATGGCCGAGTTCATGCGCCAGCACCGCCTCGATTTCCTCGGGAGCGTAATTGTCCAGCAAAGTGTCGGCCAGGATGATCCGCCGCGTGCTGCCGAGTCCGGTGAGGGCCGCGTTCGCTTTCTTGCTCTTCTCCGAAAGTTTCCAGCGATAGACTCCGCGCACGCGCGTGCCCGCATGTTCGCTCAGTAAAACCAGCCGCCGCCGAAGGTCTTCGTTATCGAGGGGTTCGAACTTGTAGAAAATCGGGAACAGCATCACCGGAGCAAGCTGAGCCAACAGAATGAACAGTGCAATGAATAGCGCCCAGGTAATAATCCACCAATGCTGCGGAGACTGGCGAATCATGAAATACAGCAACTCCACAACGATCCCCGCGAGCACCAGCCCTACCAGAAAGCCCTTGGCTTCATCCCAAAGCCACGAGCGAAGTTTCTGAGTGGAGAGTTGGAACTTTCGCTCCAGCCGGAAACCGTAGTAGTCGAGCCCAAAGCCAAGCGCCTTGCCGATCAGGAGGAGGAGGAACAAATAGACAAAAACGGCCAGCGTGTAGTTCTGGAATCCTCGTCGCAGAGCCAGATCGCGCAGCCAGCCGGTCCAGCCTGTGACGAGCAGAATCACCAGGAAGGCGGAGCCGATGACAAAATCCGCAATGCCCAGCCAGCGGTGGATCCGATTGTAACGGCGCACTTCGGGCGAATCGGGGGTCGAGCTTGAGTTTTCGACAAAGGTCATGCTCAGTTAGAAGTATCGCATTACTGCCGGCCAAATGTGGAGTTTCGAGCGCGAGAATGGCCCGCGAACCGCCGCGATTAATTCTTAACGAAACTCTCCGCGGCGGTCAGGATTTCGTTCACCAACTCCGGGGACGCGGCCTCCGCATACGCACGCAGCAGGGGCTCCGTTCCCGACGCGCGGAACAGGATCCACGCTTCCGCTCCATTGCCGTTCGTCGGCGCATCGAGAAAGAACTTGATGCCGTCAAGATTTTCTTTCTTCAGCACGCGATAGCGTCCCAGGCTTTGTGTGCTTTCGGCCCGAGCCCGCTGAATCGCGCTCCGCTTCAACTCTTCCGGAATGTGCAGGTCCCGCCTGCCGTAATAGTGCGGACCGAATTCGCGTTGCAAATCCGCAACCAACCGGCCCAGCGGTTTGCCTTCCTCGGCCATCGCATTCGCAAGCAGCAGGCAATTCAAGATTCCATCCCGCTCGGGCAGAAAGCGCGAGTAGCCGATTCCGCCAGACTCCTCGCCACCAATCAGAATGTCGTGCTCCATCATCAGGTCGGCAATGTACTTGAATCCAATCGGCGTTTCGTAGAGTTTGCGGCCGTACTTGGCGGCGATGCGATCGATCATGCACGTGGTGTTGAAGGCGCGCACCACGTCTCCGGACCATTTCTTGCGCACCAGCAGCCAGTGCAGCAGCACGCAGAATATCTTGTGGGAATCCACGAAGCTGCCATCTTCGGCCACGGCCCCGATGCGGTCGGCGTCGCCGTCGGTGGCCAGTCCGGCATCGCACTTCTCTTTCAGCACAGTTTCCTGCAGGAGAGCGACGTGCGGCTCGATGGGCTCGGGATTAATGCCAGGAAACAGCGGATTCACTTCCTGGCGGATCGCGATGAACGGAACGCCGCGATCCTGAAAGATCCCGGCAAGAACTCCCGCCGGAACCGTACATCGAGTCGATAGCGAACTTGAACTTGGTTTTGCCGATCCGATCCATGTCGGCAAAACGGCAGACCGCCGCGATGTAAGGCGTCTTGAGGTCGGCCTCTTCGACGGCCGCCTTCGAACCTTGGGGCATCGCCTCTGCGCTCAACTCTTCTTCAAGTCGTTTCATGATGGCGGGCGTGGCCGACCCGCCAAACTTCCCTTTGAACTTCACTCCGTTCCAATTCCACGGATTGTGGCTCGAAGTGATCATCACACCGCCGGCCGCACTTTTATCCTTCACCGCAAAAGACACGGCCGGAGTGGGCGTGTAATCGCTTGACAGCTTCACCGGAATGCCGGCGGTGGCAATGACTTCGGCAGCCGCTCGGGCAAAGGCTTGCGAGGCGAAACGCGTGTCATAGCCGATGAATACTCCGCGCCGCGCCTCCTCATATTTCAATACGTAGGAAGCAATCGCGCCGGCAACCCGGCGCACGTTGTCGAAAGTGAAGTCGTCAGCGATAATGCCGCGCCATCCGTCAGTTCCGAATTTGATCTCTTGAGCCATGGAAAATCAGTGTCCAGTGATCAGTGATCAGCGATCGGTAGCCAGTGGGTCCGTAGGTTTCGGTGTACTGTCCACTGACTGCTAGCCACTGACCACTTTCTTCAGACCAGCTTGTGCAGCTTCCTCTCGTCCAAATACTTCACCACTTTACCAACGTCCTGCGCATGCTGCCGCGTGGTAATCAGCATCGCGTCTGGAGTTTCGACTACAACCAGATCGCTCACGCCCACAGTCGCGACGAACTTGCCCGGCGCATGAACGTAGTTGCCGTGCGCGTTGAGAACAAATGCGCCTGCGCCATAAATAAGGTTACCCTCGGGCGGACTGTTCTTCGTGCTGTGATGTTCGTGCAGCGCGGTCCAGGAGCCCAGGTCGTTCCAGCCGAAATCGGCAGGCAGGCAAAAAATGTTTCCCGCCTGCTCGCCCTTCGCCGAACGCGGTTCCAGCACAGCGTAATCGACGCTGATGTTCTCGCATTTGGGATACAGCCTGCGGAAAGTGCGAGTGAAGTTACGCATACCAAAGGCGGCGGCGATTTCTTCCAGCAGAGAAGCGGTCTTCGGAAGATGCTCGCGCAGCGCCTTGGCCAGCGTGCGCGCGCTCCACAGAAACATCCCGCTATTCCAGAAATAGTTTCCTGCAGCCACGAAGGCGGCGGCCTTCTCCGCGTCGGGCTTCTCGGTGAATCGGCGCACGCGCAGAGCATCGCCGCCGAACCCGCTGCCCGCCTCAATATAGCCGTATCCGGTTTCCGCCCGATTCGGCCGGATGCCGAGAACTACGATGTTTTCACTCGCAGCCGCGATCTCCACGCCGCGTTCGATGGTCGCGCGATAACTTTTTTCGTCGGCGATCACATGGTCGGACGGAAACATGCCGATTACCGCATCGGGATGTTCGCGCAACAAAAGAAAAGCTGCAAGCCCAATCGCCGGCGCTGTGTTGCGTCCCACGGGCTCGGCCAGCACCTGAGCCTTTGGCAATTTCGGAAGCTGCTTCAGAATCGCTGGGCGAAGATCATCGTTGCTAATGATCCAGAATTGCTTCGGCGAAGCCAGCGGCAACAACCGCGCCACCGTCTGCTGAATCATCGTCTGCTTGCCGTCGAGCGCGAGCAACTGTTTGGCGCGTTTCTTCCGGCTCAAGGGCCAAAAACGCGTGCCCCGGCCGCCAGCCAGAATCACAGGATAGAAATTTGAATTCTTAGCCAAAGTTTCGATCCCACTCGCTACATTCGGGTTTCCGGCTCGGGCAGCGCCGCACCCGGAACTCGCGCTCTCAGAAACTCCAGCGCCCACTGCGGCCGCACTGTAAATTTCCCAACTGACGCCGGAACCACCACCGAATCGCCCTTCGCCAAGGCTACCGGCTCCGCTCCCGGCACTTCTACGACCCCACATCCCTCCACGGCCACAAGGATCTGTGCCGAACTCTTGCCAGACTCGTCGCGTGGGCTCAATTCCTGCGCGTCTTTCATCTCGAACATATCGACGATAAAATAAGGAGCAGCCACAAGCGGAGCCTGCCGATTATTTGTACCCGGAATTTGTGCCGGAGGCGGCCTCACCACTTTTCCCGACCCAACTTCTAGCTTCACCGCGGCCAATCCCGCTTTCAGGTGCAACTCACGCGGCCGCCCATAATCATACAAACGATAGGTTGTGTCCGACTGTTGTTGCGTCTCCACGATGACCGACCCGGGCCCTAACGTGTGCACGGTGCCGCCGCAAACATAAATCATGTCCCCGGTGTAAACATTGAGCCAGTTCAGCACTTCTTCGGCACGCTTCTCATGGATCGCAACTTCCAATTGTGCAACCGTCACGCCAGGTTTCAACCCCAACGCAATTCGCGATCCCGGCTTCGCATGCGCCACATA
The DNA here is from genome assembly GCA_963771895.1 of uncultured Acidobacteriaceae bacterium. Classification (GTDB taxonomy): domain Bacteria; phylum Acidobacteriota; class Terriglobia; order Terriglobales; family Acidobacteriaceae; genus Sulfotelmatobacter. The sequence goes on along the minus strand of CAVYVQ010000015.1, from coordinate 56,620 downwards.
CCAGCATTCCGTCTTGCCCCAGGGCTGACCTACGCGGCGCGCCTGCTCATCATCCGGATGAACCTGCACCGAAAGTTTCTCGTGCGGAAACAGAAACTTCAGCAGCAGGGGAAATCGCCGCGCATCGCGCGCCGCCTCGCCCACAAACTCTCGCTGATATTTCTCGCTGACCTGCGCCAGCGTCTGCCCGGTGAGCGGACCATTCGCCACTTTGCAATCGTCCCCAGTGAGCCAGGCCTCGCCAATCTTTTCCTCGAACCTCCGATTCGGATAAATCGGCGACAAATCGTGCGTACCCCACGGCCGCGGATCGAACGCCGGAAGCATCAACAAAGGATAAAGATTCCCCATAAAAGACAACTTGCATGGAAAAGGCCGTTCGCGAACGGACGGCCTCGGCCGAACCTAGTCTTCAGGCCTCAATTCGGAATCGGTATTCGCGTCTACAGTCCCGCGAAGAACTTCCGCATGCGTTCCAGTCCGCGATCCAACTCCGCCTTCGAGGTCGCGTAAGAAACGCGGATGTGTTCGCCCGTGCCGAATCCCTCCCCGGGCACGGTAGCCACGTGCGCTTCCCTGAGCAACCGTCCCGCCACGTCCGACGCCGACTTCACGCCCCCGCGTCCCAGAAATGCAGAGATGTTCGGATAGGCATAGAACGCGCCTTCCGGCAGCGTGCAGGTCACGCCCGGAATCGTGCGCAATCCCTTTACCACGTGGTCGCGAAGTTCAATATATTCCCGCCGCATGTCCTCGACGCACTGCTGCGGTCCTTTCAGCGCCGCCACCGCCGCTTTCTGCACAATCGATGTCGGATTCGAAGTTGACTGACTCTGCAACTTCGACATCGCGCTCACCACCGCCGCCGGACCGAGCGCATACCCCAGCCGCCACCCCGTCATGGCATAAGTTTTCGAGAGCGAGCCCAGCACCACGACGCGCTCTTTAAACTCGCGCAACGATCCCACGGAAAAATTCCTGCCGGTGTAATTCAGGTAAACGTAACACTCGTCGGAGAGCACCCAGATTCCGCGCTCGTGCGCCAGGCGGACAACTTCCGTCAAATCCTTCGCGCTCATCACCGCGCCCGAAGGATTCGAAGGCGAATTCAAAATGATCACCTTGGTCCGCGGCGTAATCAGCCCGGCAACCATCTCCGCCGTAACCCGGAAGCCTTGCGATTCATCCGATTGCAGCAACACGCACTCGCCGCCCGCGTAGCGCACGATGTCTTTGAACGAAACCCAGTAAGGTACCGGCAGAATCACTTCGTCGCCATGATCGACCAGCACTTGAACTGCGTTGAACAGCGCATGTTTGCCGCCGGTCGAAGCAATAGCCTCTTCGCGGCGGTAATCCGAATCGAAGTCCACCCCATGACGCTGCACGATAGCGTCGCGCAATTCAGGCGTGCCCGGGACCGCCGTGTACTTCGTGAAGTTGCCCTGGATGGCGGCGATCGCAGCATCTTTAATGTGCTGCGGCGTGGCGAAGTGCGGTTCGCCGGCGCCAAAGTCCACCACGTCGATGCCCCGCGCGCGCAGCTTGTCAGCCTCGGCCACAACCGCCATCGTGGCGGAGGGCTCAATGCGGTTGATCCGGTCGGTGAGTTTCAGCGCTTCGCTGGTCGCAGTCGTCATGCCCTCTTCTTCCTTTTCTTTTCTTTGCCGCCTGACACTCCAAGCGGAACTTCGTGCATCCCGTCGTGGAACTTATACGCAGGATCAAGCTTCTCCCGCAGCTTCCGCTCCACCACTTCCGGCACCAATCCCTTCACCGGCCCGCCCGCCTGCGCCACTTCGCGCACCAGCCGCGAGCTGACATAGGAGTACTTGTCGGCCGGCATCATGAACACGGTCTCCAGCGTGGGTTCGAGCTTGCGGTTCATCAGCGCCATCTGCAATTCATACTCGTAATCGCTGATCGCCCGGATGCCGCGCAAAATGCAAATCGCTTCCATGGACTTTGCGTATTCCACCATCAGCCCGTCAAACGTTTCAATGCGGACATTCTTCAGATGCGCCGTGAGTTCCCGCAGCATCTCCAGCCGCTCGGCCACGCTGAACATCGGACTCTTCTCCGAGTTCCGCAGGATCGCCACCACCAGCTCCTCAAAAATCTTTGCGCCCCGCTCGATCAGATCGAGGTGTCCGTTCGTGGTCGGATCAAACGACCCCGGATAAATGGCGAGTCCCTTGTTCAATAGTCCTCACAGAAACAGGCGGGGCTGAATACAAGATTCTATGCGGCCAGCAGCAGGAATGGCAATTCGGGAATAAGCATGGTAGCGGGTCATTTTGAGTTCGTTTTGAAAGGGCGCGGCTTCCAGCCGCGCCGCAAGCTGCCCGTGCGGACCGGACACTCCTGTCCGCTCCCTTTGGCTTTGTTTTTGACTTTGCATCAGAAGCGCAGGCCAACTCCACAGCCTTCATTGACTTGCCCGTATCGCAGACGTAGGATTCTGCTCCAGTGATCGGCCAGACCATCTCGCACTACCGCATCGTCGAAAAGCTGGGCGGCGGCGGCATGGGCGTAGTCTACAAGGCTGAGGATGTAACCCTGCACCGGTTTGTCGCGCTGAAGTTTCTGCCCGATGAAGTTGCCAAAGACTCCCAAACCTTGGCCCGCTTCCAGCGTGAGGCGCAGGCGGCCTCCGCTCTGAACCACCCCAATATCTGCACAGTCTATGAGATCGGGCAACAGGATGGACAGCCCTTCATCGCCATGGAGTTTCTGGATGGGCTGACGCTCAAACATCGCATTAGTGGCCGACCGATGGAAACCGAGTTAATTCTGTCCCTCGCCATCGAGATTGCCGACGCGCTGGACGCGGCCCACTCGGAAGGCATCGTCCACCGCGACATCAAGCCCGCGAACCTTTTTGTCACCAAGCGCGGACACGCCAAGGTTCTGGATTTCGGGCTGGCGAAAGTCATAGTCACCCCCAGTTCTTCAAGTAACATCGCAGCGGCTGGGACGCAGTCAGGCTCCGTCGATGAACAACACCTGACCAGTCCCGGTAGTGCGCTCGGGACCGTGGCGTACATGTCGCCCGAGCAAGTGCGAGGCAAGGAGCTGGATGCTCGTACTGACCTGTTTTCTTTTGGCGCCGTTCTGTACGAGATGACGACCGGAACCCTGCCGTTCCGCGGGGAGACTTCCGGGGTCATCTCTCTCGGTATTCTGGAACGGTCTCCGATTCCCCCCATTCGGATGAATCCCGACGTGCCCGCCGAACTGGAACGAATCATCAATCGGGCGCTGGAGAAAGATCGGGAACTCCGCTACCAGCATGCCTCCGATATGCGTTCCGAGTTGTTGCGGCTGAAGCGCGAAACGGAATCGCGGCGCGGCGCACCGGTTGGTTCCGGCACGGTGATGGCAGCGCAGGAGGTTGAGCCTGCCGCAGTAGTCGCGACACCACCGCGAGCCTCGGGGCCGGTTGCTGCCCTCGGTGCGTCGTCTTCATCGGGTGCTGCGAGGGTCACTGGGATTCCTGCAGCGGGAGGCCGCAGCCTATGGAAGATTCTCATTCCTACTACCCTGATGATCGCCATTCTCGCCTGGGCGGCCTATTTTTACTCCGCCCACCATGCTGCCAAGCTCACGGAAAAGGACACGATTGTCATCGGTGATTTTGCCAACAGCACAGGGGACCCCATCTTCAATGACACGCTGAAGCAGGCCTTGGGAGTGTCGCTGCGGCAATCCCCCTTCCTGAATGTGCTCTCCGACGATCGGGTTGCGAGCACGCTCAAAATGATGACCCGTCCGGTTGACGCACAACTGACTCCCGAGGTGGCGCGTGAACTTTGCCAGCGCGCCGACAGCAAGGCGTATATCGCAGGTTCGATCGCAACCCTGGGAGGGCAATATGTCGTGGGGCTCAAGGCGGTGAATTGCCTGAACGGAGACGTGTTGGCACAAGAGCAGGCCACGGCAGCGGGCAAGGAAAAAGTGCTCGACGCATTGGGCGATGCCGCCGGCAAGCTTCGCACACAACTCGGCGAATCCCTGGCGTCCGTTCAGAAATTCGACACGCCGCTGCCCCAGGAAACGACGTCGTCACTCGAAGCACTCAAAGCTTACAGCCTGGGCCAAAAAGCAGGGGCCGAAAAAGGTCCGACCGCAGCGCTGCCATTTTACCAGCACGCCTTCGAACTCGACCCCAATTTCGCAAGCGCGATCGAGAGCGTCGGAATCATGTATACCGGACTCGGCCAGAGTGACCGTGCCAACGGCTATCTCACCCAGGCGTTCAATCTGCGCGATCGTGCCAGCGAACGGGAAAAGCTGCACATCACTTCGCTGTACTACTGGCTCGTCAATGGACAATTGGATAAGGCGGTTGAAACTTTTCGAGAATGGGAAGAAAACTACCCAAGGGATGACGTTGCACCCCTGGACTTGGGAGCTCTTTACGCCACAGAAGGGCGATACGAACCTGCGGTGGAGCAGCTGCAGAAGTCGTTGCGACTCAACCCCGACAATGTGACAGCTTACGATAACCTGTCCCAGTTCTTGTTGGCGCTGAACCGGCTCGACGACGCACGCAAGACCTATGATGACGCTATCGCCCGGAAACTGGATGACGACGTTCTCCATCTGGTGCGTTATGGAGTCGGCTTCCTCCAGTCAGACGGAAAGGTGATGTCGGAACAGACCGCCTGGTTCACGGACAGGCCAGAAGTGGAGAATGAGATGCTGGCCCTGGAGGCAGAGACCGAAGCATACGCGGGACATCTGAAAAAAGCGCGTGAGTTGACGCACAGGGCGGTGGATTCGGCTTTGCGAACAGACAACAAGGGAGGGGCGTCGATCTGGGAGCTGGAAGGGGCCTTCCGAGAAGAGATGTTCGGTGAGCCGGACGCCCGGGAACGGGCCAACGCCGGGATGAAAGTAGCGCCCGACAGTCCCGAAGCCCAGGAGTTCGGGGCGCTGGTTTTGGCGGGAAGTGGAGACGCTAAGCGGGCAGAAGCGCTGATGCAGGATTTGCAGAAGCGCTTTCCCATTCACACCATGGTGCAGTCCTACTGGCTTCCCACCATCCGGGCACAGATTGCGCTGGTCAACCAGCAACCTCAACAAGCGATCGACATGCTGCAAGCGGCTGGTCCGGTCGAATTGGGGCAGCCGGTATCGACGCAGGGACCGTACTGTTTGTATCCGGTTTACGTGCGGGGCGAAGCCTACCTGGCAGCGGGCCAGGGCGGCGCGGCGGCAGCGGAGTTTCAGAAGCTGATTGACCATCGTGGGATCAGCTGGAGCTGCGCGACGGGAGCGTTGGCGCGCCTGGGACTTGGCCGGGCGTATACGCTCGCTGGCGATAAGGCCAAAGCCCGCGCTGCATATCAGGATTTCCTCACACTGTGGAAAGATGCCGAGCCGGACATCCCCATCCTGAAGCAAGCAAAAGCAGAGTACGCGAAGCTACAATGACCGCGATCCACAGAATCAGGAGGGCACGAGTTCCACTCGCGCCCTTCTTTTGCGTCACACCGAAGGCGAGAGCGGTAATTGACGATAACCGGCGATATTACGCCAGCAATCCCGTTGCGCAATAGCATCTCCCGTTTCATTGACTTGCCGGTTTCGCAGACGTAGGATTCTGCTCCAGTGATCGGCCAGACCATCTCGCACTACCGCATCGTCGAGAAGCTCGGCGGTGGGGGGATGGGCGTGGTTTACAAAGCCGAAGACACGCGCCTGTATCGCTTCGTCGCCCTCAAATTTCTCCCCGAAGAGCTGGCCCGCGATCCCCTGGCCCTTGCCCGTTTTCAACGCGAAGCGCAAGCTGCCTCCGCGCTGAATCACCCCAACATCTGCACCATCCACGACGTCGGTGAGCAGGACGGCCGCGCTTTCATCGTCATGGAGTATCTCGACGGCGGCATCTTGAACCACAAGATCGCCGGCCGTCCGCTCGATCTGGATTCGCTGCTGCGGGTCGCAATTGAGATTGCGGACGCCCTAGACCTGGCCCACACCGCTGGCATCACCCACCGCGATATCAAGAGCGCGAACGTCATGATCACCGGGCGGGGCCAGGCCAAGATCCTTGATTTTGGCCTCGCCAAAGTAAGTGGCAGCGGCCCACGCGGCGGAAGCAGCCCCGACGCTCCCACGTTTGGCGATAGCCATCTGACCACTGCCGGCGACACTCTCGGCACCATCGCCTACATGTCGCCCGAACAGGTTGATGGCAAACCCCTGGACGGACGCTCCGATCTGTTTTCCTTCGGAGTCATACTCTATGAGATGGCGACTGGACGGCTCGCCTTCGATAAACCGACCAAGGGATCGACGTTCGGCGCCATCCTCCACGAGCAGCCCGTTCGTGTGAGGGAATTGAATCCAGCCATTTCTGAGCGCCTGGAAGAAATCATTCACAAGTCTCTCGAGAAAGACCGCAACCTGCGTTATCAGAGCGCGGCCGAGCTGCGCGCCGACCTGCAACGGCTGAAGCGCGACATCGAAAGCGGACACATCTCCTCGGTAAGTTCTGCCAGGGTTGCCGCGCCAGAGCGTTCCGTGGCTGGGCGCGCGAAGCTCCGAAAAATTGCGCTTCCCGTCCTGCTTCTCAGCTTGCTCGTCGGCCTCCTGGTCGGCGCCCTCTACTATCGTTCTCACCGGCAAAGCGAGCGCCTCACCGAGAAGGACACCATCGTTCTCACGGATTTTGCCAACAGCACGGGCGACACCGTGTTCGACGACACGCTGAAAACCGCGCTCAACGTTTCACTGCGGCAATCGCCCTTCCTGAACGTGCTTTCCGACAGCGAGGTCGCGAAGACCTTGCAACAGATGACCCGTCCGGCCGGCACGAAACTCACGCCCGAGCTGGCCCGAGAGCTGTGCCTGCGGACGCGCAGCAAGGCCTACATTGCCGGAGCGATTGGTAGCCTGGGTAGCGAGTATGTGCTGGGACTGAAGGCGGTGAATTGCCAGAGCGGAAGCACGCTGGCCGAAGAACAGATCACGGCCGCGTCCAGGGAGAAGGTGCTCGATGCTCTCGGCGGGGTCGCATCCAAGCTGCGTGGAGAACTGGGCGAATCGCTGGCGACGGTAAATAGATTTGATGTTCCCCTGGCGCAGGCCACCACGTCCTCTCTCGAAGCCCTAAAAGCCTACAGCTTGGGCAGAAAGGCCGAAGGCGAGAAAGGCTTCGCCGCGGCCCTGCCTCTCGACCAGCGTGCCATCGAGCTTGATCCGAATTTTGCGCTGGGTTACGACGCAGCCGGCATTGAGTACTTCAGTCTCGGCGAGCAGGGGAGGGCCAACGAGTACATCACCAAAGCGTTCCAGTTGCGCGAGCATGCCAGCGAACGCGAAAAACTGGAGATCACCGCCTACTACTATCGGAACGTAACCGGAGAACTCGAAAAAGCAGCCCAAGTGAGTCAGGAGTGGATCGAGAGCTACCCACGGGAAAGCGACGCGTATGACAATTTGGGCTTGGCCTTCGCCCAGCAGGGGCAGTATGAGAAGGCGGCGGAGAGCATGAGACAAGCGATCCGCCTTGCGCCCGATCGAGTGTATTTGTACGAGAATCTCGCCAACTACGCTCTTGCCCTGCAGCATTTCGACGAAGCGCGGCAGATCATTCGCGAAGCGCAGGCGCGAAACCTGGACGATTTCATTCTCCACGAGGCTCTGTACGCTCTCGGCTTTCTCGGGGCGGACTCGGCGGCGATGGCGGAAGAGCAGCAGTGGTTTGGTCGCCGGCTTGATTACGAAAACTATGGACTTTCGGTAGCGTCCGACACCGAGGCCTACGCTGGTCATGTGAGCAAGGCGCGGAAGTTGAACCAGCGGGCTGTGGACTCCGCCATACGATCGGACAACAAAGAAAGTGGAGCGCTCGATCTCGCGAACGCTGCTCTGCGAGAAGCGGCTTACGGCAATCGTGCCGAAGCCCGGCAGTCTGCGGCCGCGGCCTTGAAGCTGGCTCCTGCGAGTCAGGGAGTGGAGAGTGTAGCGGCACTTGCCTTTGCCATGGCTGGCGACACAGCCCGCGCCGGCGCGAGGGCTCAAGACTTAGCGAAGCGCTTCCCGCTGGACACGCAAATGCAGTCTCTTTGGCTGCCGGCCATTCAGGCGCAATTGGCCCTGAACGGCGACAAAACGATTCCGCAGTCTGCTTCAGCGATTCAGTTCGGGCAAATCTTGTTCCTTGCCAACATTTCCTGCCTCCACCCGGTGTACATACGCGGACAGGCCTACTTGGCAGCGGGACAAGGCAGCGGAGCCGCCGCCGAGTTTCAGAAGATTCTCGATCACAGCGGGATCGTCTGGAACTGCTGGACGGGAGCCTTGGCGCATCTGGGCGTGGCACGCGCCAACGCCTTGCAGTCTAGGACCTCGCAGGGTGCGGATGCCGACGCCGCCCGCGTCCGAGCGCTGGCTGCTTACAAAGATTTTCTTACGCTCTGGAAAGACGCCGACCCCGACATCCCCATCCTGAAAGAAGCTAAGGCGGAGTACGCGAAGTTGCAGTAGCTGCGTGGCGATCTTCCAACCATGCCTGACATCCTCGCATCGTGGGTGACTCGAGTCCCCGTGGTCACACCACGGCCTACAGACGCAAACTCAACCGCTACTTCTGCGCCGGAGGCACATACTCCTTAGGCACCGCCGATCCTTCGCCAAAAAAGAATTGCTCTAGTTGCTTCACAATCACTTCCTGATCCTCGCGCCGCGCCGGGTTCAGCCGGTATTCGTTCAGCAGCATCTTGCAGTGCTCCGTCCACATCCTCCAGCCTTCCTGGGATACGTTGTCATAAACCTTGCGCCCAAGCTCGTTGTCGAACGGAGCCTCGTCCAGCCCAGGCAATTCCTTTTTCAGTTTCACGCAAAAAACGGTGTGCGCCATACGCTTCCTTCAGTCAGGGGTTGATCAACCTTCAAGATTACTACAAAGGGCTAGAGGCTTCGGCATTCGGTGAGCCGTTGCCGCACTTGCGGCGCCGGCTGCCGGGAGAGCCCCCGACCCCGGTCTGCGCTCCGCTGTTGTCTCCAGCAGGAGCATCACCGGGCGAGGTCCGAGCATCAGCCGGCGCGGCCGGAACCGCAGCATTTTTCTGCTGGCTGTCTGGCGATTCCTTGCGCTTACAAGCAGGCAAGGCAAAGAAAATAAAAATAAGGACAGAAGACAGCGATTGTGGCGCCCTCAAGACGTGAACGCACGGTTCCTCCCGCAGACGAAGGTCCACCAGAAAAACCGCCCCGCACGCAAGACCGAAACCGCCGCCAGCAGCACACCTCAAATTTCACTGGTGGGCCCGCCAGGATTCGAACCTGGGACCAATGGATTATGAGTCCACCGCTCTAACCGCTGAGCTACGGGCCCGGAGTGGAGGCGCTTGGAATTTTGACGCGCGTAAGACATTCTACAGTAGTTCGTTGCCTTGATCGGGAAGGTTGACTGCCGGGTAGTGGGCTAGTTCTGCGTTGCTGATTTGATTGGCCACTCATCGCCCCGCTTCTTTGCCATCTCGAAACCTTCAACCGCCCGGCTTAGCTCCCTGATTTTGGCTTTGGCGAAGCTAATCGCATCATCCCAAGACAGGGCGGAATTCAGGTTTTCCACAGGCGATTTATCTTGACGTACATTGCTACTGTACATTAAAGTATACCTCGTTGATGTAGGGTGGTGTTGCGATGACAGAACGGGATATTCAGAACGCAGTTAACGAGTTCCGGCGGCAGTTGAATGAAGCGGTCGGGAAGCGCGACCTGCTCAACGTCAAAATTCTCGGCCTTGAACAGAACATTCGGAACCTTCGGGCCACACTCACCGCAACGCGGCTCACTGCGATGCGGGGCGAAGAACAAGAAGAGAGTCTCGTCGGATTGACGGAGGCGATCCGCGTGGTCTTGCGGCGCAACAATGAGCCGATGACCGCCGGGGAAGTACGCATGGCGCTCAAGGCGATGGGTTTTGACTTGGAGAGATTTGCGAACCCTTCGGGCACGGTAGCCAATACGTTGAAGAGGATGAGCGAAGGCGGGGAACTGGAATGCTCCGAGAAGGATAGGAAGTATTCGTTCCACCGTTATGCAGACTTGTATCGAGCTGGCATCCGGGGGGACGAGAAACCGAAATGACTTTGGAAGCAAATACGAACCGCTCTGCGGTCCAATCGCAGAGCGGTCGGGACAGAAAGGAGGCAGTACATGGGAAGACCGCCACCAGTTAGTTAAGTTAGAAAAGTCGGCCCTGTCGCCTGTTGAAGCAGTCGGCAGGGCTAATCCAGAACGCGGGGTTAGCCACGATCCAGACCCAAACTCATTGTGGCCTTTCTCCGCAGAGAAATCAAGCGGAGATGAGCCATGACCTGCACCAGATGCCAGCACCAAACCTGCAAGAGATTCGGTTACTTCGGTAAGCGCCACATTCAACGCTGGCGCTGCAATTCCTGCAATTCTACCTTCTGCGAGGCGGCTCCCAAGCTTGGGACGCACTACACTGATCCCGAGACAGCGGCGAAGGTTCTTTCCCTGATGCTTGAGGGAATGAGCGTTCGCGCCATTTCTCGCGTCACTGGCTTGCACAAAGCCACGATCCTTAAACTGATGAACACGGCAGCGGCGAACGTCACGCGCCTGATGAATACGAGAATGCGCGGAGTCCGCACCAGGTATATCCAGAGCGATGAAATCTGGTGCTTCGTGGGCAAGAAGCGGCGCAACGTCCGCGAGTCCGATCCCGCCGAAGTTGGTGATCAGTGGGTGTTTGTGGCGATGGACGCGGAAACCAAGCTGGTGCCGTCGTTCGTGATCGGCAAGCGCACGCGAGAAACGACTCTGCGCTTTTTGCGCGACTTGCAGGCACGATTGGCCGCTGCGAGATTTCAACTCACAACCGATGGTTTCCATTTTTATGAACGTGGTGTCGAAGATGTATTCGGTGGAACTGTGGACTTCGCACAACTGGTAAAGCTATTCGGTGACTACGGCCAACACGGGGACGAAAGATACTCCCCACCAAGAATCACGGAGGTTATATCCAAAGTGCGCGACGGTCGGCCCGATCCCGCGCATATCAGTACCAGCCACATCGAACGGCAGAACCTCACGATGCGAATGCAGATGCGCCGTTTCACGCGGCTCACGAACGCTTTTTCAAAGAAATTGGAGAACCTACAAGCCGCCGTGACGCTCTACTTTGCTTGGTACAATTTTTGCCGCGTCCATCAGACTTTGCGCGTGACCCCCGCGATGGAAGCGGGACTGACTGACCACGCTTGGAATCTTTCGGAACTTCTAATATCTGCTTAAAGGAGATGCCCCGTGAACGATCCTGATGCTCGTAAGGCGCTAAGGTTTGCGATTGAGACACTTTGGGTACAGCACCAGACAATCTTTTCCATGATGAACGCGGTTCACGCGATGGAGAACCTTCTTCGACGCGACTACCCGCAAACCTTCGCGGAATACGATGCAATGAAAACGGAAACAACCTCGCTGTCTTACCCGGAACAGCGTGCCATAATCGAAGAAATTGAGAGAGTAATGGAGTTTGCACGCAAAATCGCACCGCCTCCTTCAGCAACATGAAATTAGCCCACTACCGACTGCCGGCTGTTCCTGGTGACGCACGATGCTAGACTATTCGGTCGCTTCGCTGTTTTGGGGAGTTCTCTTGGCTACTGATCCGGTTCTGGTGGTTCATGGTGGAGCTTGGGCAATGCCCGACGAAATGGCGGAGGCGCATCTGCGCGGGGTGCGGGATGCGCTCGGGGCGGGGTGGCGGGTGCTGGACGCCGGAGGCGCGGCTTTGGATGCGATTGAGGAAGCGGTCGAGGTTATGGAGGACGACGAGACTTTCGACGCGGGGCGCGGGAGTTTTCTGAACCGCGATGGCCGGGTGCAGATGGATGCGCTGATCATGGACGGGGCTACGCTGCGGGCGGGAGGCGTGGGGTGCGTGGAGCGGGTGCGGAATCCGGTGCGGGCGGCGCGGAAGATTTTGAGTGAGAGTCCGCATGTGTATTTTGTGGGCGAAGGGGCGGAGCGGTTTGCGGCGGAGCATGGCGTGGAGTTGTGCAGGAACGAAGAGTTGGTAATTCCGCGGGAGGTGGAGCGGCTGCGCGAGTATCAGCGGGAAGCAGGGGATTCTGCCGCGAAAGATGGGAACGATTTGTTTGCGCCGGAGATTTCGCACGATACGGTGGGCGCGGTGGCGCTGGATCGCGCGGGCAACATTGCGGCGGCGACTTCGACTGGAGGGACTTTGAATAAAGCTCCGGGGCGGCTGGGGGATTCGTCACTGATTGGGTGTGGATGCTATGCGGACAATTTGAGTGCTGCCGTGTCGACAACCGGCTGGGGCGAACCGATTATGAAGCTGGTGCTGGCGAAGTGGACGGCGGACCGCGTGGCGGCGGGGAATCTGCCGGAGTGGGCGGCGCAGGAAGCGATGAATTATCTGAAGCAGCGGTTGAATGGGCATGGCGGGATTATTGTTTTGAACGCGCTTGGACAATTCGGGATCGCGCATAATACTCCGCGGATGGCTTGGGCTTGTAAGACGGTGAAGAAGGAAGAGGCTGGGATTGAACGGGGCGGTGCTTGAGGTAGCGTCAAACGGGCTAGCGGAAGTTTTTCATGAGCATGATGTAGGATTCGTCGAGTTCGGTTTGGCCGAAGATAAGGGATTTGCCATCGGGAGAGAGTGCCAGACCACCAAAGGAAGAGACGGGTTTATCTAGAGTGAGGATTGGGGTGGACTGTTTACTGGCAAAGTCGAAGAATTCAATTCGACCGTTGGGGGGAAAATCCAGGTTCACGAAGTAGATTCCGCTGCGAGCAACGTCCCAGTCATACCAACAACAAATGTTAATCGGAAGGCGGGATTCCTCGCCACCGTCCAATGGTCTTTGCCAAACTCCGGGCTCGCCAAATTTGGCGTAGTAAAGGAAGCGCCCGTCAACGGATTCGATCCCATAGACACCGCCATTCGTGGTTACGCGGACGGGGGATCCGCCTTTAAAGGGCGCTTTCCACAGCTGGTAAGTCCCTTTGTCGCGGCCCGAGTAGAAATAAATCCACTGGCCGTCGCGGGACCAGTTGGGAGCGCCATTACTAACTTGGGGAAAAGTTGTCAGCACATGAGGCGTACCGGCCGGTACTTCGACGACGTAAACCTCGTAATAGTCTTGCACTAAAGATTCAAAAGAAATGTAACGACCGTCCGGGGACCAGCGCGGAGTTCCCGATACTCCGTTCATGGCGGTCAACTGAGAGCAACCGGATCCGTCGCTATTGCAAATCCAAAGTTCGTGATAGCCCATGCGGTCAGATTCGAAGACGAGCTTCTTGCCGTCGGGGGAAAAGCTGGGCCTCCAAATAACGCCTCTGCCAGACAGGAACCGCACGGGAGGACCGAGAGGATGCCGTTCGTCCTTGAGGTCGAGCTTCCAGATTGTGTCCCATTGTTTCCAAACCCAATAAGCGAGTTGGTTCCCTCGGCGGGAGGTGGAAGGGTAAAAGGCGTTTCCGCCCGCACCGACAACGCGCTGCGGCACGCCGCCTGAGGCGGAAATTCGCCACAGACTCTGAGCACCTTTGAGCTGAGAAGAGAACACGATTTCACTGCCGTCCTGAGTCCAGGCGGGATCTCCCCCGGAATGGCCGGAAGTGAGACGAAGGGTTTGTCCGCCAGCAACTTTCAGGACAAATAAGTCGCCAAGAAAACCGCCCATGGTTCCGCGTACGAAGGCGACCGCTGCGCCATCTGGCGAGAAAGTGGGTTCACAATCAAACTCCTGATTGCGGGGAGAAGTGAGCGGGCGAGCGGTCAAATCAGAGAGTGAAAGTAGGGCCAGGCGAGCTTTGGCACCGTTATCGACGGACTCCGAAAATATCAGTGATTTCCCATCGGGCGACCAGTTCAAGCTGTTGCAGTGAGGCCAGATGGGGAAAGGCACGGTGTACAGACGCCGTTCCCAGCCGCCAAGAGCCGGAATCACGTAAAGACTTGTCTGATTTTCGGAATAGCGGTAACGGGCAAAAGCGATTTGCCGGCCATCGGGCGACCAAGTTGGACTGGAGTCATCAGCACTGTCGGTGAGTTGGAGAGGCTTTTCGCCGCCCACGAGGGCGGTATAGATGCCGGGGTGCGGTGCTGCCGAATATCGGAAGGCAACCTGGCGGCCGTCTGGAGAAACGGCAGGCATATCCTGATTGCCCGGCATCGAGACCAAGGGCACGACCTCGACCGCGGGTGAGGGGTGCTGCGCGAGTCTCGGCAGCACCCGCAACAGAGTGACAGCGGAGAGCAAGATGAATGCCGCAGCGCCAAGTACCAGCCAAAGCGTTTTTCCGGTGACCCTGGGCGGACGCACCTTCGAAGGAGACGGAGCAGCTTGTCCCTCTACCGGCGCGACGAAGCGGTAGCCGCGGCGGGGGAGTGTTTCGATGAGGTGGGGCACATCGGCCGAGTCGCCCAGCGTGGCCCGTAACTTGGCGATGGCCAGATTGATGGCGTGATCGAAATCCCCAAAGCTCTTCTCCGGCCAGATCAACTGGCGCAGTTCTTCCCGCGTGACAATCTCCCCAGGCCGTTGCAGCAACGCCGCCAGAACCTTGAACGGCTGGTCCTGCACCTTCAGGCGTATGCCCGCCTTCCATAGTTCACCCGTCTCCAGATTGACCTGGAAGTCTTGAAAGCGAGCGACCGGCCTTTGTATCGGGTTGCCCATAGCCGACTTCGAACCCGTGTGCGACAGGTCCGAAATCCTGAGAATCCCCAGAGGATGGTGAAGCTAAGTCCCGCCTCATCAGAGCAGTAGACGGAGACAAAGTCAATACGCCGAATAGATTTGTGGTGAATTGAGGGTTCTTTTTGTCAGGCGGAATCTCGCTCCAGCCGCTATTGCGGCGGAGGCGAATTCCATGAAGCTTTGGTTCTTTTCTCTTGCCTGTTTGGGCCTTCTCATCCCGTCACTTTCGGAAGCAGAGGTGCAATACAACTCTTCGGAAAGCGCGTCTACGAGCGAACTGCCTTTCCGGCTCTCTTCCGGGTACCTTATCGAGGTCGAGGGCCGCATCGGAAGCCAAACCAACCTGAAGTTCATCCTCGACACTGGCGCGAGCATCAGCATTGTCGACGAGAGAATTGCGGAGAAACTGAAACTCAAGCGCCAGCCGGCAGAGAGTTTCAACTTTGACAGAAAACTCAAGTGGGAATCCGCCACCTTCCCTGAAGTTCAGTTCGGTCCCACCCGCGCGGCCAACGTTGTCATGCTTGTTGGCCATCTGGCCAGCTATTCCGAGTTCGCCAAGAATGCCGACGCCATCATTGGCATGGACTTGCTCAAACTGAGCAACGTGACCATCGATTTCGAGGCCGGGAAATTGATCTTTCATCCCACCACGCAAAAATCTCATTTGGCGGCCGAAGATCCAATGGCAGAGTGTTTGATGGTTGAGCTTCAGGTGCAGGGTCGCCCGATTCACCTGATTGTCGACACCGGCCTGCCGGACATTCTTTTGTTCGAGGAGAGGCTCCGCAAGCACGTGCCAGGGTTGCGCACGGCGGGCAGTATTAAAAACGCGACCATGGGCGGACGCGTCCAAGCGAAACAGGCCACTCTGCCCGATGTTTTGTTCGGCAAGACGAATCGCGATGTCTCGGTCCTGTTCGTACCGGCGCCCGCGGCCAACATACTCCCGGGAATCGATGGAATTGTGGGCGTTGCCGCGCTCAAGGCACGCCGCGTGCATTTCGATTTTGCCGGGAAAACGTTGTCGTGGGAGTGAAAGACCAGCGAAGACGTTGCCGGGAAAAGAAGGGTTGGGAGCGCGGACACTTATGTCCGCGCTCCCCCTTCCTGCAGCGATACCGATTCATATTTTGATTTAAACTTGAGTCTGATATGGTCGAGGACAGATTACGCCGCCACTTTGACTACTATCTAGGCAAAACCGAGATAGTCATCTACTCCGTTCTCGCAGTATTGCTGGCTGTCACGGCCTTTGTGACCATTGCAACCGCGGGCCAAATACTGTGGATCGGTCTCAGTCATTGGACTGTTGCAGCCCAGACTCTGAGGGTATTGAACCAACTCCTTATTGTGCTGATGCTGGTGGAGATTCTGCATACAGTACGTATCTCCATTCGCTCCCATGTTCTGGTTCCAGAACCCTTTCTGATCGTAGGTCTGATTGCCTCAATTCGCCGCGTTTTGGTGATTACCCTGGAAGCAGCCACGCTCACAAAAGAAGGTGCATGGGCGACCGAAGGCTCAAGCGCCATTTTCCACTCTTCGATGATTGAACTTGGTTTGTTGGGTCTGCTGATCCTTGTACTGGTAGTTTCCATTACACTTCTGCGTCGCTACGCTTCCGCATCGAAAGACTTGTCGGAACTCTGAAGTCCGACTCCTCTTCCCCCAAGGATGCGTAAGGATGCCCCTATTTACAGCCAAGTGCGACGATTCTGTCCGGATCGTCGGCCAACCGGAAGTTATCCAGAAACGCCCTTTATGGGAAGGTGGAAGCTACTTCAATCTCGAGCCCCTTGGAATGGCGCTCTTGCCGGGTAGGGCGCCGCGGTGTGGTCGTTCGTGGTTAGGAGGAACTGAATCCTGCCGCCGCTGGACGCGGCGGACAGAGCCTGCCCTGAGCTTGCCCAAGGGAGTGTCCGCCCCACACGGGCCTTGCCACCTTCTAGAGCCAGCCTTTGGTGCGGGCCATTCTGGAGGCTTCGACTCGGTTGCTGGCGCCCATTTTGCTGATGGCTTCGGAGAGATAGTTGCGGACTGTGCCCTCGGAGAGGCCTAGTTCGGCGGCTATGTCTCCGCTTTGCATGCCTTCGCCGGCGAGCCGGAGGACCTGGCGTTCGCGGTCGGTGAGCGGATCTAGCTCGGACCAGGCTTCGGTGGCCAGATCGGGATGGATGACGCGCAATCCTTGATGCACACGGCGCACGGCGTCGGCCAGTTCCTCGGCGCGCATGTCTTTGAGCAGGTAACCCAGGGCTCCGGCTTCCATGGCGCGGCGCAGATATCCGGCGCGCGCGAAAGTGGTGAGGATGATGACGCGCGTGCTGGTGCGGCGGCGTTTGAGTTCGACAGCGGCATCGAGTCCGGTCATGAGGGGCATTTCGATGTCGGTGATAAGAACGTCGGGCTTGTGAGTGAGGACGGCTTCGAGCGCCTGCTTGCCGTCGCGTGCCTGCGCCACGACGGAGATGTCGCCTTCGATCTCGAGCAAGGCGGCGAGAGCGCCGAGCACCATGCCCTGATCCTCGGCGAGGACTACGCGAATGGTTTTGCGGGCTTCCTTCGATGTGGGGTTCAACTGACGCTGTCCTCTGATTTCGCCGCGACCTCCTTGAGCGGTACGGTGATTGCGATTCGAGTGCCGACGCGCGTATCGCGGGTGAGCGTGCCGCCGAGCATCTCGACCCGTTCGCGCATGCCGCGCAGTCCGTTCCCTTCGTTTTGGAAGCCGCCGCGACCGTCATCTTCGATCTCAAGGCGGCAGGAACCGTTGTCCTGCTCCAATCGCAGAGTGCAAGTGCGAGCCTGCGCATGGCGGACGACGTTGGTAACGGCTTCCCGCACCGCCATGGTCAGCATCCCTTCTTGCACGGCCGGAATCTTTACCATGGTAGATGCGTCGCAGCGAACCGCCACCCCAGCCGTTTCAAGCGTACATTTAGCCTGGGCCAATTCGGCAACTAATCCCTTCGACCGGTAACCGCGGATCGCATCGCGCACATCCGAGAGCGCCTGGCGCGAGATTTCTTCCACTTCACGAATCTCTTTTCCCGCGCGTTGCGGATCGCGGTCGATCAGCTTGCCCGCCAGTTCCGACTTCAAGGTAATCACCGATAGCGTGTGCCCGAGGACATCGTGCAGATCGCGGGCAATTCTTTCGCGCTCGGCAACTTTGGCGAGGTGCTCGATTTCTTCGTTCGCCTTGCGCAACCTCCGGTTCATGCGGTTGCGCTCGGCAAAGAAAGTATTCCCCGCTCCAATGATTACGGGGAAGAGGGCGGAGTAGAAAAGCTGCCAGCCGTTGATATGCAGGAACAGGCCTTCGATCGCTCCGATTCCTCCAATCGCGAGCAAGCCAGCGAATGCGGCGGCCTGGCTCTCGACGCAAAAGGGCAACATCGCCGCTGCGAAAATAAAGAACGTGCACCCGCCGTTGTTGATGGGTTGATACAGAAGGCCGAGCAATACCATGCCGGCGATATGCGCCAGAGCGCGCGGATTCGCAAGGACGAACAGTCCAAAGTAGAGGAAAAGAAATATGAGGGCCCCGAGGCCGTCGAGCAGCCACATCTTCAGGCTGACGTGGTCCATGATCGGCTGGACGAAAAAGAAGCCCAGATAGACCACCCACAAGAGGGGACTCCATCCGTGGTCCCGGTCTCTGAAGATCTTGTCCCACGGCTTCAGAGTGAAGGGGCTGGCCGTTTCGCTCGTGGTTTCAGGCCCGAGAGGTATCAGTGGCATAGCTTTATTCTCACCCTCCACTCAATTCCGGCCTAACGAAGTTCAAATATTTTCACGAATAGCGGCGTGTCGCCGGTTACATGTGGCCAGATTACATGGTAACCCCAGAGATGAACCCACGCATTGCCGGTGCGCAGCGTGAGGTATGCCTTCAGTCATGCCGAACATACTGCCCGCCAGATGCAGTCCGATGCGATGAGTCCCGGCCAGGCTGCCGATGAAGACGCCTCCGATGAGAACGACTGCGCCATAAGCCAGCAGGGCCAGGGTTTCGCGCAGTGCGACGGAACGCTCCGGAGCGCGCGCCGCAACGTCGAGAAAACGGCGGCGGGTGAGCGCGTAGGTTGCGCCGATAAAAATGAACGCAAAGACCGGGCTGACGATTTCGATGATTACGCGCACGCGGTAGGGCAGCGCAGCCAGCATGGGTTGATCGAAGGGGATGATGCCTTGAGCGAGTAATGGGATCGCTGCGGAGAAGATAATCCATACGGCGAGGCCGATCCAAACGATGCGGTGGCTGAGTGCTGGCTTGATCCAGTTGGAAGAAGGCTTCGCCGGAGGAGCAATCGTTGTGCTCATTGCAGACTCCTCGAAAGCTTTCTTTTACGCGTCGCCATATAGGTTGCGTCCGTTAGTATTGTCGCCCTGGCGTCAATTCCGGTCATCAATTCCGGTCATCCCGCGACGGCGAATCCGCTACCGAGTACCAGACCAGGATCGCGAGTGGAACCAGGAGCGCCAATGCTCTGGGACCCCCATAGAGCGCGAGCAGTCCGAGCGCCACTAGAACCAGAGCCCAGCCGAAGGATTTTCTCGATCGCGTGTTCATAATGGCATCCTTTCTATCCAGCCAAGAATCCGGCTCGATCCATCTCTCTCGCAGGGGCTAAAGCTCAAATTCTAAGCCGCATCCGGACGGCACGGCTGGAAGCCGTGCCCTTCCCAAACCCTCTTTGGACGGCTCGCTCGATCAACTCAGCCGTAGAGCTTGCCCTGGTCGCGCTGGAAGCCGATGCGGGCTACGCCCAGGCAAATCAAGGTGAACGCCAGCATCACTTCCCAGTGCGTCGCCGTGGACTGGTGCCATCCCGCGCCCACGGTTCCCAGGGCCAGTTGCGACAAGTGATAGGACGGGAGCGCCAGCGCGATCCGCTGTACGAACTTGGGCAGAAACATATACGGCACCCATAAGCCACTGCAGAACGACATGGGCAGGTAGATCAGATTGATGGCGGCAGGGGCTGAGTTTGGTCCAGCAAAGTAGCCGAGTGCCAGTCCCATGGCCGAAAATGGAATCGATCCCACGACCAGCGTCGCCACCAGCTCGCTGAACTCGCCGACGGGGAGGCGGACTCCGCCAAAGCTGAAGCCAAGCAGAATTAGAAGGAGCACGACGATGGCGCTGAAACCCATGCTTACAAGCACCTTGGCGGTGAAATAGGCGAAAGGCGGCATGGGGCTGGCGCGTTTCACTTGCAGCCATCCCAGGCCGCGGTCGGAGGCCAGGCCGGAGGCCGTTCCGAACAGCGAAGCTCCCATCACTCCGAACGTGCCGTAGGTTGCGATCAGATAGGTCGGAACATGGGTGCTGCCGATCGATTCCTTGGCGTTCAACAAGAGGCCGAACAGCACATAGAACATCAGCGGAAAACTGATGACCGACACGGTGTAGACGCGCAGGCGAAGATTCTTCAGGAACTCGTACTTCGTTTCCTTCAGGTAGATGGTGGCAGTGTGGCTTGGGGAGCGCTCGATCCGGGTGTTGCTCAGAACCGCTGCGGCAGTGCTCATGATAGTTTCCTCGCTTGTCGTTATTCTTTATTCCTGATTCTTGTGTCTTCCTTGCTTTGCCCGACGCCACTGGATAAATAATGGTGAATCAGTTCTGGCGGTCGTTCTCGCCGTTGTCCTGCGTGAGCGCCAGGAATGCCTCTTCAAGGCCCGCGTTGGTAACCTCCAGCCCGGAGAGCGAGGAGTCGCTCGCGAGCAATGCACGGACGACCGGCTCGGCCTCGCGGGCACGAATCTCCACCGCCCCGCGATCTTGCTTCACATCGGTGACGCCGGGAATTTGAAGCAAGCTGGCCAGGCTGAGCGCAGTGATGCAGCGGATACACTTGCCGCTGGTCTGCGCTTTGATCTCGGCCGGCGTGCCTTCAGCGATGATCTCGCCTTGATTGATCACAGCGATGCGGTCGGCGAGAGCATCGGCCTCCTGCAGGTAGTGCGTGGTAAGAAGGACGGTTTTTCCGCGACCGACGAGCCGGCGGATTTCTTCCCAGAGGGCGCGGCGGGCTTCGACATCGAGTCCGACGGTGGGCTCATCGAGAAACAGAAGATCGGGATTGCCGCAGATGGCCAGGGCAAACAGCGTGCGCTGTCTCTGCCCGCCGGAAAGATCGCCGAACTTGCGGTCGCGCAATTTCTCGAGGCCCGCGGCGGCGAGGACGTCCTCGAGTGGCATCGGGTTCGGATAATAGCTGGAGAACAAATCAATGTGCTCGCGCACGCGCAAAGTTTCCGGCACCTTGCCGACCTGCAGCATGGCGCCAGTGCGCATGCGGTTCTGGGGATTGGTGGGGTCGCCTCCAAACACGCGGGCCTTTCCGGCGTTGGGCTGCATCAGACCCAGCAACAGTTTCACGGCGGTGGTCTTGCCGGCGCCGTTGGGTCCGAGCAGGGCGACGACTTGCCCCGCGCGCACCGTGAAATTCACGTTACGCAGGGCGCGAACTTCTTCATAGTTCCTGCTGACAGCTTCCAGACTGGCCACGACGGTGCGGGAACTTGCGCGCCGCAGATCTTGCGTTTCTTCCAGAGTCGCGATCATCATAGGGCCTTCTTTTTAGCGGGTGCCTTCGATTGACTTGCCGGGTGAATCAATCTCAAGATCAATCTCAGAAGATCAATCTCTCCCGGTGACTGCATCATGGCGGAGCGGCAGGCGCAGCGCCAGTGCCGTTCATCACGTTAGGGGCGTGACAAATGTCATGGCGTCGAAACGGCTCGTTGGGAGGGCAGATTTTCAGGATGGAACCAGGAGGGGCAACGGGGCGGTTTTCGCATTTTTCCACGCGCTTGTTACGAAATCCGAACAGACGAGCCGGGCTCAGGAGGACGCGGCCCGCAGAGCGAGCGGCGGCTTACTTTCACGATATTGACGTTTCCCTAGGCTGGACGCGGGGCATACTCTGTTCGGAAATCGTAACAAGAGCGCCCGGTCAACATTCTTGCATTATTCATGACACGAGATAGCGCAGCCCTGCTATGATGTCGAGCACTTGTTACGGAGGGCGTGTCATGTTGCCGGCCGGTAAGAGTCTTCGAACTCTGCGAGAAAAACTGGGCCTGACCATGCGCGACATCGAGACTTCCAGCGCACGCATGGCGGAAAAATATCGCAACGAGGAGTTCTCCATTCCTCCGAGCCGCTTATCGGACCTTGAGACCAAGAACGTTTTGCCCAGCATTTTCCGCCTTTATGCCCTGGCGGTGATTTACCGCCGCGATCTGCGCGAACTGCTGGCCTGGTACGGTGTGGACATGAACAACATGGCCGCAGATCTCGGCCTCATTTCTCCGCCGCGATCGCATGTCTCGGAAACGCTCTCCGGACTCTCGTCGGTGCAAATGCCCGTCCGTCTCGACCCTGGTTTCGATCACCAGCGCACTACCAACCTGGGACGCATGGTAGAGCAATGGGGCCTGGTGCCTTTGGCGTATCTGGCCCAGTTCAAGCACAGTGATTTCACCTATGGCTACATCGGCCACCAGGATTTCACCATGTACCCGATTCTTCCGCCGGGTAGTTTCATCCAGGTGGACGAAGCCAAGGACAAAGTGGTGGAAGGTTTGTGGCGCTCCGAGTACGAACGGCCGATCTACTTTGTGGAAACACGCGACGGACACACTTGCTGCTGGTGCAGCATGCGCAAGGATGACGTGGTGTTGCAGCCGCATCCTTTATCGCCGGTGCCGGTTCGAATCTTGCGCCATCCTCAGGAAGCCGAGATCATCGGGCAGGTGGTTGGGGTGGCAATGAAGCTGACGGAGTGGCACGCTTACGGGTCTTCTCCAGGCTCGAAAGCGCAACCAGTACTGAATTAAGATGGCAGGCGGAGGCTGTGTCCTCCGGCGACGGCAGCAATTCACCGATCTGTTCACGCATGCCTTCGAGGTAAGCGTCCGCCGTTTTCCGGCTGCTTTGACTCGATTCACGCAAATCTTCCACCAGGTCCGATATCGGCGTCCGCAGCACTGTGGATAACACCTCGGTGTGAGCCGCTTTCAGCGCGCGGTTCGACGCTTCCTCGCCATGCACCAGTGACATGCCCCAGTGCAGGTACCCGCCTTCGCGGCGGCGCAGGGATCCCAGATAGGCGAGTTTCGCCAGCAGTCCGGAAATGGCGGCCAGCGTGGTTTCTCGCAGATCCTGCAGAGCGGATTTCAGCGTCATCTTGTTACGAATTCCGAACAGCCAATGGACGGAAGTGATCTTTCCGTCCGGGCGGAAGTCATGAAAGTATCACGGTCGATTTTCCAAAACAAGGAGAAAACAACCGTGAAGCGTATTCTACTGATCGCCGCAGCAGCCCTGATGCTCATCAACACTTTGATCGTTCCCACCGTCCTGCATGCGGATGGTCCGGGTGGCACTAATTGTGGAGGAAACACCATCTGCAAGCCGTGATTTCTGTGTCGCGTTACGAAAACCGGACACGACTGGCGCCGCTATTGTCGCCTGCAGCAGGTCGCGGTATAGTGCCGAACTACGGCCATGCTGCAGGCGCACTCACTTCTCTGGTATTACCTCTGGGTTGCGCCCAATTTTATCCTTCTCATCCTGGCCGTCTTGATCTGGCGGCGCAAGCTGCACAAGCAGTACCCGGTCTTTCTGGTTTTTGCGGTCGCGATTGCGGTTGAGCAACTTACGCTTTGCGTAACCGACGTCCTTCCTTCGGTCAGACCTCTAACCTGGTGGTACCTGTTTTGGACAGGTTTGCTGGGAGAGGCTCTCATAAAATTCTCTCTGGTCGGCGAGATATTCAGCGCTGTATTCGGCCCATATCCTTCCCTGGCCAAGCTCGGCAAACTGCTTATCAGTGGAGCCGGCGTGATTCTTGTGCTCCTGGCCACCCTGGCTGCCGCATACACGCCGAAGGACAATATTTATTGGATTATTTCCGGCGCCCATCTTCTTCAACTGACGATCTACTTGATCCAGTGCGGATTGATCTTGTTCCTCTTTGCATTTGCGGCTTACTTCAAGCTGCATTGGCGCCGTTCCTCCTTCGGCATCGCACTGGGGTTGGGCATCTCAGCTTGTGTGCATCTTGGCACTTGGGCACTGATGGCCAATGGGAATTTCGCCGCTCACTATCGCGTTTCTCTCGATTTCCTCAACATGGCTACGGATCACGTTTGTGCTTTGATCTGGTTTTATTACCTCCTCGTCCCCGACAGAAATGCTTCTAAGCCGAAAGGTCCTCCGCCATCTGAGCATAAGCTCGCAGTCTGGAACCAGGAACTGGAGCGCTTACTACACCAATGAATCTGGCCATTATCATCGTCATCTCTGCTGCCGTTGCGCTCGCCATTATTTTGAGCGTCGCCGTAACGCGAAGCCTGCAGGTCAAGGAAGGCGCCGGAACGGCGGTCGCGATCCGTCCCATTGACATCGAAGCTTTCCGCAATCTGATCAATCCTGAAGAAGACAGCTACTTGCGGCGGCGCTTGCCCCCGGCCCAGTACCGCGTGGTCCGCCGTGAGCGCTTGCGCGCCATGGCCGCCTACGTCCGTGTCGCAGCGAGCAACGCAGCCGTGCTGGTGCCCATGGCCCAAGCTGCATTGGCCAGCGACGATCCGAATGTCGCAGGAGCCGCGCGGCAACTGGTGAATGATGCGCTGCTGCTCCGGCGCAATACTACCGTGGCACTGGCGCGGATTTACCTGGCATTAGCCTGGCCCAACTCGGGCTTCGCGGCTGTGCGGGTTGTCGAACGTTACGAGCAACTGAGCGGAGCCGCCATGCTGTTGGGCCGACTGCAGAATCCCGTTGTTCCGGTTCGTTTGTCTGCGCGCTTCTAACCGCGTGACTTGGATCACACAGCACCGCGAGATAAGCTCTATGCTCGTTTGCGGCGTCGCCACTTTCAACGAAACGCCGGGATAACTCGCGCACCACCCCCGATCATTCCTCACTTGTTTTCGCTGCCCGTTCTGGTGTAAAAACCAGCGGGAACCTGCCACACCCAGAAATCCTGTGCCTATTTCGCGCGTATTCTGGTCAACCTGGTTTGGAGTTGTTTCTGCCGCCACCTTCGAATTGGCGACTCAAGGGAGACTCTATGATCCGCCGCAAAATGATCCGCCCCAAAATGATCCGCAGCGCAAAGATTTGCAACCTGAAGACTCTCTTAGTCTCGCTGTTCGTCGCGTTGCTTTCCTCCATCGCTCTCGGACAAGGCGGCGTGGCCACGGGCGACCTGCACGTAACTGTGAAGGATCCCAAGGGAAATCTTGTGGCCAACGCCACGGTCACGGTGCGCGATACCGCCAAAGGCCTGGAACGCGCGGCCACCGGCGACGGCCAGGGCGGATACAGTGTTCGACTGCTGCCGCCGGGAACTTATGCCGTTACCGTGGGCGCGCCGGGTTTTGGCAAGGCTGAAGCCAAGGACGTAAGCATCACCGTCGGCGGGTTGGTGGATCTTCCGGTAGCGCTGGCGGTCGCCAGCGGCAGAGAAGTGGTGGAGGTCAGTTCGCAAGCCGAATTGGTGGAGACTTCGCGCACCTCGACCACCGATACCATCGGACAGCGCCGCATTGACAATCTTCCGATCAACGGCCGCAACTATATTAACTTCACGCTGACGGACTCTCAGGTGGTGCGTGACAATGCTCCGAGCCTCGGCGCCGCACCCACGTCTGGGCTCAACATGAGCGGCCAGCGCGCCCGCTCGAACCTCGTAAACGTGGACGGCGCCGACGCCACCGACAATTCGGTGAACGGCGTGCGCTCCACCGTTTCTCAGGAGGCGGTGCAGGAATTTCAGATCATTACTAACAACTACAGCGCGGAGTATGGGCGCGCTGCCGGCGGTGTGGTGAACATCATCACGCGCTCGGGATCGAACGATTTTCACGGCGACGTGTTCGGCTTTTTGCGCAACCGGAATTTTCAAGCCGTGAATCCGTTCAGCACGGTTCCGAATCCTGCCTACACCCGGGTGCAGGCGGGCGCGGCGTTCGGCGGCCCAATCAAGAAGGACAAGACTTATTACTACTTCTCGTACGAGATCACCCGAAGACACGAAACGGGATTTTCGAGCATTGGCCAGGGCAACTTTGGACTCACGCCCTTCGACACAACGGCGGTCGGCCTTCCCTTTGGAACCGTACAGTTGACTTCCGAGCAGATCGCCTTTCTCACGAACCCGGCGGTGCTCGGTCAAGAGGTAGTTGACCCAGCCGGCTTCGGGAGGGAAGTGGCGAACTATGTGGTTCTCACCGGGGCGTCCTCGGGACAGGCCATTCAGGGATTCTGGCCAAGCCAACTGGTCGCCGGTGCGACCGGCGGATTGCTGACCAGTTGGGCCGGCTTTCCCACCACGTGCCCGCCAGGAAGCGCCTGCGCTCCGGTTCCGGCCTCGTACCAGACGTTGGGGGCGCAGGTGGGGAACTTTCCGGTCTTCGAGGGAACCAGCTTGTACTCGTTGCGCCTCGACCACAACATCAGCAATGCCAACCGCCTTACTCTGCGTGCCAATGTGAGTCCGAGCACGATCACCGGTATCGAGGGCAGCGGCCAGGATCAACCCGTCGGACAAAACGCCTATTCGCGCACGGCGGAACAGACCTACCGCGATGTGACGGGAATTCTGAAGGACACCTGGACCATCGGCAACAACAAGGTCAATGAATTCACCTTTCAATACGCGCGCCGCGGGCTTTCGTATTTTTACAATACTCAGATCCCGGGCGGCTCGGATCCAGCCGTGAACATTCCGGGCTTCGGCTATTTTGGCCGCGAGCCCTACTCCTACATCCAGCGCGTGGAACAGCGGTATCAGTTCACGGATAATTTTTCCTGGACGATCGGCCGTCACAACACGAAGTTCGGCGCCGACGTTAATTACCTGCCCATCACCGCCATATTCACGGTCAACTACGGAAGCGTGTACGATTTCGGTCCGTTCAGCTCCAGCAACCTGGGCTTCGTTTGTAACCCGACAACCATTCCAGCCTGTCCGAGTACGGTTCCATCTTTTCCCGGCCTTTCGCCTGTGCAGGCCTACGGCGCGGGTCTGCCCGGAGATTTCGTCCAGGGTCTCGGCAGCCCAAGCGATTCCTTCCACAACATTCCGATTGGACTTTTCTGGCAGGACTCCTGGCATGTTCGCCCCACCGTCACTCTGAATTACGGCGTGCGTTATGACGTGGAAATTGCGCCGACCTTCAAGCCGGTCACGCCGCTGGCGCAATCTGCGTATAACTATCTTGGATTGCAGAAGGGTATTCAGACCGATAAGAACAACATTCAGCCGCGCATCGGCGTGGCGTGGGATCCCAAAGGCGACGGCAAGACGGTGTTACGCGGCTCTTACGGGTTGTTCTATGATCACCCGCTATTGGGTCTTTACTTCCTCGGCGATGCTTCCGACGGCTCGACCAGCGGGCAGTTGGCCTTCGTCGGCACTGGTTTTTGCAGCGGCGCGGGAGACCCATCCAATCTGAATGCGTTTACGATTTTCCAGGGCCTGGTGAACCAGCCAAACTGCGCGCCGTCGCTTTCTCCGACTGCCAATGCCAATCTCGGTTACCTGCCCAACCAGCAGCAGTTCCAATCTCTCAACTTCCCGCAGTCGGAGTTTCTCAATGAGAATTATCTAAATCTGGGTACGAATCCGGCTACTTCGACGTTCCTGCCGCTCGGCTTCCAGCCTTTCGGTTATCCGCAGTCCAAGAATTTTGTTTATGCCTATGCACAGCAGGCCAATCTCAGCGTGGAGCGCGATCTGGGCCACGGCTTTGCCCTCAATCTGGCCTACAACTTCAACGGCGGACGCCACCTCAACCGTCCCATCAATGCCAACACCGTTCGCGGCGATCTGCTCACCGCCAACTTCGAAGCGGCGTATTACGACGCGGTTCTGGCGGCGAATCCCATCCTAGAGCCCATTCCTGCCAGCCCGTTTACGGTCAGCGGATGCAATCCTCCGGGCGGTCCCGCGGGCCCATTTCCTTACGTGGACGCTGCGCTCACGAACTTCTTCCGCCCCGGAGGACTGAACCCTTCCATTGCTGCTGGATATAACTTGAGCCCCGCTACGGCGCCTTGCGTGACGCAGGCGGCGACTCTCGTCAAGACACTCCCTGGCTTCAACGCGAGTTGCAATCCTTCGGCAACCAACGGGTTCTCTTACACCGGCTGCGTTCCGTTCGGGGACATGGACGCCAACTACTCCAACGGCAGTTCCGTCTATCACGGCCTCACCGCCAATTTGCGCAAGCGCTTCAGCGACCATTATGAGTTCCTCGCGTCCTACACCTGGTCGCACGCCATCGACGATTCGACCGACTTGCAAGCCACGCTCACGCCTCAAGACAGCTACTACCCCGCGCTCGATCGCTCCAACTCGCTGTTTGACCAGCGCCACCGCTTCGTCTTCAGCGGCGTCTACCAGTCGGGCAAAGTCGGAAGCGGCTTCGCCGGCAAGTTCATTAGCGATTGGACGTTTGCCCCCATCATCGAGGTCGCATCCGGCCGGCCATTTAACATCACTACTGCCGGCGGCGACAACTTCCAGATTTCCTCTCTCACTTCCCGCCCCAACACAACGATCGACCCAGCCTGCGGAACCGTCTACCAGAGCAAATACTCGCCAAGCGGGACCTTTCAGGAACCTTGCATCAACGGCTTCATTGCCGCCGGCGTCGCCCCAACCCTCCTACAGCTCGACGGTAACCTCGGCCGCAACGCCGGGATACAACCCTGGACGCTCTTCGACGATGTGCGGGTGGCCAAGCGGATTTATTTCGGCGAACGCTACAACGTGGAATTGATCGCCGACATGTTCAACATCGCCAACCGTTACAACGTGGCCGCCGTCAGCCCGCTGTTCAGCAACGCCGGCCAGGCCACCGCTGCATACGATCCGCGGCAGTTCCAGTTTGCGCTGAAGTTTAACTGGTAGGGTTCTTGTTTCGTCGGCGACGTCTGCATTCGGTGATCTGCATTCCGTAACCCACGGAGTCCAGACCGCGCCGCAGTATTCGGGCAGAAGCACGAAAGCCGAAGCCCGAAGCCCGGTGTTACACTTTGCTTTCACCCATCCTTGGCGCTTGCCCGGAGTTCGTTCCCCAATGTCCCAACCCTACACGCCTACGCCGCGGACCCGTCTGGTCCGCGAAGCTGAGCGCGCCGTCTACGATCGTGAAGCCGCGTATCGCATTCTCGACGAAGGCTTCCTTTGCCATGTCGGCTTCGTCGCCGACGGCCAGCCATTTGTCATCCCGACTTCCTACGGCCGCAAAGATGCGAGCCTTTACATTCACGGCTCGGCCGCCAGCCGCATGTTGCGCCAGATAAAAGAAGGCATGCCCGTCTGTGTCACCGTCACCTTGCTCGACGGACTCGTGCTCGCCCGTTCCGTCTTCAATCACTCCATGAATTACCGCTCGGTTGTGGTGCTGGGAACGGCGACGCTGGTGGAGGATGCGGAAGAAAAACTCGGGGCGTTGCGCCTTCTTTCCGAGCACATTCTCCCCGGCCGCTGGGCCGATGCACGCCAGCCCAACGAGCGCGAACTGAAGGCGACATCTGTCCTGCGCTTGCCGATTGAAGAATTCTCAGCCAAGGTCCGCGTCGGCCCACCCGTCGATGATGAAGAGGATTATTACTTCCCCACCTGGGCCGGTGTTATTCCCCTGGAAATGACGGCGGGCGCGGCGACGAATGATCCGCGGCTCGATCCCGAGCGAGAAGTTCCAGCTTACGCGAAAAGCTACACGAGAAAGCGATAGGTTCCCGCTTCCGGTTGAGCGATTCCCGCGCTTGCGTGTAACATCTGCGCCATGAAACCTCTCGAAGGCCGTATCGCTCTCGTCGCCGGCGCCACTCGCGGTGCTGGACGCGGCATCGCCTGCGCTCTCGGCGAAGCCGGCGCCACCGTCTACTGCACCGGGCGCAGCGTGCCCGGCAAACCCGCCACCAAGGGCCGCCGCGAGACCATCAACGAGACTGCGAAAATGGTCACCGCCCGCGGCGGCAAAGGCATCGCCGCGCGCTGCGATCATACGAAGGAAGGTGACGTCAAGAAACTAGCCGCCCGCATCCAGCGCGAGCAGAAGGGCAAGCTCGACATCCTGGTCAATGACGTTTGGGGCGGCGACGCGCTTACCGAGTTCGGAAAAACTTTCTGGCAGGTCTCGCTCGACAAAGGCCTGGCCATGCTCCAGCAAGCCGTGCATTCGCACATCATCACCAGCCGCCACCTGGCCCCGCTTATGGTTAAGCAAGGGCATGGACTCATCGTCGAAATTACCGACGGCAACTTCTTCGGCTACCGCGGAAACCTGTTCTACGACCTGGTGAAGACTTCTGTAATTCGGCTCGCCATGATCATGGCCTACGAATTGCGCAAGACCGAGGTCACCGCCCTCGCTGTTACGCCCGGATTCCTGCGCTCTGAGGCCATGCTGGATAAGTTCGGCGTGAAGGAAGAAAACTGGCGCGAAGCCGGGGAAAAAGATCCGAACTTCCTGCAGTCGGAAACGCCGGTGTTTGTTGGGAGAGCTATTGCCGCCCTGGCCGCTGACCCGAACGTGAAGAAGAAATCCGGGCAGGTCTTCAGTTCCTGGGATCTCTCCGACGAATACGGATTCACCGACACCGACGGCAGCCGCCCGCACTGGGGACGCCACTTCGCAGAGACCTACAGGACACCAATCAAGAAGTTCGACGCCACGCTGTATGGCCATTTTTGGGAGAGTCCAATGTCGGTGGTTTTTCCGGACTGGCCGTGAGGAACGTGAGGGAGGGCAGACGCCACCCATTACGGGATCAGCAGCAGCTTCCCGGTCGTCTTCCGTCCCTCCAGATCGCGATGCGCCCGCTGGGCCTCGGCCAGCGGATATGTATGCTCGATGCGCAGCTTGAGCTTACCCGCGGCAATCATGCCAAACACCGCACCTGAGCGCGCGACCAATTCTTCACGCGTAGCCATGTAGGCAAACAGTGTGGGCCGAGTCAGGTACAGCGATCCCTTTTGCGCCAGAGTTATCGGATCAAACGGCGGCACCGCTCCGCTCGATCCACCGAAGAGGACCATCATGCCGCGCGGCCGCAGAATGTTCAGTCCCTTCTCGAATGTCGTCTTGCCCACCGAGTCGTAGACCACATCCACGCCTTTGCCGCCGGTCAGCCGCTTGGTTTCAGCTTCGAAGTCGGCTTGCGTGTAGAGGATCACTTCATCCGCGCCCGTGCCGCGCGCCAGCTTCGCTTTCTCCTCGGTAGAAACAGTAGCGATTACGCGCGCCCCGATGTTGTGCGCCATCTGCACCAGCAGAAGTCCCACGCCGCCAGCCGCGGCATGAACCAGCGCCGTCTCGCCCTTCTTTAACGAATAAGTATCGTGCGACAGGTAGTGTGCCGTCATGCCCTGCAACATCGCGCCAGCGGCCTGTTGGTCGCTCACGCCCTGCGGAACCGGAACCAACCGGTCCGCCAGCACTGCCGCATATTCGGCATAAGAACCCAGCAGCCCGGACCAGGCCACACGATCGCCCACCTTGACCGTCTTCACCTCCGCGCCGATCGCAGTCACCACCCCCGCGCCCTCCTGCCCTAGTACAAAGGGGAGTGCCGACTTGTACCGCCCCTCGCGGAAATAGACATCGATAAAGTTCACACCCGAAGCAGCCAGCTTCACCACTGCCTCATTCGCCTTCGGCTGCGGGACCGGCAACTCCACCAATTCCATCGCTTCCGGTCCGCCGACTTGTTTGACTTGAATGGCTTTCATGGTGCGTTGGATCGTTTTTTCTGAAGAAAAGATTCTGTTCAGTTCTCAGTACTCAGAAGAGCAAACGCCACCGGGCGCCGGTTGTCAACACCCTGGACGAAGCCCCCCTTGCACGCAGCGGTTGGTTTTGATTTTACTGAGAACTGGGAACTGAGAACCGAGAATTTCCCTCTGTTACACTGTCCCATCCTCGGCAAGGCGCCGCTTCATCATGGCCGAAAAGAAACCACAAACCTTCGCCAATTGCACGCGCTATGATCCGCTGTACCACTTCTTCGCGTTGCCAGTCTTCGGCATCTTGCCATTAATCGCCGCTGCCCACTTCGTCCAGCACCCTGGCCTACACTCGGGATTGCTCTTCGTGGTCGCGGTGGCGGCGGCCATCGTGGTCCTGAAGCTTCGCATCTATCCGCTTCGCGTGCAGGATCGCGTGATTCGCCTGGAAGAGAAACTGAGGCTGAGTTCACTCTTGCCCGAGCCGCTGCGTTCGCGAATTCCGGAGTTGACCGAAGGCCAGCTCATCGCGCTGCGCTTCGCCTCGGATGCCGAAGTGCCCAAACTGGCCGAGCGGGCAATTTCTGAAAAGCTCTCCCCGGCGGACATCAAGAAGGCGATCCAAACCTGGCGTCCGGACTATTGGCGTGTCTAAGGGAAGAGAGATGCTTGCGGCATTCGGGGCTGAAACCTTCGAGTCCAGCGTGGATTGGACCGCTGAACAGGCGCGCGAACGAGGGAGTACTGGGCTGCCGTTCAAACCTTTTACGCAATTTCCGCCGTCCGATTAGAGCGCAGTCCGATTAGGTTGCCAGACTGGAAAGTCCGGCGGTAACCCTTCGGGCCGGGTGCCGAAAGTAACTGCGGATGTTCCTTTTCCGCGTTGACCCGCGTGAGACCGCAGGGTACGATTTTGATAGAATGCACCAGGCTTAAAGCTAGGGAGTAATCCGTATCTCATAGAGAAATATGCGAGTTGCAAAACTCCAAGTACGGATCGCGATGTTGGCCGTTCTCGCCTTCTCGGCTTCTGCTTGCCAGACGGCGCAAAAGCCGGCCACTTTGCTCCCCGCGAAAACCGCTCCGGTTTTGACCTCGGCTGCTCCCGCTCCAGTTCCGGCGCGGCAACAGGCTCCGCCGGTTGCGCCACATGCTAACTCTCAAAAGCAACTGCCGGCGCCGGCTGTCGCCGAGCCGAGGGCACAAACTCCACCGGTACAATCTCCGCCCCAGGTGCCAAATTCCGACCCGGTCGCTGATCTCATCGCGCGGGTGGAGAAGGACTTTCAAGCGGGATTAGACGCATATAAAGCGGGTCAGACTGAAACCGCCCGAGAGGACTTTGACCACGCCTTTAACGCCTTGCTCGAGAGCAACCTCGATGTCCGCTCCGACGAGCGTCTGGAAAAGGAATTTGACCGCATCGTGGAGGGCGTCAATCACCTCGATCTCGGCGGTCTGGCAGCCGACTTCGAAGCGCAGAAACCCGAGCCCGCGCCGATCGATGAGACCAACGGCATCACTCCCTCCGCCGATGCCAAGGTGATCGCCAAAGCGCAGGCTGAGATGAAGTCGACCCACTCTGACCTGCCGCTGATGATGACCGACCAGGTCGCCGGTTACATCAGCTACTTCTCCAATCGGGGACGCGGCACTTTCGAGCGCGCCTTCGCCCGTTCTGGCCGCTACCACGACATGATGGTTTCGGTTCTCAGGCAGGAAGGCGTCCCGCAGGATCTGATCTATCTGGCGCAAGCCGAGTCAGGATTCCATCCTCTCGCCGTTTCGCGCGCCGGCGCCCGCGGCATCTGGCAGTTCATGGGCAGCCGCGCCCGGGGTTACGGCCTGCAGCGCAGCCTCTGGGTGGATGATCGCCAGGATCCCGAAAAATCCACGCGCGCCGCCGCCCGCCACCTGAAAGATCTCTATGCCCAGTTCGGCGACTGGTATCTTGCCATGGCCGCCTATAACTCCGGCCCCGGAACCGTGCAGGCCGCGGTCAAACGCACCGGCTACGCCGATTTCTGGGAACTTTACCGGCGCAACGTCCTTCCCAAAGAGACCCGCAATTACGTTCCCATCATCCTGGCCGTGACCATCATGACCAAGAATCTGTCGCAGTATGGTTTTGATGACGTCTCCATGGATAACCCGGTGCCCTTCGACTCGGTGACGATCAACTATCCCGTGGACTTGCGCCTGGTGGCCGATTGTGTGAACGCGACTCCGACCCAATTGCAGGAGCTGAATCCCAGCCTGCTGCGCTTGACTACGCCGAGAGAAGGAACCTTCGAACTTCATCTTCCGGCAGGGGCGAGAGATCAATATCTGACTGCCATCTCCGCGATTCCGAGCGGCATGCGCCTCTGGTGGCGCTACTACAAGGTTCTGCCCGGCGACACGCTGGCTTCCGTCGCGCGCTCTTATCACGTCACTGCCAATTCGATTGCAGACGCCAATCAGCTCGACGGCACAGAACTCCACGCGAATGCCGAGTTGATTATCCCGGTCGCACCCGGCAAACACCCGGTCAGCGACACGGCGACCTACGCTC
Organism: uncultured Acidobacteriaceae bacterium; assembly: GCA_963771895.1. Lineage (GTDB taxonomy): Bacteria > Acidobacteriota > Terriglobia > Terriglobales > Acidobacteriaceae > Sulfotelmatobacter. Next base: position 22,571 of record CAVYVQ010000015.1, on the reverse strand, counting down.
GCCGGATCACGCGCTATAAAGTTCACTCCGGAGACACGGTCGAGAGCGTAGCCGAGAACTTCGGCGTCCCCGCGCAGATGGTCCGCCGCTGGAATGGCCTGCGCAGCGGAGACAGCCTGCGCGGCCGGAAAGTACTCGCCCTGCACCTGCCGGTCACGCCCGGCAGTGAAGTGGCCTCAACCAGTTCCAAATCGGCCGGACACGCCCGGAAAACTACCCAAACTGCCAGCGCCAAGGCTGCCGCCGGCAAGTCGGCAAAGGCAAGACCCCAGGACTCGGATGCCTCCGAGCAGGCCAGCGTTCGCCACAAGGTAAAGTCCGGCGAAACGCTCTATTCGATCGCCACCAACTACAAGACCACCGTGGCCGCTCTCAAGCGCTACAACGGCAACATCGCCGTCCTGCGGCCCGGTATGATCCTGATCGTGCAACCCAACCGGTAGCGTTTTCCGGGTCCCGCTTCGGAAGATTACCCCGCCAGCTTAACCAGACTCCGCTCTCGGAAAAAGTTTTCCTCCCAGCCGAAAAGAATCTTCTTCCATTCCGCCGCGTCGTGTGGTAACAGGATAGGCGGGCCGAATGTAATTGCGGCCCTTGCAGCCTGCACGAAACGTCGTGCTATAATCGCCCGCCGTTCCAGCACAGTTTCTGGTGGTCTTTTAATTTCCGTGTCCGGCAGCCTTGCGCAGCCGTTCTGCGCCAGGAGGCCAAACCAAGATCAGGAGGAGCAATGACGTTCTACGACCCCACACTCTACGGACGTGATGATGAAGAAGAATTCGGCGACAGCGGCGCCTACAGCGAGTCGCTCGAAGAAGATTTCGAAGAGGAAGAGGAAGAAGAAGAGGAGGCCGGCATAGCGGAACCGGCCATGGGTGAGCCGGCCATGCCCGCTCCCCCGCCGCCCGCGCCCAAACCCGCCGCTCCCGCCGGAGGCGGTGGTGGCGCCAGGAAACCTGCCGCCAAGAAGAAAGCGCCGGCCAGGAAAAAGTCCAAAAAGAAGGCGGCTAAGAAGCCTGCCAAGAAAAAAGCGGCCAAGAAACCAGCGAAGAGGAAAGCCGCAAAGAAGCCGGCAAGAAAAGCTAAGAAGAAAGCGAAGAAGGCTAAAGCGAAGAAAGGCCGCCGCTAAGGCGGGCGTCCTAAGTCAAGAACCGCGGCTCACGGGCCGCGGTTTTTGTTTCGTTTTTTCGTTTTCGGACGTCAGGCTTTCTGAAGCTTTCTAATGACCGACGCGAGATCGTCCGCGCAAACTCGGTACACGCTACTCGGTACCAGCTACTTCTTCCCCTCCACCGCCGCCCGGCACTTTGCATACAATTCGAGCAAATGCGTGGCGTACTCCTCCGGCTTCGCTGCCGAACCCGTGCCCTGAAAACCTACACCGGACGAAGCCGTCCGGCCGTATCCCGTAGTCATCGCAATGAATTTCATCAGATCGAGCGCGATGTCCTCATTGCGGCGCGCGCTCACATGCAAACCTGGACCTTCATCCATGAGTCCTTCTCCTGAACCGGAAATATAAGGAAGCTGCCCCTCGTCTTCGTCTTCTATGTCTCCGAACATGTCTTCCATGGCATTCGCTACCATACCGCCAACACTGAACTCCGCAACGATGATAGCAGGGTCGCCGCCGCGTCGTCCGCGTCGCCAACCCGAAATCTGTTGACTGTGAACGCTCAATCTCCGGATGGCAATTGAAAATCCTCGCGCGCAGTGCGCCGCAGCCGGACCATCAGCCACAACGAAGCGATTAATAGCAACGGAGAAGAATAAAATCCCGGCGCCGGACGCGGAAACGTGACGGAAGCAACCGTGTGGCCCAGAATCGTGAAGAGTGTGTGGCCCAGCCCGTTAAGAAACATAAGGACAGCGTAAAGCCACGCCAGGGGCCGCAAGCCGCGCATCCCGCGCGCCGCCACCGGAGTCAGGCAGAACAGCAGCCCGCAAGCCACGATCAGAGTAGCCAGCCACTCTCGAAACCCGAACGTGGACATGGGAAACCAGCTCCAGCGCGAGCTCAAGATGGTGATGGTCGGGTTGTACACGGCAAGAAAGCCGGTGGTGGATTCATCCAGGATGTGCAGCGCGAAGGCCACGCATAGCGCAAGCCACGCACTGCCAAAACCCGACGCGGAAAGAGCCGGTGCTGGTTTCACGAAATCGTCACGTGGCATCGCCTATCATAGGAATTCTCAATCACGCAGCGGATAGTTGGCAATTGAAAATCGGCCATGGAAAGCGCACCGATGGCCATGCCAATCGCGGTCCGTCTGTTAATCCGCCACTTCACTTGTAGAACTTTCTGTAACCCCGGCCGTTCCTCGCAGGAAACTTTCCAAGCTATCCGGGGTTGTGACACTCTAGAAAGTGTGCCACCGGGCAGTTTTCATGCGGTCCTCTGCTATTAACATGCACCTCATGAGAAGGCATATGCCGAACAACGCGCTTCGAACTCCTGGAAGACTCTTCGTCGCGGTTGCCCTGTCCTTCGCCCTGACCTCTTGCGGCACACGCACGGTCGTCTGCCCCGTCGCCAGCAGCAGTAGCGGCACCTGCACGTGTGGATCGGGAACGGCGGCCTGCCCGATTCAACCCGGTCCCGAATTTATCTACGCCACCAGTATCATCGGCCCGATTCTGGCCTTCAGTATTGATCGCAACAGCGGCGCGCTTACCGCAATCGGCTCCGTACCGGGTCCCACCCTGAGCCTCGGCATCACAGCCGTGAGCAATCAGTTCCTATACGCCTCCGACACTCACAATGCTCAACTGGATGGCTTCTCCATCAACCAAACCACCGGTGCGCTCACCGCACTCGCGGGATCACCCTTCTCTACCGGAACTCTCAGTGCTCCGGGGGCCCTAGCCTCGCCTCCGGGGGATCTGAACTCCGCTCCGGGGAGTAGTCTTTTGTATGCTACCGATATCGCCGCGATCGACGCGTTCACCATCAGTGCAGCCGGTGTGCCCACCGCGCTTTCAGGATCCCCCTTCGTCTCAGAATCTAACTACTCTCTCACGGTCGATCCCTCCGGCAACTTTCTCTACGCTTCGGACGTCGATCCCCCGGGCGGCATCTTGGCCTTCACGACAGATTCCACAGGAGCGCTGACCGCGGTTCTCGATTCGCCGTTTACCATTCCGGGGCAAACTGTTGCCGACAGCCAGCCCCTTGGTCTTGTCGATACCGGCTCCTATGTCTACGCCGCACTCTCACTGGCGAACCAGATCGCTGGATTCTCTATCGCGAGCGGTACCGGCGCCCTCACACCCGTACCAGGTTCGCCATTCTCCGCGGGAACGAATCCCACCGCGGTCGTCTCGGCCGGCAATTTCCTCTATGCGATCAACCCTTCAAACGGCAGCATTTCGTCAGACGGCACAATCTCGGGCTACAGCATTAATTCGACCACCGGCGTGCTGACTCCGCTTTCGGGCTCTCCTTTCGCCATTAGCGGCATCTCCATGGTCTCTGATTCCTTTGGCCAGTATCTTTATGTCGCCGGGGTCACTGGCATCCAAGTCTTCAGCATTGACTCCACCACCGGCGCTCTTACGGCTGTAGCCGGATCGCCTTTCCCAGCGGCCGGGCCGGCAATTTTGACCATCGTCCAAATCCCGCCACCATAGCCTTTGTTCGTTTTTCGTAACAAGCACAAACTCACCCTTGCAACCTCCGCTCCGGCGTTTTACGATTCGCCCGCAACCTTCCCCTTATCCAATTCTGTGTTTTCATCCCGAACCGGGGATCCTCGTGGATCTCTCAGCGCCAGATTTCTGGCCCGAACCAGAAAGGAAAGCCGCAGCCATGTCCGTCAAGATGCTCACCACTGCGCCCACCGACGCACAGAAAAGCGTGACCGTGAAGGCCGACCCAACCCGAATCGATCCCCTGAAGCTGAAGCTGGGCAAACAAGCGACGCGCCATGATCCGCGGACTCTGCTGCTCGCTTCCTACACCACCCCCGCCCTGCCCGCGCCGCCCGCCACCATGAATCTCGCCAAGAAGGTCAAAGTCCCATGGGGCATGATGGATAACGACCAGCTCGGCGACTGCACCTGCGCCGCCGCTGGACATCTCATCATGGAATGGAGCGCCAATGCCCAATCCACAACGGTCACCCCGTCGGACGCGCAAATCGTCGCGGCCTATTCCGCCATCACCGGCTACAATCCGGCGACGGGAGCGAACGACAATGGCGCCGTCGAACTCGACGTATTGAACTACTGGCGGCAGAGCGGCATCGCCGGCCACAAGATACAGGCGTTCATGGCTCTCGAACCCTCCAATCACACCCACATCATGGATGCGGTCTGGATCTTCGGTGGCTGCTACATCGGACTCCTCTTGCCAAAGATCGCGCAAGCTCAGACCAGCAATAAGCAGATCTGGTCGGTCCCTCCCTCGGGCACAAGCGGTGACGGCGCACCCGGCTCCTGGGGAGGACACGCCGTCCCCGTAATCGCTTACGACTGCCGTAGCCTGACCGTCGTTACCTGGGGCGCGCTGCAAACCATGACCTGGGGCTTCTGGGCCGCTTACTGCGATGAGGCATACGCCATTCTCAGCCCCGATTTTCTCAAGCAGAAAGCCGGCCAGACCATCGCCCCCAACGGCTTCAACCTGGCGCAATTACTAGCGGACCTGGCGGACTTGAAGTGAAGTAACGAAACCGAGGCGGAAATGCGCTCCTCTTGATCGGGAGCGGTTCGCTTTATGCCGGGTGCTCCTCGTCATCCGCGTCTTCTCCTCACGCTGCGCACGCTTCCCCATTCCGGTTTAGAATGCTGCCCGTGGTCAAAACGAAATCGAGGACGATCATGCGCAGAGTTTGGATTCTTCTAGCCGCTTCTCTGTTTGCCAGCGCTCTGGCCGCCGCTCAGGACCAGGACTTCAGCAAGGTTCAGATGAAGGTTTCGAAGGTCGCGGGCAACGTCTACATGCTGCAGGGTGCGGGTGGAAACATTGGCGCATCCGTCGGCGACGATGGCATCGTCATTGTCGACGATCAGTACGCACCGTTAGCCGACAAGATTCAGGCCGCACTGAAAGGCATCACAGACAAGCCCGTGCGTTTCATCATTAACACGCACTATCACCCCGACCACACCGGCGGAAATGCATACTTCCAGAAGCAAGCGCCCATCATTGCGCAAGATAACGTCCGCAAGCGCTTGGAGAGCGGCGGAGGCGGCGGCAACGGAAGCTCCATCCATATGGACTTCAAGCCCGCAGCGAAAGAGGCCCTGCCCATCCTCACCTTCGATCATGATGTCACCGTGCACCTGAACGGCGAAGACATCCGCGCTCTCTATTTCCCGGCCGGACACACCGACGGCGACTCCATCATCTTTTTCCCGCACTCCAATGTCGTGCACATGGGCGATGACTTCGTCACCTACGGCTTTCCCTTCATTGACGTGGAGAGCGGCGGCAGCATCAATGGCATGATCGACGCCGTAGCCCAGGTAATCTCGCAATTGCCGCCGGATGTTAAGGTGATTCCGGGGCATGGACCGGTCTCCAGTCTGGACGACGTGCGAACTTATCTTGTCATGTTGCAGGCAACGCGCAACGTGGTACAACAGGCCTTGAAAGAGGGTAAGACTCTCGATCAGATGAAGCAGGCAAAGCTGCTCGATCCCTGGAAGAAATATTCCGGCGACTTCGTCAACGAAGATGTCTTCCTGGAGACGCTGTACAGCTCACTGACCGGACAGAATACCGGGAAGCTGATCAAGCACAATTGACGCCCTCGCGTTTCATTTTGCTCGCGAGTCTTTCTGGAGGAGCTGCATTCTAGTTTGCGTCTGACCCGCCGCCAATTTGCCCATTCCAGCCTCGCCGCGGGCATTGCAGCCGCGCTGCCGGCCAGTCTGTTTTCGGCCTGCACCGTATCGTCGAACGCGGCGCGCACGGCGGGTTCAACGGCCCTTACCCCTCAGGCGATGAAGTTCGATACCTCCTCTGAGATGCAGTTTCCCAGAAATTTCTTCTGGGGCGCGGCCACCGCCGCTTATCAGATCGAAGGCGCGTGGAAGGAAGACGGCAAAGGCGAATCGATCTGGGACCGCTTCTCGCACACTCCCGGCAAGATCAAGAACGGCGACACCGGCGACATAGCCTGCGATTCCTATCATCGCTGGCAGGAAGACATCGCGCTCCTGCGCGCGATGAATTTGAACAGCTACCGCTTCTCGATTTCCTGGCCGCGCATTCAGCCCGCCGGGTCCGGTCCTGCGAATTCCAAAGGCATCGACTGCTACAGCCGCATCGTCGATACCTTGCTGGAAGCACGAATCCGTCCATTTGTTACGCTCTATCACTGGGACCTGCCGCAAGCCTTGGAAGATGCCGGAGGCTGGCCCAATCGCGATATGGCCTCTCGTTTTGCTGACTACGTCGAAGTCGTGGCGCGCGCACTGGGCGATCGCGTTTCCAATTGGATGCTTTTCAACGAACCCCTGGCCTTCACCTACAAAGGTTATCTCGACGGCACGCACGCTCCCGGCCGCAACAGTATCATCGACTTCCTCCGCGCATCGCACACGGTGAACCTGGCGCAGGCCGTGGGCTTTCATGCTTTGAAGGCCGTCCGCCCGTCGGCCCGCGTGGGAACGGCGTTCAACATGTCAACCTGTGAGCCCGCCACCGATTCGGAGCCAGACCGGCTAGCGGCCGAACGCTGTCACGCCATCGGCAACCTGTGGTTTCTGGAGCCGGCTCTGAAGGGGCGCTATCCCGAGGCGCTGACGTTTTTCCCGGAGACTGCTATGGGGATCAAATCCGGCGACCTCGACAAAATGCGGGCGCCGCTCGATTTCATTGGCATCAATCTTTATTACCGCACCATCGCATCGGCGCCCACCGCCCTGGAGCGGCTCTCCCACCTCCAGCAATGGCTGTTCCCGGCAAAGATGACCGGCGGCCGGCAGGGGCCGAAAACCGACATCGGATGGGAAGTTTGGCCTCAGGCCATGTATGAGATCATCACGCGCATCAGCCGCGACTTCAACCGGCAGCAGATCGAGATTACCGAAAGCGGCTGTGCCTACAAAGACGGTCCCGGCGCAAGCGATGCTATTAACGATACGAGGCGTATCGAATATCACCGGCAGTACCTGCAGGCGCTCGCCCGCGCCATCGCCGACGGCGCCGACGTCCGCGGCTATCATGCCTGGACCCTGCTCGATAACTTCGAATGGGCCGAAGGCTTCAGCCAGCGCTTTGGCCTTGCCTACGTGGATTTCAAGACGCTGCGGCGCATGATAAAGGAATCAGGAAGATGGTATGCAAAGGTGGCCGAAGAGAATCATGTAGGACCGGTTTAATGTGGACCGGGTCTCTGACCTGGTCGCGGCCCCGCAGGGCCGCTCGCTCGTCATCCCAGCTTCTTGCTGAGCAACTCATTCACCACCTGCGGATTGGCTTGGCCTTTGGACGCCTTCATTACCTGACCGACGAAGAATCCAAGCATGGTCTTCTTTCCAGCGCGGTATTGCTCAAGCTGTTTCGGATTTGCGGCCACAACTTCGTCGATGATCTCTTCCAGCGCGGAAGTGTCCGACGACTGCTGCGGGCGCCCTTCTGCTTCGTAGATCTCGGGGAAATCCTGGTTGCGTTCGAAGGAGAGATCGTAAAGATCCTTGAGCATCTTGCCCGAAATCGCTCCGCTCTCGACCAGATCGGCCGAGGCCGCCACGCCTTTCATCGAAATCGGAGACTGCTCGATCGGTACGCCCCGCGCCTTCAGGCGGCCCATCAGTTCGCTCTGGACCAGGTTCGCAACGCGCTTGGGATTCTTCGCCGCCTTCGCCGCCGCCTCGAACTGATCGGCGAGCGACTTCGGAACCGTCAGCACCTGCGCGTCGTATTCAGTAATGCCATATTCCTTCACCAGGCGCGCGCGGCGCGCTTCCGGCAACTCGGGCAATGTCTTTGTGATGTCGGCCTTCCACTTTTCGTCGACCACGAGCGGCAGCAGGTCAGGCTCAGGAAAATAGCGGTAGTCGTGCGCCTGCTCTTTCGAGCGCATGCTGTAGGTCTTGCCTTCGTGCGCGTTGTAGAGGCGGGTTTCCTGCGTGACTCTGCCGCCAGCGTCGATCACTTCAATCTGGCGCGCGATTTCGTAGACGAGCGCCTCTCGGGTAAAGCGGAACGAGTTCACGTTCTTGATTTCGGCCTTCGTCCCCAACTCTTTCTGGCCGCGCGGGCGCACGCTCACGTTGGCGTCGCAGCGCAGCGATCCCTCTTCCATGTTGCAGTCGCTGACGCCGGTGTAGAGGATGATCTCCTTCAGCCGCGTCAGGTATTCGTAAGCCTCGTCGGGCGTGGCAATGTCGGGCTCACTCACAATCTCGATCAGCGGCACGCCGGTGCGGTTGAGGTCGATGGCAGTCTTTTCGTCCGAGCCGGGGAAGCCCTCGTGCAGGCTCTTGCCGGCGTCTTCTTCGAGATGCACGCGGGTGATGCCAATCTTTTTAGTTTTCTGTTCTCGGTTCTCAGTTCTCAGGTTCTGGTTTCCATCGTCCGTCTTCGACCTCTGCACTTCTATATATCCATGCTCAGCCAGCGGCTTGTCGTATTGCGAAATCTGGTAGCCCTTTGGAAGGTCGGGATAAAAATAATTCTTGCGCGCAAAGATCGAAGTCTCGTTGATGCGGCAATTCAGCGCCATCGCGGCCAGCGTGGCGAACTCGACCGCCTTGCGGTTCAGCACCGGCAAAGCTCCGGGCATCCCAAGGCACACCGGGCAAACATTCGTGTTGGGCGGAGCGCCGAAGCGGGTGGAGCAGGAGCAGAAAATCTTGGACGCCGTCAGAAGTTGAACATGGACTTCGAGTCCGATGACTGGCTTGTAGGCCGTTTGCGCGGGGACGGAAGTGTTGACGGTGGACATATATGAGAGGAGGCCAGACCGAGATCTGGATTAAGAAAATAACACAGATCGATCTCGGTAAGATCTCTGGAATCAATGGCTTGCCGACTTAGGTATGGCACTAAATCTGGCTAAAATATTGGAAACAAAGCACTTGCCTGCAAAATATTTCATCTAAAGCGCTTACATTGCGCGACATTCGGAAAGTGCCGGTAAATCCAGGGACTCGCAGGCAAAATATTGGATTCACTGGGTTATCTCATTGCTATTCAGATGTCAAAGAACCAATTCCCAGAGAGATAGGATTGCAGCCTTCAGAATTGAAGTCAAGGGAATTCTGCCAAGGACAACTCCGAGGGGTCCTCCATGCAACTAAAGAATTAGTTACCTTTCTTGGTTTGACTCGTCTAAAGGGCCATAGGAGGACGGCGAGTGCCGCGTCGACAGTCCGAGACTTTGACCGAAGCTGAGCTTCGGATCATGGATGTGCTGTGGCTGAAAGGGTTTGGCACGGTGCAGTTGATCCTCGATTCCCTCACCCAGAAGCCCGCCTTGGCCTACAACTCTGTTTTGACCACCATCCGGGTGCTGGAGCGCAAAGGCTACGTCAAGCATTCCAAGGACGGCCGCGCGCATGTGTACGCTCCACTTGTAGGGCGAAAAGAGGCGACGCGTTCGGAGATTCGCCACCTGGTGGGACGTTTCTTCCGGAACTCGCACGAGCAACTGGTCTTAAACATCCTTGAGGAGCGCGGCATCGAGGCGGAGGAACTTGACCGTCTGCGAGAGATGCTGGAACGGAGCGGCGCGAAATGATCTGGCCTCAATTGCAGAGCGTTGCCCAGGCAGCGATCGGCCGTACTCTGAATTCGCTTCCTGAAGGACTGCTCATTGCCCTGTTTGCCGGGGTGATGTTGCGTGTTTTGCGGCGGCAGAACTCGGGGACGCGATTTGCGGTTTGGTTTGTGGCGCTGCTGGCAGTGGCCGGGATCCCTTTGATTGGCGACATCGCAGGCGGACATTTTCTTGTGGCGCAGAGCGGGATGCGGCCTCTGATCACAGTGCCTAGCGGCTGGGGAGTTTTCCTGTTTCTTGCCTGGGTTCTGGGGGCGTTGGTCGCGACACTACATCTGGTGATTGGACTGTGGCGGCTGCGCATACTGCGCAGGAGTTGTGTCCCGATCGACGGGTCGGAGTTCGACGCCGCGATGCGAACGACCTTGGCCGACTTTGCCTCAGCGAGATCGGTGACACTCGCCACATCACAGCGTCTGAGCGTGCCGGCCGCAATCGGCTTTTTCAAGCCGATGATTGTTATTCCGGCGTGGACCCTGCGAGAACTTACGCCTGATGAATTGAACGTCATTCTGCTCCACGAATTTGCGCACCTGCGTCGTGGGGACGCGTGGACCAATCTGCTGCAGAAAATCGTGCGGGCGGTATTCCTTTTCCACCCGGCAATATGGTGGATTGACCGCAAGCTTTCGCTGGAGCGGGAGATGGCGTGTGACGACCAGGTTCTGGCCGAAACCGCCAACCCGCGCGGATATGCGAAATGCCTAATAGCGTTGCTCGATAAGAGTGCGGCGCGACGCGGCTGGGCGATGGCGCAGGCCGCAGTGCGCCGCGCCCGCGACGCTTCTCTACGCCTGGCGCGGATTCTCGACGCCGGCCGCGAATACGAGGACTGTCTGGAAGCCGGCACTCGGCTTCCTGGGTGCTTTTTCTCTGCTCTGTCTTACGGTCCTGCCGCGTGTTCCCCAGTTCGTGGCCTTTGCGCCGAAGGCGCGGGCGCTTCAGACCGACGACGCGCACGCGGTGCTGCTCGGTCAGTCGCAGATCACTGGGGCAGCCGTGATTCCTGCGGCTTTGCGCACGCGTTCATCGTCGCTCTCCTCGCTTAAGAAAGTTCCTCAACGGCATGCCGCGGTGGCTATCGGAGGGCTTCCCCAACATCTGCCTGAAGATCATTCTGAACATGTTGCAGAACAACGGCCCACTGCCCCACAAGTGATCGCGGCGGGCCAAAGCAACGACGCTGATCGTGACGCGGCTGACACGGTGGCGGTGCGAGCGAACCAGAATGATGTTCCGGCTGCGGACGCGCTGTTGATAATCCGAACGGCGGAACGCGTGGGTCCGAACGCATGGGTTTGGAGCGTTTCTGTTTGGCGGGTTACCTGGGTGAATCCCGCTCAGGATGCAACGCAAAGCGGATCTGTCGCCAACAAGACGTAGGCAAATTTTTTTGATGGTAACAACTAATCAATTAGTTACAAGGAGGAGTGAAATGAATACTTGGAAGATGAAACTGACCCGGCGCTTGATTGCGACCGTGGTCGCCGTGGTATCTGTCGCGTCGCTGGCTAGCTACGAGTTCGCCCACGCCGCGAAAGCAGCCGGGGCGGCTCCTGCCGCAGCGCCGCTTGACGACAACAGTGTCGCCGCCTTACTCACGCTTGATCGCGCCATGGAAACGCTGGCGGCCCGAGTCACTCCCGCTGTCGTGAACGTAACCGTGACATCGAAGGCGAGCGCGGAAAAGGCCGGCGACGACTCCCCGGAAGATATGCAGCAGTTCTTCGCTCCGTTCGGCGGCACACCATTCGGGCGCCAGTTCAAGCTGCCGCGATCGTCTCGTGAGAGAGTGGAGCATGGCCTGGGCAGCGGTGTGATCATCTCGCCCGACGGCTACATTGTTACCAACAATCATGTAATCGATGGGGCGACCGACATCCGGGTCACGATGAGCAACCGGGAAGTGCTCTCGGCAAAGCTGATTGGCGCCGACCCGCTGACGGACCTGGCGGTGATCAAAGTGAATGGGACGAACTTACCCAGCGTGCCCTGGGGTGATTCGGCCAAGCTCCGTCCGGGACAGACTGTGCTGGCCTTCGGCAACCCGTACGGATTCCGCTTCACGGTGACGCGCGGCATCGTCAGCGCGCTGAACCGCCCAAATCCGGATGCGAGCGATCGCCACAAGCCCGGACAGTTCATCCAGACCGACGCCGCGATCAATCCCGGAAACTCGGGCGGCGCGCTGGTCGATGCGCGTGGCGAACTGATCGGGATCAACACGTTCCTGATCTCATCGAACGGCTCGTTCTCAGGAATGGGTTTCGCGATTCCCACGCAGATCGCTGAACCCACGGTGGAGACCCTGATCCGCGACGGCAAAGTCAGTCACGGACTCATCGGAATTGGCATCTCGGATGTGACCCCGGATAACGCCAAGTTCTTCCAGATGAGCACCGCGACCGGAGCCGTGGTGACTCAGGTCGAGTCTAACTCTCCCGGAGGAAAAGCCGGCTTGCGAACGGGCGACGTCATCACCAAACTGAACGGGCAACTGGTGACGGATGCCGGACAGTTGCAAATGGAAGTCGGACAAAAACACCCCGGCGACAAAGTGCAACTTGAAGTCGTGCGCGACGGCAAGGTCATCAGCGTTCCAGTAACGCTGGAAGCGATGGGTGCAGCCGCCGGCACGGCGACCGCCGGAACCGAACATGGGAAAGGCCGCTGGGGCCTGAGCCTTGGTGATCTGGGCCAGGGCGAGCGCGACCAGATGGAGATCCCAAGCGACGTGCATGGAGCAGTCGTCGAAGATGTGCAGGCGGGCAGCCCTGCGGACAACGCCGGCTTGCAGCGCGGCGATGTCATTGTCGAAGTGAACCGGCACTCCGAGCAGTCTGCCGACGACGTGGCAAAGGCGCTCTCCAATGTTCCGAAAGGACAGGATGCGCTGGTGCTGGTCTGGTCTAACGGAGGCAATTCGTTCCGCGTGTTGCATCCTGCGCAAGAGTAGTTGCGCCGCTTGTACTCCGCCCCGGCACAGGCTGGGGCGGAGTGCGGCGATTTTCGCAGACGTGTAACCACTGCCGGACGACTCGTAATCCTGCACGTCTGCTCATCTTCGATTTTTCCAGCGATTTTTCCATCGATTCTTCCAGCATCACACCGCGAGATACTTCCTCACTTTGCGCGACCGAATCGCACCTTCCTGTATCTAAGCAACTTGTATCGAACCAGTCGACGCCAGAGAACGTAGAAATGTGCAATCATCAATTGCTGTAACCGGGACCGAGCATGCCCAAACCGATTTTGCTGAGTGTAGACGACGACTCTGATGTTCTGCGGGCGATCGAGCGCGATCTGCGCTCGGAGTACGGCGCTGAATACCGGGTGATAGGAAGCGATTCGCCGGAGGGAGCGCTCGACCTGCTGAAGCAGTTGAAGTTGCGCAACGACAGTGTGGCTCTGCTGCTGGCCGACCAGCGCATGCCCCGCATGGACGGCGTGGAATTTTTGCAGCAGGCGATGGGAATCTTCCCCGCTGCCAAGCGGGCGTTGCTCACTGCCTATGCCGACACCAGCGCGGCGATCAGCGCCATCAATGAGGCCAGCATCAATTATTTTTTTCTGAAGCCCTGGGATCCTCCGGCGGAGCACCTGTATCCGCAACTCGATGACTTGCTCGATGAGTGGCAGGCTTCCTACCGTCCGGCATTTCAGGGAATCCGGGTGCTGGGGACCCGCTGGTCACCCAAGTGTTATGAGTTGCGGGACTTCCTGGCGCGCAACCGCGTCCCTTATGAGTGGACTGACGTTGAGCTTACCGCCAATGATCCGGAGACCAAGCGGCTGCTGGAAGCTTTGGGGCCGGAGGCGGCGGAGCTGCCCGTGGTGCTTTTCCCCGACGGGACTAAGCTGCTTGAGGGCGTGCCTACGGATGTGGCGCAGAAAGTTGGGCTGCGGACGCGCGCGCAGACCAGCTTCTACGATCTGGCGATTGTAGGTGGGGGACCGGCAGGGTTGGCGGCTGCGGTTTATGGAGCGTCGGAAGGGCTGCACACGGTGATGGTTGAACGCGAAGCGCCGGGCGGCCAAGCCGGAATGAGTTCGCGGATCGAGAACTATCTGGGATTTCCCGCCGGGCTCAGCGGCACCGACCTGGCGAGGCGTGCGGTGGTGCAAGCGGAGCGTTTCGGAGTGGAAATCCTGGCGCAGGAAGTGGTTGGCGTCCGCACGGAAGCGTCTTACCGCATCCTCAAGATGGCGGATGGAAACGAAATTTCCTGTCACGCGCTGATGATTGCGACTGGGGTGCAGTGGCGGCGGCTGGAGGCTCCGGGCATCGACCGGCTGCAGGGCGCGGGAATTTACTATGGTGGCGGCGCTACCGAGGCTCTCAGGTGCAAGGGTGAAGTGGTGTATGTGGTGGGCGGCGCGAACTCGGCGGGCCAGGCGGCGATGAACTTCGCGAAATACGCGGAGCGGGTGATTATTCTGGTGCGCGGCGAATCGCTGGCCAGCACGATGTCGCAATACTTGATCGACCAGGTTAAAGCGACGACTAACATTCAGCTATGGACGCATGCCAGCGTGACCGAGGCACATGGCGAAACCCATCTGGAGGAGATTTCGGTGCTCTGTTCCGACACCGATAAGATTGAACGCGTGCCGGCGAGCGCGATGTTTATTTTTATTGGAGCGTTGCCGCGGACGGATTGGCTGGCGGGCGTGGTCGAGCGCGATGAGCGCGGTTTCCTGCTGACTGGTCCTGACCTTATTCGTGACGGTCAGCGCACTAAGGGATGGACGCTTGATCGTGATCCGTTCCTGCTTGAGACCAACGTTCCCGGCATCTTTGCCGTGGGCGATGTGCGACACGGGTCTATCAAGCGTGTGGCTTCGGGAGTGGGGGAAGGATCGGTGGCGGTGCAGTTTGTTCATCAATATCTGAGCAAGGTCTAAATGGTCGAAAAATCAGAACTGATACGCATTCCGACATTCGCGGATTTGCCTGACGAGCAGGTTGAGTGGTTTCTCAGCCAATGCCAGGAGCAGCTACTCAAGCCAGGCGATGCGTATATCCGCCAGGGCGATGCTGCGGAAAACATGTTTGTAATTCTCGAAGGAGAATTCCAGGTGCGAGGCGAAATAAATGGTGAGACGTTTTCTTTTTCCTTGAATCCTGGCGATGTGACCGGCGTTCTCCCCTTTTCCCGGATGAAAAAAACCCCGGTTATGGGACGAGCACTCAGCAATGGGCGGCTGTTGCGTTTTCCTGCTGCGCAGTTCCCTCAACTTGTGCAGAAAATGCCGGAGCTGACGCAGCGGTTGGTGGGATTGATGTCAGACCGGATCCGCGAAGTTACACGCTTCGAGCAGCAGCAGGACCGATTGGCGTCCCTGGGAAAGCTTTCGGCGGGGCTGGCGCACGAACTCAACAATCCGGCTTCGGCAGCGAAGCGCGCCGCCGGTCAAATGCGCCAGATGCTGAAGAAAATCAAGGATGCGAGCGTCGAGCTGGGAAAGCGCGATCTCACGCCCGCGCAGAAATCGGAAATCGAGAAACTGGAGACTTTGTTTACGCAATCAGATGTGGTTCCTCCGGATGCGCTTACCATGAGCGACCTGGAAGACCAGATTGATTCTCTGTTGCGCAGTCATGGACAAAACGACTTGTGGATGCTGGCGGCAGGCCTGGCGCGGCGAAACATCAAGCCAGAGGTGGTGGAATCGTTGTTCGCAAACCTCGATGCGGGCACGGCTCGAGCTGCTCTGGTCAGGATCTCCGCGTCGGTGGAGATCGCTAGCCTGTTACATGAAATCGAGAGCAGCACTTCCCGGATATCGGATTTGGTGGGCGCCATCAAGGAATACACCCACATGGACCAGGCGCCGGTGCAAAATGTAGACGTTATAAAGAGCCTGGAAAACACGCTAACGATCCTGAATCACAAGCTGAAACAAGGAGTGGTGGTGCAGCGCGATTATCAGCCTGTTCCCCTGCTCGTGAATTCGTTTGGAAGCGAGTTGAACCAGGTCTGGACCAACATTATTGATAACGCGATTGACGCGATGCGCGGAAAAGGCGAGCTTCGCGTCCGGACCTACCGCGACGACGGGTGCGTGGTAGTCGAGATTGGCGATAACGGCCCGGGGATTCCCGACGAAGTGCAGCCCCACATCTTCGAACCTTTTTTCACGACCAAGGCAGTTGGGGAAGGCACGGGCCTTGGCCTGGACACGGTGCAGCGAATTGTGAAGAAGCACCGGGGAAATATTCAGGTTAATTCCAAACCCGGGGACACGCGTTTTCAAGTCTGGCTGCCGTTGTCTGGGGCTCCGACCTGAGCTTTGGAAGTCGCATAAGTCAGTGACGGGTTCGTCGCGAGGCTGAAGTCGAGCCCTGTGATTGGGTAGTGCAGTTTGATAAGGAAGCGAGCCAGACGCGCGATTATTGCGTCGCAAAGAACGCGACGCTTCGCGCGGCTCGCCCAGATCCTTCACTGCGCAAAGAGCGCTTGTTCAGGATGACAATCAAGCTGCACCACTCCGCTGTGTTTACCTAAAGCGAGGAGCACGATGGATGTTTGACAGTATTCTCTGCGAAGTAACGGAATACAATCCGGAAGTTCTTGAGCCACTGATTGAGCTAGCGGTCGAAATTGCCCGCGAGGGTCGAGAGGGAAGACGCGTCGGCACACTGTTCACGCTGGGAGATGAGGACGCCGTGCTGGCCCGATCCAGACCCTTGATTCTGGATCCGCTCTCCGGGCATCCTGAGTCGTCGCGCCACGTCACCAATCTCAATCTCCGCGGAGCCATCAAGGAGTTGGCGCAGCTGGATGGCGGGTTCGTGGTGAGTCACGACGGAATTGTTCTCTCCGCGTGCCGGTACCTCGACGCCGTGGCCGCACAAGTGGATGTGCCGCTGGGACTCGGCAGCCGTCACATTGCCGCCGCCAACATGAGCGCCGTTACGAAGGCGGTTGGCATCGTGGTTTCCGAAAGTTCCGTGGTGCGGCTTTTCTGTCATGGACATCTGGTCGGCGAAATCATTCCCGAGCTTTGGATGATGGATCATGGCGCCCACCTTCGTGGTGCGGTGAAGAGGGAGCAGGTCGGCGGGCTGACGGTGCTGACGCCAAATCCGCAGCCAGCCTCGACCGCGAAGTAAGTGCGGCCACCGGCTAGGGTTCGGGTGCGAAAATTTTGATGCGTTGTATCGAAATTATGCATCCAAATGTCTCGTAAGTAAGTTGACGCTTTTCGATGGCACAGCCTAGTATCGAAGGTAGCATGACGAATTTCAGCAATCTCAGCCAGATCTGCATGTGTGCATGTTGTTGTTGTGCATACGTCCGTTCTGGCGCAGGGAGGCTGCTGACTTAAGAGTTTCATAGCATCATCAGCACTTATCACCCACCGCCAGAGAGCATCTGGCGGTGGGTTTTTTTGTGGGCAAATCAGCCTGAGGAATCTGTTTATGGCAAGTCCGTTGATGGCGCCTGCAGTCAAAGAAACGAAGGCGCAAAAGTCGGAACGGTTGAAGCGCGCGATGAATCCATGGGACGGTCTTGCCGAGATTCGCCGCTTTGCGAGAGAAGGTTTCGCCTCCATTCCGCCGGAGTGGATTGGGACGTACTTCCGCTGGTGGGGAGTTTATACGCAGGGCGACGGAGCGGGAGTGGTCGGCGGCAAGGACGGCCAAGGTCTCGCGTTGCCGTTCTTCATGTTGCGGATTCGAATTCCGAACGGCTTGTTGCGATCGGACCAGCTTCGAACCATCGCTGACCTCACTCGCCGGTACGCGCGCGGTACCGCCGATCTCACGGTGCGGCAAAATATCCAGTTGCACTGGGTCACGATCGAAGCTCTTCCGGAAGTGCTCGAAGAGCTGTGGCGCGTCGGGCTGAACACGACCGGTTCCTGCGGCGATGTGACGCGCAACATCACGGGCTGCCCCGTCGCGGGCGTGGACGCGGACGAGATCTGCGATGCTTCGCCGCTGGCGCTCGAAGCGGATCGTATGCTGGCGGGGAAC
Source organism: uncultured Acidobacteriaceae bacterium (assembly GCA_963771895.1). Classification (GTDB taxonomy): domain Bacteria; phylum Acidobacteriota; class Terriglobia; order Terriglobales; family Acidobacteriaceae; genus Sulfotelmatobacter. Next base: position 4,853 of record CAVYVQ010000015.1, on the reverse strand, counting down.
GCCGAGTTCTATAACCTGCCGCGCAAGTTCAAGATCTCCATCACGGGGTGCCGCGTCTGGTGCCCGTATCCAGAGATCAACGATGTCGGCCTGACCGCGACCGAGCGTGTGCTTCATGGACAATCTGAGATTGGATTTGCGTTGCGCGTGGGCGGCGGACTTTCCACGGAACCCTACCTGGGCGCGCCGCTGAATGCCTTCGTGCGCTGGAACCAGGTCCTGCCGGTGATCTGTGGAGTCGCCGAGTTGTTTCGGGACTCCGACCAGCTGCGCGAACACCGCGAGCGGGCGCGGCTGAAGTTTCTCTTCTTGCGGCATGGCTGGACGGTGCAAGACTTTCAAAAAGAGCTGGAGCGGCGGATCGGATTTCAACTCGATCCTGCCGCGCCCGAACACGCGCCGGCCGACGTTTACCGCGATCACATCGGCATCCACGCGCAAAAGCAGCCTGGACTTTGCTATGTGGGGGCCACCGTTCTGCGCGGCAGGATTACGCCGGAACAAATGGATGCGGCCGCCAATCTCGCCGAGCGATTTGCCAGCGGCGAATTGCGCACCACCAACATGCAGAACCTGCTGATCGTCAACGTGCCTCGACTGCAAGCCGACGAGTTAGCCAAAGAGTTAAGCGCGATCGGGCTGCCGGTCAATGCGTCGCCGTTTTGGCGCGGGGCCGTCGCATGCAGTGGCACGGAGTTTTGCAAACTGGCGATCACGGAGACGAAAAGCTTTTCGCGCTGGCTGGTGGAAGAACTAGAAGAGCGCTTGCCGGGTTTCGATCAGCATCTGAAACTGCACGTCACCGGTTGCCCGAACAGTTGCGGGCAACACTGGATCGCCGACATCGGAATCGAAGGCAAGAAGATCAAAGTCGACGGAACCATGGTGGACGCCTACTACTTCTGCCTGGGCGGGGCGCTTGGTCTGAATCAGGCTATCGCGAGGCCAGTGGGATTTCGTTGCCCCGCGACGGAAGTTCCCGAAGCCATCGAACGGCTGCTGCGCAGATATCTCGCCGACGCCGAGCCGGGTGAAAATCTCCGGCGCTTCTTTGCTCGACACAGCGACGCTGATCTGCGGGCTTTCCTGGCTGGCGAGTTCGTCGAAGCAGTAGCCCGCGATCTGCCTGAGGGGCGTGTGCCGAGTGGAGTGGAAGGTTAACGGACTCTTAGGAAGGTGAGGTCGAGAAAACAATGAGCAGTCTAGTTCCAATGTTTCTGAAACTCGAAGGCAAACGCTGCCTGGTGGTCGGCGCCGGGAAAGTCGGAGAACCGAAGATCGGCGGCCTCATCGACACGGGCGCGCGCATCCGTGTGATTGCTTTGCAGGCCAGCGAGACTGTGCGGGGCTGGGCGCAAGCCGGAAAGATTTCGCTTGAACTCCGCGCGTTTGACGCTCGGGATCTCGAAGGAACTTTTCTCGCCGTCGTAGCGACAGCGTTACGCGACCTCAACAGATCGATTTATCGCGAAGCGCAGCGGCGTGGAGTTTTGTGCAATGTGGTGGACGTCCCGGAATATTGCGACTTCTATTATCCCGCCGTGGTGCGCCGCGGTGATCTGCAGATCGCGATCTCCACGAATGGGCAAAGTCCTTCTTTGTCGCAAAAGCTCAGGCAACAGCTGGAGCGGCAGTTTGGTCCGGGATATGCCCGATGGGTGGCGGAACTGGGCGAGACGCGAAAGCTAGTGCTGGCCAGCGATCTTGACCCCGCACGGAAGATCGAGTTGTTGCACTCGCTGGCAAGCCGCGAAGCGGTGAAGGCAGCGTTGGGGGAACCCGCGAAGGATGAATCGGCGAAACATGATTTGGCTAAACAAGATTTGGCAGAAAACGAACGGAGGGTGATGGCATGAGCGGCAAGGTGTATCTGGTGGGAGCGGGGCCCGGTGACCCCGAATTACTTACGGTGAAAGCTCTGCGGTTGCTGCGTACCGCTGACGCGGTGCTGCACGACGACCTGGTCACGCCTGAAATCCTGAAGCTGATTTCTCCGGCCTCCCAAGTTCGCAACGTGGGCAAGCGCTGCGGCGGCAAGACCATCCGTCAGGAGGAGATCAATTTTCTGATGGTGACTCTGGCGGCTTCGGGGCGGCAGGTGATACGGCTGAAGAGCGGAGATCCGCTGATCTTCGGCAGGGCCGGGGAAGAGATCGAAGCGCTGCGGCGGTCGAACATCGAGTACGAGATCGTTCCCGGCGTGACCTCAGCCCTGGGAGCCGCGGCCGCCGCCGGCATTCCACTGACGCATCGGAAAGCATCGTCGACGCTGGTGCTGACGGCTGGTCGTCGCGCATCCGAAAATTCTGCCACTGAGTGGAGCAAGTTCGCGGAAGGTGAATCCACGCTCGTCGTCTACATGCCGGGTCACGATTACGCCGGCATGGCAGCCAGGCTTGCCGCCGCCGGATTCGCACAGGAGACACCGTGCGCGATAATTTCCAAAGCAACCACCGCCAAACAGCAATTGCACCGCACCACAATTTTGGATCTTCATCGGACGCCGAAGTTATCAGCTCCGACCCTGCTGGTGGTAGGCCAGGTGGTGAGATTCGCCGACAAGGATGCGGTTCAGCAACGAACGAACCGTCCTGAACTAGAGAGAGAATTCGCGTTCGCGCTTGAGCAAAGCGCCATTTTGCCGCAAGGCCTGAGTCAAGAGGAGCCGATTGCATGAAAGAGCAGATCGAGCAACTGAAGGCCGCGGCGGAGAACTGGAGTGCCGAACGTGTTCTTCACTGGGCCCTCGACACCTTCGGAGATAAGGTGGCGATCTCTACCGCGTTGGGCAACGGGGGCATGGTCATGGTCGATATTGCCTCCAGGGTTCGCCGCAAATTTCGCGTCTTCACCCTGGATACGGAATTCCTCTTTCCCGAAACCTACAATCTCATGGACCAGTTAGAGCAGAGGTATGGCATCGCGATCGAAAGAGTATATCCGCTTCTTTCGCCTGAAGAGCAGGAGCGGGTTCATGGTCGGGCACTCTGGCAACGGAATCCAGATCAATGCTGCGATCTGCGGAAGGTTGAGCCGCTGCGGCGCAAGCTGAGCGAACTGCAGGCGTGGATTACCAGCATCCGGCGCGATCAGACCGCGGGGCGCGCGAATGCCGGCAAAATCGAATGGGATGAAAAATTTGGCCTGGTAAAGATCAATCCCATCGCGGACTGGAGTTCAAAGCAGGTGTGGGAATATATCCGCGAGCACGATGTGCCCTACAACCCGCTGCACGACCTTAATTATCCGAGCATCGGGTGCACTCATTGCACGCGCGCCGTGCTGCCGGGAGAAGACGAACGAGCCGGACGCTGGTCTGGATTGTCGAAGACTGAGTGCGGACTGCACATCATCCAGCCGCTGGCGAATCGACCCGCAGCGGACGCGTAAACGGGACTTACTTTTTCCAGTAGCGGCTTCCTGGCGCGACGATGCCGGGGATATTTCAGGCGGATGTGGAAGCAGCCGCTTTGGCTTGCGGGGCTGAGGTCTTTGCGGCGCGGTTCTTACTTAGAAGCTGCTCGATGGCCTCGGCAGCGGCGGGCCTGGAGTAGAAGTAGCCTTGGGCCAGCTCGCAGCCAATATCCTTGAGCAGGTTCACCTGCGCTTGCGTTTCGACACCTTCCGCGACGACCTTCAGCCGGAGACCGTGGGCGAGCATAACTATGATGCGAACGATTTGGTGGGTTGCTGCGTCGGTGTCGATGCGCGATATGAACGCACGGTCGATCTTAAGCGTGTCCACGGGGAAACGCTGCAACCGGCTGAGGGAGGAGTAGCCTGTACCAAAGTCGTCGATGTCCAGACTAACACCGAGTGCCTTTAGCTCGGAGAGCACGACGGCAGACCTCTCGGCATCGGCCATGGCGATCGTTTCCGTGATCTCCAGGTTCACGCAGCGGGGATCTAATCCCGTCTCCTGCAAAATTTTGCCGATCTGGGAGGCCAGATCCGGTTGCGCAAACTGCTTGGGCGTGATGTTTACATTAATCGTGAGGAGCGGATCAGACGGAAAAAGTGTCTGCCAGGAACGGAGTTGCCGGCATGCGTCGTAGAGCAGTTGGCGGTTCATGGGCAGGATGATACCGGTTTCATCCGCAACCGCGATGAAATCTCCCGGCATGACAAGACCTTCAGGACGCTGCCAGCGGCTAAGCGCTTCGAACCCCACGATCTGGCCGCTAAGCAAAGAAACGATGGGCTGATAGTGAACACGGAACTGGTTCAATTCGAGGGCTTTGCGCAGATCGGTTTCAAGCTGCAAACGTTTGATTGCACCCGCATGCATAGCATGGTCGAACACTTCAAAGCGGGCTTTGCCGCTGCTCTTGGCGCGGTACATGGCAATCTCGGCGTCGCGGAGGACGTCCTGGGCTTCGGCCCCAGCGTTCCCGCTGAAAGCGACACCGATGCTTACGGTCAACACGATCTCTTGACCATTTAAGTCAAAGGGCATGGCCAGTCTCTGCTGAATGCGCTCGGCGACACGAATGGTGTCGCTCGGGTCGTGAAGTTCCTCAAGGAGCACAGTGAACTCGTCGCCTCCGGGCCGAGCCAGCGTACTCTCGCCTGCGAAGGCTTCGGCAGCGTCACCCACACGGGGACGTGCAACAGTGTCGGCACCTCGAAGACTAACGGTTAGACGCTGCGCGATCTGGACGAGCAGGGCGTCCCCGGCAGGGTGCCCCAGACTGTCGTTGAAGACTTTGAACTCGTCAATGTCGATGAACAGCACAGCAAATCTGAAGTCCGTGTGCCGCCGGGAAAGAGTAATCGCGCGTTGTAGCCGGTCGAGAAAAAGCGCGCGGTTCGGGAGATTGGTCAAGCCGTCGTGAAAGGACTGGTGGGCCAGC
>CAVYVQ010000014.1:0-76446 GCA_963771895.1 uncultured Acidobacteriaceae bacterium | reverse complement strand
GGGCTTCACCAGAACTCTTCCCGTGCGATGCTGCGGCGTCGTCAACGGCGCGCAGCAGCATCTCTTTGCAGCCTCCGCCGCCTGGCAGCAAGCCGACGCCGACCTCGACCAGGCCCGTATAAAGCTCGGCGTGAGGCTGGCGTGCCGCGGCATGCAGCGAAATTTCCGTGCCCCACCCCCAGGCACAGTCCGAAAGCCGAAACCACCATCGGCTTGGGAGAGAACTTAATGGCCTGCGTCATGCCCTGGAACTGGCGGATGGCGAGGTCGACGTCGTCCCACTCTTCTTCCTGCACGCTCATGAGTAGCAGCATCAGGTTGGCGCCGACGGAGAAATTCGTGGCATCGTTGGTGATAACAAAGACGTCGAAATTTTCGCCGAGGCCGCCGGGCTTGAGGGTTTGCAGAATCAAACTGATGATGTCGGCGCCGAGCGAGTTCATCTTGCTGTGGAACTCGATGCATCCCACACCGTCGCCCAGATCGACCAGCGATGCTCCGGAATTTTTCTTGACTACGCCATTGGATTTCTTCGCGACCGTGACCGACCACACGCCTGTGGAGACCTCCACTGGCTTCAAGTCTCCAGTTGCCAGGTCGAAGTAAACCCGCGTCGACGAAATTTTCGGATCGTCGCTATACCACGCCTTCCTGCCTGAGGCGAGCAGCTTTTCTACATTCGCCGCCATCGGCTTGCCTTCTTTCTTCATGCGCACCACGGTGGCTTCGACGCCAGCGGCATCCCAGAGTTCGAAGGGGCCGAGTTCCCAATTGAAGCCGAGGCGCATTGCACGATCGATTTCAACGATCGAATCAGAGATTTCAGGAACGCGGTTGGCGGAGTAGGTCCACAGATCAGAGAGCGCCGACCACACGAACGCCCTAGCTTTGTCTCCCTTCTGCGGGCCGCTGCCTTCCAGTCCTAGCAACGTGCGCAGCCGCGCACCGGTGTCCTCGATGTTTTTCGCCATGTCGAGCGCGGCGAACTTCGGCTTCTGCCGCGAATGGTATTCAAGCGTCTTCCAATCGAGTGCCAGCCGTTCGTCTTCCTTGCCATCCTGACTTTTCGCTTTCTTGTAAAAGCCGCCCTTGGTTTTGTCACCCAGCCATTTGCGCTCAAGCATCCTAGTGGAGAAGTCGGGCAAACGCAGATCGCTGCGTTCGTCGTGGACGTTGGCGGTCATGTTGCCGACCACGTGCCCCAGAATGTCCAGCCCGACCAAGTCGATGGTCCGAAATGTCGCTGACTTCGGCCAGCCGACGGCCTGTCCCGTCAGCGCGTCCACTTCTTCGATGGTCAGGTCCATCTCCTGCATCAACCGCATCACATTCAATACGGAAAATGTGCCAATGCGGTTGGCGATGAAGTTGGGCGTGTCCTTAGCGATGACGACGCCCTTGCCCAGGCGCACGTCGCAGAAGTGGGAGATGGCATCAATCGACGCCGGGTCGGCGTCCGGTGTCGGAATAATTTCCAGTAAGCGCATGTAGCGAGGGGGATTGAAGAAGTGCGTGCCAAACCACGCCCGCCTGAAGTCCTCGGAGAAACCCTCCGATATCTTTCCCACGGGCAGCCCACTGGTATTCGTGGTGACGACGGTGCCAGGTTTGAGAATGGCCTCGACTTTCCGAAGCAGCGTCCGCTTGATGTCCAAATTCTCCACAACGGCTTCGATGATCCAATCGACTTCAGCCAGCTTCTTCAAATCGTCGTCAAAGTTCCCGACGGTGACCAAGCGGGCGAGCGACGGATCCATAAACGCCGCAGGTTTGGATTTCTTGGCGGACTCGAGACCGGCGGCCGCGATCTTATTGCGCGCCGGAGCGTCGGCGTCAGGTGGAACGATATCGAGCAGGTAACTCGCTACACCGGCGTTAGCAAAATGCGCGGCGATGCGGGCGCCCATGGTTCCTGCGCCAAGGACAGCAACTTTATTAATGCGCTTCATGATCCAGCCTCAATAAAAAATCTTTCAACCCAGACTCCCGTCGCTTTGATCGACAATCAACAATTAACAACCAGCAATCGTTTGTCCTATGGCAGTTTATCTACCGCCCAGTCATTCTTGCCAGTGTCCACAATCACAATGCTCGAAAATCGCCGGCGCGCGTGGTTCATTGAACTGCTGACGAGGACCACGGGAAACTCATAGCGCCCACGCTTCACCAGCTTGCCCCGCCCGATTTCATAAGCGGAGGGGCTCGGGTTGGAAAAATATTTCTCGACCGCGTCGGTGGTGGCCTTTTCCTTGGCATGACCGTTCATCAGCACTATCCCGTTTTCCACGTCGCCAGATTGCCAGGCTTGAAGGAAGTGATCGGCGGCAGCAAGGGCCAGACGTAGCCAGGCTCCAGACCGGGAGCAGGCAGGGTCTTGGCCGCCAAAGGCGAGAGCAGGAAGAACAACGACACGCACAGCGTCAGTGACTGGCGAACCGGCATGAATTCATTATGCGGGATAAGGCGCTGCCGTATCGAACCTGAACTCTAAACGCCACTAAAGTTCAGCATGCGCCTTCACATACTCCAACGCGCGCCGGGCCATTTGCTTCTCGCCCGTGTAGGCGAGCAGTCTTGGAGCATCTTCCAGCCGCACCCAGCGCGCCCGCGCCACTTCAATTCGCATCGCCGGAGCGATATCGTTGATGCGGCCGGAACGGTAGCGCATCAGATAGAAACTGACAATTTTGAAAACCCGCCGGCCATCGCCCCAAGTGCGGGTATAGACATACTTGCTATCGGCGAGCTTGGTGACGGGATCGGCGGCCACTCCAGTCTCCTCGAAAACTTCTCGGACCGCGCTTTCGACCGCTTTCTCGCCGGGATCCACCAAACCCTTGGGCAGGGCCAGCACTCGTCTTCGCCTTCCACTCGAGTGTCTGGAGCCGGCTGCACTGGCTCGTCCGGACGAAGCTCGTCCCGACGCAACTCGTCCCACTCGGGCTCGGCCCGCTTCGGTGGGTGGCTCAATGGCGGCCATCCACCACGCTCCCTCCCGCTTCCGGATCACTACGCCGCCAGCAGATATCTCCCGCACCATATAGCCGCAAGTTAGCAGGATTGCGGGAGTTAGTCATCCCCTCGGGAAATACACGCTGGTAACACGGCCTGGGGGCCCTCGTAACCCGAATGGCACGGAAGTGCCCTGCAGCTTTCCGCGAAAGAGTGGCATCCTAGATAGTAGGACGAAATGCGTTCCGGCAAGACGGGATGCGGGGTTCCAGTGAAGAGTCTTGGCAAGATTATTCGATCGGTGCAAGCCCTTGGACGGGAACTCTCCCGCAAAGGCGGCCCGGTTGAACCGCGTGTTCCCGCGATCGGCGTGGCGCTGGGCGGCGGTTTCGCCCGCGGCATGGCGCACATCGGAGTCCTGAAGGTCCTCGAAGAAGAAGGAATCCCAATCCGCATCGTCACCGGCACCAGCGTAGGCGCCCTGATCGGTGCATCCTACTGCAGCGGGCTCCCTCTCGAAGATCTCGAGAAAGTAGCGCACTCCTGCCGCTTCACCACCTTCGCCCGCTGGACGGTCTCGCGTTACGGCTTAGCCTCCAACGACCGCATGGTGTCATTCCTTACCCGCACGCTGAAGGTCAAGACCTTCGAAGAGTTGCGCATTCCTTTAGGTGTCACCGCCACCGATTTCAACACCGGCGAAGGCATCGTCTTTCATTCTGGTTCGATCATCGATCCAGTGCGCGCCAGTTGCGCTTATCCCGGTATGTTCCTGCCCGTCGAGATTCGTGGCCGCTTCCTGGTCGATGGCATGCTCTCGCATCCCGTGCCCACGCGCCCGCTGCGCGAAATGGGCGCCGAGCGAGTGCTGGCCGTGCATCTGAAAGGCAAGTGGGCGAAGGGGGGAGCCCCGCGCCATCTCTTTGATGTGATCGGACAATCCTTCGCCATCGCCCAGGACTCGATGTCCAGCATGTGGCGCGGCGCCGCCGACGTGGTCGTCGAACCCGACATTGCCGGCTTCGCCTACGACGATTTCAAGCGTGCCGGCGAGTTGATCAAAGCCGGAGAAGTAGCTATGCGGCAAGCTATGCCCCAGGTGCGCAAGTGGCTGGAAGCGCCGGCAGAAGCAGTCGTCGCAATGAAGGTCCCGGCCAAAGTACGCCGCGCAGTGCCGCGTCCCGCTCCCATGCCCGCGGACTGAGAGGCTCGGGTGGCGACAGCCGCCTCGGTTATCCAGCGTGACCGCGTACGCGTGGCTTGTCGCTCCCGTCGCTTGCGCCAGATTCAGTATGGAGTCGCGCAGCGGCAGGTTGGCGAAAATGAAGTCCGCGCGCGACGCGCACCTGGGTGCGACAGGGAGGTTTTGTGGGCACCAACTTTGATGCTGATTCTGCCTGGCAAGCCGGGTGGCCGACCACTCGGGCATGACTTGGAAGGTCAGCCTGCGAGTTGCCGCCGAGAGTTCACGTACTGCTCCGTCACTCTTGCCACTTTCAACGGCACTTCATTTTCCGAAAACAGGTTGTCATTCTGATGGAATAAACCCACGACCTCGATGTTTTACCATGTGGACGTGTCAGCGGAAAGACAGCCGCGATACTTTTGTTGCCCTGCGTACTTCCAGCGATCGATGGAGAATTGACCTTGCTCTTCAGCGATATTAGTTACACGGTCCGCGTAATGCGCCGGACACCACTGTTCACGGCTACGGTGGTATTGACGGTCATGTTAGCAATCGCCGCCAACACCACGATCTTCAGCGTTGTGAACGCTGTGCTGCTGCGGCCGCTGCCGTTCCGAGAGCCTAATCGGCTGGTGCAAGTTGCGGAAAAGAACGACAAGCTGAATCTGCCCAACTTCGGCTCGTCAGTCCTGAACTTCCTCGACTGGCGGGAGCAATCCAAGAGCTTTGACGAGCTGGCCGCGGTTGGCTTTAACGCCAACACGCTGACCGGGGCTGGCGAGCCCGAGCAGTTTTCCGGCAACCGGATCAGCCCGGCACTAACGCGTGTGCTCGGAATTCCGCCGATCGCGGGCCGGGCATTCAGCGATGAGGAAGAGCAACTTAACGCCGCCGCGGTTGCCATGATCGGAGAAGGCTTGTGGAAACGACGCTTCGGCGCGGACCGGGGGCTCATCGGCCGCACTATCATTCTCAACGACACGCCTACGACCGTGGTCGGCATTGCTCCTGCTGCCCTGAACCTGATATCGGGAGGCGAGGTCTACACTCCGCTGACGATTGATCGGGCAAAGGAAATCCGTCTCAACCATGTAATTCTAACGTTCGGTCGGCTCAAGAACGGAGTTTCCATCGAACAGGCCCAGGCCGAAATGAATGGCATTTCAGCCCGCATGGGCCGCCAGTATCCGCCAATTCACGACTGGGGCATTCACCTGGTCAGCATGTTTGACACCTTCGTCAGCTCGGAACTCAAGACCGGACTCCTGGTGCTGCTGTGGGCCGTAGTCTTTGTGCTGCTGATTGCCTGCGCAAACATCGCCAACCTGCTATTGGCGCGAGCCGCCACACGGCAGAACGAAATGGCCGTGCGGGCGGCCATCGGCGCGAGCCGCAGCCGGCTGGTGCGTCAATTACTGGTCGAAAGCGTAATGCTTTCGCTATTCGGCGGCCCAGCCGGGCTTGGCGGAGCGTTCTGGGCGATCCACACGATCAACCGGTTTTTGCCGCCGAATACGCTCCCCATCCCAGTGGTAGAAATGGATGCCACAGTTTATTGGTTTGCGCTCGGATTGACCGTCGTTACCGGGCTGCTTTTTGGAATCGTGCCCGCGTGGCGCACGGCTAGAGTTGATCTCAACGCCATTCTCAAGCAAGGCGGGCGTGGGTCGACGAGTCGAATGTCTGCCCGGCTCCGTAACGGCTTGGCGGCCGTTGAAATCGCGCTGGCGACGGTTCTGTTGATCGGAGCAGGGTTGTTCATTCGCAGTCTGTCGAATCTGCAGCGAGTCCGCCTCGGCTTTGACCCTCAGGGTTTAATGACCTTCCAGCTGGCCCCGCCGGTCGCAAAGTATGGGGCCGACAGCAAATTGCCGCAGTTCTATCGCGCTCTGCTGGATGTGTTGCGGTCGATCCCGGGCGCGCGCGGCGCCGCGGTATCGTCCGGGATTCCCTTCGGCGCCGGCGCCTACAATACCCACCCGATGCTCACCACCGACCGATCTATTCTGCCACCCGCCACAGCCGTACCCATCGATTGGCGCACTGTGAGCCCTGGCTACTTCAGAACCATGGGCATACCGGTGCTGCAAGGGCGCGAGTTCACGGACGCGGATGGTCCCGCACCGGCACTGCCGGTCATGATTGTGAGCCGGGCGACCGCCAGGAAGTTCTGGGGCGACGGCGACCCCATTGGCCATACTCTGCGTCGCTCAGCCGACCCCCGCATCGCGTTTACCATTGTCGGCGTCGTCGGTGACGTGCGCAGTACGGCTCTGAACCAGGAGTCGCCGGCCCTCTATTACTCGATGGCCAGCCGGGCATGGCCCGTGATGGATGTCGTCGTGCGGACCGATGGCGCGCCCGAAGCGTTGTTGCCTGTGATCCGCCAGAAAGTGCACGAGCTCGACGCGGAGCTGGCGCTCGGCAACGAGAGGACGATGGAGCAGTCGCTCTCAAACAGCGCAGCGCAGCCGCGACTTAATACGGTGCTGCTCGGTGCTTTCGCATCCGTGGCGTTGCTGATTGCCTCGATCGGCATCTATGGCGTGCTCGCCTATTCCGTGAGCCAGCGCACCAGCGAAATTGGAGTACGAATCGCCCTGGGCGCTACGCCCCGCAGCGTTCTGCGTCTTATTGTCGGCGAAGGAATGAGAGTGGCCCTGATCGGTATTGGAAGTGGATTGGTGGCAGGCCTGGCGCTTGGTCGGACCGTGTCCAGTCTGATATTCGGCGTGCCGGTGCGAGATCCGGCAACATTTACCGCGGTCGCACTCGCGCTTGCAGGCGTCGCGCTTGCAGCCTGTGCGATTCCTGCCCTTCGGGCGTCGCGTGTCGACCCGATAGTAGCGCTACGCTACGAGTAGTTTGTCATCAATATCCCGGCGTTATGAAATCAACCGGAAACTGAACACCACCCAGGGCGGCTTGCCAGGCAGAATCAGCATCAAAGTTGGTACTATAATGCGATGCCGCCGCAACCATGGCAAACGCCTGCCTGCGAGGAATCACAAGCGGAACCTTTACTCACGGCGCCTCTCGCCTCTTCATGCCGAGCGCTACGGTCCGCCACCATGCCCGGTTATGGGAGGAGAATGGATGATGGCAAAGTTCGCGAGTGTGACCGCGACTGCGAATGTGCTGGCGCTGCTGGTTCTGATAATTCTGCTGGGACCGAAAGGACGCGCGCAGACTACGCCCGCGGGACAGACTCCGGCGACACCCGCGCCTGCTGGGCAACAACCCGCGGACCAAACTCCCGCAGCCCAGAAGCCCGATACCAGCCAGGAACCCGCCGATGAGCAATCTACTTTGCGGCGGAAACGCCCTAAGGACTACAAGAACTGGACCTACAACGTAGGCGCAGGCGCCAATCTTGACAGCGGCGCGACGCGCACCTGGGTGCGACAGGGAGGTTTTGTGGGCGCGGCCGGCGTGGCTCGCAACGCGGATAAGTATTTAGGGCTGCGCGCGGACTTTATTTTCGCCAACCTGCCGTTGCGCGACTCCACACTGATTCTGGCGCAAGCAACGGGAGCGACAAGCCACGCGTATGCGGTCACGCTGGATCCTATCATCAACCTTCCGGTCACCAAGGTATACAGCGGATATTTCCTGCTCGGTGCGAGTTTTCTCCATCGCTCCGGAAGTCTTGACGGCAGCACCACGGTTCCTGGTTCGCCGTGCAATGGGTTCTGGAATTGGTGGGGTGCGTGCCAGACTTCGAATTTCAGCATTCCTCTCAGCGGCAGCTTTGTCAATTCCAGCCTGAACCAGTTCGGATACAACGTTGGGGCGGGCGTTACGCGCAAGATGCCGAGCGGCGTCGAGATCTACGGAGAGTTCCGTCTCATGCACGGATCGCACAACGGCATCACCACCGACTATCGTCCGATCACCATCGGGTTTCGCTGGTAGCTGCGGCCGTCGCGGTCGGTCGGAATCGCGTTCGAGACTTATTCGGGACTACTTATCTGGGATTCGTGCGGTAGCTCCACAAATCTCCGGCTCGCTCCTGCAACTGCACGAATGACGGCGCTGAAACGGGCTGCGAAACCGCGGTGCTTGAATTGGCTTCGGCCAATGCCGCCTCAATGATGTGGTGCGCGGGCCCGAGCGAGCACGCCGGATCCGTTGCCTCTGCGTTGCCGGTGAGCAGCAGAGCCTGGCAGCGGCATCCGCCAAAATCCTGGGTGCGCTGGTCGCAACTGCGGCAAGGTTCCGGCATCCATTCTTCTCCGCGAAAGCGCTGGAACGAGGAAGACTGCTGCCAGATGAACTCAAGAGTCCGCTCGCGAACATTTTCGAATTCGAGTCCGGGAATCACTTCGGCGGCGTGGCAGGGAAGGACCTTACCTGCGGGATTGACGAGCATCAATCTACGTCCCCATCCGCCCATGCAGGCTTTCGGAAAGCGCGCGTAATAGTCGGGAACCACCGAATCGATGCGGATGCGTCCCGCGAGACGTTTTTCCGCGGCGGCAACCGCTGCTGTGGCTTTTTCAAGCTGCGCGCGCGTGGGGAGGAGCGCGGCGCGGTTCTGCAGCGCCCAGCCGTAATACTGCGTGTGGGCGATCTCCATGCGCTCGGGCGCGAGCTGCTCGATGAACGCGATCATCTCATCGAGGTGATCGATGTTTTGCCGGTGGACCACAAGATTGACGGTGAAAGCGATTTTGTAGCGGCGGATGATGCGCGACAATTCAATCTTGTGCGCGTGCGCTTTGGCACCGGCAATCCAGTTAGCCGTGTCTTCGCGCGAATCCTGAAAGCTGAGTTGAATGTGATCGAGGCCGGCCTCGACCAGCGCTTGCAATCGTGGTTCAGCGAGCCCGATGCCAGAGGTAATCAGATTGGTGTAGAGGCCCGCTGCGCGCGCGCCGGCGATGAGTTCCGTCAGATCAGGCCGCGCCAGCGGTTCGCCTCCGGTGAAGTGCGCGTGCAGCATCCCCAGCTTGCCTGACTGCTGGAAAACGTCGATCCATTCTTTCGTTGAAAGCTCCGAGCTTGCCGCAGCCAACTCGAGGGGATTCGAGCAATAGACGCAGTGCAGCGGGCAGCGGTGCGTGATCTCGGCGATGAGGGCGAGCGGGTTGGGAATCATGAGCGATGTGGACGAAGAATCATAATCAGTAATCAACAATCCGCTTGTGGCGCAGTTGCTCGAGGAACTGGCTGATGTCGGCGCGTATCTTGTTCGGATCGGCGTCGGCGAATTGAGCCTGCAATTCTGCGATGAGCTGGGCGAACGTGCGCTGGCCGTCGCAGCGCTCTAGGACCTGTCGCCCTGTTCCTTGCAGCTTGATTGCGCCTTCGGGGAACAGGATCACCCGCGCTTCTTCAGTGCCGCCCCAGCGGCAACCGGCTGCCAGGCGCGGCTGTGCGGTGTCTTCGGGGGGCGGCATTAGTCTCCTGATCGCGAGGTCCGCGGCACAAATAGACGCAAACGGCGGAGGGGCTGCAAGCGAAAGCAGGTTCCTCTGCTTCGCTGTGCTCCGTTCGGAATGACAAGGCTTTCTGCCTCACTTCGCTGCGCTCCGGTCGGAATGACGAAATTGTGAAATGAACTCACGCTAGCTGGCCTCGATTTGAAACGCGCCGGGCGGGGGCCATCCTGGCTCCACATACGCGAAGTAGAGTGCGTCGAGCTGCGCCCATAGAATGTCGCACTTGTCGCGCAGGGCCTGGATCGCCGACTCCTGCTCGGCGCGCGTCTTTGCGTTGTCGTAGACATAATTCACCGCAAACTGCGAATCCTCGGGCGCCTGATAAAGTCTGGCCTCGAAATAGTCCAGACCTCCCGCCAGCCAGGGATAGTGCTGGCGCAATTTTTCCACGCGCAGGGTGATCAGTCTGGTGGAAAACAATTCTGTCAGCGAGGACGCGACCGCCTCCAGCAGGGTCCGGTTGCGAACGATGTTCAGATATTCGTTTACCGCGAAGCGGGTTGCGGGAAGAATGCCTTTGCCGGCGCGAACCTGTTCGGGATCGAGACCTGTGGCTTCGGCCAACTTTATCCAGCGCTTGATGCCGCCTTCGCTGGTGGCGTCGCCGTCATGGTCGACGATGCGTTTACGCCACGCGCGGCGGAAGACCGGGTCGGGACCGCGCGAGAGGATGATCGAATCTTTGATTGGGATGACGCTTTGATAGTAATAGCGATTCAGCGCCCAGGCTTGCAGTTGTCCGCGGCTGAGCTTGCCTTCGTGCATCAACAAATGAAAAGGATGCTTGTGATGGTAACGCTCTTCCCCCGTGGCCTGTAGTTGCACGCGCAACTCGTCGAGCGAAAGCAGGCGGGCTTGCGATGCCGTGTGCGTGTCTACAGGGTGAACTGCCATCCATCCTCCGCGATTTCCCAGCCCGCGTCCCGCACCCGGCGATATTCGGCGCTCGCCTCGTCCAGTATGGGATTGGTGTTGTTGATGTGTAGAAATATTTTACGCGGACGGCGCACTGCCGCCAACCTCACGAGCGTCTTTTCGACCGGGACGTGGCCCATCTGCTGCGCAGTCTGACCGCTGCCCTGCACGCGAATGAGTTCATCATCGCTCCAGAAGGTGCCGTCGAAAAGCAGGACGTCGCAGGCATCGAGTTCTCTGAGTAATGCATCATCTACCTGAGGAACTGCAGGCATAAAGCCCAATCGCGAGCCGGAATTCGAATGAATGAAGAAGCCCAGGGAAGCTTCGCGGGGGGAAAGTTGTGATTGGCGTTTTGCCGCTACATACGAGGGGTAGTGAGTGCTCAACGACCACGCCCGGCAGCGGAGACCGGAATCCTCGCCTTGCGCGCCGCATAAAAAAAATTCTTTTCCGGCTTCGAAATCAGTCCACCGGGCTTGATTGGGCACGCGATGCAGCATGCCGAACATCGAGTTGTCCTCGCAGAGAATACGGCGAACCGAGGCGGTGGCATGGATGCGCAGCGGCTGGAGTTCGCGCAGCAGAAGGAGTCCGAGAGCGTGGTCGACGTCGGCGTTGGCGAGCGCGATGCCGGCAATCGGCGAGTGGCGCGTACCTTGTCGCGGATGCAATTCAGGCGCACCCTCGATCTGCGTGCGCAGGTCCGGAGACGCGCCCAGCAGAAACCACGAGAGGCCGTCTTGCGTGATCGCGATCTGCGTCTGAGTGCGGGGCTTGCCACGGAATGTGCCCGCTCTCACGGCGCGACAATTTGCGCAGGCGCAGTTCCACTGCGGAAATGCGCCTCCGGCCGCCGATCCAAGAATCTTTACCTGCATCTCTCGTGAGTTTACAGCCTTTCGCTCGGACCTCAGTTAACCACGAAGGACACCAAGGTTCACGAAAGAGAACCCCACTCAGGTGAGACAGGATGACAAAACTTGCAAGGTTTTCGCGAAATGAATACAGCAAGTGTGAAAGATAATGCAACCTTCGGGGAATTTCTTGGCTGCGCTCTGGTTTCTTCTTGCCTTTGCACTGCCCCCGCTGCATACTGCGAATGGCCCGCGCAGAGCGGGGTTTCGGTCCTCCCCCTGCCCTCCCTTTCTTACGCTATTCTCCTTAATCCTTAGTAATCGAGACACTTGTTCCGCAGAGTTTTTGAGCGAATCCGAACAGCACGGGAAAAGGCTAGAAGCGCGGGGTGTAATAGAAACGCCTTGCAAAGCCAGCGGTGACGCGCGGCGGGTAGGTATCCTTCGACTGCGATTGTGCTTCGCGTTCGCGAAGTACAATCTCCGCTCAGGATGACAGACTTAAGGGGAATCTAGCTTTGACCTGCAGCGGCCGCGCAGCGCAGCGGATCGAAATCCCAAAGATTCGTGTCAAGGGAGAGATTCTCGACACCCACTTCCCCAGCCATTTCAGTACCGGGCTTGCCGCACCACACGATGCGGAATTGCGCCTTCGTGCCCAGGTAAAGAACGTCGACGACGTCTCCTGGCTTCAGTTGAGCGTCAACGCACTGCAGGGTGGCGCCGCGGCCGCTGATGGTGCGCAGGCTGGCCGGCTGGGTGAAGGGGCGGGAATGAGCGTCCATGCCCCAGATCTGTACGGGAAGGTCCACGAAAACGCGCGATTGGAGGCGCCGATCCATGCGATGCTCCTGGTTCCAGAGGTTGGGGACAAGGCATCGTAGGCGGGCAGCGTGGGGAAGCATAGGTAACATCAGTCACAGACGAAACTGTGCCGAAAGTTTGGCTACCTGTGTCGAAACGCGGAACTGAGAGCTAGTCGAGGTCGCCGAGCGAGCAGGCACCCGGACCTCGAGGATCGCCGCAGGAGCCGCAGGCGCCCGTGGAAGGCGATTGGGACGCGGCGCCTCTGGCGGACATGCCTTTGGACGACATGGCAAAGACGCTAAGCTGTGGGCTTAGCTTCCGGCTTCGACACTTGGGGCACTTTGCCTTATCGCGGCCAAAGACCAGCGATTCAAACTCGTGCTGGCATTCCTGGCAGATGTATTCAAAAATCGGCATGACGATTGCTCCCTTGGGTCTGACTGATCCTATTAGAATCAATTTGTGAGAACTTCGCAAACTTACTTCGCAAACCAGGGCGGTGACGCCTGACCACTTCCACTTCAAAAGCTGAGTGCGAGGATGGCTTGACGGAGAAGCCGCCTGGCTTTGCCTCCTCCGTCTTCCGGCCACGACGCTGGCTGGGGGGCGGGCACGTGCAGACGCTCGCCGCATTTTTTCTTCCGCGGCGAATCGACCTGCCTGGGGCTGAACAGCGGTTGATTGAAGTGGAACCCGGCATTCCGGTGTTGTGCCACTGTCACTGGCAGAAAGACCGGAGGGTGCTGACGCTGATCGTTGTGCATGGTCTGGAGGGGTCAAGCGAATCGCAGTACATGCTGGGAATTGCGCGGAACGGTTTGGCTGCGGGCATGAACGTAGTGCGCATGAACCAGCGCAACTGCGGTGGGATGGACCATTGCGCGCCCACGCTTTACAACTCCTGGCCTGCTCCGGGGATGTGGCGGCGGTGGCGCACAACCTTGTCGAGCGCGACGGAATTTCCGGTTTCGTGCTGATTGGCTTTTCGATGGGCGGCAATCTGGTTCTGAAGCTGGCGGGGGAGTGGGGCAGCGACGGTCCGGCGGAGTTCCGCGGCGTGGCGGCGGTTTGTCCAGCGATCAATCTTGCGGCTGGGGCCGACGCGCTGCACGAGCCCGCCAACCGGATTTACGAATACTATTTTCTGCTGCAGTTGTTTCAGCGCTTTCGCCGCAAGGTGCGGCTTTTCCCCGCGAGCTTTGACGCATCTCGCTTGCGCGCAGTTAAAACGCTGCGAGACTTCGACGACCGCGTAACTGCTTACTACTGCGGTTTCACCGGCGCGGACGATTATTACGATCGAGCCGCCGCTGCCCATGTGATCGACCGCATCGCACGGCCTTCGCTGGTCATCCACGCAGCCAACGATCCTTTCATTCGTATATTGCCGGAGACGCGACAGGCGCTTCTCTCCAATCGCAACATTACCTATGTTGAAACTGCGGACGGCGGACACTGTGCGTTCGTAGGCGAGCGTGATGGCGACCCACCCTATGATGGCCGCTGGGCGGAGCGCGAGGTTGTAGAGTTCGCCAAGCGGTTCCGGTAGCGCTGCTGCTGTACCCCACTTGCTGTATCTCGCCACGAACTGTCATCCCTCGCTTCGCCCGGGATGACGATGGGGAGTTACAAGTGCAGAAGGATTTCAATTGGCGCGGGCTGGACGCCGTAGCCACGCCAACAGCTCAGCGCCGCGACCTTTCATCCGCGTCCGCAGGAACGCCAGGATTAGCATCGCGAGGAAGATCGTCAGCAATCCCAAGGATGCGGGTTGGATGCTTTGGCTGTGTTTGGGCAGGATGGAGACACGTCCGTAAACGAACTCGATGTGCACCCAGTAGACCAGCAGGGAAGCCTGGCCCAATTGCATGAGGGGACTGAAACCCCACCGCCCCGCGGGCCGTTGTCCGAAACCCCAGCGGCACCAGGCGTAACTCGCCGTCAGAATCACGAGTAGCAGGCCCACGCGAATCAACAAAAAATTCGGGCTGGTATGCCAATAGTCGTAGATTGCATAGATCTGGCGCGGTTGGGCGTCGAGCCAGCGGGAGACTTCAACGAACACCAAGCCGACGACGCCCAGGAGACAGAAAATCAGTGTTTCGCGCTGGCGCGCCCACTCGCTCTGCAGGATAAATCCTGCGGCCAGTCCAGCGAATGCGAACGCGGCCCACGGAAAAAGTGGGAAGAGCCAGGGCTGCGGTATGCCGAGATTGTGGACGCCGTTGATGTAGGACTCCAGCGGCCACGGCAGCCAGTTCGGACGCCAGGTCGTCCACAGAGGCGGCGTGAGCAGAGAAATCAGCAAAGCCGTTCCAGCTGAAGTAAGAACCAGGGCGAGCCTGGTCTGCCCTCCGCGGGGCATGAAGATAAGGAGCGCCAGCCAGCAGAAGATGCCCATCAGCATCATGGAGACTCCGATGCTGTTGAGCACATCCACGCGCAGCAAGTCGCTGAGCGGCGCCCAACCCCAGGCAATGAGATATTCCTGCAGGCGGAAGAGCAAGCCGAAGGCAAAGATCTCCGCGCCGCGGCGGATCGTCACGCGAGCGATCTGTGCGGGAGGAAGATTCTTCTTCCAGAGCTTTTCGGTTACTAAGGCGAACGAAATGCCCGCAAGAAATAAGAACAGAGGAGCAGGGAAGGTTCCGCCCAGTTGCGAATACATGAAGAACTTGCTCTGCCGCGCGGCGGGGCTGAGCCAGGAGTCGTAGCAATGCGTCTGAAACATCAGCAAGCAGGCCAGGCCCCTCATCCAGTCGATGTAAGCGAGGCGGGATGGAGCGGCGGAGGTCAATGCGACACCGCATGATACTCCACCCGGAGCTTATGATAAATTTTGCTAGTGGGCGCGTAGCTCAATCGGATAGAGCACCGGATTTCTAATCCGGTGGTTGCAGGTTCGATTCCTGCCGCGCCTACCAGAAATGCGCCGCGGATGGCGCGCACCCGCCGTCGCGCACCGCCTCCAAAACGTCGCCGCTGTTAAAATAGCAACTTACACTTATGTTCGAGAATCTTCAGGAAAAACTGCAGCGCGCATTCAAGTCTCTTCGCGGCCAGGCCCGGCTGACCGAGGAGAACATCAGCGAAGCTTTGCGCGAAATCCGGCTGGCGCTGCTCGAAGCCGACGTCAACTTCAAAGTGGTCGAAGAGCTGATTGACCGCATCCAGGCTAAGGCCGTGGGCCAGGAAGTGCTGACCGCGCTTTCTCCGGGTGAGCAGGTCATCAAGATTGTCCGCGACGAACTGGTCGAGACTCTGGGCAAGGACACGGCTCGCATGAAGTTCGCCTCGCAGCCGCCCACGGTTGTTCTGATGGTTGGACTGCAAGGTTCCGGCAAGACCACCACTTCGGGTAAGCTGGCGAACTGGTTCAAGACCGGCGGCCATCGTCCGCTGCTGGTTTCGGTGGACGTGTACCGCCCGGCGGCGCGCGAGCAGTTGAAGGTTGTGGCGCAGGCAGTCAAAGCGCAGATTTACGAAGGCGAAGTGGGCGAAGCCAACACGCCCGCGCAGCTCACGCAGGCGGCGGAGCGCCTGGTGAAGGAAGCTCGGCGCGAAGCCATCGTTTCCGGTTGCGACGTGCTGATCGTCGACACAGCCGGCCGTCTGCACATCGACGACGAACTGATGGATGAGATGCAGTCGCTGAAGAAGCTGCTGAACCCGGCGGAGATTCTCTTCGTCGCGGACGCCATGACCGGGCAGGACGCGGTGCGCTCCGCTGACGAGTTCCACAAAAAGCTCTCGCTCACCGGCGTCATTCTCACCAAGATGGATGGCGATGCGCGCGGTGGCGCGGCGCTCTCCATACGGCAGGTTACGGGCCAGCCCATCAAGTTCATCGGCGTGGGTGAGAAGTACGATGCGCTGGAGCCGTTTCATCCCGACCGCATCGTGTCGCGCATTCTCGGCATGGGCGACATCCTCTCGCTGATCGAGCGCGCCGAATCGCAGATCGACAAGAAGAAAGCGCAGGAGATGGCCACCAAGGCCCTCACCGGCGACGGCTTCTCGCTGGAAGACTTTCGCGACCAGTTGCGGCAAGTAAAGAAGATGGGATCGATTAAGAGCCTGATCGGCATGATGCCCTCGATTGGACCGTTTTCCGGCCTGCAGAAAGCTGCCGACAATGTAGACGAAAAACAGATCAACCGCGTCGAGGCCATCATCAATTCGATGACTGTGCACGAACGCAATCATCACGAAGTGATCAACGGCAGCCGCCGGAAACGCATTTCTCGCGGGTCCGGCACGACCGTGCAGGAAGTGAATAACCTGCTTCGCCAGTACGCGCAGATGAAAAAGATGTTCAAGCAGATGGGCAAGCCCAGCTTTGCGCGGCGCATGGCGGGGATGAAGTTGCCGGGAATGTGAAAACAGTGGTCAGTGGCTAGTGGTCAGTGGCTGGTACTAGCTGGCTGTTGCCTTACTCTGACTACAGATCACTGACCACTGTTTCTATGAAATGGCGATCCCTCGAAGAGTCGAGTCCCGAGACTGTTATTCGCCCCTTGCGTGAGATATTTGCCGAGCGCAAGGAACTGATCGCGAAGTATGTTCCGGCGGAGACGCAGGCCGTTCATGGTCGGGCGGTCACGGAGCTAAAAGACAAGCGTTTGACCGC
Source organism: uncultured Acidobacteriaceae bacterium (assembly GCA_963771895.1). Taxonomy (GTDB): domain Bacteria; phylum Acidobacteriota; class Terriglobia; order Terriglobales; family Acidobacteriaceae; genus Sulfotelmatobacter. The sequence goes on along the minus strand of CAVYVQ010000014.1, from coordinate 59,655 downwards.
GAATATTCTTCCGGTCGGCTCGACGATTCCCGAGTTCCGGTTGTCAGACGACGACGGCAAGACCGTCTCTTCCTCCGACCTGCTGATAAAGGGACGCCTCGTGCTTTGTTTCATCCGCGGGCGCTGGTGCCCGTTCTGCGTCGCTCAGATGGAGGCCATGAACCTCGTCCTGCCGGAAATCCAGCAGGCGGGCGCGACGCTTGCGGCCATTTCTCCGCAGACCGTGAAGCAGTCGTTCTTCATGCGCGATCAGCACAAGCTGCGCTTCCCGCTGCTCTCCGATGCCGGCAATGAAGTGGCGCGACAGTTCGGTCTCACCTACCGCGTTCCTGATGAACAGCGCGCGGTCTATCAACGTGCATTCGTCAACCTGCCCTTCGTGAACGGCGATGAGAGTTGGGAGTTGCCGATTCCTGCGACTTACATCATCGACCGCGACGGTTCGGTGCTCTATGCTTCCGCTAACGAGGATTACACGGAGCGTCCGGAACCAGAGGATATTGTGCGTGTCCTGGCGAACACATCGGGCGCTTGAAGCACGAGGGCGAAGGCGCCCGCGCCACACCTCGGCTTCCATTACACTTAGTACTTCATGAACTATATCTATGGCATCAACGCCGTTACCGAGGCGCTCAAGGCCCGCGGACGGGCTTTTCAGTGGGTTGGCATGGCGAAGGAGCGGCACGACATCCGCCTGCAGCGCATGATCGAAGATTGCCGCCGCCTCGCCGTGCCCGTGCGCTTTCTGACGCGGATGGAACTTGACCGCATGGCGGGCAACGCGGCGCATCAGGGAGTGGTAGCGGTCACGTCGGCCAAGCAATACAGCGACCTCGATGATGTGGTTGGCGCCAAGCGCGGACAGTATTCTTTCGTCATCGTGCTCGATGGCGTGGAAGATCCGCACAATCTGGGCGCGCTCTTGCGCACCGCCGATGCTGCCGGTGCCGATGGAGTGGTGATTCCCGAGCGCCGCGCGGCGGCCGTCACCGGCACGGTCACAAAAGCTTCGGCAGGCGCCAGCGAACATTTGCCGATTGCCAAGGTGACGAACATCGCACGCACGGTGGAAGAATTGAAGGAGCGCAACATCTGGACCGTTGGCCTCGACGAGCGCAGCAAGGAGACCTACGACGCGCTCGATTACAACATGGATTGCGCGCTGGTTCTGGGCGCGGAAGGCAAAGGCTTGCACGACCTGGTGAAGAAAAAGTGCGATTTTCTGGTTTCGATTCCGATGCTGGGCAAAGTGCCTTCGCTGAACGTGTCGGTTGCGGGGGCCGTCGTGATGTATGAACTAGTGCGGCAGAGACGCGCGAAAGACGGCGCGCAGAACAAACAGGCGTCCGCAGGTGCGAAATGAAGTTGCGCGGGTTGGGGCTGGTTTTCCTGTTCGTTCTTTGCGCCTGTGCAGTGAACGCACTTTCTCTCGACCGCGAGGCGTTCACTTTCACGAAGTACGATCTCGATGTTCGCTTCGAACCCGAGCAGCAGCGGTTGGGCGTTCGCGGCAAGATCACTCTGCGGAATGATTCGCAAGCCCCGCAGAAGATTGCAGTACTGCAGATTTCGTCTTCACTGGACTGGCGGTCCATCAAGGCCGGCGGCAAGCAGTTGCAGTTCGTCTCGCAACCCTATACCTCGGACATCGATCACACCGGAGCGCTTTCGGAGGCGATCGTGACTCTGCCCAATGTAATCACGTCCAACGGCACCGTCGATCTGGAGATCGCCTACGAAGGCGTGATCATGCTGGACGCGACCCGGCTGACGCGGATTGGCACTCCCGAGGCGGTGTCCCACAGCAGCGACTGGGATCAGATTAGTACGAAATTCACCGCGGTGCGCGGAGCGGGATACGTGGCTTGGTATCCGATAGCGACCGAAGCAGCCGATCTTGCAGAGGGCAAGAATCTGTTCGAGATTGTGGGGCGTTGGAAGGCGCGAGAGGCAACGTCGAAAATGCATTTGAAGATCGCAGGGTTGCGAGATGGGTCTGACTCGCCTCCTCGTCTTCTGCTGAATGAGGTGTCGTGCTCTTCGGCCTATGAGACGATGGGCGGAGCTCAATATCTCAGCGCGGATTGCACCTACCAGCCGATGGGGCTTGTCGTGCCGACATTCGTGATGGCCAACTTTGAGTTGGTCGAGCGATCGGCTACCGAACTTTATTATCTTCGCAGCCATGACATTTCCGCGACAACATACGCTGATGCCGCGGAAAAAGTGATTCCGTTTATAGCGGAATGGTTTGGAGCGCCACGCTCGAAGACAAGAACCACCGATCTGGCTGACGCAAACGCGGCACCGTTTGAGAGCGGCCCCTGGTTGCTCACGCCGCTGACCACCGCGGATCCTAAACTTTCAGGACTGGCGGTTGCCCATCAGCTGACCCATGCAGCTTTTTCCTCGCCGCGTCCCTGGATCGACGAGGGCCTTGCCCACTTCGCTCAGGCACTTTATCTCGAACATGTGAATGGACGAGCCGCGGCGCTCAATTACATGGGGCTGCACCGCTCCGCGCTCACAGCGGCTGAAAACGAGAAGGCAACTACCGCGCCAAGATCCGAGGATGAAGTGAACCGGTCGCTCATCAACACATACGACGAGGAACTTTATCGCAGCAAAGCGATGTGTGTGTGGTGGATGCTGCGCGACCTGGTCGGCGAGCCGGCTCTGAAGAAGGCTCTCGCGGCATACCATGCGGACGAGGACAAAGAACCTTCTTACATGCAGCGCTTGATCCAGGCGCAGACGCAGCGCGATGTGGAGTGGTTCTTCGACGACTGGGTTTATCGCGACCGCGGCTTGCCCGACTTCAAAGTGGCGTCCGCTTTCACGCGCCAGACATCCCCCGAAGTTTATCTGCTCACGATCACAGTGGACAACCTGGGCGCAGCGGGAGCGGAGGTTCCACTCACGGTAAAGTTCGCAGGCGGAGTGGTTACCAAGAGGATTGTGGTGCGCGGCAAGAGCAATGCTGTGATTCGCGTTGAGGTTCCGAAGCCGCCGGAAGAGATCGTAGTCAACGACGGCAGCGTGCCCGAGAGTGATATGACGAACAATGTGTTCAAGATCTAGGGTGATGCTGCGAAGTAATTGGGAAGCAGTGGCCGGGTCAGTGATCAGTAAACTTGGGCTGCCAAATGATCAGTGCCCACTGAGCGATACCTTTGTGGTGAAACTTGCCAGGGCCGCCAGCTTTGCGGCGGCTGCGCCGGAATCGATCGACTTCATAGCCAACGGAATCCCATCCGCCAGATGATCAGCGCGTCCCGCCGCTACCAGTGCGGCCGCGGAGTTCAGCAAGACCACATCCCGGCGCGGAGATTTCTTTCCACTTAGAACCTCGCGAACGATGGCGGCGTTTTCGGCCGCGTTGCCACCCGAAATATCGGCGAGCGTGGCCCGCTTCATTCCGAATTCTTCGGGATCAACTTCATAAGTCCGCACCGATCCGTCGCGAGCTTCAGCCACGCGAGTCGGTCCGGTAATGGTGATTTCGTCGAGTCCATCGAGACCATGAACTACGAGCGCGCGATGCAGGCCTAACATGCTGAGCGCCTCGGCTAACTTCTCGACCATATCGAGGGCATAGACGCCCACGACTTGTCCTGAAGCGCGCGCCGGATTAGTGAGCGGTCCGAGCAGGTTGAACATAGTCCGCAGACGCAGCTCGCGCCGCACCTTTTGCACCTGCTTCATCGAGGAGTGCAGATCGGGGGCGTAGAGAAAACAGATTCCGACTTCGCTGAGGCATTGCGCGGCGCGTTGCGGAGTCAGTTGGATGTTCACGCCGAGCGCCTCCATCACGTCGGCCGAGCCGCACTTCGAGCTGATGCTGCGGTTGCCGTGCTTAGCCACACGTACGCCGGCTCCAGCAGTCACGAATGCTGTGGCTGTTGAAATGTTGAAGGTTCCGCTGGCATCGCCGCCTGTGCCACTGGTGTCAACGAGCGCTGAATCGAGCAGCGCGTCGCGGCCGGTGCCGCTCAAGTCGAGAGCGGTGGATTCGGAAGCGCCAGCCGACGAAATGGGCAAAGGAGTCGCAGCGGCGCGGATGGCTTCGGCAAAGCCGACGATCTCCTCGACCGTTTCGCCTTTCATGTGCAAAGCCAAGAGCAGCGCCGAGATCTGCGCGTCAGTACAGTTTCCTCCCAGCACCTCGGCCATCACTGCACGCGCTTCCGCGCGCGCCAGCGACTGGCCGTGATCGGCGATGCGATGCAGGGTGTCGAGAATCATCTTACTCGGAATTGTAAGGTATAACGTTTCGCAATCAGAACGACTGGGCCGCTAAGTGCCAACCGCCGGGCGTTTCAGTCTGGGCAAGAAGTATTCACGCCAGGTTTCCGGCAGCGCGGTTGTGGCGATTGCCTTCTGCAACAGATCACGATTGTATCTTTCTCGGACGAAAAGACGGTTCATTTCGGCGATCGTAATGCCATCGTTATTTCGAGAGATGAGTTTGAAAGAGTCTCCCGGTTCGACTTCGCCTTCGTGTTCCACCGAAAAATAAAATCCGCTGCGTCCGCTGAGCAGGAAGCGCTCGATCATGTCATCGCGCTGAAACTTGGCCGCTAATTTGTAACAGGGCATGCGCGGCTGACGGACCATCATTACCGCTGATCCGATGCCGAAGCGGTCTCCCACGTGAAGTTCGTCTTCCCCCAGACCCTCCGTCGTAAAATTCTCGCCGAACGTGCCCCATGGCAAATCCGTCTTGGGCAACTCTCCTCGCCAGTATCCATAGTGCTCGGAAGGATACGCGTAGACTGCCTTGTCGGGTCCTCCGTGGACGCTGAGGTCCGCCTGCTGGTCGCCATCAAGGTTCAACGTACGCAGCGCTATCCGGCCGGACACTGGCTTCTTGAAGATGCCGGTGTTGATGGTTGCTCCTTTATAGATCGTCAGGCGCGGCCTTGCGACGTTCAGCGAAATCAGTTTCACGATTCTCGTCCTCCGCACGGAACTGGTCCGGGTTGATCCGGCATCTGAGCCGCAATCTGCTCCTCAAATGTACGCTTAGATGTGCGCTGTCCGGAAAAGGCGCGGGCCATCTGTTTGCCCAAATCCGCTGGCCTTCTATAAAATTGAGAGTTTGCTGCCCTCAATCGATAGCCGCAAGCAGGCTCCTTCCGATTCTTAACTGACGAGCGTCATTATGAAAATCCATGAGTACCAGGGAAAAGCGATTCTTAAGAAGTATGGCGTAACTGTGCCTCGCGGGACGATGGCGGCCTCGCGCGAAGAAGCCGAGGCGGCCACCAGAGAACTGCTCAGTTCCGGCGCGAGCGGAGTGGTGGTGAAGGCCCAGATTCATGCGGGCGGGCGCGGCAAGGGCGGGGGCGTAAAGATCGCCAAGTCGGTCAGTGAGGCGGGAGATCTCGCCGAAAAAATGTTGGGCATGAGGTTAGTTACGCATCAGACTGGCGCGGAAGGCCGCATCGTGCGGCGGTTGCTGATTGAAGAAACTCTACCGATTGAAAAAGAGTTGTACCTGGGAATTCTAGTGGACCGCGCTGAAGGCAAGCCCGTGTTTATGGCTTCGGCGGCGGGCGGAATGGAGATCGAGCAGGTGACCGCGGAAAATCCCGAGGCCATTCTGAAGCAGCACATTGACCGCGGCATGGGCCTGGAGGCGTTTCAGGCACGCAAGATGGCTTTCAAGCTGGGGCTTAGCACGAAGCAGATTAATCCTGCCGTGCAATTTCTCTCGAACCTTTACAAGGCGTTTCTCGACACCGATGCGTCTCTCCTCGAAATCAATCCCTTCATTACCACCTCCGATGGCCGCCTTTTCGCGCTCGATGCGAAGCTGACCTTCGACGATAACGCGCTGTTTCGCCATCCCGACATTCGCGAACTGCGCGACATTACGGAGGAAGATCCGCTCGAGGTCGAGGCTTCGAAGTACAGCCTGAACTATATCAAGCTCGATGGTAATGTGGGCTGCATGGTCAATGGGGCGGGGCTGGCCATGGCTACGATGGATATCATCAAGTACGCTGGCGGCATGCCTGCCAATTTTCTTGACGTCGGCGGCGGCGCCAATGCCGAGCAGGTTGCGCACGCGTTCGAAATCCTGCTCAGCGACAAGAGCGTGAAAGCGGTTCTGATTAACATCTTTGGGGGCATTCTACGCGTGGATACGCTCGCTACCGGGGTCGTGGAGGCGGCGAGGAAGACTAACATCAGGCTTCCCGTCGTGCTGCGGCTTGAGGGAACCAACGTGGACGAAGGCAAGAAGATTCTGATGGAGTCGGGATTCAACTTCGTGGTGGCCGACACTATGAAGGATGCTGCCGACAAAGTTGTGGCCGCGGCGCGAGGGGTTTAGGACATGTTCCATGCGAGTTGTCATCTCGAACAGAGGGATCTGGGTGTTAGCCTGCGGCGTCGACACTGGTGGCGCAGGCAAGAACCAAGATCCCTCTTCGCTCGGGATGATGACAGGTATGCGTTCGGGATGACGGATGTGAAGGAGCGAGGCATCATAATTTATGGCAATCCTGGTTAACAAGAAAACGCGCTTGATCGTGCAAGGACTGACCGGACGCGAGGGCACTTTCCATGCCAAGGCGTGCGCGGCTTACGGAACGCAGGTGATGGGCGGAGTGACGCCGGGCAAGGGCGGCACCACGCATGAAGGCTGGCCGATTTTCAACACGATGCAGGAAGCTGTCGAGAAAACGGGCGCCGACACGACGGTAATTTTTGTTCCTCCGCCGTTCGCGGCCGACGCGATCATGGAGGCCGCTGACGCCGAACTCGACTTGATCGTCTGCATCACCGAGGGAATTCCCACGCTCGACATGGTGAAGGCCTGGGAGTTTCTGCAGGACAGGCGCTCGCGGCTGATTGGACCAAACTGCCCCGGCATTATTTCGCCGGGCAAATGCAAAATCGGAATAATGCCAGGGTCCATTCACAAAGAAGGTTCAATCGGCATCGTCTCGCGCTCGGGCACTCTGACTTATGAAGCGGTGCATCAACTCACGCAGCTTGGCATTGGGCAGTCGACCGCAATCGGCATTGGCGGCGATCCGATTATCGGAACCACTTTCCTGGATGCGCTCGACCTGTTCAACCGCGATCCTGAAACCGAAGCCGTGATCATGATTGGTGAAATCGGCGGCGAGGCCGAGGAGACCGCCGCGGAATTTGTGAAGACCCACATGAAGAAGCCGGTAGTGGGTTTTATCGCGGGGCAGACCGCCCCTCCGGGACGCCGCATGGGCCACGCTGGAGCGATCATTTCTGGTGGCACGGGAACGGCTGCCGAGAAAATCAAAGCTATGGAAGCGGCTGGAATCCGCGTGGCAAAATCTCCGGCGGCCATCGGGGAGACGCTGGTGGCGACGCTGGGAGTGAAAGTTTAGTACCGAGCTAGTACTGAGTACCAAGCAAAAGACAAATCAGCTTACGACCAAGGACTGACGACCAACGGCCATTATGAAAACTCTGCAATGCACTCTTACCATCATTAAGCCTGATGCGGTCGCCAAGAACGCGGTTGGTGACATCATTGAACAGTTCGAGAAGAACGGCTTCCACATCCTCGCCATGAAAATGCTGGAAATCTCCAAGTATCAGGCGGAACAGTTTTACGCCGTACATGCGAGCCGGCCATTTTATAACTCGCTCACCGATTTCATGTCGAGTGGACCGATCGTCGCTCTCGCCCTGGAAAAGGAAAACGCCATTGCCGACCTGCGTAAGCTGATGGGCGCCACCAACCCGGCGAACGCTGAGGAGGGCACCATCCGCAAGAAGTGGGCTTCGAGCATTGAGCACAATGCAATTCATGGCTCCGATGCCGAAGATACGGCGCGCTTCGAATTGAGTTTTTTCTTTGCGGGATATGAACTGATGAAGTAACTGTAGCGCCGCCCTCTCGGCGGTTTCGTTCTACGTGGAAATGCGGGCAGGCGCCGAGCTTGTCGAAGGGTGTCCGCGCCACACGAGCTATCCCAGCGGCTCGAACAGATTGCCTTCCACGCGGTCTGCAACCTTGGGCAACTCTTTTCGGGCGTATTGCAAGAAGTGCGTAGTCGAACGGTGGGATTCAAGCGCGGCGTCATCCTGGTATTGCTCGTAAATGAAAAAACGACGCGGCTCAGTCTTATGCCGGTGTACCTGGAACATCAAGCAGCCGGGCTCCTTGCGGGATTCTTCGGTCAGCTTCGCAAAAATCGGGGGGGCATCGGCATCGTGCCCTGCTTTCGCCATCCACGTTACGGCCAAAACCACCATCGTGCGCTCCTTACTTAAATCAGCAAGTAGTGTTAGGGAATGGGCAATCGGAAGTCAAGACTAGACTTTCCGGGACGACGCAGTCTTCATCTCCGCCGCAAATTCGTCCATGAAAATGATTTGATCCCGGGCTGGACCGGTTGAGATCATGCCAATCTTCGATCCGGTCTCTTTCTCCACGAACGCCAGGTATTCCCGGGCCGGCTTGGGCAACTGATCGAATTGGGTGACACCTTGGGTGGAGGTTCGCCACCCCGGCATCTTCTGATAAACGCACTCCAGCTTGTCGTAACCGCTGGCTTGCGCGGGAATTTCCATCGTCTTCTTTCCGTCGACCACGTAGCCCACGCAAACCGGAATCTCTGCCAGTTCGTCGAGCACGTCGAGCTTGGTCACCACCAGCCACGAGGTGCCGTTAATCATGCCAGCGTAGCGCAGCAGAGGCAAGTCGAGCCAGCCGGTGCGCCGCGGACGCCCCGTAACCGCGCCGAATTCATTGCCACGTTTACGCAACTGGTCGCCGAAGTCACCCTTGTCCTCGCTTGGGAACGGGCCTTCGCCGACCCGCGTGCAGTACGCCTTGGTCAGTCCGATCACGGAGTCGATCGCATTGGGAGCGACGCCGGTGCCGGTCGCAGCGCCGCCCGAAGTCGCGCTGGAAGAAGTCACGAACGGATAAGTTCCATGATCGATGTCGAGCATCGTGCCCTGCGCGCCTTCGAACAAAATAGCCTCACGGCCCGCCAGCGCCTGGTTCAGCAGGACTGCCGTGTCACAGACGAACGGAGCGATCTTCCCGGCTGCGGCGGCGTATTCCGAATACATTTTGTCGGCGTCGAGCGGTTCGGAGTTGAACAGCGCGTGCGCGACCATATTCTTCTCGCGCACCGCATTTTCGATGTGCTTCTTCAACAACTGCAGATCGAGCAGATCCGCAACGCGCAACCCACGGCGGCCCATCTTGTCTTCATAGGCCGGACCGATTCCGCGCGAGGTGGTGCCAATCTTCACGCGTCCGGGGGCGTTCTCCGCCGCCAGCTCGATCATGCGATGGTAGGGCAGAATCACCTGGGCGCGGTTCGAGACAAAGAGATTTCCGTCGACCTTCACGCCCGCTTCGCGCAGCCCTCCCACTTCCTTCAGAAACGCCATGGGATCGAGAACTACGCCGTTGCCGATCACGCTGCGGCACGCCGTTCGCAACACTCCGCAGGGAACCAGCTGCAGGACAAACTTCTTGCCGTTGATGATGACGGTGTGGCCGGCATTGTGGCCGCCGGCATAGCGGGCGACAACGGAAAAGTTCTCCGACAGCACGTCGACAATTTTCCCTTTGCCCTCGTCGCCCCACTGGGCGCCGACAATGACCGCAGTCTTGCCTCGTTTCAAAGCCAACTCCGTCACAGAGATTCGCAGGCGCAAAGACGCGCTGCACCCCGGGGTCGCACACACCTTGCCGCGGAAATACTCTTAAGGCTTACTGGAATGAAAGCGGAGAAGAAGTGTACGAAGTATCTTATCGTGCCCGCCCAATGGAAGCAACGCGTATGGGCACGGTGGGTTATCTTTTAAATGACGAAGTTCCAAAGGTACACTGGGAGCGCTATGAGCATCAAGCCCGGCTATTCAACTCCACTGCTGCACGTGGCGGAGATCGAGAGATCGATCCGTTTTTATGAGCTGCTGGGATTCATCACTATCGACACTGATCGCTGCGTTCCCATCGGATGGGCGCGCCTGCACTGCGACGACGGCTCCGCGGTAATGTTCCTGAGAGCGGAGCATCCAATAGATTCCTCCGCGCAAGCATTCATGTTCTACATGTACACGCCCGACTTGGCCGGACTACGCGACCAACTTTTGGCCAACGGCGTTAAGGTGCCGGCAATCGGCTACTCGGAATATATGCCCAGCGGCAAAATCAACATCGCCGATCCGGACGGCTACAAGATAGAAATCGGGCATTGGGGAAAAACAGAGCAGGAAGCGTGGGAGAAGCGAATCAAATCGAACCCCAAAGGATCATCATGAAAAAGGTCTTTCATTTCGAGTCTCCGCGCGAGCGATACCAATGCGACGCTGCCATCCTGTGCTGCTTCGATAACCGTTTCGACCTGGGTTTTCGCAAATTCCTCAAACGCGTCGGGGTAGTGTACGCTGACCCGATCAAAGTTGCCGGCGGCGCCAAGTCGCTGGCCTCGCCGGAGCTTGCGACCGACCGCGAGTTTGTCCTCGATCAGATTCGCAAATCCATGCGCCTGCACGGCACCCGGCGGGTGATCCTGATGGTCCACTCCGATTGCGGCGCCTACGGAGGCCTGGCCGACGGCTTCGCAGGCGATACTCGATCCGAAGCCGCGCACCATCAGCGCGAACTCTCACTAGCAGCCGCCAATCTGTTGCAGGCGATTCCCGGAATCGAAGTGCAGGGTTACTTCGTAGATTTTGAAGGCGTCTGGGACGCAGAGGTCGATGGCTCTCGGCATCGGGGGGACGCGTCGTAGCGTGACTGTTGCCCTCGAGCGACTCTATGCCCAAGTTCGAAAAACACATTTTCGTATGCGGCAACCGGCGCCCCCCGGAAAATCCGCGGGGATGCTGCGATCCGACCGGCCAGGCAAAGCTGCAAAAACTATTCAAGCAGAAACTCGCGGAGCGCGGCCTCAAAGGCAAAGTGCGGGCCAACCAGTCGGGTTGTCTCGATCAATGCGAGCACGGCCCGAATCTCGTGGTCTATCCGGACGCGGTCTGGTACGGACACGTCACCGAGGCCGACGTCGACGAAATCATCGAGTCCCACATCATCGGCGGCAAACCGGTCGAGCGCCTGATGCTGGCAGACGGCTGCCTAAACACGGCAACGTGCGAACACCGGAAAAACAGTGGTCAGTGATCAGTGGCTAGTGGTCAGTAAAATCTAGTGTGGGTGCCCGCTGCCGTTGCGCGTGGCTGATCACTGACCACTAGCCACTTCTTTCGCCGCGATCACTGTGTTGCAGTGAATGGTCACTGTGTCTTCTACCTTCTGTGCGTAGCCGCCGGCAAGGGTCACCATCACGGGGATGTTCTTGGCGCGGGCCACGCGAAAGACCAGTTCGTCTCGCTTCTTTAATCCCTCAATCGTCAAAGAAAGCCCGCCCAGTTGGTCTTCGCGGTACGGATCGGCGCCGGCGACGTAGCACAACAGATCCGGCTCGAACTGCCGCAACCCGGAACTCAGCGCGTTATCGAGCCAGGCCAGGTAGTCATCGTCCCCGATGCCATCGGGCAGGTCCACGTCGATGGACGAAGGCGGCTTCCACATTGGATAGTTGTTGTGCTGATGCAACGAAATAGTGAAGACCGCCCCGGTTTGCGCCCGTCGCATCTTGCGTGGAAGCGCTGAACTTCCTGTCCCTGGCCCCGCCGAAGGGAGCGGCTCGCTTGCGGGTCGCGCTCTGGCAAAAATCGCCGCTGTGCCGTTGCCCTGGTGCACATCGCAGTCCACGGTCATGGCGTTGCGAATTTTGCCGTCGCGCTGTACCCGGCGGATGGCGACAGCCATATCATGAATCATGCAGAATCCCTCCCCGTGGTCGGGGAAGGCATGATGAAATCCACCGCCAATGCTGATGCCTACGCCGTCGTTCAAAGCCTGCCGCGCCGCCAGAATCGATCCTCCCGCGGCCAACCAGAACGCCTCTACCAGTTCGCGCGAGTAGGGAATCTCCAGGTCCATCTCTTCGCGCGGGCTCAGCGTGCCGGTCTTCAGCTTGTGCACGTACTCCGGGGTGTGAACCAGCAGGATGTCCTGATCGGTGGCTGGTTTAGGTTCGAGAAAGTCGTTCGCGTCGGCGACCCCGGTCGCCAGCAGCCGGTCGCGGATGCGCCGGTATTTCTCAGCCGGGAAGACGTGGGCGCCGATGGGCAGGTAGTAGGCGTCGCTGTAGATCAGCTTGAAGGGGAGCATGGAGGTACGCTTTCATGATACTTGCTTGCGTTCCTGTCATGCTGAGCGGAGTGAGATGGATCGCGAAGCGAGCCACCTCACGGAATCGAAGCATCCCTAGCGTCTCAATCCTGTAACAGCGCCTCAAGGGTTCTCCACAACGAAAGTTGAGAGTTGACTGCCGAGCGTTGCGGAGAGAACGCCCATCGGGGGTCAACGCCACGCACACGGGCTAGGGATCCTTCGACTGCGTAGCCGCTTCGCTTCGCGAACCACCTACTTCGCTCAGGATGACAGGTCGGGCAAAGGACTAACGTTTCTTTCCTAGCTGCACCGCGGGCACCACCATCGGCCTTCTCACCGGCACGATCGCGCCCTTTGCCGGATCAGCCGCTGCATTCGCGCGGGTGAGCACTTCCTGCTGGATATACTGCACGAACTCCTGGATCTGGCGCTGCATCTCTTCCATGCGCTCGCGCATTTGCAGAATGATCGCCATGCCGCTGATGTTCACGCCCAGATCGCGCGCCAGCGACAGGATGAACTCCAGCCGCTGCAAGTCTTCGTCCGTGTAGAGGCGAGTGTTGCCTTCGGTGCGCGACGGTTTGAGCAGCCCCTCGCGCTCATAAAGGCGCAACGTCTGAGGATGGATTCCATACATCTCGGCCACCGCCGAGATCATGTACGCGCCTTTCGATTTACGCTTCATCGGATTATCGGAACAGAACTCTCGTCACCAATTTACAACAAAAACAACTCGGCCACGGATCATCACAGATTCCCACGGATCTAGAGAGCCATATCCGTGTTCATCCGTGCGAATCCGTGGCCGGGATCTAGGCCGCTGGCTCGGGCTTCTGTTCCGCGGGAGCCCATCCCTGCGGCTTCAACAAGTGATTGACCGCGTACGCCACAAAGCCCGCCGCGATCAGAATCATGCCAAAGGCGAACGAACTCATATTCCAAACTTGCTCATGCTCGCTGCGGATGATGGAAAAAACCAGCAGCAGCATGGGCGGGATGCCGATCGCGATTGCCCCAAACAATCCGCCGGGAACGCGGAACGGACGCGCCAGATCCGGCTCGCGGAACCGCAGCACGGCCAGAGCCACAAACTCCAGCAGCAGGCTGAAGCCGTAAAGAAGAATGTCCAGCGTCACCAGCCGGGCAAAGCCCAGGCCGAGGCACATCGCCCAGCACGTGGCCAGCGCGAGAATTGCAACCCAGGGCGCGCGCGACTTCTTCTGAAGCTTGGCAAAGATTCCGGGCAGCATGCCGTCCTGCGCCATCGCCAGAGGCAGGCGCGAGTAGCTCATCACCAGCGCATTGAACATGCCAAAGGCGCTGATTACGCCGCCGAGCACCACGCCGATGCGCAGCAGCGGTCCGCCTAGCAAGCCCGCGATGTCAGCCCATGATCCAGTCTCCCAAGCGGTGGAAGTCAGGCCCGTCATCCACATGGCGGCGAAGGGAAGCACATAACTCAGCGCCACAATCACCACGGCAACCAGCATGGCACGCGGGTAGGTTCGCTGCGGCTTCTCGACTTCTGTCGCAATAGTTGAGGCGTTGTCCCAGCCCATGTAGTTCCACATGCAGATCAAAAGGCCGCCGAGAATATCGACGGACGAAGTGGTCGGCTTGGTCACAGCGTTTGCCAGCGCACCCATCTTGAAAGGCGCCAGCACCACGATCGCCACGAACGGCGCCGACAGCGCGAAGAAGAGCCACAGCGAAGTAAGCGAAACAACTTTCACGCCGGCAATATTCAGCAGCGCGCACGCAACCACCACCGCGAATGCAACCCACCATCCGCGGTTTCCCTGTTGGAACCAGGGGAACATCCGTGTGAGATAGGCCACAAACAGCGTGGGATAAATAGCCATGTCGAAAATCGACGCGACCAGCGAGAGCCATGCTTCCTGAAAGCCCCAGAAGTTCCCCATGGCGCGGCGCACCCAGGCATAGTAGCCGCCTTCATGGGGCAGCGCACTCGACAACTCGCCGATCATGAAGGCCGTAGGCAGGCTCCAGAGCAGCGGGGTGAGCAGCAGGATAAGAATGCCGCGTCCGTACCCGGCGCCATGCACAATTTCTTCCGTGCCATAGGTTCCGCCCGACACCATAAAGAAGGTGGCGGCGACCAGAGGCCACAGTGTGAGGCGGACAAACTTCTTTGGGGCAATCGGGTTTGGAGCGATCGGGTTCCGATTAGGTGCGGCGGCGAGAGGCTGGGGGTTCTCTATTTGTTGACTCGGGGCGCTAGCTGTTGCCAATTTCGATGGCTTCCTCCTCAAGCGACTCACTCTCAGCAGCTCCGCAGCGGGCTGGTCGTTCTTCGAAATCGTCTTTCCAAAGCGTGCTCGAGCTTTCTGGTTTGGTTAGATTCCAGAAATCACGCTGGAGTTAGTTCGCATTTGTGAGATTACGGGAATTTTCCACAGATGCAAGAAAAATCTCGAGATTTTCGAAATGTTTTGTCAGGGAGGTCAGCGTCGGAGGTACCTAAGCCGGCGCCTCGCATCAGTGAATACCACGGGGAGCACAGAGTCACACGGGGTAAACCGCTACTTTTCCCAACTGTCGCCATCAACCATGCGCTTGACCCCATCTCGCAGACTCTTCACGTTGAAATTAATAAGCAGCCCGACTCCGATGCCGCTCAATCGCATATATGACAAGATCTGTGCCTGGTGCAGCGGATGGATTGCCTCCACGCTCTTCACTTCGACGATAACCACGTTCTCAACGACCAAGTCGATGCGGTATCCAAGCTCAATCTTTTCCCCATCGAACACTACCGGCAATCCAACCTGACAGGCTACTGCGAATCCGCGCTTTCTCAATTCATGAGCGAGACAGGCTTGATAGGCACTTTCCAGCAACCCAGGTCCCAGGACGGCGTGGACATGCATCGCGGATGATATAACCGCCCCAGAGACTTGGTTAACCCGAACTGGCTTCAAGCAGGAAACTGCGCAGCCATGACAACTGCATATCACAACTTGGCGGTTTACCCCGTGAAACCCCGTGCTCCCCGTGGTAATTATTTTGCGGCCCGTTCCCAATTCGAAACTCTGTAAGTTAGACTTTCTTCCACAGCTCTTCCCGAGGATCTTCCGGGTTAAGCTTAGCCAACTCCCGCAGCAGCTCTTTAGTCCGCTCGTCCCGAGGCATGGGCACGGTTACCGTGATCTCGACGATCTCATCCCCGCGCACGCCGTCCTTGGTGGCCGAGGGCACGCCCTTCTCGCGCAGGCGCAGTTTCTGTCCTGACTGCGTTCCCGGCGGAATCTTCAGCAGCGCCCGCCCATCAATGGTCGGAACCTCAATCTTGGCGCCCAGCGCGGCTTCCGTGGCATTCACCGGGACGGTAAGGTAGATGTCGTCCCCGTCCCGCCGGAAGATGGGATGCTCCCCGGTCCGGATGATGACATAAAGGTCGCCGGCTTGCCCGCCGTGAGCGCCGGCATTACCCTTGCCCGCCAGGCGGATGCGTTGCCCGTCGCGCGTTCCGGCCTTGATCCGCACCTCGAGCGGCTCGGTGCGGCTGACCGTGCCCTCGCCGTGGCAAGTGGGGCAGGTTGAAATATTCTTGCCGGTGCCATGGCAGTTCGGGCACTGCACATTAAACTTCATGCGCCCGCCGGTCTGCGTGACCTGCCCCGTGCCGTCGCACTCCTGACATTTTCCCGGCGCTTCGATATAACCTTTCCCATGGCAATTCGCGCAGACGTCCTGGCGCGTAATGTTGAGCCGCATCACGCCGCCGCGGATCGCCGTCCAGAACGGCACGTTGACCTGATATTCAAGGTCGGCGCCCGCTTCAGGTTCAGTCTCAGCCGCTGTAGCACCACGCCCGCCGCCGAAGATTCCCGAGAAAATGTCGCGGAATCCGCCGCCGCCGCCCGACCGCCGGCTTCGGCCAGCGCTGTCGGCCAGATCCGAAAAATCGAACCCGCTGAAATCGAATGGAACACCCTGGCCGCCCGCTTGCCCAGAGCCTCCGCCGGGAAATCCTCCGGACGAGCCTCCAGAGAACCCGCCGCCCTCGCCGCCGCCCGCCCGCGCATAAGCCTCCGCCGTCGCAGGATCAATGTTGTCGGAATAGAACCCGACCTGGTCGTAGATCTTGCGCTTCTTGGGATCGCTGAGAACGTCGTTCGCCTCGGAGAGCGCCTTGAACTTCTCCTCCGCCGACTTGTCCCCAGGATTAACGTCAGGATGGTACTTGCGCGCCAGTTTGCGAAACGCCTTGCGAATCTCCTCCGCCGAGGCGGATTTCTTCACGCCGAGTATCTCGTAATAGTCTTTCTTGGTGGTGGTTGCCATTGAGTATTTGCGTTAAACGCTTCCAACAGAACTCAAGCTCTCCCCGTAAGCTGTACCGCGCCGTTTTCCGTTGAGGCGCTTCAATGATTGGCCGTATGCGAAAAGAGCGCGGTCTACGTAATATCGTCCCTCCACGCCGGGGCCATAGCCAGCCGCCACCGACGCATCGTGGAAAAAGACGATGTGGTCTTTCCACAAAAGCCACGTGATCCGTGGGTCTTCAACGACCTCGGCGCATGTCAATTGTAAGAATGCTCTCGCAGTGTGTTGGTCAATGATGGGCAGCCTGCCGGGTCTTGCCACGTGAAGGACGAAAGCCGGGATGACGACCGAGCTCCACATTCCGCAAAGACTGTCGAGCAGGCTCTGTGTCCTTTGAACAAAGTTGTTGTCGTCGGCTTCGACCATGCGCCGAAACAACGTCGCGAATTCCACCAGTGCAGCTTCGTGCAGCGCGAAAATTGGTCTCAGTGTGTTCGGCTTTGCATGAGATTCCCCCGGCACAAAAGTGCGCGCTTTTCCATCCTTCCAGTGAAGTAGTGCAACCAAGGCGTCCTTCAAGATCTCGGGGTGTTGCGCATTCCTCGCGCTCGCACTGTGGCGTAGAAAGAAATCCAAGGGATATTTTCTGGTGTCGTACTGAGGCTCCCAACGTGCCACAAAACCCGGGCTGATCAAATCGGATAACGGTCTAACGCCGCTCATTGGGATCCCTCGACTCCGTGGGCGCTTCGCTTCGCGCAGCGTCCACTCCGCAGGATGACAGTCTAATCCCTAGATCAAAACGGTCGTTCTTAATTCGGCATTCTGTGTTTCTCTTCCTGCAACACTACCAGCGGTCCGGACTCCGCCGCATCCTCGTAAACCGGAATCGACATCGCCCCGTCTGGCGTGGATACAAAAAACAGCCACCGCTTGTCGTCCTCGGCAAGACTCAGAAAATAAGTCTCGTCATTCACCTGAAAATCCATTTCAAATCTCTCCAAATCCCTAAACAACGCTAACCGCACAAACGTGATGACGCGGGCAAAAGCCCGCGCCACCCAATTCAAGCTAGAAGCTAGTAGCTAGAAGCCCTCTTACTTCTTGTCTTCCACGTCCACGTACTCAGCGTCGATCACGCCTTCATCTTTCTTCTGACCGCCGCCGTTCGCGCCTGGAGCGGCGCCAGCCCCATCCGTCGGAGCCGGGCCCGCCCCCGGAGCCTTCGCCTGCGCCGCCTTGTACATCTCCTCGGCCAGCTTGTGCGAAGCCTTGGTCAGGTTCTCGCGAGCCTTATCCATCTGCGCCTTGTCGCCGGACTCCAGCGCCTTCTTGGCGTCGGCCACAGCGTTTTCCACCTCGCCACGCTCCGAGCCGGAGATTTTATCCCCGTTCTCGCGCAGCATCTTCTCGACGTTGTAAACCATGCTGTCAAGTTGGTTCTTGGCCTCGATTGAGTCGCGCTGCGCCTTGTCCTCGGCCGCATGCGCGTCGGCTTCCTTGGCCATGCGCTCGACTTCTTCCTTCGACAATCCCGAAGACGACGTGATCGTAATCTTCTGGTCCTTCTGCGTGGCCGTATCTTTCGCGGTCACGTTCAGGATGCCGTTGGCGTCAATGTCGAATGTCACCTCGATCTGCGGCACGCCGCGCGGAGCCGTCGGAATCCCCGTCAGATGGAACTTACCCAGAGTCCGGTTCTGCGCCGCCATCGGACGCTCACCCTGCAGCACGTGCACCTCAACCGACGTCTGATTGTCCGCCGCCGTCGAGAACGTTTCCGTCTTCTTGGTAGGAATCGTTGTGTTCCGCGGAATCATCGGAGTAGCCACGCCGCCCAGCGTTTCAATCGCCAGCGACAGCGGAGTCACGTCCAGCAGCAGCAGGTCTTTCACTTCGCCGCCCAGAACGCCGCCCTGAATCGCCGCCCCAATCGCCACCACTTCGTCGGGATTCACTCCCTTGTGGCCCTCCTTGCCGAAAAGCTCTTTCACCAGCGCCTGAATCCTCGGCATGCGTGTCTGCCCGCCCACCAGCACCACTTCATTGATCTTGCTGGTATCGACGGCCGCATCTTTCATGCACTGCTTGCACGGACCCACCGACCGCTGAATGATGTCTTCCACCATCGACTCCAGCTTCGCCCGCGTCAGCTTCTTAACCAGATGCTTCGGACCGCCGGCATCCGCCGTAATAAACGGCAGGTTGATCTCGGTCTCCATGGTGGTCGAAAGCTCAATCTTCGCCCGCTCGGCCGCGTCCCGCAGCCGCTGCAAAGCCATCTCATTGCCTTTCCCGCGGAGGTCGAGCCCTTCATCCTTCTTGAACTCATCAATCAGCCAATCAACGAGCCGCTGATCGATGTTGTCGCCGCCCAGGTGCGTGTCGCCATTGGTGGCCTTCACCTCGATGACGCCTTCGCCCACTTCCAGAATCGAAATGTCGAACGTTCCGCCGCCAAAGTCGTACACGGCGATCATCTCGTCCTTGGTTTTGTCGAGCCCATAGGCCAGCGCCGCCGCCGTAGGCTCATTGATAATGCGCTTCACGTCGAGCCCGGCAATCTGCCCGGCATCTTTCGTGGCCTGCCGCTGAGCGTCGTTAAAGTAGGCAGGCACGGTGATCACCGCCTCGGTCACTTTCTCGCCCAGGTAGTCTTCCGCCGCCTTCTTCAGCTTCTGCAAAATCAATGCCGAGATCTGCGGAGGCGTGTACTCCTTGCCCTGCGCCAGCACAGCCACATGGTCGCCCGACTGCACCACCTTATAGGGCACCATCTTGATCTCTTCTCCGACTTCGTTGAAGCGCCGTCCCATGAAGCGCTTGATCGAATAAACCGTGTTTTCCGGATTGGTGATCGCCTGCCGCTTCGCCACCTGCCCCACCAACCGTTCCCCAGTCTTGGTAAACCCAACCACGGAAGGCGTAGTCCGCCCCCCTTCTTCATTAGGGATAACTTTAGGCTCGCCGCCCTCCATCACCGCCACGCAAGAATTGGTGGTTCCAAGGTCAATCCCAATAATCTTGGCCATAATCGTCTCCTCCACCTTACCTTTGAATAAAATAAGTGCTTTGTAATCAATGCGCTTATGATTGCCAACGATCCCATGCTAAGACCTGAGTGGGATGTTGTCAAGGTTTAGATGCGATGGGAAGGGAGGAAGTTGCGGCGATTTGGGCCATATGGAGACAAGCATTCCCGCACCCTTGGAACCCCTAGGAGTGGCACTCACCGAAAAACTCGGCGCTACGCTTGTTACACGCGACACCCGCCTCATTTCCGCTTCTGCCCGTGTGGTGAGCATCGAGGTATTTTGAATACTTTCCTCTACCTTACTTCAATCCACGCGCTCATACCTTTGATTGCCCAGAAATCTCCAGCGAACCCCGTCGCCATCCCGCCATACGCCCAGCGGCTTATCCTTCTCTGGATCGGACCCGATGCGCAGGACGTTGCCGTCGAGGTCTTCAACCTGCATCTCCAGCGCCCACTCGAAATTCTCGGGCGGGTTCCGGATTCTTGCGTCGCAGATTCCGACACAGGGGCCTCCTAATAAAAAAAGTCAGGATGAACCGGGGCCGATGACTGACCACTGACCACTGACCACTGACCACTAATACTCAATCTCCGGGCGCCAGATTGGCTCCCCGCCGAGCGAGTGATAAAAGCCCCAGCCCGCCAGCGCCACTACGCTCAACAGTGCGAGGATTGAGGTTGGCATGTACCACGCGGAAAAGTCTGAGGAGAAAGGCACGTTAGCCATCAGGTTGATCGTGAACACCGCGCAAGCCAGAGGCACGAAGCCGAAACGAAGCACGATCAGAACAGCGATGGCATAGACCAGAATCTGTGCGGGGATCTCAACCGCCATGTAAGTGCTGCTCAGTCCGCGCGGAACCGCGAAGATCGCAACCAGCACGATGGCCGCAATCCACTCCTTGCGCAGCAGAACCTTTAGCCCAAACAGAAGAAAGAAGAAAACCAGCGTGGTTTGGATCGACTGCGGCCACTGATACAACCATGCTCCCAGCGCCGTGCGTCCCCCCATCAGGGCGTCGGTCGAGAAGAGCGCGGGCGCAGCCCCCATGCGCATCATGGGAATGTAGCGAATCTGAAAGATGAGAATCCAGATCACTCCCAGAGCCACGCCAAAAAGAATGTCCCGGCCCACCACGGGATCGCGCGCCTGCCCCGAGACCAGGCGACTCCATGAGATCATGGTCGTCGGCCAGTGACGCCTCACCCACGGTTCCACCGCCAGGTATAACATCCAGGTCACGCCCGAAACGAACAGCGCGGTGCTGACCGCGATGATAAAAAGTCCGAAGGCAACGCCGATGGAGCCGAAGTGGCAGCGGCACAACCACAAGCCAAGCTCAAGCAGAAACATCACCGTGGCGAGGCGGAGCGCTCCAGTCCGGTCTCCTCGTCCCTGGCGGTAGTTTCTGCGCGCAAGAAAAACGGACCCCGCCAGCAGCGCACAAAACACGACCAAGGCGATAATTCTCTCTGCCCGCTCTCCGATGGATTTCTTCTCTGTGCTCTTCATCCGCTCCGGTTTGGTCCAGTCGCCGATGAGCGAGAAGAAGACAGGCTTGCCCTGAAATGCCCCCGCTTCGACGCGCAGCGGACGCGTCGTACCCGGCCAGCTTCCAGTCCATGCCATGCGCGTGTCGGAGGCGGCCAGGGAATTCCAGACGGACTGCGCGGGTTGCAACTTCGATGGATCCAGACCGGCCGCGCTGAAAAGAATATTCCAGTCGAATGGAGCGGCGGCCGCGGCAGTGGTATCTTTCTTCTCTTCTTCTTTTTGCAGCGACAGTTTTTGTGCCGGGATCGCCTGGAAATAAGTCAATCGTCCTTGCGGATCGAGCACGAGATTGATCATGCCCGAGACCACCGTCGGCGGATCGCTCTTGGTGACGATACCCGGCGTCAACAGATTATCGCGGAAGTCGCTCGCCACCAGCGTATCGGGACTTTGCCGGTACCAGTACTGCAGCAGGGAAGGCCGCGCGGCGAGCACCGCATCCCAGTGCGGAGGCTTGTCATTTTTTTCCACCTCGTCCTGGAAATCGCCATCGTAGTTCAGTCCAAAGGCACTGTCAGTGGGACGGCCCGCGTAGCCGAGGCGCGCAATAATTTCATGGGACTTCTGGGTTAGAACTTCGGGAGTCTGCTCCAGCCCCATCTTGTCCAGAGCGCTGTAGTGAATTGAGAGATAAGCGACGAGCGCCAGGCCCAGCAGCACTCCGGCCAGACAAATCACTGCGGCTCGTGGACGCAACCCGGCTGATTCGCCGGATGCCGCCACCAACTGCGGCGAAGGCGTTTCACCCGCGGCCAGCGCCGCGGCCAGCGGATCCCCGCCGGGCAGAGCGGCGGCCACGCTGAAAACGTTTGCGGGACGTGCCGATGGTTCATTTTCCAGACAGCGAAGGATGACGCGCTCGATGATCGGATTGAGATCTTTGACGACCGATGTCGGCCGGCTGGGAGTTCTGTCACCTTGCGCGCGCCCGGATGGTTTTTCGGAGAAAGCGCGCTTGCCGGTAAAGACTTCGTACAGGACGAGTCCTAAAGAATAAATGTCACTGCGAGTGCTGACTTCCTTGCCCGCCAGTTGCTCGGGCGCCATGTACGCTGGAGTTCCGCTGCGAACCTCGGCACCGTGGATCTGATCGGCGATTCCGGCCAAACCGAAATCGGTGACCACCACCTGCCCGCGTCCGTCGAGCATGATGTTCGCGGGTTTCAAGTCGCGGTGAAGAACTCCCTTGGCGTGAGCAGCAGCCAATCCGGCGCAGAGCTGGCGCGCGATGTCGAGCGCTTTGTCTTCGGGCAAACGGCCGATGCGCCGCAGCAGAGAAGCCAGGTCTTCTCCATCGACGTACTCCATGGTGAAGAAGGTGTGACCTTCCACGTCTCCCACGTCGTAGACGCGGCAGACGTTGGGATGAGATACGCGCCGCGCAATCCGCACTTCATTCTTGAAACGCTCGAGCAGTGCTTGATCTCGCGCGGCTTCATCGGGCAGAAACTTGAGCGCTACGGGTTGGCCGAGCGTGAGGTCGTCGGCGCGGTACACCTCGCCCATGCCTCCTTTGCCGAGCAGAGCGATGATGCGGTAACGGCGGGCGATCAGGCGGCCGGGAAGAAAGCGGCCTTCGCTTTGATAGTCGGCGGAACTGCTGGGGCGGGACGAGGATGCAGACGCAGGGCGCGGCGGCAGAGGCGAAGTTGCCGTCGCGAAGTCGAGCGTGGCAACGTCGTCGGTATTGCTGGGCGCGCCGCAGGCCGAGCAGAAGCGTCCGGTGGCCGGAAGGTCGGTACCGCAGGATGAGCAGGAGGGCATGAATTTTCCGGATACAGTTTACCGCTTCGGAGTGAGAAAGTGCTCCATGTTCCTGTCGGAACAATCGCTCGAATGTTCCAGTTGGAACATTTTAAAACGGCAAAATCTTTGGGCGTAAGTTGTTGATTCATTTAGAGGGTTTCAGGGCGCATCCATGGAATCAAGGGGTTAGGCTGTGGAAGAAACGTCTACTTTCGAGGACGTCGAATGCCTACTAAAGTAGACTTGACAGGAGCGTGGTGTACTTTTAATGGTACATTGGTTTGGACGAGGTGCGGAAGCAGCAGGTTTCCTCACCGGCTTGGCGCCCGGTTCGGAATGGCATCCCTTTTTGGACGAGATAACCCTTGAGGGCAAGAGCGAAGTCAAAGGCAAGCGGGCAGGAGTGCCCGCTCCACACAATCAAAGGCCCCTGGTTGGAAGGAAAGTCAAAAGCCCCATTTCTCGCAAAGAACGCGAGAAATGGGGCACCTGACTTTAGGACTTCTTTTCCATCGTGAACGAGGTTGTGGTGCCTTGCAGCTTGTCGTTGTATTCGGCATGGATTGTCTTGCCATCGGCAGAAACCGTCATGCGGTAGATGCCGACGATTTTGCCGTCGCGCTTGTCGGTCTCTTCAATAGTGTCGTTTCCGACCCGCTTGAGCGAGACCATGGTGTGGCCCGGGTCTCCGTTAATGGGATAGTCCTTGCCGTCGAATTTCGCGTCGTAGCTGTTGCCGTTCGGGTCCGACATTTTCAGTCCGTCGGCGGTGCCTTGATAAGTGACAGTGAGGCCGTTGCTCGAGACTGTGTTCACCTTGCTGGTGCGCCACGATCCAGATAACACGTGCGAGCCAGCCGGTCCCGCGCTTACTCGCGTTGAGATAACCTCTCCGGTCACGGGCTGGGTTCCGGTCGTATCGGTGAAGGTGTCGGTCAGGGTTTTCCCGTCGGACGAAACGGACCGCTTGTCAGTACTCATTACCTTCCCGTCTTTCTTCTGGATGATCTCGACTGAGCTGGCATCCACGATCTTGACGGCGATGGTGTCGTAATAGGGATGTCCGGTGACCTTCTGATCGGTTCCGTCGGCTTTCGCCTCGACCTTGGGAACGCAGGTGAGGCATTCATATTTGTTGTTGGTCAAGGTGTAGGTATCGGGCTTGGTGGGAAACTTGGCGGTGTCGAGCTTGGTCATCCAGGTTCCATCGAACGGGCTTTGGGCAAACAGCGTCGCGGATGCGAGCAGCACCAGCGCCAGCAGCAATTTTTTCATGGGACACCTCTCGATGAGATTTGGCAGCCCCACAGAAAAACGTTCGGCCCCGAGCACATTGGATGGTTAGTGTTGGGCTGTCGATTGGGTCGGCAGAATTGTAACTCAGACGCGTGGCCCTTGTCTCTGTCGCCCGGTGCCGGGGTCGGGCAGTCTGATAAGGAAGCGAGCCAAACGCGCGATTATTGCGTCGCCAAGAACGCGACGCGTCACGCCGCCAACTCCTTCGGGGGCTGAAGCCCGCGTCGTTATTAGCTTTGGATGGCACGGCTGAAGCGTGCCCTTCCCAAGCCGTTTATTGAGATAGCGGCTAGGCAGGGCCTACTCCACAGTCACCGACTTAGCCAGGTTCCTCGGCTGATCGACGTCGCATCCTCTTCTTACCGCGATGTGATAGGCGAGCAACTGCAGAGGGACGATTTCGAGAATGGGCGAGAGTTCTTCGGGGGCTGGGGGAACATAGAGGACGTGGTCGGCGGCTTCTTTAATTTCTTCGTCGCCATCGGTAGCGAGCGCAATGACGACGCCGGAGCGCGCCTTCACTTCCTTCAGGTTTGACATGGTCTTCTCGTAACGCACCATCGAGTCGGGATCGTTAATGTCCCGAGTGGCGACGATGACGACGGGGAGATTCTCGTCGATGAGGGCGTTGGGGCCGTGTTTCATTTCGCCGGCGGGGTATCCCTCGGCGTGGATGTAGGAGATTTCCTTCAGCTTGAGCGCGCCTTCGAGGGCGATGGGGTAGTGAATGCCGCGGCCGAGGAAGAGAAAATCCTGGGCGCGCTGGAATCGTTTCGCCAGATCTTCACATGTTTCGTCGTGGGTGAGGATGGTTTCGAGCTTTCCGGGGACGAGCGTGAGTTCCTCTGCGGCGGTGCGGGTTTGTACGGTGGTCATGGCGCCTCGCACCTGCGCGAGGTAAAGTGCGAAGAGATAAAGCGCAGTGAGCTGGCAAGTGAAAGCTTTCGTGGACGCTACGCCGATCTCGGGGCCGGCGTGGGTGTAGATGGTTCCGGCAGCTTCGCGAGTGATCATGGAGCCTACGACGTTGCAGATGGCCAGCGTGTGCGAGCCCTTGGCTTTGGCCTCGCGCTGGGCGGCAATTGTGTCGGCGGTTTCGCCGGACTGCGAAATCACGAGAGTGATGGTGTCGGGGCTGACGATGGGGTCGCGATAGCGCCATTCGCTGGCGTAATCGACTTCGACCGGGACGCGGGCGAAGCTCTCGATCATGAACTTGCCGGCTTGTCCGGCATGCCAACTGGTGCCGCAAGCGACGATGTTGATTTTCTTTGCGGCGCGGAATTCCGCCGGGCTGATCTGCATTTCGTCCAGGAATATCTGGCCGGTGTCGAGCGAAACGCGTCCTAAAGTGGTATCGCGGACGGCGCGGGGCTGCTCGTAGATTTCTTTGAGCATGAAATGCTTGAAACCGCCTTTTTCCGCCATGATGGGATCCCAGGTCACATGCTGCACCTGGCGCTCGATGGCCTTGCCGTCGAAATCGGTGAGCTGCACTCCCTCCGCAGTGACCACGGCGAGGTCGCCGTCGGCGAGAAAGAAAATGTCGCGCGTGTGATAGAGGATTGCAGGAACGTCGGAGGCGACAAAGTATTCGTCGTTGCCCAGGCCGACCACCAGAGGAGGTCCGTTGCGCGCGGCTACGATCTTGTTGGGTTCGTCGACGGAAATCACACCCAGGGCGAAGACTCCGCTGAGTTCCTTGACCGTTCGGCGGACCGCTTCTTCGAGCGTTGGACGGCTGCCGTTGCCAGTTTTGAAAAGATGTTTCTCGATCAGGTGAGCGATAACTTCGGTATCGGTCTCAGTCGAGAAGGTGTGGCCTTCTTCGATCAGCTTTTTTTTCAAGCTGAGATAGTTCTCGACGATGCCGTTATGCACGACGACAATCTTTCCCGTGCAGTCGCGGTGAGGATGAGCATTTTCTTCGGTGGGACGTCCGTGAGTAGCCCAGCGGGTGTGGCCGATGCCGTAGGTGCCGTCGAGTGGCTTGTGGCGGATGGCCTCTTCCAGGTTGCGCAGTTTGCCTTCGGCGCGGCGAAGCTGCAGCTTGTCCCCGTTGCCGGCGACGGCAATTCCAGCCGAGTCGTAACCGCGGTACTCGAGGCGCCTCAGTCCCTCGATGATGATTGGAACAACTTCCTTCTTACCGACATAGCCAACAATGCCACACATGCGGGAACTCCAGAAATTCAGTCTGCGAGGGAGCAGCGAAACTCTTCAATCACGGGGTTGGTCAGCACTTCGCGCGCAATGCGCTCGACTTCGGTCTGCGCTTGTTCACGGCTTAACCCGCCATCCAGAGTAAGTTCGAAATACTTTCCCTGGCGGACGTCTTCCAGACCCTTATAGCCCATCTTATTGAGCGCACCCTTGATGGTCTTGCCTTGGGGATCGAGGACGCTTTTCTTGAGCGAAACGTAGACGTAGGCTTTCATGGGGATAAAAGCATTATACGGCAGGCAGATTGTGCGCTGCAGGTACTCAAGTAACCCAGTTTCAGCCGAGTCGAGTGATCTGCTCGTCGAGAACTGCCAGGGCTTGCTCAAGGATTTTTCGGTAGCGCAAGTTTTCCGCCGAGCGGAGCTGCTCTAAGATCCGACTGCGGGAGAGCTTCAATCCTTCTTTGCGGGATTCGATTTCTCTTTGTTCGGGCGTCAGGTGACGTTTGGGCTCTCCCGGGGAGGAAGTGGCATCGTCCTGCTGAAGCTCAACCGATTTACTCTCCCACCCGCGTGCCACACGAAGATTATATTCTTTTTGTCCGCAACTTCGAGTGTGGTCTAGACGAGACGGGGTAGACTGCTAGACGCTTCAGTTTCCCCTGGTACCAGAATCTCGGCGGTTCATGTATTTCGGGCCATAGTATTTGGTATTTCAGAACTTTCGGCTCGGCCTATAAGTCTTGAGGTACTCAAAAAGCGGCGAGGGATCCGTTGGGGATGATTTCTGCAAAGGCGGCGCTCTCCGGCTCCTACGACTCCCGCGAAGTGGCGCGCTCGGTGCTGACAGCCATCGCGGCGTCCTATGCCGGGCTCGACCTTGCGGGACGCGTAACCGCGGCAAGAGGCCGGA
The DNA here is from genome assembly GCA_963771895.1 of uncultured Acidobacteriaceae bacterium. GTDB lineage: Bacteria > Acidobacteriota > Terriglobia > Terriglobales > Acidobacteriaceae > Sulfotelmatobacter. The sequence goes on along the minus strand of CAVYVQ010000014.1, from coordinate 32,448 downwards.
TTCGCCTGGCGTGGTTAAGCGGCGGCGCTATCGCGATGGGCGTCGGCATCTGGGCGATGCACTTCAAGGGGATGCTGGACTTCCGCGTGGTGGCCATTCTCGCGTCTGCGGTCGCGCTGTATGTGTCAAGCCGCCAGAAAATGGGCTGGGTTGACGCGGCCTTGTAATTGGCAACCAGCACGCGATGTTGCGAGAAGCAAGAAGACCCCGCTCCCATCTTGGGAAGGGTTTGTTCGGAAAACCGATATTGCGCAGAAAAACGATTAATGGTCTTCGGATATGTGGTTATAATGCCGGATTATTGTGAGCAGTTGTGCGGCGCGCTTTTGAGGGGGAGCGGCCGCCAGGAGCGGCTGTGTAGTGTGTCCCTCAAGCGCGCCACGCTTAGAATCCGATGCGCCTCGCTACGCTGCGTTGCTGGAAATGGCGGATGTAGTGTCTCGCCGCCGGAACCCGGCGGAAGCTCTCCTGGAGTCGGAAGAATTCTTGGGCGCTTACTTCAACGCGTCCAGAGTGGGTTTTTGCATTCTGGATACTGACTTCCGCTACCTCGCGATCAACCACACGCTGGCCGAGATGAACGGCATCCCAGCGGAGGCGCATTTGGGGAAGAGCGTCCGCGAGATGCTGGGGGACTTTGCCGAACTGATAGAGCCGCACTTCAGGCGCGTGTTGGAAACCCAGCAGCCCATCCTGGACCTCGAGATCAGCTCTAAGCTGCACAACCGAACCGAACCTGGCCACTGGATAGAGCATTACATTCCCATCAAAGACACGACGGGCAAGGTTATGCAAATCGGCGTGGTTGCCGTCGAGGTTACGGAACAGAGGAAACTCGAGGAATCGCTTCGCGGTGTTTCCGAAACGTTGCGGGAGGAGAAAAAGCGGCAGCAGGTAATGATGGAAGTGAGCAGGCTGCTGGCCGCAAAATCGGATGTGCGGCAGGTGTTTCCGCAGATCTCCGCCTATCTGCGACGGGTTCTGCGGCAAGAGTATGCGGCGCTTACCGTGCACGACGAAAAAAGCGGGCAGTTGATCCGGCAGGCGATGGATTTTCCTCTCCGCAAGGTGCCGGGCGATGCCGCCAAAATCAACCCCGCAGAGGATCCCGGCGGCAAGGCCCTGCTGGAACGCCAGCCTTTGATCTTCACCAAGGACGAGATGCGAGAGTTCCCGGCTGGGACCACGGACCACTTGCTGGCCGAAGGTCTGCAATCGCTTTGTTGTGTTCCCTTGCTCCGGCCCAAGGGGCCACTGGGGGTTCTGGTACTCGGCAGCACACGGGCGGACGCATTTAAGACCGAAGACCTGACGCTTTTGAACCCGGTCGCCGCTCAGCTCGCGATCGCTTTAGAAAACGTGCGGACCACCCGCGAAGTCGAACTGCTGCGGAACCGGCTGGAGCAGGACGAACGCCACCTGCAAGGTGAAACCCGCACTCAGCTTCATTTTGAGGAGATCATCGGGGAAAGTCCGGCTCTGCAGCAGGTGCTGGATCAGGTTGCAATCGTCGCGGCCAGCGATGCGACGGTTCTGATCCTGGGAGAAACGGGAACCGGCAAGGGGCTTATTGCCCGCTCCATCCATCGCGCCAGCAAGCGCAAGGACCGGAGTTTTATCACTTTGCATTGCGCCGCGATTCCCACAGGACTTCTGGAGAGCGAATTGTTCGGACACGAGAAGGGCGCATTCACCGGGGCCGTGAGTCAGAAGATTGGGCGCCTGGAGCTGGCCGATAAGGGCACTCTTTTCCTCGACGAGATTGGCGAGATTCCGCTGGAGTTGCAGCCCAAGCTGCTCCGCGTTTTGCAGGATCATGAGTTCGAAAGGCTGGGGGGGACGCGGACGATCAAAGTGGATCTGCGCCTGATCGCGGCCACCAACCGGGATTTGGAAAAGAGCGTGGCCGAGAAAGAGTTTCGCAGCGACCTGTTCTACCGGCTGAATGTGTTTCCGATTCGGACGCCCTCGCTGCGGGAGCGGCGTGAGGATATTCCGCTCCTCGTCCGTTACTTTGTTCTGAAATTTGCCCGCGAGATGAATCGCGGCATCGAGAGCATTCCGACCGAGACCATGAACGCCCTGGTGAGTTGGCATTGGCCGGGCAACGTGCGGGAGCTGGAAAACTTCCTTGAGCGATCTGTCATTCTCACCGATGGAACGGCCTTGCGAGCGCCACTGGCCGACCTGCGCGCAGAGATCGCCTCGGCAGACAATTCCCTCGAAGGAACGGAACGCGAACTCATTCTTCGTGTGTTGCAAGAGACGGCTGGAATGATCTCCGGACCCACGGGAGCGGCCCGCCGGCTCGGCTTGAAACGCACCACGTTGCAGTCGAAGATGCAGCGGCTGGGGATCTCGCGCAGCGACTACTCCGACCGAGAACCGGAGTAGATCTCATCTCGATAAGCACTCGGCTACAACCATCGAACTCAGCTTAAGCACCGCGTTAGTGCCGCGGCTTTTTTACCGGGATCACTCGGCCTCGGTGATCCAGAATTATCCATCGCACGGAAGAGTGAAATATCGGCGGCCCGTCCGGCCGCGACGCGGGGAAGTGAAACTGCACATTGATGAAGGCCTCCTGCTGGAATCCCGTCGGCTCAAAGGACGTGCTCCTTACCAGGTCGATCGCGTCGCGGCTCAAATCCCGATCGGAATTCTGCAGCGCCTCCGCATCCAGCACGCTGCCGTCCTGTGCGTCAAGAATCGCATGAACGATTACTGGCTGAAAGAAGGTTGACGTTGGGCCATCGGAAGGATCGACGCGCATGGGAAAGCGATCAGGCGAGGCCAAGGTGAACGATCCGCCCGCTTCAAACATTTCCGGCGTCGGCTTGAACAGATTCGGATCGACGTTGGGCGCGTCTTCGAAGCTTTCCACACGGGCTTGCACCGCGAGGCGGCCGTCTTCGAATATGGAAACTTGCCGCGGGAAAGTGTGGCCGTGAAATTCCGCGGCGCCGGTGTAATCGTAGAGCGCATAAATTCCCGGCGCCTCAGACCACATCTGCAACAGGCCGGTCGTGGAATCGACGCAGTATTCGGTCTCGAACCACGAGCGCGGGGCGGGATTCGGAGGTATCGCGCGACTGAGAAGCAGGCACGTCATTGCCTTGCCATCGCGCCCCACATCGGCAGCGCGAATCGCAGCCGAACCCACAGATCGTCCGATCGGCCAAAGCAGAACGGACCGGACCATTTGAACGCGCAGCGGAATTGGTTCGGAAGGATTGGTGCTGTAGACGTGGTTTTCGTCGCCGATACGAATTATGCGCGCATCCCGAAACTGAGCCGTCCAGCGCCAGTGCGAACCTCCGTCGGAGAAATCCTCCATTGTCCCTTCGCCCTCGGTTTGTGCCGCTCCGTTCGTTTCGAACGAAACTTTGAGCACGTAGGGCGTAGAGATGCCGCGGAGGTCGAAGTTTTTTCTGGCGCGATTTAGGGTATCGATGGCGGCGGAACGCTCGGCCGGTTTGGTGAGAGTGCGCGGCTCATGGGTCACCATTTCGTGTGGGTCGGACGGCGGTGGGTTCGTCTGAGCAAAAACGACGACCGCCGGAACGCAAAACAGGCACGAGGCGAACAATCCAAAGACCGGGGTGATGGTTCGCATGAGAACCTCCTCAAATCCGCTGAATCCAGCCCGTAACCGCCCACGATTCTAACTAACGCTGCAGATGGACGCAACGCCCACAGTGGCATTCACACCCTTGCTGGGCCCATCCAGCCTTTTGGTTTTGCGGCTTCGTCACAAGTGCCGACCCACGCTCCAACTGCCGAATGGTCGGCAGTCAGGGTGGTCGTCAGTCTGACGATCCGCCCAGATGAGCCTTTCGTTCTGCCAGTTACGAGACTCGCGCCTGACGCACCGTTTTGGAACGACAAGTGCACTGCGTTCCTCCATCGGGAACAAAGCTCGGGCGGCTTTCCCGATGCAGACGGACGAGTTGCACCCTGTCAACCATCGACTCCATCCGGGTCAGGAGTGAATCGTGTTAGTAGCCAGGAACTACCAGTCGTCGGGCAGTCTCGTTCGCCTGCTGCCGGCACCGGTCAGAACTCCAGCCCGGATAGAGGACATTTCCAGAAGTGAGACCCGGCGCGAAACCCGACGGGGCCGCGAGGACGCTTGGGCGGCGTTTCCGCTTGAGTTCACGGCAGCGACCGCGCCTGAACGGCGGCGCGATCAAGTTCCGAATCAGGCCACCGCAGAGCTGAACGATCTGCTGTACTTCTTTGCGTGCCAGGTGGAATGGGAGCGGCGCGCCGATCCCGGCCCGGCATGGGAAGTCATCTCTGCCGCGCGCAGCCCGAACGCCGACATGCGAGCACACGCCCGTTCCTTGCTCGAACGTTTGCAGCAGATCGAATCACAACCTCCGGAAGACATTCCCGCGGATTGGGAAGGCCGGGGAGCTTCAACCACGGAGGCAAATATGAGAACTCCCTACGGTCTTGAAATCATCGAGAGCTGCATGGGCTGCAAAGCCAGCCGCGAGAACTTCTTTTGCCGGTTTTCGCCGGCTGTGCTGCGGTCCCTGGACGAAGCCAGTCACCACACCGTTATGCCTGATGGAGCTTTGCTGTTCGTGGAAGGACAGACGCCGCGCGGCGTGTTTGTTCTTTGCTCCGGCAAGGTGAAGCTGTATACGACCTCGAAAGAAGGCAAAGTCCTGATCCTGAAACAGGCGGAGGCCGGGGAGGTGCTGGGGTTGAGCGCCGCGATCTCGGGCACGAACTACGAAATGACCGCCGAAACCGCGGTGCCATGCCAGTTGGATTTTATCGGCCGCCAGGACTTCATGGCCCTCCTGCAAAAGGAGGGTGAAGTGGGGGCGCACTCCGCTCTGTCGCTGAGCCGCGAGTTTCAGGGTGCATATCGCGACATCCACGATCTCGTGCTGGCCCGTTCTTCGTCGGGAAAACTGGCGAGGCTGTTGCTGTCGTCATGCGCTCCGCCAGGAGTTCTAGCGTCGGAGGAACTGCACTTGCGTTCCGCCATGACCCATGAAGAGATGGCGCAGCGAATCGGATCTTCGCGCGAGACGGTCACGCGATTGTTGAGCGATCTAAAGAAGAAAAGGCTGATCCGGCTGGAAGGTGCGAACCTGGTAATTCGCAACCGCACCGGCCTGGAGGCCCTGGCGGTCTAACCCTCCCCCCGAAAGTACTGAGTACCGAGTACCAAGTCGCGAGTGCATATGCTGTTTGCTCTTACTAGGTACTCGGTACCAGGTACCCGGCACTCAGCACTCACAACCCGAACAGTTCGCGCAGTCTTTTTGTTTGCGCCCGGCTGACTGGAATTTCGCTTTGCTTCTTGTCGTCCATACGCAACTGATACGAACTCTTGAACCAGGGCACGACTTCGCGAATGCGATTGATGTTTACCAGGTACGACCGATGAGCGCGCCAGAACAAGCCCGGATCGAGGCTAGCGAGTAGTTCTTCCAAAGTGCGGCAGTTCGAATGCCCCTCCATGCCTGAGGGGCCGGCCGTCACCACCGTAATCACGCCGTCCTCAATCGACGCGTAACAGATTTCCCGCTGGTCCACAAGAAACATTCGCCCCAGGGCCTTGAGCAAGATTTTCGAGGTTTGAGTTTTTGGCGCCTGCAGCATCCGCACCAGGGTGTCGATTTTATCCGCCGGCAAGCCCTCTCCCTGCTGGGCGCGGGCCTTCTGCACCGACAGCGCGACGCGTTTCTTGTCGAAAGGCTTTAGCAGATAATCCACCGCGTTGACCTCGAACGCCTTGACCGCGTATTGGTCGAAAGCGGTGGCGAAGACGATCTTTGGCAAAGGGATCTTCTTATCGAGAAGCTTCTTGATGACGCCGAAGCCGTCGAGTCCGGGCATCTGGACGTCGAGAAAGACGAGATCAGGCGAGTGTTCTTTGATGAGGCTGACGGCCTCAAGTCCATTCTTCCCCTGAGCTACTACGTTGACGTCGCCAACGCTTTTGAGCAGGTAGGCGAGTTCATCGCGGGCAAGTTGCTCATCGTCCACGATCACCGCAGAAAGGGGCATTCCGTCTCCTCAAATCCGGCTCTAAGAAAAGTATACCGCGCCTTGCAGGAGTTCATGCCGTGCCGTGCTCGCCGCGCGCAAATTCAGTGCTGCTGCCTCATTGCGCCGCCCATATCGAACTTGGTGTAGCCCGCCGGGACCTCGAACAGGCTTGCCGGCTGCGACCCTTCCTGAATATTGCGCAGCTCGAATCCCCCTTCATCGGTCTTCACAACAACATGCAGTTTCGTGTCCACCCATACATGCATCTTCTCGCCCTTTTTGGAGACGCCCTCGTACTTAACGGTATTGCGTCCGTTCAGAGTGTCGCTGCCTATCATTGTGCAGCTACCCCAGTTTTTGTCAGTCCCAGCTTCTTCTGACATTCTCTTCCATGCCGGGCAGGCATCATTTACGTCCTGCACGCGCCAGTAATTTGTGATTATGTATTTGACCGTCGGCGTAGGCACGTCCATATACATGTGCCGGTCCGCCATTACTAGGGTGTGGGTGTGTCGAGCCTCATCAAAGATGACAGCACTCGGGCCCATTGCCGCATTTTCACTCGTTACTTCGAATCGCACTTTGTCCTTAGCCGCGTAGACCTTGCTCAGTTGCCCACGACTGCCTGGTTTGTTATTCACCACGTCCGCGGAAAACTCTTGTGCCAGCGCACCCTGTGCGATCATGACCACTACGACGAAGCAACCACAACGCACCATCCATCGAATCACGGTAGCCTCCTTAGTTCGGCGGGAGATTCCGCCGCGACGCCAACCTTAGCGAAGGGCGCGAAAAGCATAGCAGAAGCTGCGTTTGCCGCAAAGCTTCAATTACTAACAGGGCGAATGTGAGTTAGCCGTCACGTCACGTTCTCCAGAGCCAACGCCATCCCCAATCCTCCGCTGACACAGAGAGTAGCCACGCCGCGCCGTGTGTTGCGCTTCAGCATCTCGTGCAACAACGTGACCGTAATGCGTGTGCCGGTGCAGCCGATCGGATGCCCGATCGCAATCGCGCCGCCGTTCACGTTGAGCCGGTCGCGGTTGAAATTTAATTCTCGGTCGCAGGCGAGCACCTGCGCGGCGAAAGCTTCATTCAGTTCGATCAAGCCGAAATCGTGCAGCTTGAGGTTTTGCTTCTCTTCCAGCTTGCGCAACGCTGGGACCGGGCCAATCCCCATCGTGCGCGGATCGACTCCAACCGAGGCCACAGCCGAAATTCTCGCCAGCGGCTTCAGATTGTTTTTCTTTGCGAAGTGTTCACTAGCCACAACCACTGCGGCAGCGCCGTCGGTGATTCCAGAAGAATTGCCCGCCGTGATCGTCCCGGTTTTCGAAAACACCGCAGCCAGCTTGCCCAGCTTTTCCATGCTCGCGTCCGGGAAAGGATGTTCGTCACGGCTAAAGATGGTCGCGCCTTTCTTCCCTTCAACGGTGACCGGAGCAAGCTCGGCGTCAAACCGGCCGGCTGCAATCGCCCGGCCCGCGCGCGTTTGCGACATCAGTGCATACTCATCCTGCTCCTCGCGAGAAATCTTGTAATGCTCGGCCAGCACTTCGGCGGTTTCGCCCATCACCATCTTGGCCATCGGGCAAAAAAATCCGTCGCGATACATGCCGTCGACCAGTTCCTGATTGCCCAGCCGGTATCCCCAGCGCGCTTCGAGATAGTAAGGAACCCGCGACATGGATTCCGTGCCGCCCGCCAGAATGCAGCCCGCATCGCCAAGCAGAATCGACTGGTAAGCCAGCGCGATCGCCTTAAGCCCGGAAGCGCAGGCTTTGTTTACCGTGAATGCCGGAACTTCCTGGGGCACGCCACTGCGGATGGAAATCTGCCGCGCAGGATTCGGTCCGCCACCAGCCTGCCGCGCGTTGCCGAAGATAGTTTCTTCCACTTGCTCGGGCCGGACTCCGGCGCGTTCCATCGCAGCCTTGGCAGCCACCACGCCTATGTCCGCCGCCGACAGCGAGGCCAGCGATCCCCCAAACTTCCCAATCGGCGTGCGTACTCCGGAGAGAATGTAGACTGCCTGCAAAGTGTCGCCTCCAAAACATTTGAGTTTAGCAGGGCTGGGAAAGATGCGAGGCAGGGATCAAAGTAATCTCGACTTCAGGCGCGCAGTTGCCGATAATCTTTATGCAACTTGACGGGTTCATGCCCCGGGCTGAATATGGCCCGGGGTTTTGTTTCTCACCGTCGATACTTTGAAGGAAATGCTATCCTGAAAACTATCTGATATGCCGGTTTCTGAACGATGTAGCGACTGTCACGGCAGCGGCAAGTGTCAGGAATGTTTTGCTAGTGGTGTTAACATCCATCTTAATCAGGCTGAACCCAACTGCAGGAATTGCTCTGGCTCGGGAAAGTGCCCGAAGTGTGAAGGAACGGGGCACCCTATCTACCGTTGGTTCGGTCGGCGCGTAACGTAATTATCTCAAGCGCACAGTTGGGACTCGGCCTATCCTCGTTCCTCTCCCTTGCCATTCCCGCTAACCTCCGGCATAATAAATGTTTGTCTTGACCTCGCCGGACTCTTCCGGAACAAGGATATACATCTGTGTTGATGATTCGACTGTCGCGCATGGGTGCGCGCAAGCAACCGCATTACCGCATTGTGGTGATTGAAAAGGCGCGCGCGCGCAATGGCCGGCCGGTGGAAGTAGTGGGAACGTACAACCCTCGCACCAACCCCGCCAGCGTGGACTTCAAGCGTGATCGCGTGGACTATTGGGTGTCGAAGGGCGCGCAAATGTCCGAACGGGTGGGCAAGCTCTACTCCAAGCCCCCGGTCGCCCCTGCGGTTCCCGCTGCATAAGCGAACACCATGACCGAATCCACAGGAGATGTGCGCGCTCTCATCGAGCAGATTGCGAAGTGGATCGTCGATGCTCCCGATCAGGTTTTCGTGGATCATCTTGACGGCGGCGTAATCGAATTGGAAGTCGCCGAGGGTGACGTGGGCAAGGTTATCGGCCGCCAGGGACGCAACGTCCGCGCCTTGCGCACGCTTCTGAGCGCCGCGGGAGTGCGGGCGAGGAAGCGCTACACGCTGGAAGTCATTGACTAGCAGTTGAGGGTAGGAGGCATTTCGAGCGGCTGTTTGTTGAACAGCTTGCGATGTCTTTCGTATTGTGACGTGTTTCGTATCAGGGCATGCCTTCAGGCGTGCGTAAGCGCCGACAGTCAGGTCGCTTTTAGGCGCTGCGTGACGGGGCAGGGAACCGGACCATTCGCGATCCTGAAACAAGTGCTGAGTTCATTACGCTGGCCCGCGTGGTGAAAACGCAGGGCCGCCTCGGCGAAGTTGCGGGCGAGGTTTACAGCGACATCCCCGATCGATTCAGCGTAGGGATGAAGTTGCTGGCACTGCCGCGGGAGCTGAGTGCAGTCCGACGCGAACTGGAGGTAGAAGAACTCTGGCCGCACAAAGGGCTGCTGGTGCTGAAGTTCGCGGGAGTGGATTCGATTTCCGAGGCCGAAACACTGGTCGGATGCGAACTGCAGGTGCCGCGCAGCCAGCGTTCAAAACTGCAGGCGGGTTGGAATTATGTCAGCGACCTCGTAGGCTGCGCGGTGCTGGACCGGGAACACGACATCGGGCGGATCGAAGATGTCCAGTTCGGAGCAGGCGAGGCGCCGTTGTTCATTGTGCGTGATGCTGCTTGCAAGCTGTTCGAGGTGCCTTTCGCTGAGGCGTATCTCGAAAGCGTGGATGTGGAGCGGAAGCAGGTGAGGATGAAGTTGCCCGAAGGCCTGCTGGAAGTGAACGCACCGCTCACTGCTGATGAGAAGCGCGAGCAACTGCAGGGAGCGAGAAAAAAGCATTGACCACAGAGGACGCAGGGGATCACAGGATAACCCTCTGTGTAGCCCTGTGCTCTCTGTGTTAAAGGTTTTGGTTCTGCGATGAAGGCCGACATTATCACCATCTTTCCGGACTTCTTTCGCGGGCCGTTGGAATATGGCATCACACGCCGGGCCCAGGAAATGGGACTGGCGGAAATTCAAGTCCACGATCTGCGGGAGTTTACTCACGATCGTCACCGCACCGTGGATGATCGCCCTTTTGGCGGCGGCGAAGGCATGGTGCTGAAGCCGGAACCGCTGTTTGAATGTTTGGGGTCGATGGGCGTCGCGTCGCGGGAGGATCGTCTTGCCGGACGAGTGAAGCAATCGGTAGTCCTGCTCTCGGCGCAGGGGCAACGGTTTACGCAGAAAGTCGCGGCGGAGTTAGCTTTCCTCGACCGTGTGGTTTTGGTCTGCGGACGGTACGAGGGCGTGGATGAGCGTGTAGCAGACTTTCTCGCCGAGCGGGAACTCTCCATCGGCGACTATGTTTTGAGTGGCGGGGAAATGGCTGCGGCTGTAATCGTGGAAGCGGTGATGCGGTTGCTTCCCGGCGCGGTGGGAAACGAAGCGTCGACCCAGCAAGAGTCGTTTACGGTGGATGCGAAGGTGAAAGCCTCGGGCGGTGGGGATTCGACCTGCGGGTCGAACGGATTGCTGGATTATCCGCACTACACGCGGCCAGCCGAGTTCCGCGGGATGGCGGTGCCGGAAGCGTTGATGTCTGGCAACCATGAAGAGATCCGCAAGTGGCGGCGCCAGCGAGCGTTGGAGAAGACGTTGCGCAACCGACCCGATTTGCTGGAGGGTGCGACGCTGAGTGAGAAAGACAACACGTTTCTGGCCGGGATCAAGAACAATCGCGGTTGAGTTTCACCACTGATGAGTTTCACGACGAAGAGATCAGGATTTCAGAATTCAGAAGGATTAACCATCATGTCGAACTTAATCATCGAAAAATTGCTGGCGAAAACGCAGCGCACCGACATTCCCGCGTTCCACCCGGGCGACACCGTCCGCGTTCACGTGAAGATCAAAGAAGGCGACAAGGAGCGCCTACAGGCGTTTGAAGGCGTCGTTATCAAGCGCGACAACGGACCGCAGGCCAGTTTCACCGTGCGCAAGATCAGCTTTGGCCAGGGCGTGGAGCGCATTTTCCCCGTCCACTCCAAAGTGATCGACAAAGTCGATTTGCTGCGCTCGTCCAAGGTTCGCCGCGCCAAGCTATATTATCTGCGCGGCCTCAAGGGCAAAGCGGCCCGCCTTCGCGACGTCGAACGACCCAGCTGAACATTACTTCAGGCAATCTCTACCCGGCGACCGCGCTCAAGTGCTCGGTGATGACTTCGAGGTCAGCGAAGTCCTCGGGACGCGGTTTTTTCAACCGGTTCAACGCGTAATCGAGCAAAGGGCGGTCGCCCTGCCGGATCTCTTGAAACTCCACCCCCATGGCGCGATTCCCAGCCATGTATCTCACGTGTCCACGCAGCGCGACGTTGACACCGCAAATATTCAGGACCAGCCTTAAGCTGGTGCCGGGCGTGAGCAGATCGCCGGCGCTGATCAGGCAGCCATATCTGGAAATCTGTTCCAGCCGGCCTTCCACATGAGAGCGGCCGCCGATTTCTGCCAGATCAGCTTCCCCCTCCACGTGGAAGCGCGGGCCGCGCCGCCGGTTCCGCTCACCTCTGTGGAACGCAGTCATCGTTCGCGTTCGGTTTGGCGCGGATGGGAGGACCGGGAGATATTGCTCCTTCATTTGCCGCAGTTCCTCTTCCCAGGGAATCTTGCTGCCCTCAACGCATTCCACCGTAAACTGCCCGCGCAGCGCGGAATCCGGATCAGCGGTCCAGACTATACGGCAGACTGACTTGCTGCGTCCGCGTTCGATTGTGATCAAATCTCCTACCTTCACGTCGCGTGAGCTGCGCAGCCGCGCCCCGCGGGGATGAATGTCGTAGGTGCAAGCCAGTTCCATGCCGCCGCGTTCGCCGTTCCGCATGTGGACGAGACGAACCGGCAGCGCCAGGTGGATCAGTTTCTCGATGGGCGCGGCTTCTTGCCGCGGCTGGATTGCTTTCTCGATCACAACTGCTCCTCGCGAACTGCTCTTCAAACCGGGGATGTCGTCAACATAGCAGTACATGTCCGAACGGACAATGTACGTTCGTAATCGAAGTAATGGTTACTAAGCGACGTTACCTTGAGGCGAAAGCCAGAGGAGGTAGTTTCTCTTCGACGGGCGGCATTTCTCACTTGCAGGAATCTGTGGTTGCAAGTGAAGATGGTGGGCAACACTTCATTCCAGGTTTCGATGTCGAGCACTGCGAAGGTTGCGTCCGAGTTCGTGCTGTCTCCGTCGGCGGCGAAACTGCGCCTGCTGAAGAAGCTGCGTTGCACTCTGCGTTATGAAAAAAATGCGTGGGCGTCAGGGGCGGCGATGGTGGCCGGGGTGGACGAGGTGGGGCGCGGATCTTTATTCGGTCCGGTGGTGGCGGCGGCGGTGATTCTCGACCGCGGCTACCGCATACGAGGCTTGCGCGATTCCAAGCTGCTCTTGCCGGAGCGCCGCGAGCTGCTTGCGCCGCGCATTCGTGAACATGCCGTGGCGTGGGCGGTGGCGGCGGTGGATGCGGGGCGAATTGACCAGATCAATATCTACCAGGCGTCGCGGCTGGCCATGCGCGATGCGGTGTTGCACCTGCAGCCTGCGGCGGACCACATTCTTGTGGATGCGGTTTGCCTGGATTGCGAACTGCCGCAGGATGCGATCATCCATGGCGACGCGCTCTCCGCTTCGATTGCGGCGGCTTCGATTCTGGCCAAGGTTGAGCGCGACCGCATGATGTGCGAGTGGGACGTAGTCTTCCCCGAATACGGCCTGGCTTCGCACAAGGGCTACAGCACGCCGCAGCATCTGGCCGCCTTGCAGCAGTACGGTCCAACGCCGCTGCATCGGCAGTCGTTCGCTCCGGTGTGGAGTAGTCCGGTGGAGCAGGAAGTATTCGAGTTCGACCCATAGGAGTTGTAATAGGCTGGAGCGACGATTTTCGCTTGGACACCGATCTTCTCTCAATTAATCATGCCTGATGAATCCGACGCTCAAGGCTGTTCTCAGAGCCGTGTTCTAGTTCGTCCTGGGTCATCTCAGTTGCGCTGTGATGCCCCATTGGCACGACATCGCAGAGAGATAGGCTCCGCTTGGGTGGTGGCTGATGGTCTGTGGATAACAAAGTTAGACATCGCAGGAGCAAATTATTTTTCGGCCTCAGCCTTGTCGCCAATCAGGCTGGCGTTGAGGTCGTTGACTAATTTCGTGTTGTTGATTAGCGCCTGGCGCAGAATTTCGGCTTGCTGTTTGGCTGTGGTCCAATCCTGTTTCTCGACCGCTTCGGTTAAGCCCGGTAACTCGAGGTGGGCGTAGGTGTAGCGTGCGCCGTAGAGAATGTGTTTGAACCATGGCCTGCCGGGGATGCCGTCAGGGTTGAGCCAGTTGCGTTCTACCTGCATGGCGCCATGATTGATGGTCGCCGCTAGTTTGGGATCGATTGTGCCGGCGGCTAGCCCGCGGGTTGCGGAGTCATCGAGGCGCTTGCCTGCGGCTTCGAAGTCGTCGACGGCATCGAGCACAGGTTTCAAATCCAGTTGACTCAGGTCTTTGCCTTTCGATAATTCATTTACGAATTGGCGAATGTTGCCGGCGTAGCTGGCGAAATCGAAAGGCAGCAAGTCTGCGTTGGCCAGGCGCAGGGCCAGCACTCCCCACAACTGCGACATCAGCGTGTGATAGCGATAGCCGGGATCGCCGAAGTGGTTCATCCAGAAAAAGTCGTCATATGCGGAGTGGTAGACGCCGTACGGGCCTTCGAAGCCGAGTCCGAGAACGGGCATGCCCACAAAGTTGAGGAACACGGTGTGGTCGGAGCCGCTGCCGATGCGGGTGTCGGCGAGATTTGTGTCGGTGACTTCTTCGGATTGCTTGGCTTCGCGGCGTTCGGGCGCCGCTGATTGCTTCCACGCTTCGTACAAAGTCTTGCCGGAAGGATCTTTCAGCGATTGAGAGGTTTCGACCAGCATGGGCGCGAGCGACGCCACAGCTTGGCCGTGGAAGTTCGGGCCCGACGTGGCCTCATCGACGTTGATGTAGGCTACCGCTTTGCGACGGAGTTCGTCGGCGAACTGCTCTCCCCACTCGGTGGAGCCGGTCAAGCCGACTTCCTCTCCATCCCAACTGCAGACGACAATCGTGCGTCGCGGACGCATTCCTTGTTTCGCCAACTTTCCCAGGGCGCGCGTTAACTCCATCATCGATGCGGTGCCGCTGCTGGGATCGACGCCGCCGAAGACCCAGGCATCGCGGTGATTGCCGAGCACGATCCATTCGTCGGGTAACTGCGCGCCGCGAATGCGGCCTTCGACCACGTAGTAGGGCTGGGTGGAATTGTCCATCTGAATTTTCACGTGCACTCGCACACGGTTGCCGCCGAGGTGATACTTGATGGGCAGGCCGCCCTGCCAATCCGCTGGCGCGAGCGGCCCGTCCATGTTGGCGAGCAGCGGCTTGGCGTCGTGCCAGGAGAGCGGCAGCGCCATGATCTTCGGGATCGAAACTGCTTCCTCAACAGGAATGCGCTTTGCGCCGGGCACGGAGGCCCAACCGGGAGTGAGCGGGTCGCCCGGCACCAGGAAGTCGTAGGTGATTGCGCCGCGCTGAATGTGATACTCGGGGCCCCATGGGCCGTTGGGGAGGACCTTGCCTTTTTTGTAACCGTCCTCGGCGGGATCGCTGTAGATGAGAATCGCTGCGGCGCCTTCGCGCTCGGCGGTGAGCGCTTTGAATCCGCGGTAGCTGTACGGATTCGAGTAGCGTACCAGCGCGACTTTGCCTTTGACGTCGATGCCTTGTTTGCGGAGCAGGTCGTAGTCTTCGGGATTACCGCTGTGCGCGTAGACGAGCGGGGCGATAACTTCGCCGGAGGCCGACATACCGCTCCACGCCGAGCTGATGCTTTTGTTCTTCAAGCCGGGATCGCCGGGCACGGGCAGCTCGCGCAGGATGGCGCGGTAATGAATGGGCGCAACCATTTCCAGCGAGGTGGACTTGGGATTGCTGCCGTAAACGTCATAGCGCCGGATGACAACGTCCTCGAGACCCTCGGTGCGCCACTGGTCCGCGATGTAGCGGGCCAGTTCGTTGTTGCGCGCGGAGCCGGCCACGTGCGGCTCGGCGGTGAAGAGGTGATGCTGGCGGCGTTCTTCGTCGGGGGAGGGAATGGCCTTGAATTTATTTTCGACCTCAGCCTGGTGAGCCGCGGATGAGGGAGTGAAGCCGAGGATGGAAGTCTGAGCTTGAGCCTGAATAGAGTTCGGCGGATGGATCTCGAACGCCAGAAGACACAGAGCGCTGGTGGAAAACACCACACGCCGGGCGAAGCTCATGATCGACATCTCCTCGCAAGATGAAGTGACTGCGCCCGGGCGATGATTTCAGCTCAACAGCCCGGAATCTGGAAACCCAGTGCCTAAAGACGACGCTGGTAAGGCTTCACTTACGGACAGGCCTGAAGACCTGCCCCGATACGAACCTCATCGATCCTATGCCCCAAACTTTACTTTGGTTTGTAGATCTCAGACAGCAAGTCCGGCTTGGATTCATCGCGCACCAGGTGGGCATAGCGCTCGCCGCCGTGATAATCGAGTTTGTAGGTTTTGTAGTATTCGGTGTTCTCCACCAGCAGTTGAAGAGGGTCGGCGGTGTTCTTACCGGCCTTGATGGCGTCGCGCAAGACTTCCGGCGAATATTGGCGGCCGTTCACCGCGACCAGCTTCATGCCCGGACCGATTCCAGCCAGGGCTGCGGGCATGCCTTCGATGGTATCGGAAATTGTGCCGTCTTCGCGGAGTTCGATCCCGATCGAATAGGCCGCGTTGATGAAACGCGCGCTGCTCTCGCCGCCCCGGTCCATTTCGGATGGCGTTTCGTTGTACACGAGTTTCCATCCGCTGCCCTCGATCCCGCCCAGCGGGGCGCCGGGGCCGTGATTGGTGAGGCGCTCGGTCCAGAAGCTGCGCCAATCGTAGGGCGCAACCTGGTTCAGAGTGTTGACGACATCCTCAAACGTGTAGGTCTTCACCATGGGACCTGTGCTGGGAGCGCCGTGGAAGAGCTTGCAAAAATCGTCCAGTGTTCTCTTACCCTTGCTCTGCTGGCGGATGATGACGTCTGCCCACAACCAATTCAGAAGGTCTTCATCGTAGAAGTCGGTTCCGCGGCGCCAGGACTCCCAGGCATGCGGAGAAAAATAAAGCTGCGGAGCTGCATCGGCCGTGTCCTGCAGGTTGCGCCACGCGCGTCCTGGAGTATGGTCGAGAGCGGCGGCGGTTAGGGCGAGATTGTCCCGCACCTGCTCTGGCGTCAGCAAGTTGCTGCGCGCGGTCAGCACCTCGCCCAGATACTGGGTCAGGCCTTCGTAAACCCAGAGCAGGTCATCCTGCATGGGCGTTTGGTAATCCGGAGTCGCAAGACCCGCCGGACGGCGGTATTTTCCGTTCCACGAATGCACATACTCGTGAGGAAGCAGACCGGCTGCCGCTTTGCGATCGCCGTCATCGACCAACGCACGCTCGCTGACGCGGCTGTCGTCGGATTCGTGGTGTTCCAGTCCGAAGTGGGCCACGTGATCGCTCAAGCTGAACAGAAAGTGGTAATCGCGATAGTGATGCGCGCCGAAAAGTTTGTTGGCCTGTTCGACCAGATTCCTGTAGTGGTCCCAGACCTCCTGTGGCGGCGCGAGAGCAGCGGCGCTGTCGGCGGCTATGTCCATCTCGGTGAGAGGATCGTCGGCCAGTTTGACGACCTTGAGAAATTCGCCGGTAATTACAGGCGAATCGACCAGCATGGTCAGGGAGGCAGGCTGGAATGTGATCTGCGTCTCGCCGCTGAGTTGATCGACGTTAGTGGATGAGATGGGCAAGGGCGTTCCAAATTTCCAGTTGCCCGGAAGTTCCAGAGTGGCGACGTAGGTGAGATCGTCGGTCTTCCAGCCCTTGGGATAGAGCAGAACCTGATTCCAACTGATGACTGCCATCTTGTCGGTCGCGGAGGAACCGGCGGAGAAGCCGCCTTCGAAGGTGGCAGGAGAAAGGAAATCGAGTTCGGCGTTTACTTCGGTCTCGCCGGTTGGAACGTCGACGTGGAGGGTGAAGCCGTCGAGCAGATCGCGCCGCCACTTTAATGTCTTGCCGTTGGCGCTGAACTTCAGGCCGGCTAAGTCGACAACCGGACCGTCGGGAGCGTGCTCGCCGGGGATCCACTTCGGGTAGTAGAGCGTGAGGTCGCCCGCGCTGGCGGGAATCTTCAGTTTGGCGTGGAAGATTTTGCGGGGAGCGGAAGTGGCGTCTACGAAGATGGTTACGGTCGGTGGCGCGTCCGACCAGCCTGGAAGCGAAAAGAAAATTACAAATAAGAAAAGACAGACCACTCTCAAGGTTCTTGAGAGTTTCATTTTATGAGCCCCCATGGTTTCGCTGAAACAAGAATCCCACTGCGCGTTGCAGAACTTAGACTATAGCAGCCGCCAAGAGGAGCGGTACAGCGACGCAGAGCGAGGTGCGTCCAGTTTGGCAACAGGCGAGCGTAAGCTCGCGATTATCGAGCTGCAAAAGCCGCTAGCATGCGGCATGCGCATGCCGCATCCTGATTTCAAGCTTCCGGGGCAGCTCACGCCGCCCCGGGAACCGCAACGGGGGAAGGCCCGCGCAATCCATTTAGCCATCCCCGCGAGTACGAACTTTTTTATCGCCATAACTACGAACTTCATTATTCGCCCCGTTCGAGCCGCGCCGGGGTCAATTCTGCGAACCAGCCGGCGCAAGACATGAGGCTAATGCTGGCGGAAAAGCTGGGCGGATCCCTTCACGATCACGAGCGCCTGCTGACTGCGTTGTGGATGCTGCTGCACGGGGCAGCGATGCTGCTGATCGCAAAAACCATATTGCCCAAAGATGCGGAGGAGGCTCGGGCGGCGTTTACCGCGTCAGTGGCGGCACTGCTTGCGCGTGGCTGACGCTGTCTGAGGCAGGGCGGGGAATGCTCCGTCGCGACGCAAACGCTGCTCGGGGTGGCGACCAAGCTCCCCCGGCACATTCGGCCACGACATGACCTGGTGATGTGGAGCATACTGGGATGTGGCGGGCAGTGGGAAGGACTCTTCTGTGGCGAAGGTGCTGTTAGTGGAGGACAGCAAGTTCCTTCGGGTATCGACGGAGCGCGCTCTGAGCAAAGCTGGGTACGAGGTGGTTTGTGCCGGAGATGGGGAAGAAGCTTTGCGGCTGGCGCGCGAGCATTTACCCGCGTTAGTACTGCTCGATATGATGCTGCCGAAGATCAGCGGGCCGGAAGTGCTGAAGGCTTTGAAACAGGATCCGGCGACGGCAGGGATTGCGGTGATGGCGATGACCAGCCTGTCACCGAAGAACGCGAAGGCGCTGGAGAAGGATGGACCTGCCGGGTTCTTCGAGAAGTCTGACCTCATGCTGGGGACTGGTCCCAGTTCCCTGCTGGCGGCAGTGCAGAAGGTCTTGAGCAATCTGAAGTGACGCAGGGCATCCCAAAAGTTTCCTCGATTTTTCTGAAACGCTATTAACCCCCAATCCTGAATCTACGCACGCTACAAAAGGCCGCTTTTTCTCAGAAGATTCTTATGCTGCAGAGGCGCTTGTTTTCCCGAGCTGTTCCGAATCCTAACTTTGCCGATAGATAGATGGGACCGGTATCCCGGAACGGATGAGTTATGATTACCGCGCAAATGACGAAGATACTGCTGGTAGAGGACAGCAAGTTTCTGAGGTTGGCGACGGAGCGCGCGCTGGCGCGCGCGGGCTATGAGATGAGCAGCGCGGTCAACGGCGAAGAAGCCTTGCGCGTGGCGCGCGAAAAATTGCCGGATCTGATTCTGCTGGATATGTTGTTGCCGAAAATGAGCGGTCCCGATGTGCTGAAGGCGCTGAAAGAAGACGCTTCAACCAAGGCGATTCCAGTGGTAGTCATCACGGGCATGTCACAAAAAAATGCCGCCCGGCTGCAGCAAGATGGAGCCTTCGGATTCCTGGAAAAATCCGCTCTCGAGTTGGACAAGGGACCGGAGAAATTATTATCGGCGGTGGAGGAGATTCTCAAGAAGCTTTCCGATGCCGCACGAACGGCGACGGCATAAAGCAAGGTAAACGATTTGGACTGGCCTCTCGCTATTAGCCCACTCTTATTTCGCTTGCTTCTTCAACTCCGCCGCAAAATTCGTCACCACAGTAACCGACTGGCTGACCTGTTGCGAAATACGGTCAAGCAGGATCTTCTTGCCGTCGGGAGTCACATCGTAAAACACTTGTGGGGCGGACCAGTTGCTCACGAGTTGCTGCGCCGCGCCAAATTGCAAAGCGCCGCCCGTATCTTTCACCGGCAGAGCGTAGAGGCTGTAGCTCGTGTCCATGTAGTAGAGTTCTTTGCCATCGTGGCTCCACTTGGGGTGAATGCCCCCGCTGGCCGAAACCTGCCACTTGCCTTGCCCGCCGTGGAATGGCACCACATATACTTCCGGCGTACCGGATTCATTCGATGTATATGCCAACCAGCGGCCGTCCGGGGAGAGCTGGCCCGCATCGCTAAAAGTGTTCGCGGCGTGCGGCACCACCAGGGACGGTTTGCGATCGCCTTCGAGAGGCAAAGCCCAGACTTCCTGGCTGCCCACAGGTCCACGTGAATAGAAGAGGTACTTGCCATCGCGCGACAAATCGGTGGCGAGAGTGATTTGGTCATCGGTGAGCAGGATTTCCTCTGCGCCGCCGCCGTCGGAGGGCTTGCGGCAAAGGTTAGAATGGCCGTTGCGATCGGCGGTGTAAACGATCCACTTGCCATCGGGCGACCAAACGGGGCCCGTATTCGAAACCGGACCAAACGTAAGCCGGGTTTTGATGCCGCGGGCCACATCGAGCACCCAGATGTCGTTCACGCCAGTGTCGATCTGCAAGGCGATGCGGTCGCCTTGCGGAGAAATCCTTGCGATTTGCAGGTTCGTCAGCTTGTCGGCTGCGGTGCTGATCTGCTTGCTGCCGCGGTCCATCCACAACAGTTGCCAGTCGCCGGTTCCACCGCTGGCGAATAGTAGTAAGTCGCCCACGGCCGAGGCGTCCATGTGCCAAGTGCTGGCATCGTTGACCACTCCTTTTGCCACGACCTGCGATTCTCCGCCCAACGTACCTTTGGCGGGATCGAAGGCTTGCGCCATCAACTGGTCGCCATGCGCAAACAGCAGATAACCGCTGCCATACACCGCATTCGATTGCGAATGAAACAGCGCCTTGTTCTCGCGGCCATCGAGGGAGGCGTAATACAGAGTATTGTTCGCCGCTTTTCCAGGATCGTGGTGGATGGCCAAATAGATGAAATGCTTGCCGTCAGGAAGAAAAAACGGCCAGCGATGCGAGGTGTGCAGGCTACTGTCGACGTGAGTAGCGGGAACGGGTGTTCCGCCATTGGCACTGACCCGGCTAAGGCCGGTCTGGGTCTGGGGAGAGAACACGATCACGCCGCCGGGCCCCCAGGCGCCGCCTCGGCCGAAGGGCGCGTCGGCGACGGTCTGGGTCGAGCCGCCGTCGATGTCGATCGTCTTCAGTTTTCCTTCGGCGAAGAATCCCAGGGAGCGGCTGTCCGGCGACCAGAAAGGAAAAATCGCGCTGTCGGTGCCTGACAACTGGTGCGCTTCCGTCGAGTTCATCGGCCGCACCCAAAGCGTGATCTTGCCCTCCACATTGGCGGCGGCAAACGCCACCAACGCGCCATCAGGAGACAACACCGGCGGACCGGCGCCGTCTCCGGTCAGGGTGAGCGTGGCTTTCTCCGGAGGATTGATGACCGTGCGGGTGGCGCGTGCCGATTGAGCGGAATGATAGAGGAAGATTCCGGCGGTCGCACCCAGGAGAATCGCGGCCACTACGGCCCCTGCCCAACCAAGACGCTCGCGCTTATTCGAGGAAGATGTCGGCACTACAGCAACGGCGGGCGCTGGCCGGTCCGCCGCAATCCATTGCAGTTCGAGTTTGATGTCTTGGGCCGACTGAAATCGCTCATCAGGATTCTTCTGCAGGCAGGTCGTCACGACATGTTCGAAGGCCGGCGGTGTTTGTGGCTTGGCTGCGCTGATCGGCGCCGGATCACTCTCCAGAATGGACGATGCGAGCGAGATTTGACTCTTGCCCGAAAACGGCCGCTTTCCCGCCGCCATCTCATAAAGCACAGCCCCGAACGCGAAGATGTCGCTGCGGGCGTCCGCTTCTTTTCCCTCGATCTGCTCCGGCGACATGTACTGAATGGTGCCGACGATGCTGCCTGCAGTAGTGAGTGGAGTCAAAGGGCTCGGCCCGCTCAACGTGGGTGCAGCCGTAAACGAAGGAGGCACTGTTCCTGACCCTGAGGTTGCGGCGTGCAAGCCCAGCGGTTTCGCCAGACCAAAGTCCATCAACTTTGCGCCACCCTGGGTGAGCATGATGTTCCCCGGCTTCAAGTCGCGGTGCACGATGCCGTTGCGGTGCGCGACTGCCAGCGCTTCGGCCACGGCAATCCCAACTTTGAAGATTTCGTTCAGTGGCATCGCGCCTTTGCGCAATCTCTCCGCCAGAGTTTCACCTTCCAGAAACTCCATCACCAGGTAATCGGTTCCGTTTTGCGACCCGATGTCGTAGAGCTGGCAGATGTGGGGATGGTTCAGCGAAGAAATGGCTCTGCCTTCGCGCTCCATGCGCTGCTTCAGTTCAGGAGATGAAGAAAGGTGAGAAGCAAGAACTTTAATGGCCACAGTGCGATCAAGGCGGGTATCACGCGAGCGGTAAACTTCTCCCATGCCGCCTGCACCGAGCAGAGACTGGATTTCGTAAGGGCCGAGTTTCGTGCCAGAAGTGAGAGCCATCCCGAGTCGCGCAATTATAGCCCGAATGAACAGTTTGAGGATTCGACCGCAGGGCGACCGCCTCCTTCGCCAGTACCTGCCGTGATTCACGGGGGCTCCTGGCGCGGCACACCCTTCTTATTTATTGTAAATAAATGACTTACAGACGGGAACTTGCACTGCCTAGTCGGAGTCTATGCAATACTAAGGTGTCGATCGGCCAACGGACGGCGGGGCGGGCGATTTTTCGGTTCGGGATTAGGCGGAAGATCCTATAATTAAAGGGCTCGCAGTTGGCGGGAGTGAGAACCTTGGCAGATCTGGCAAGCGCGATCGGAGTACGGGCAGAGGAAGCGGCAATTGTCGCCGACCTGAAGGCTGGCTCGGAAGCGGCCTACGCCTGGCTGATTGGAGAATTTCAGCGGCCGATTTACGGGTTGGTCTATCGGATGGTGAGCGATCCTGCCGATGCCGCCGATGTTACGCAGGATGTGTTCCTGAAAGTTTTCCGCGGGATGAAGAGTTTCCATGGCGAGTCGAGCCTGAAGACCTGGATTTACCGGATTGCGTTGCATGAGGCGGCGAACCGGAAGCGGTGGTGGTTCCGGCACAAAGCGCAGGAGACTTCGATTGAGCCAGCGGAGTCGGATGGGTTTGGCGGCGGAGATGAAGCGATGCAGAACGCGCTGACGGATCGCGCGGAATCGCCGTTCGACAACGTGGCTCACCGGGAAGTGCAGCAGCGAGTGGATGCGGAACTGCGGCAACTGCCCGAGCCCTACCGGACGACGCTGATTCTGCGGGACCTGGAAGAAATGTCGTATGAAGAGATCGCCGAAGTGCTGCAGATCTCGCTGGGAACGGTGAAGTCCAGACTGACGCGCGGGAGGCAGGTATTGAAACAACGGCTGGCGCCTTATGTCCGCGAGGTGAGCATGGAGCTGGGTCTGACCGCGCCCGAAGAAGAGGAATCGGCAAGTCTGCGATCACGGGTTGCTGGAGGGGGTAGAAGGGTTGAGGTGATGCCATGAGGTATCCAGGCATGAACTCCGTTTCTACAAAGGCTACGATGAAGTGTACGGATGCGATGCGATTGTTGTCTCCCTATCTCGACGGGGCAGTCACGGGAACCGAGATGCAGGGCTTGCAGCGGCATCTGGATGGTTGTACGGCGTGCATGCGGGAGTACAAGACGCTGCGGCGGACGCAGCAACTGTTGATGAGCGTGGGGCGTGTGAAAGAGCCGGCAGACCTTGGACTCAGGCTGCGCCTGGCTATTTCGCGGGAAGCGGCGGATTCGCGGCGTCCGCGCTTTGAAGGCTTGCGCATGCGGGTGGAGAACGCCCTGAATGTGTTTATGGTGCCGGCGACGGCGGGCTTGGCCTGTGCTTTGCTGATTTTTGGTTTAGTCACGGCGATCCTGGCGATGCCGGGAGAGGTTCAGGCCAACAATCAGGATGTGCCCCTCGTGTTGAATACGGGACCTGAATTGCGGCAGAGTGTCTTTGGGACGACTCTCAGTTCGATGAACACAGATTCGCTGGTGATTGAAGCCTACGTCGACAGGAACGGGCGGGTGCAGGATTACAAGATTCTTTCCGATCCCGGGGAATCTCAGGAACTGCTGCCGCAGGTGAAAAGGATGCTGATCTTTACCACGTTCCGTCCAGCGATGTCGATGGGACGGCCGATCTCGTCGCGGGCGGTGTTGTCGTTCTCGAGGATTAGCGTGCGGGGGTAGGGTTTCGGCTTCGGGCCTCCGGTTTCCGGGCTGCTGCCCGTTCCACCTATAGGATTCCAGCAACGACTCACGACTGAATTTCTTGTTCTGGACGGCCGTTTCGGCGCTACAATGGCGTGGCCATACTAAAGGTTTTAAGCCTTTGGAGCGTTTTCCGGTTACTTGGAGAGGAAGAAAATATGAAGACTCGCATATTCATGACTCTGCTTTTGTCCGCAGGATTTGCGCTTACGGCGATCGCCCAGCAAAGCTCGAACTCAGGCGCCGCGCCGGCAGCCACTGGCCGGGGAGGGTCACAGGCTGCCTCCAGTCAGCCTGCCTCCAATACGGACTTCTGGGACGGCGAAGAGCCCAGCCTGGGATCGCTCCTGATGCACCCATTTGCCACCAAGGAGTACGTGCGGCGGCATGTGCAGCCCATCCGGGACCGGGTCAACGAACTCGATGAGATCACCGCGGCTAACACAAAAATGATCAGGGACGTGGACGCCCGCGCCCAGCAGGGCATTCAGCTGGCTTCCGCGAAAGCCAGCCTGGCCGATGAGCATGCGTCAGACGCCGCCAACAAGGCTCAGATGGCGCATCAGACGGTGACCAGTCTCAACACCCGCATCGCCACGGATGAGACCATGGTCGGCAATCTCGATCAGTACAAGTCCGGAGCACAGACGGAAATTCGTTTCCGTCCGGGCCAGACTGTCTTGAGCAAAGAGGCCAAAGACGCGCTAGATCAGATGGCTGCACAGTTGAAGAATCAGCGCGGATACATCGTCGAAGTGCAGGGGTTTTCTTCGGGACAGGGCCGGGCCGCGATCGCCAACTCGCGGAAGATGGCGGACTCGGTGGTGCGTTACCTGGTGTTAAATTACGAGATCCCGGCCTACCGCATCTACGTCATTGGGATGGGCAACGCTGCTGCAGCCGCGGGCGTGAAAGGCACGCGCGTAGAAGTCAACTTGCTGAAGAACGACCTCGCGAAGTCTCAGTGAAGTCGTCATCTTTTGGATTCGTGTCCCTGGCATGAGCATCGCCCTCTTTTTCCAGGGTATTCCCCCTCCCCCTCAATCTCTGGAATCACCGACTTAGCGCGAAATTCTCCGCAAAAAGCGACGATGCGGGTTTACCGGTCACGGCCTCGACGATGATTGCGTAGGTTTGGTGGCGTGCACACCGTTAGATGTCACATGAGGGCTGTGGCAATTATTTCGAGCGAGGAATATTACGCCCTTGGATTCTCCCTTTACACGGCCAGCCCGCTAGTGAACTAGGGAACGTCCGGCCTGTCCCAGGGTTTCTCCGTTCCCGGGTTTCTCCAAATCTGGAATGCAACATGTGAAAAGGTGTATTCAAACTTTTCATGACCACAGAACATATTGAAGATTCAGCTTGAACTCGGTGGCCCAGTAGTTGCACAATAACGCCCCATCAGGTCCTCAGGGTATCGTCCGCACGTGTTCTGAACACTCGGGGGCTCGTCTCAAAGGAGAATCCAGATGTCCGCTCGGGAGCTTGCGAGTTGTGTTTCCAGAATCGCCGCCGTGGTTCTCTGCCTCTTGGTGCTTGCTGGAGTGGAAGTCGAGGCTCAACAAGCAACCGCATTGCTGACCGGAACGATCAAGGACTCAAGCGGCGCCGTGATCCCGGGCGCGAAGGTCACACTCAAGAATTCCAATACCAACATTGCTCGAACGGCCAACTCCAATAAGGACGGAGAGTTTCTGTTCACCCTGATACCGATAGGTACGTACGAGGTGGAGATCGAGCAGGCAGGATTCAGCAAGTATGTGCGGAAGGGGATTACGCTGGAGATCAATCAGAATGCGCGGTTGGATGTGGTGCTTCAGGTCGGAACTGCCGCGCAAGTAGTCGAAGTTACAGAAGGCGTGACTCAGGTGGACACCGTCAGCGACACGATTGGCCAAAGCGTCATCGGAGAGACCATTCAGCGCGCACCGCTGAATGGCAGAAACGTTCTGGACCTGGCGCTGCTGCAGCCTGGGGTTACGGAAACCAACGGCGATTCGACTGCGGCAGGCAATTACAGCATCGCCGGCTGCTGTACCGATTCGGTTACGTTTCTGTTGGATGGCGGACTGAACAACAACCTGCTCGACAACAGCGTGGTTTACAACCCCAATCCGGACACGGTTGCGGAATTTCACATTCTCGAAAGCAACTATTCAGCGGAATACGGCCGAAATGGCGGCGGGATCATCAGCGTCGTCACCAAATCCGGAACGAATCAATGGCACGGGAGCGCTTTTGAATTCTTGCGCAACGATGCGTTTAATGCCAACGACTATTTCAATATTGCTACCGGGCTTCCGCTCAATGTACTGAAACGCAATCAGTACGGAGCGACTTTTGGGGGCCCAATCTCAGTGCCCAAGCTCGTGAATGGCAAAGACCGCTTCTTCTTTTTCGTCGGGTACCAGGGACAAAGGCTTTCCCAGCAGGAGACCACGGGGTTGGGAACTGTGTTCACTCCGGCGCAACTGAGCGGTGACTTCTCGCACTCTGCCGGTTCAAATGGCTTTGACCCCAACGGCCCCGATCCGGGTGTGGCCTGTTTCCTCAGTGGCCTGAATGAAAACGCGGTGGACAGCAACGGGAACCACATTCCCGATGGCACGTCCTGCGGTGCGACTGCCAATACGTATTTTCAGTCGGATGCGACTCTGGCCGCGCAGGCAATTATCGACAAAACGAAACTGGATCCCATTTCCGAAAAGTACGTGGCTCTAGGTCTGATTCCGACCAATCCCAATGGCGTGGCGGATTTCCAGGGCGCGCACACGGACAACCGAAACGAAATAACCACGAAGCTTGATTTCCTGTTCAACGACAAAGACAAGCTGAGCGTCACGCTCGGCGGGTTCCGCAATCCACAACTGAATCCGTTCCAGTTCGCCACCGTGCCGGGCACACCCAACATTACGCAGAACAATAACTATTACACGAGCGCGGCCTACACCCACACCTTCTCGCCGAATCTGCTGAACGAGTTCCGGCTTTTCTTGCAGAGGAGCAACTTCTTGCAAGACAAGCCAGCGGTGAAGCTCCCTACCGCCTCTCAGCTCAACATCGGAATCGTCCAGGACGACCCGCAAGGCCCGCCGAACTTGTGGTTCGACAATGGCTTTCAGGTCGGATTCAGCGAGAACGGCCCCACCGACCTGGTCGATACCACGTTTGGGTTCGCGGAAACGCTCACTTATGTCCACGGACGGCACAATTGGAAAATGGGCGGCGGGGTTTCTGCATACCGTGACAATACCGTTTACGATTACTACGTCAACGGCGAATTCGATTTCTTCGCCTTCGGCGCCGGCACCGATAACTCCCTGGCAGACTTCATCCTCGGCGTGCCCTCGCAGTACTTCCAGTATCCTCACGCCCCGTCAAACATCCGCACCAAGTCCTACTATAGTTTCTTGCAGGATGAATGGCGCGTGAGCAAGCGCTTGACACTCGATTTAGGAGTCCGTTACGAGTACAACTCTCCGAAATTAGACACCGAAGGCCGCTCCTTCTCGATCATTCCCGGCCTGCAGTCCACACGCTTTACCGGAGCTCCGACCGGAATGGTATTTCCCGGAGATAGAGGCGCGCCCGCGGGAGTGAATTTTCCCGACCGGACCAACTGGGCGCCGCGCGTGGGTTTCGCGTGGGACCCTCGCGGCGACGGCAAGACCAGCATCCGCGGTGGATTCGGAATGTTTTACGATATCCTCAAAGGCGAAGACAATTTGCAGTTCAACGGCCAGCCGCCTTTCTTTTCCAGTGTGGGTATGAACTTTCCCACGTTTAGTCAGGTTGGTCCCTCGCCCTATTACACGGATCCGTTCGGTTCCGCAGGTGTCCCTGACCCCTTTCCCTCGCGCCCGCCACCATCGAATCTTGATTTTAATCTGGCCGGATTCCTACCCATCAATAGCGGGGGCAGCGTGTACTTCGTCGACCCGCATTTGAAAACGCCCATTAACTATCAGTACAACCTGAGCGTGCAGCAAGAGCTGGCTCGGAGTACCGCCCTTGAAGTGAGCTATGTGGGCAACGTCTCGCATGGATTGACTTCTTTGATCGACGTCAACCCCTTCGTGCTCGGCACCACGGACCGCGTTTTCAATCTTGGCGCCGGAGACAGTTCGTGTCAGGATGCTTCGGGATTTAGTTCGTCCGGGGTGTCGGGATCGGCAGTGTGCAGCTTTGGCTCCGTACCGGAATTCAAGAATGTCAGCAATGCAAATTATAACAGTCTGCAGGCCAGCCTGAACCGGCAGCTCGTCGATTCTCGCTACCTGGGACGCACTTACTTTACGCTGGCTTACACGTACGCTCACAGTATCGATAATGCCTCCGGATTCCGGCAAAGAAACAGCAACGTGCCGTCTTATCAGCCAGATCTGTTCCGCGCCTCGAGCGATCAGGACGTTCGCGATCGCATCACCTTCAGCGGGGGCTGGGACCTGCCCTTCGACCATATGTGGAACTCCGGGCCAAAGCGTCTTACGAAGGGCTGGAGTCTTTTCCCGATCGTGACCTGGCGCACTGGCTTGCCCTTCGATGTGTTCGCGAACCTAGGCGAGCGCTTCACTTACAACGCGGAAGGTCCATCCGGCGCGGGGGACCCGGGCAATGTCCACGCCAACGTCGTCGGGCCGCTGAATACGTTGAACCCACGCACCAGCCAGACATTTAACGGCAGTAGCGGAAACTACTATTTCAATCCGAATAGCCTCAGCAACGCGCAGTGCGGCGATGGCAACGATCCGTTCCCTTGCACACCGGGGCCGGGAATTCTTCCGGCAGATTCCCAAGTGCAGGCAAATCCGGCGCTCGCAACCTATGGAACCTTGCCGCGCAATTTCTTCCGCGGGCCGGGTTACGTAAACTTTGACCTGGCGTTTTCGAAAACAACCGCCATTACGGAGCGCGTGAAATTCGAGTTTCGGGCAGAGTTTTTCAACCTCTTGAACCACGCGAATTTCACCAATCCAGGCATCATCAACAATGCCAATGGAACCTTTGCCGGCGGTGCCGGAGGCAACAACCCGAATAGTTCGCTATTCGGGCAAATTACCTCAACCTACGATCCCCGTATTATTCAGCTTGCGGGGCGCTTTTCCTTCTGAGATGGCCGATCCGCGCCCACCCGCCCGCAGGCGGGTGGGTCAACTTCGGGGGGATGTAATGATCACCCCGAAGTCTGTTTGACCCTCTGCTCCGCATTCCTTACACTTGAGGGTGGTTTCCGCTTTCGTGCCAATCCTTTGGAGGGTTTCCTGAGGCGACGATTGCTAGGTTCGTTGTTTGCGGCCCTGTTGGGGCTGCTGGCGCCGCTTTGTGTGGGGCAGGATCCGGTTCCGCAGAATCCGGTGCCGCAGAATCCGGCTCCGCGGAATGCTGGACAGGAGCCGTCTCCGGAGAGCCAGGCGCCTTCCGAGAACGATTCGTCTTCGAAGCCCCAGCCTCCTCCAGCCTCTTTGCCCAAGAGCGTGGTTCCGCCAAAAAAGGTGCCGCCGAGCCCGCCTCCGCCGAAACAGGTTCCGCAGAATCAGTCAATGATCACGCTGGACTGAGCGAGACGATTTTTGCCGTGCTTACGGCGTTGAATGCCTGTGGCTACGACCAGGACTTGACTATCTCGGACGCTACGCGAAGCAATGTGCGGGCCGAGGTGCAGAGGAACCTGCGGGATTCGGAAGAAGCCGAGGCGGCGCGGACCGCGCTGTGCGACTTTACGCAGAATCATGTGGCGTCGAAGGATCCGAATCGCAACCTGTCGCAATACATCTCGCTGGCGCTGTATATGGATGGCCCGCCGCATTTTGCGCCGCGGGTGAAAGAGGACGATCTGCCTCCGGATGCGGTGTTGATTACGGGTTTCGGAACCCTGCTGGAGCACTTTTACGACAAAGCGAAGTTGCATTCGATCTGGGAGCGGCATCGCAATGATTATTCGGCCGCGATGCGGCGGTATCACGAGCCGCTGGCGAAGATGGTGTTCGACACCGAGATCTACCTGAAGCAGCCTTCGTCGCAATACCTGGGACGGCGGTTCACGATCTATCTGGACTTCATGGGTTCGCCGAATGAAACCGATGCGCGGAATTACGGTGTGGATTACTACGTGGTCGTGTTTCCCGCTCCGAACATGACGTCGGGAGACGCGCCGAAGTCGGCTCTGAAGATGGACCAGATCCGGCACACGTTTCTGCACTACGAGTTCGATCCGCTGGCGGACAAGCATTACAGCGCCATCAAGCGGCTGGAGCCGCTGTTGCAATCGGTGAAGCGCGCTCCGCTGGAAGAGAGCTTCAAGACCGACATCTCGCTGCTGGTGACCGAATGCCTGGTGCGGGCGGTCGAGATCCGCACCACGGGCAGCAAAGCGGAAGAAGCGATGCGGACGCAGGCGGTGGATGACGCGGTGAAGCAGGGCTACATTCTGACACGGACATTTTACGACGAGGTGGTCGCATTTGAAAAAGATCCGGCGGGCATTCGGGGAGTCTACGGCGACTTTCTCGAAAATGTGGATATAAAGAAAGAGGAGAAAGCAGCGGCGGAGGTTCAGTTTGCCAGCGCGACGGCGCCGGAGTTGGTGCGGTTATCGCGTCCGGAGGAGCGGCGGATGCTGGTTACGGCGGAGAAACGGCTGGCGGCGGGCGATCCCAAGGGCGCGCAAGAACTGGCGCAGCAGGCGTTAGACAAGAAGATCGGGGATCAGGGCCGGGCGCTGTTCATTCTGGCGGAAGTGGCTGTGGCCAACAAGAATCGCGACGGGGCGCAGGATAGTTTCCGGAAGGCGATTGAAGCCTCGAAAGATCCTACGGTGCTGGGCTGGTCGCATGTGTATCTGGGCAGGATTCTGGATATGAAAGAGGAGCGCGAGGCCGCGTTGCAGGAGTACCGTGCCGCGCTGGACACGGGCGGAAAATTGCCGGAGATCAAGGCGGCGGCGGAGCGAGGGCTAGAGCAGGCTTATGAGCCTCCGGCCAAACCGCAGTAGATAGATGCTAGGATCGCGTCGCGACCCGAAGCAAAGGCTTTAACGCAGAGGGCGCAGAGGACCACAGGGTGGAGCGGTCGGGATCGAGATACATCCTTAAGGAGAAAGCATGAAGCGAGCGGCGATCATTATCGCGATGCTGGGAATATCGGTGTGGGGATTCGCGCAGAACGCTTTTGGGCAGAGCAACGACAAGCCTGCGGCGCAGAATGCGCCGGCGGGACAGGCGGCAGCGCCGCGGGGAAACGTCCGCCGCAGGCCAAGACGCAAGAAGAGTTCGCCGCGTATAAGGCGGCGGTAGCGTTGACCGATCCCGCGGCGCAGGAGAAAGCGGCGAACGACTTCGCGGCGAAGTTTCCGGACAGCGAGTTGCGGCCCGTAGTTTACAAATCGTGATGCACCTGTACCTACAGGCTAACAACGGCGACAAGATGATGGAGATGGCGCAAAAGGTCCTGATCTACGATCCGGACGATCCGGAGGCGCTGCTGGGTGTGGCCCAAGTGCTGGCAGAGCGCACGCGGGATACGGACCTCGACAGGGCTGATCGCCTGGCGGAAGCTAGAAAAGATGCGCAGCGGGCGCTGGTAACGGTGGATACGGACGTTCCGAGTTCGGGTTATCCTCCGGAGCAATTGAATGCGTTTAAGGGATTTCTGCGGTCGGATGCTTACACGATTTTAGGGACGCTGGATTTCAACAACAAAGCCTGGGCGGATGCGGAAGGAAATCTGAAGAAGTCGATTGACGCCTACCCGCAGCAACCTGATCCCGTAGCGATCTTCCGGCTTTCGGTGGCGCTCGATATGCAGAACAAATATCCAGAGGCGTTGAAGTACGCCAACCAGGCGGTCGATTTGACCAAGGAAGGCACGAACGCTGGGGACGCTGCGCGCAAAGAGAAGGATCGTCTGACGCAGTTGACCGGCAGCAACGCCCCCGAAAATTGAACAAGGGAGCGAGCCAAACGTGCGAGTATTGCGCCGCAAAGAATGCGGGGCATTTTCCCCCCCCCCCCGCGCGGCAGTGCAATCATGAAAGAACGGGGAATCACCGCGCTGGAAACGGCGTTAGGCTACCACTTTCATCGCCGGGCGGTGATCGAGCAGGCCCGCACTCACAGCTCGCAGGCGCGAGAGCAAGAGGCGCAGCAGGCCGGGGAGAGTAAGTATAAGGTCAACGACAACGAGCAGCTGGAGTTTCTGGGAGATGCGATTCTGGCTCTGGTGACCAGCGAGGAATTGTTCCACCGGTTTCCGCAGTTTCGCGAGGGGGAACTTTCAAAATTGCGCGCTCATGTGGTGAGCGAGCGGCACCTGATCCGGGTGGCGCAACGACTGGAGTTGGGCCACTATTTCCGGCTGGGCCGGGGCTGAGGAGAAGCGGCGGCCGGAGCAAGACGGCGCTGCTGGTGGACGCGCTGGAGGCAGTTCTGGCGGCGATCTACCTGGACGGCGGGATGGAACCGGTCCGCGAGTTCATTCTGCGGGAGATCCTGGCGCCGGAACTGGAGCGGATGGAGCGCGAAGGCGGCACGCTGCCCATGACCGATTTCAAATCGGCCTTGCAGGAAACCTTACAAGGACTGGGATTGGCACAGCCATCGTATGTGCTGGTGCAGGAAGCGGGACCGGAACACAGGAAGACGTTTACGGTCGAAGTCCGTCTGAACGCTAAGAACGGCGAAGGCCGGGCGGAGTTCGTGGGACGGGCGCAAGGTTCTACGAAGAAGACGGCGGAGCAAGACGCGGCACGGCAGTTGCTGGCGTATCTGGCTTCGCGGCCTGTATCGGTGGGGCTCCTCGACTGGCGCGGGGATCGCTGTCTGCCGAGAAGTCAGGGTAAGTAGCGTGAACGGATCAGCGGAGTAAATGAATTCCCCAGAAGTA